>JBKQHJ010000250.1:0-15938 GCA_052148835.1 Bryobacteraceae bacterium
GCGCGCTGATCGAGCGCCGCGACCAACAGATCAAGTTTCTCTATGAGCGTGAGACGGAGTTTTCGTCGTTGATCGCGAGTCTCGTTCGCTCGCCGTCGTTCCGCATCGGCCAAATGCTGACTTGGCCCGCGCGCGTGGCGCGCAAGCTGCTGCGCTCGAATTGACCGGGTTCGCCGCCGTTCCGTACAATGGTTCCGGTAGCCGGTATTAGGCGATGTGCGGGGTTGGCCTAGCGGTCGGGCGTCAGCCTTCCAAGCTGATTTACACGGGTTCGATTCCCGTACCCCGCTTTTCCCGGGTCCGTACGGCGCCCAGCACTGCACGATAGTCCTCAAGCTGGCGTAGCTCAGTTGGTAGAGCATCTGATTTGTAATCAGAGGGTCGGGGGTTCAAGCCCCTCCGCCAGCTCCATAAAATCAATACAGAAAATTTAGGGGCGCTCCCCGATAGTGCGGTCTGCTCGATCACTGCCTGAATAGTGCGGACCTGACACATCTGGCGCAATCAATAGGCGCACGTCGTCAAGAAGCTCGCACACCGGGCGGACAGGACGCCGCCAAGTACTCTGGACACTCGCTCCGGGCAGGATGCGCCGCTAGCGCGTTAGGTTGGGTTCCACCTGAAACTGCAAGAAATATTTCTTCGCACCTGTGGGTTTTCGCTGGGTTCTTGCGCATAAAAAGAAGAGGACGGCGGAGACGAAGTCTTCGATTACACGACAGAGAGAAAGGCCAGTACTCGCTCTCGGAGGATTCTATGCAGCACCGCAAATCGAACAAGACGTCAGCCGGAAGAATCGGGACCCTGTTGCTGATTCTTTCCGTGCCACTCGTCAGCGATCATCGCTGAAATACACCATCCCCGGGCGCCAATGCCAGGGCAAAGATAATGCGCTATTGACACACACTGTACTCTCGGCCATTATGAGGACACATTTCGGACCGTAGGAGTGTGCCCATGGCTGAATCGGCAAGCCTAGAGACGATCGCCAAGAACCTCTCGCGGCGCGCCTTCCTGGCGACTACTGCGGCGGCAGGACTCGGCACATTCGCGATCGCGCCAAGCATGCCCGCGCGTGGCGCCATAGTGCACACCGATTTTTCGACGCTTCCGTCTTATGGTAAAGGCACGATTCCAGCCGGCATCCGCTCGCGCCAAATCGCAAACGTGAACGGCATGACCGTGCATATTTTGGAGTCAGGTTACGAAACGCCGGGACGGCCGGCAGTCTTGCTACTGCATGGCTTCCCGGAACTCGCCTATAGCTGGCGCAAAGTGATGCCGTCTTTGGCGGCCGCCGGTTATCACGTGATCGCCCCCGATCAGCGCGGCTACGGCCGCACCATCGGCTGGGATGATTCCTACGACGCCGATCCCGACCCGTTCCGAATTCTCAACATGACACGAGACGCCATCGGTCTCGTCTATGCGCTTGGCCACCGCTCGGTAGCCATGGTGGTGGGACACGACGCCGGTGCGCCGGTTGCCGCGTGGTCCGCGCTCATCCGGCCCGATATTTTCCGTTCCCTCACGATCATGAGCTCGCCCTTTGAAGGCGCGCCCTCTTTGCCCTTCGACACCGCCCCCCTCGATCCGGCAAAAGCCGCTCCTCTGCCGCGCCCGGCAGTCACGGACGATGAACTGGATGCCGAACTCGCGAAGCTCAACCCACCGCGGAAATACTATCAAAACTATCAGCGCACACGCGGCGCCAACGACGACATGCTGCACGCGCCGCAAGGTCTGCACGCATTCTTCCGGGCCTATTACTTCTACAAGAGCGCCGACTACAAAGGGAACCACCCCCATCCACTAAAGGCGCGCACGGCGGAGGAGATGGCACAAATTCCGACTTATTACGTGATGGAGAAGGACAAGGGGATGGCGGCGACAGTTGCGCCGTTCATGCCGACTGCGGAGTACATCGCGAGCTGCAAATGGCTGACCGAAGCCGAGGTGGATGTCTACGCGACCGAATACGCCAGGACGGGCTTTACCGGAGCGCTACAGGGCTACCGCGTGAGGCGGGGTGCCGATCCAAAAAGTATCGCCGAGATGCACACCTTCTCCGGCCGCGCCATAGACGTGCCCTCTCAGTTCATCGCGGGGAAAAGCGATTGGGGCGTCTATCAAACGCCGGGTGCTGTGGACAAGATGCGCAATAGCGCCTGCACGCATATGGTCGGATTCCATCTTATCGATGGCGCCGGACATTGGGCGCAGCAGGAACAGCCGGAACTGGTGAGCTCATTACTCGTTCAATTCCTGCGCGATTACGCGAAGCCCTGATTGCCCGCGATGCTCGCCATCCATCGTGAGTTCGTGGGCCGAGGCATATCAGAAGGACAAACGCATGGCGAGTTGGATCTGCCGCGGCGTTCCGCTCCCGGTGGCCCCTTGATTCACCGGCGTCGTGATGACGCCGAAGCTGAGCGGCGAGGAAAGATTCGCTTGGGGGCTTCCGTACTGAGCGCGGTTGAAAAGATTGAAGGCCTCGGCGCGGAGCTGCAGGCCTAGCCGCTCGGTGAAGGTCACGGTTTTCGCGAGGGCTGTATCTATTTGCCACAGGCCCGGAGCGCGGACCAAGTTGCGCCCCGCATCGCCAAAAGTGCCCGGGGCGGGAATCGCAAACGCCGCCGGATTGATCCAATCATTCGGCGTCTGACCGCCGGGAGGGATCAGTGAAACGCCTGGCACCAGATTCGGCCGTTCAGAGCCGGATACGCTATAAAGATCCGGAAGAGCCAAATTCGACCGCGTAATCACTACGTTCACCGGCAAGCCCGTTCGCGCCGTGCCGACCCCGCTTAACCGCCAGCCGCCGAGAATCGCTCTCGCTGCGCCGGATTGGGACAGCCGCGGTCTACCGCCGCCCAACGGCAACTCGTAAACGGCCGAGACGTTGAACATCTGGCGAACGTCATCGTCGCTGCTGGCCTTTTCGCACGCGCGGCAGAAAACATCTTGAGGCGTATCCGATTCCCCGCCGCCGATGCCGTCATCGTTGATGGAATGCGACCACATATAGTTGGCCGAAAGCAGCCAACCATTCTGAAATTGCCTGCGGGCATTTAACTGTAGCGCGTGAAACGTGCTGTTGCTATCGTTGCCTCGCCAGGACACGACGCCGAACTGCGGGTAAGGCTGAACGCCCGTCAGGGGGTTGATTGTATTCGTGTAGGTGGTGGTCAGGATATCGGTGCCTTTGTTGCCCACGTAAGACGCCGTTCCGACGATCTTCCAAGGAAGCGCTCGCTGGATGGAGGCGGTCCAGGCCGCGACGTACATGTCCTTGCGATCCCGATACAGGTCGCGAGGCGTCACGATTCCGTTGGTGTTCGCGAGAAATGAATTGATCGGATAATTCAGCCCGGGCAAGGTCACCGCGGACAAGGTGTAGCGCAGAACGTCATTCGAAATCGGGAGGTTCTGATCGTCTTCTTGTCCGTCGCTATGATAGATTCCGCCGCCCGCGCGCAGAACCGTTTTACCGAGCGCCCAGGCGATACCCAGCCGTGGATCGAAATCGTCATGCCGTGGAAAAGTGAATAGGCTCCCTCGAGGGCAGTAACCTCCGCAAGTGGCAAAGTCAAACGGAATGGCGCGGTTGTCCACTTCATGAAAGACATTGAAGAAGGAATATCGGAGGCCCAAGTTTACCGTCAGATTCGGCGTCACTTTGAATTCATCTTGGATGTATCCATAGGCCTGCGTCTTGCGAAGACGCTTCAGCGGCAGCAGAGATGTGTAGGTGGCGCCGTCCAGGCTGTTCGCCGCGAGATTGCCCAGCGACAAATAGGTCAGCGTTCCGCTTTGCGAGTTACCCTGATTCATGTTGATGCGCCGGATCTCGACGCCGAGCTTGAGAATGTGCCGCGCTCTCACCCAGGTCACATCGTCCACGTAGGAGAACGTAGTTCCGTCGCCATCGGTGGTGGAGTTGCCGGTGAGCGAGCTGAGATTCGACACGTTCACGGTGAACGCAACGGGAGAGAGATTCGCCGTATGATAGATGTCCTGATTGACGCCGAACCGGGCTTCGTTCATTAAGGACGGCGAGAAAACATGGAGTAGTTCCACTACGCCGTTCTGTAGCTTGGTATCGGTATTGGCCAAAACATTCAGAGCGCCAGTAGGAATAGCGTAATCCGCTTCATCGGCGTTGTAACGAAGGAATGCAGTCGTCTTATCCGAAAAATGATGATCCAGGCGGAGCATGCCTGAATCTTCGTTGTCCACCTGGCTAGCGCCCGCGACGTAGTTCCATACCTGCGGATTCGAGGTCGGCGAGGTGCCTCTAGGATAAGCGGAAATGATGGGCGTTAGAGCCGGCGATTGGGATTCCGACTGCGCCTTGAACGATGGGCTGGGCACCAGACCAATCTGCGTTTGTCCGAGCCGCTGCCGTAGTCCTTCGTGGTTGGCGTAGAAGAAGGTCTGGTTTTGGGCGATCGGCCCGGCGAGACTTGCGCCGAACTGATTCAGCAGGAAT
This sequence comes from Bryobacteraceae bacterium, assembly GCA_052148835.1. Classification (GTDB taxonomy): domain Bacteria; phylum Acidobacteriota; class Terriglobia; order Bryobacterales; family Bryobacteraceae; genus Palsa-89. The sequence continues at coordinate 4,493 of JBKQHJ010000250.1, forward strand.
GGGTCCGCCGATGGGCCGTCGAACGGCGATCGCGCGTCTAGAACATCGCTGCGGAAATAGTCGAACCCACCGCCATGGAAGGCGTTGGTTCCCGAGGGCGACGCCACAGAGATTTGGCCGCCCGCGGTCATGCCGATATCGGCGCTAAAGTTCTGCGACTGCACCTGGAACTCCGAGATGGAATCAATCGGGATGGCCAGCCGCACATATTCTTTTTGCGCCTGATTGAGAATGCCGGATGCGTCCACGCCGTCGAACAGGAAATCGTTGTCGTCCAATCCGTGGCCGGCGAAGCGGATCGTGCGCTGATCGCCGGGCCCGTTATCGATGGCTCCAGGCGTGAGCGCGGTCAGGTTGGACCAGTTGCGGCCGTTCAGGGGCAAATCCCGCAATTGCGCTTGCTCGATGGGCGCGCCAAGCACCGCACTGGTCGTATCGAGACGTACCACCGGATCGAGTACCGTGGTGCTTCCGCCGGCAGTGCCGGTCAGGCCCAATTGGGCATCCAGAGTCCGAGTCTGCCCTACTCCTTGGTCCACCTGCTCGAAGCGTACCTCGGCAAATCCAGTTTTGCTGACCGTAATCGTGTAACGCCCCGTGGGGAGACCATCCAGCGCATAGGTTCCTTGCGACGAGGTTTCGGTGCTGCGCTCAAGGCCCGTTTCCAGTTGAATCGCCTTCACCACGGCGCCGGGAACGCGCGCGCCCTTCGGATCGGTAACCGTACCGTTCAGAGCCGACCGGTCCAGTTGACCCAGTGCGATAGCCGGCAGCAGTGCAACCACGAGAATCCGGCGAGAGAGGTAGATGTTTCGCACCTACTTCAACGCTAGCTTAATTTTGGCCGAGCCTGATAATCGCGGGGCGCCCGGTCCGGCAACAATCCACCGAGTAAGGTCCGAGGCGGGCCTGTTGTTCGCATGGAGCTCGACTAACGATCGGAATGACTCGATTACGCCCCCGCGCCTTCTGTCTTCATAAACTTTGTAAATGCAAAGACTTACATTTTCTTTGTTCACCGTTATATCTTCTCTCTTGCGGATACTACTTATTCTTGATAGAGTTTATAGGAATGATAGGAAGAATGGTCTCGCAACGATCTCAGACGCTCCTCGCGGCTCTACTATTGCTTACTGGTTTGGGAACGATTCCGGCGGTGGCTCAGGACGATGTTACTACCCAAAACGGTTCCAGCGGCTATAACGGAGCCTTCGTCACGGGGCCAGCGTCCAACCCCTTAAGTTTCTTGAACGGACCAGCCTTCCGAACCACTGGACAAAATACCCCCTACGATTTTTCCGATTTCGCTCCCACGAGCAAGCTCGATGAGGAGCTTCCCTCCTGGCTCGGCTTTGGCTTGGAAGAGCGGCTCCGCTGGGAAGGAATGCATAGCCAAAGCTTCAAGAAAGGGGACGACGACTACTATCTTCTGAACCGCTGGCGATTCCTGATGCAAATCAAGCCCACCAGCTGGCTGCGCATCGTCGGGCAGCTGCAGGACGCTCGCGCCTGGTGGCAACAGCCCCCGTTGCAACCGCCGAACACCAACCGGTTTGATCTCAAACTGGCCTATGCCGAGTTTGGCGACCCGGAGAAGCAATGGATCAGCGTGCGCGTGGGCCGTCAGTTGATCAACTACAACAACACCATCATTGCGAATTCCGAGTGGCGCGATCAGGGCCGTTCCTACGACGCCGTGGTCACTAATTTCCACTACCAGAACGTCCACCTCGGAATTTTCGCCGCCGCCGCCGTCGTGCCGATGGACGAAGGAATCAGCCACCACCAGGAAGGCAACAACATCTACGGTATGTACGGCGCCATCGACAATCTCATCGCGAAAAATTCCACGTTTGAGCCGTTCGTTCTCTGGCGCGTCGAGCCCAGCGTTGCGGTGGAGACGGCTTCCAAAGCCACCACCGGGAGACAAAGCGAGCAAGCTTATGGCATTCGCTGGAAAGGTCTCGCATTCGACAATTTCGATTACTCGATCGAAGGAATCCGAGAAGGCGGCGAGGACGGAACGAATCCGATCAAGGCCTGGGGCACCACGGACGGTATCGCCTACCGTTTCACGCCGCTACTTTGGAAGCCGCGTGTGTTCACCCAGTACGATTACGCCTCCGGCGACAAAAATGCCCACGACGGCGTGCATGGCACCTTCGACACCATGTACCCGACGGCGCACGATCGCTTCGGCATCTCCGACCAGTTCGGCTGGCAGAACATCAAGGCGATTCGCGGCGGCGTCACCGTCGAGCCGCACAATCGCTGGACCGTCACGGCCCAATGGCTCGACTTTTGGCTGGCCAGCGCCACGGACGCTCTTTACAACACATCAGGCGGCGTCATCGTTCGCAATACGCTGGGCACGGCCGGCAGCCACCTCGGCAATGAGGCGGATGCTTACACCTGGTATGAGCTCAATCGCCATGTGAACCTCGGCTTTGGCTTCGCGCACATTTTTCCTGGTACATTTCTATCCAAGATGGAGAAAGGTCCGAACTTCAGCTATCCTTATTTCGCGCTGAACTTTAAGGACCCCGGCACAACGCACTAGCGGTCACGATGATGGGAATCGGCCAGGCACGCGCCATGCAAATCCCCGTGTCGGATCGATCCCGATACGCACTTGATGTGTTACGGCCGCCGATGGCGGCTCAGGCGTGAGTTGGCTTCCGGCGCAGCGCTACTGCCGCGACTTAACCCTCGCCATTTGCGGGCGCACGGATTCGTTTAGCGGCGGCGTACGTCCACGGAGCGAACCCTTCCGGAGTTAGAATCAACCGCGCACGAGAACGAAAACCACGTGGTTTCACCCCCTCGTATCGCACTTGCGGTTCCGCTTATCCAATCGTGTCGCCCGGAATTGTTGTCGGAAGCGGTACGCCAGAATCTCACTGATGAATAGGCCCTTTGATTGAGCCGATCCGCGGCGGAATCCTGACACTTTTGAATTGCACGTGCGGTCTGGAATCCTCCCGGGTTTGGTCCGTGACCGGGTCGTGGATCGGGTGGCCCGGGCGCCCATCCACCGCCGTTCCATCCGCCGCCGCTCCTTCCGCCCCACTGCAGGTCGAAGGTGTAGTTACCGCGGCCGCCTTGTGGGTCGGTGATATGAATGACAGCCCTGCCTCCGGTGTTGCGCGGGTCCTGAAGAAGCCGGGCCGCTCCCCTGCCGTTGATCGTGACGAAGCGGAAATCAGGTGGATTGCGGGGCAGCGGTGTGTTGCATTGAAACCGGCGCCAAGCGGCGGGCTGGCCGGCGACCGTTGTCAGAAGGCCGTTGTCGCCGGAGATCTCCACTTCCGCGGCGTGGTCCACGCTCACTTCAATCGTGCATCTGCCGTTCCCGCCGCTACCGGTGATCGTGGCCCGGCGGGACACCGGATTGGCGTGGACTGCCGGCACGAATGAAAGACAAATCACCGCACACAGAAATATGGTTTTATTCACGATAATTACTCCTATTGCTCTTCGGGCGCTACTCGAAGATTGTCGGAAACGTGCGCGCTTGCCTGCAACGCTCGACGATGAACCATGTTGCGATCGGCGTCTGAATCCACCACGCCTTCGAGCGTGACCCACCCATCCTTCACGAGGATGTGTATGGGAGGCGCGGCGCGCGTGCCGTACTTCTCCAGAGGCTGCTTCTCATAAATGGCGCGATACACGTTCATGCGCAGTGCGTCGTCTCTACGGGAAGAAGGCAGCACTTCAATACGGTTCACTACGTTCTGGACGCCATCGAGCTGCCGGACCATTCGTTCGGCATTCTGCTTGGCGCTCTCTTTTACCACTTGCCCCGACAACACGACCGTTTTGCCTTGCGTCTCGAAGCGGACCGTGTCGAATACCCCATAGGATGGGAGCCCGGCGAGCCTCTCATGGATCGTCCATTCGAAGTTGTCGAGCGTTCTGCCGGCCCACGGATGGTCCTGTGCCAAGGCGGAAAGCGTGAATAATACGGTGGCGCATCCGATCCTCGACATCGTTTTCAAGAAATTGTTCTTCATTTGTTGTTCCTCGGTCCTCGTTCTCGATGTGGCAATCGATCGTCCAAAGCGCCTCGGCTAGGTTCGAAGCAGGCTGTAGCGTGCGTCTTCATCAAGTTGGACGCGGCTTGACGAATCGCCCGGGTGCGGATGAAAAAACACGCGTGGAACCGTTTGACGCAACTGTACGACTCGGTGGCCGCTAGATGACTCGGAATCAAAGATGCAATGGCAGAGGCCATGAATCAAGGTGCATTTGGGTTTCTCTGGCCGGTGATGTTCCCGCTATTGGCAACAGCCCAAGCGCACGCCCGTGCACCGGAACTCCTGAATTTCGAAGAGCTAGTCAACCTATCGCAGACCGATCAACCGGCCACTCCGCTAAAGGAGAAGCTGGACGCGCTTTTGAAGACGCCATTCCTGAATAACGAAGCAGCGCAGGCGGGCGTTCAGCCCCATCGGCCCTTCGTCGATGGGATCGGGCCGGCGGTTCGCGTCGCCAGTTGGAATATTGCAAGGGGCGTGAACTTCGATCTCATCCAGTTGGCTTTCTCGGACCCCGACGGATTCCGGCAAGCCGCCCTCGAACGCGGTGCGATCGACGCCAGCGAGCAGGAAAAGATCGAGCAGCAACTGCGGACGCTACGCGAGGCCGACATCATCGTGCTCAACGAAGTGGATCTTGGAATGAAACGGACCGAGTATCGCGATGTCACGAGGGACTTGGCTCATGCCTTGGAAATGAACTACGTCTTCGGAGTCGAGTTTGTCGAAGTGGATCGTCTGGACGATCTTGGTCTCGAAAAAATCCAACTGGAAGATCCGGCGCTCACGCAGCAAATGCGGGAAGAACTGAAACCCGATCCGGCCCGTTACCTGGGGCTTCACGGAAACGCCATTCTGAGCCGCTATCCGCTCCAAAGTGCCCGCATCATCCGTCTACCCGTTTGCCACGACTGGTACAACACGGAGAAAGCTGAGATCTCGAAACTCGAAAGAGGCAAGCGCTTCACCGCCAACAAGGTTTTTCTGGAACGAATCGAACGAGAAGTGCGCCTGGGAGGACGCATGGCGCTAGTCGCCGACGTGAAAATCCCTGATTTGCGCGGAGGCGTCGCCACCGTGGTGAACGCTCACTTAGAGAACAAATGCAAGCCGGAATGCCGCACCAAGCAAATGGACGCTTTGCTGTCTGAAATTAAAGAAGTGGAGCATCCGGTAATCATGGCTGGCGACTTTAACACCAGTGGATCCGATGGCGCCCCGACTTCCATTCGCCGCGAAATTATGAATCGCTTGAAGAACTACGAGTTTTGGGTGATGCAGGCCCTTAGATGGGGAACGCCGGCCTCGTTGCCGTTGGCGGCATTGGCGCCGGTCAAATACTTCAAGAATCATCTGGACCCGACATCCACCCATCTGCCGGTTATTGGCGCAAATAAGGAGGCCATCCTTTTCCGGCATATCGAGCGATTTCGTTTCGCGGATCAAATGGCGTTTGATTTTCGCGGGGAAGAAGGAACCTTGGCCAACAGCAACCAGCGGGCAAGTAAAGGATTCGTGCCGACGTTTACCCTGCAACGCGACTTTGGCGGGCTGGTAGGCCGCTATAAGCTCGATTGGTTTTTCGTGAAGCCCTTCATCCCCAGTCCGCGCGGCGAAAGGATGAGCTACGAATTTGCGCCGCATTTCCCGCTTACCATGCGGGATCTGAATAATGCCGTGCCGGACGGGGTTTCCGATCACGCACCCATCACCGTCGACCTTCCGCTGGATTGCCATCGTGTCGAAAATTCTCGACACGGATCGCCGCTCGTCGTTACCGGGGATTCATCGTCGAGCGCCAAACCATAGAGCCCTAGAGATTCTGTAGTGGCACCCGGCTGGCACCAAAAGTGCCATACGACCACAAAGGAGTGTTGCTGTGAACGAACCCATGTTCATCTTTCGCGATATCACGATGGTGTTCGCGGGCGCCTTCGCCTTCGGACTTTTGTTCTGGCGCCTCCGCCAGCCTCTTATTCTCGGCTATGTCTTCGCCGGTCTCATCCTCAGCCCGCTGACGCCAGGGCCTCGAATCCATGACGTGCACACGTTCGAAATCATGGCCGAAGTTGGTGTCATTCTCTTGATGTTCTCGGTCGGCATCGAGTTTTCCATTCCAGAATTGTTCCGTGTGAAGTGGGTCGCGCTCATTGGCGCGCCAGTGGGCATTTCCCTGTCTTTTGGGCTCGGTATCGGCGTGGGCATTCTCATGGGCTGGCCGCTTTCCCGGGGTGTCGCGGTGGGGGGCATCATTTCCGTCGCCAGCACCATGGTTCTCATGCGCCTATTAATGGATCGCGGAGAACTTAGTTCGGAAACCGGCCGTGTCATGGTCACTCTCACGCTGGTCGAAGATCTGGCCGTCGTCCTTCTCACTGTCCTGCTTCCCAGCATCGCTTCTTCCCATGGCGCGGACTACGGCCAGGCCCTCTGGAAGATCAGCAAGGCCGTTCTTTTGCTGGTCCCCGTTGTACTTGCCGGCTGGAAAATCGTTCCACGGCTATTGGCTCGAGTGGAGAAAACCTGCAATGACGAAATCTCACTTCTTCTCGCGCTCACTATTTGCCTCGTTATTGCCGCCATCACGGAAACGATTGGCCTGTCGCTTGCGCTGGGCGCGTTTGTTGGGGGCTTGCTTCTTGGCAACTCCGATTATGCCCACAGACTTGCCGCGAAAACCCTTCCTATTCGCGATGCCTTCGTGGCGCTTTTCTTCGTCACCATTGGCATGCTGATTGACCCGCGCACACTATTCTCCAACTGGCGTCTTCTCGCCGTGATGGTAGCGCTGATTCTGGTCGGCAAGTTCGCGATTTGGTTTTCAGTGGTTCGTCTTTTTGGTTATCCCGCGCAAACCGCGTTGCGGGTCGGCGTTGGTCTCACGCAAATAGGTGAATTCTCCTTTATACTTGCCCAGGTGTCGCTGCATTCGGGCCTCATCGGGCCGGACATTTACAACGCCACCTTGGCCGCGTCGCTTATCACCATTCTGGCCAATGCCACTCTCTTCAAGCTCATGACGCCCGCGGCCGCCGTCTTGGCGCCAGAACCAGTTCACGCGTGACCTCCGCATGTTGTCCGTCCTCGCACGAGTATAAAAAAAGAGCCCAGAGCACAAAACGGCTCGGGGCTCGCCTAAGATTGCGGCTGTTGCGCCGGTTCAAACCAACGCTCGGCTTTCCTGCACCGAGTTTATTTCGCCTGTACCGCAAAACGTCGAATAGCTAGCGCGGTTCCTAGCGATAACAAGCCCATCAGACCAACTAGCGGTGCCGGCGACGCGGTGGCCGGCAATTCCTTCGGTAATTCGGCGTCCGAGGCGGAAGGCGCCGCAGCTTGCGCCAGTTCGACTTCCTCTCCGGTGGGTCTTTCCACCTTTATAGGAACCACCAGCAGAGCCACGATTTCCGGCGCTTTCATCGAAAGGGCGGGTTTTGTCGTGTCGGGCACTAGCGCAGCAGGCATGGAGGGAACCGGAGTGTTATTCGCCTTGGCCAATGCCACAGCTTCCGGCTTCGGATAAACAAATTCGTGACCGTAATTTTTGTGGGGATAGAACCAGGCTTTGATGGCTTGCGGGGAACCGGCGGCCCGTTCCTCGAACCTGATGACAGTTTTGTCGGAGGTTTTCAGGCGTTGACTGGGAATCGCGAGGAACGTGGCGAACACACGATTTTCGTCCTGGTTGAAGACTTGAACAATGTGCCGACTCGAATGGGAATTGGCGACCTTGAAAACGTACGTCCCGGCGGGCAGTATTTGTCCCGGAATTTCGACCGGGTTCCCGAACGTCAATACGGTTCTCTGGTTCCATTCGTCGGCTCGGGCCGCGGGCAACAGCGCCAGCGTTCCTAGGCCGATGAACAGCATGATTTTCGTTTGCAGCGTACTCATCTCTTTTGTCTCCTTGGAAATTCGTCAGGCGATGTGCAATCAGACTTTCGCGCTCGCCTTACGGTGCTGCCAGCGCAACTTCGGAGCCAAAGCGCAACGCCCTGTAAACGCAGTGAGACTGCCGTGGACTTGGAATCGGCTCGGCGAAATTGTGCGACACATGCTGCTCGCGCGGCGTCTTAACTCCTTTGAGCGGCTAATTCCGGATCGAGGTAACCTCAAGAAAGCTTTCCTAAGTGGACATGGTTCAAAGCGCATCCCGGCCGGTACCCGCCATCCTCCGCTGTGGCCTTGCGGTTGCACTTGTAGCAGCCGCTTTGGGTCTGACGTTCCTACTGCAGAGTGTGGTTTCTATCGCTGGATTTCTGTTCTTCTACATCGCCGTCGTGGCCAGCGCCTGGTTCGGCGGAAAGTGGCCCGGTGGGCTTGCGGTGGTCCTCAGTGTGCTCACGGTGGAATATTTCTTCATGGCCCCGATTCATTCTTTCGGATTGAATCGAGAGTCTTTACCGCTGTTTATTGAATTCGCATTGTCCGCCCTGGTGGTCGGTTGGTTCAGTTCGTGGCGCAAGCAAGCGGAAATGGCACTCCAGCAGGCCCGGGATGAACTGCAAACGAGAGTCGAGGAGCGGACCATCGAGCTGAAACAAAGGAACGAACAATTGTTGTCGGAAATGGCCGAGCGCAAGCGCGCCGAGGAAGCGTATTACGAAGCGCAGGCTGAGTTGGCCCGTGTAACCCGGCTCAGTACCCTGGGTGCTTTGGCGGCGTCGATTTCCCACGAGGTGAATCAACCGCTCGCTGCCGTTGTTACGAACGCTGACGCCTGCATGATGTGGCTCTCCAGCCCATCGCCTAATCTGGAGGAAGCGCGAGCGGCGGTGGATTCCATCGCCCGGGAAGGAACACGGGCGAGCGACGTAGTGCGGCGCATTCGCGCCATGTTCACCAAGAGCGCGCCGGAAGCAGCCCGGGTGTCGATCAACGATCTGATTCGCGAGGCTGCCGCTTTGATGCAAACCGAGGCGTCCCGAAACCAGGTTGCGATTCAAACCGAGTTGGCCGCGGATTTGCAGGCTGTGTTGGGCGACCGCGTCCAATTGCAGCAAGTGCTGGTCAATCTCATTCAAAATGCCATCGAAGCGATGAGTGCGGTCACCGATCGGCCGCGGAGTCTTTTGTTACGGTCCGAGATGCAGTCCCCGGACGGGGTGCTGGTCGCGGTACGCGACTCCGGTGTCGGCATCGACCCCGGGAATAACCGGCGGATTTTCGACGCATTCTTCACCACCAAATCCCAAGGGATGGGTATGGGGCTCGCCATCTCTCACTCCATCATCGAGGCGCACGGCGGCCGTTTGAGGGCCAGCGCGAACAGCGATCACGGGACGACAGTTCAATTCACTCTGCCTGCGCGGCGCAAAGCTGAATCATGACGGATCCCGCCCCGATCGTATTTGTGGTGGACGACGATGCGTCGGTACGCGACTCTGTCCGAAGCCTCATCGCGTCGGTCGGCTTGCGGGTGGAGACATTCGGGTCGACGCGCGAGTTTCTGGATAGCAAACGCCCGGAGGCTCCGGCCTGCCTGGTGCTGGACGTGAGGTTGCCAGATGCGAGCGGGCTCGAACTTCAACGCGACTTAGCGGGAGCCGGCGTTCAGATCCCGATTATTTTTATTACCGGCCACGCGGATGTCCCCATGAGTGTTCGCGCCATGAAGGCGGGAGCGGTTGAATTTCTCACCAAACCGTTCCGAGGCCAGGAATTGTTGGACGCAATCCAGGAAGCGCTGGCGCGGGATCGTATCGCCTGGACCGATCGAGTACAGTTAAAGGACCTGCGTGGCCGGCATGATACTTTAACGGCGCGTGAGAAGGAAGTGCTGGCGCTGGTTGTTTCCGGGTTGCTCAATAAGCAGATCGGAGCCGAACTGGGCACCAGCGAATTGACGGTAAAAACCCACCGCGGACGAGTGATGGAAAAGATGCGTGCGGAGTCCCTGGCCGACCTGGTGAGGATGTTCGAACGGCTAAAACCTTCCATTGCAGGTAAGTAGCCTTGTGCTACTAAAGCTGGATAGACTCCCGGACCGAGAAACCCTAGGATGGAATTGAGATGAAGACCGATGAGCAGCATGCCGCGGGAGCGGTAACCGAAAAGACGCCGCCCCGCCGCATTTCCATCGTGGATGACGATGCATCCATACGCGAAGCGCTGAAAAGCCTCATGCGATCCGTTCAATTCAATGTGGAAGCCTTCGCCTCCGCGGAGGAGTTCCTGAATTCCGAACGCGTCAACGATACTTCGTGTCTCATTCTCGACGTCTATTTGCCCGGAATGAATGGTTTCGAGCTTCAAAAGCGTTTAAATATCGAGCGGCGCGGTATCCCGATCGTCTTTATCACTGCTCATTCAGACGACGCCTCGCGGCAGCGGGCATTGAACGCCGGCGCGGTCGATTTCTTGAGTAAGCCCGTCCGCCGGGATGCGTTGTTCAAAGCCATTCAATCAGCAATCCAGCAGTAATATCCCACCACGGCCTGGCCTCGCGGCCGCCTCTACAAAAGCCGCACGAGTGAGTAAGTGTGGCTCGGTCCACTTAGTAACTCGATAGTGTTACTCGCACCTACCCTTTACTAAAGAGCACCTATCTCCTACCAAGAGAGGATAGTATTCACCCCGCGAAACGCCCTACGATGTTTTCAGACGTTGTTCATCAAGAGCGCGACAACAAACAGGAGCGATACAACATGACGTGGAAGACTCTTAGCGAAAATGCCGACCGGCAAACCGCACCGCATGGAATTATCGGAACCAGCCGGCTTCTAACGTTGCTGATGGAACAGATTGATGTGGTGGCGCCCACCGATTCCACTGTTCTCATCCAGGGTGAAACCGGGACCGGGAAGGAGTTGGTCGCGCAGGCGATTCACAATTTGAGTCCTCGGCGCAATGCTCCGCTAGTCAAGTTGAACTGCGCCGCGATTCCCGCCGGCTTACTCGAAAGTGAGCTGTTCGGCCATGAACGCGGCGCTTTTACCGGGGCGCTGACGCAGCGGATCGGCCGCTTCGAAATGGCCAACAACGGTACGCTCTTCCTGGACGAGATCGGGGACATGGCGCTGGATCTGCAAGCCAAGCTGCTGCGCGTCCTCCAGGAACATGAGTTCGAGCGCCTGGGCAGCACGCGGACAACGCGGGTCAACGTGCGCGTGGTGGCGGCGACACATCGCGACCTCGCGCAGATGGTCGAGAACAAGGAATTTCGTGCCGACCTGTTCTATCGGCTGAGCGTCTTCCCGGTCTCCTTGCCTCCGTTGCGCGAGCGCCGTGAAGACATTCCCGCGCTGGTTCGGCACTTCATCGCGCACTACTCCGAGCGCATGAACAAGACGATCGCGGTAATCCCATCGGAAGTTATGGACGCCATCGTCGCCCACCATTGGCCGGGCAATGTTCGCCAGCTCCAGAATTTCATCGAGCACGGTGTGATCGTTTCTCGAAGCGCC
>JBKQHJ010000251.1:0-61423 GCA_052148835.1 Bryobacteraceae bacterium
CTTACGACCTTTTGCTCCGGAGGCAAACGCTCTATCCAGACTGAGCTACGGGCGCTCATTGCTTATTATAGGCGTTATCAAACGCCGCGGAGTGCGCTCGCCAAATCGGACGGCAAGCTCCTATTCAATTCGATGCTACGTGGTGAGTCTTCGCCGCGGTGGTGTGATGGACTGGCGCTGTAGCCGGTTCCTTCAGCAGCGTCTCAATCATGTTGCGCCAGTAGTCCTCGGTGTAAAACTTCGGATCGTCGCCCATGGCGGGCGTCTGCGATCGAATGTCCCCCTTGCGGTCGATCCACACGATCTGCGGCACCGTGTAGCGCTCCATGACGTTGAAGTTCAGATACGCCATCACTTCTTCGGGAGTGCTGTAGCCCACCGGATATCCGATGTTGAAGCTCTTCACGAAATCGGGCACCAGCATGTTGGCCATACTGTTGAACGCGGCGTCCACCGGCTGAAATCCGCGCGGCCCGTACTCGCTATATAGCTGCGTGAAAACCTGCGAAGTGTGCTGGCAGTGCGGACAGGTGGTGTGGACCATCAATAGCGCTACCACCTTGCCTTTCAAGCTGCTCAGCAGCATTTGATGGCCATCGTTAAACTTGATGACAAATTCGGGTGATTTCCGAAGCACCGGGGGAGCTTCCGTTTTCGGGGCTTCCGCCTTGGGGGTTGCTGCATACAAACCGACCCCGGCTAATAGCAAGAGGGCTGCACAGGCCAAGCGCATCCAATAACTCCTTTACCTCTAGTTTACGACCAGATTATATCGTAATGAGTGCCTCGGATGGGGTCATGAGTGCAAAAGATGGGTCATGAGTGCCTAAGATGGGTCCCGTCTCCCTCGGGGTGAGTCTCCGCTACGATAGATGCATGGCCTTCCAGCTCGCACAGTTGAATATTGGCCGTGTCCTCCATCCGCTCGACCACCCGCAAATGAAGGAGTTCATGGACGGCCTGGATCATATCAACGCGCTGGCCGATCAGTGGCCGGGCTTCGTCTGGCGCTTGCAAACCGATTCCGGCAACGCTACCGACGTTCGTCATCCGTGGTCCGAAGACCCGTTCATGTTCGTGAACATGTCGGTTTGGAAAAGCCCCGAAGATCTCAAGCAGTTCGTCTTTCGTTCCGGCCACCTGGAATACCTTCTCAAGCGGGCCGAATGGTTCGAGAAACCTAAGGAAGCGCACTATGTTTTGTGGTGGGTACCCGAGGGCCACATCCCGAGTCTTGAAGAAGCGCGCGAGCGGCTGGAACATTACCGCGCGCACGGCGCCACTCCGCACGCCTTCTGGTTTGGCAAACTCTTCCCCGCATCGGCCGTTTCCGTCGCGCCAGTGTAGGTTATGCGAGCGATCCTCACGGTTGCATTGTTGGCTTGCGCTTCGGCCGCCGCGCCGCAAGAGGAGCCAACGGTCATCTTCGGAACCACAGTGGTCATCCCGTCGGGCCTGCGCGGCCTGGTTTATCACATCCACCACAACCGGACCCAGCTCCCCGATTTCGAGAAGCTAAAGCCGGCTGGACCCGCCATCTACACGTCGTCGCTCAACGTGCCGCCGGAGATGTTTACCGAAGGATTCCCCGGCGTCACCAAGCGAAATGAATGGTTCGCGATCGACTATACAGGAAAGTTCTGGGTTACCGATCCTGGTTTATATAATTTTTCTCTGCTTTCCGACGATGGCGCGAAGTTGTACATCGACGATCAGGTGGTCATCGATAACGACGGCCTGCATCCGCCCCAGGAAAAGACGGGGATCGTGGACCTGGCCGGTGGCCTGCACGGCATTCGCGTCTCCTATTTCCAGGGGCCCAAATTCCAAATTGCGCTGGTGTTGAAAGTCGCCGGACCCGGCCAGGAGTTGCGCATATTCAGTACCGACGAATTCAAGCCGCCGCCCGATCCAGGCCAGTGGCGTTTCCCTGAGAAAACCGGCGCACCGCAGAAACAGTAAGCGCTGGTTTAGGGCACGGGCGATTTCCATCCCTCGATCTGGTTGACCGTGTCGCCGTCCATCCACACCCGGAAATAACCAGAGTCGCCCTGGCCCTCCATCGACTCTGGCGTCTGGTTGGTAAACTCCAGCTTCTTCCATTTCCCTCGCATCACTTTTCGGTACTGCTCGAAATACTCGCGCGCCGATTCCGGCGAATCCCACGCCGACGTCACGGCCAGCACGGGAAACTTTTCGCGCTTGTGCTCGAAAAGTTGGTACGAGCCTCCAGCGAGATGCACCGCCAACGCCTGTCCCTCCTTCGCGTCGGTATATTGCGAGAGCAGCACACGAAAATCCAGCTCCCCCAACGCGCCATCGGCCAGCTTGCGGAACTCGTGAAAATCGGGCAGCGGCGGCGAATTGGGAATCACCGTGGCGCCATGCCCCAGGTACCGGTCCGGATGCAAAATCTGTCCGCTCGAAGCCGGCGGCCGAAGGAAAACCTCCGAGAAAGCCTCTCGACCCAACTTGCGATATACCGCGTCTTGAAACTCCAACCCGTTCGCGTAGGGAAATACCAGCGACTCCCGAATGTACAGAGGGGCCTGCGAGAAAACCGGATATTGCCCGGCGGCCGAGCCTTCGATGCTCTTCTTCATCAGGGCCAAAACCGCCTCGGGAACTTCCGGCTTTCCGCCGCCTTCCCGCGAGATGTAAGCCGCCATCAGCCAGGTGGCTTGGCCCTCCATCACGGCCTGGCGCGCGGTGGCGCTATCGTCGCTGCGCATCCCTTCGCGAATATATTTCGCCAGATGAAAGTGCTGATCGGCGAGCGCATGCGCCAATTCGTGCACCAACGCTACGCGCTCCTCGTCACTGCCTGCGGCGCCCGCGCTTCCGCCAGTTCCCTCCAGCACAAACAGCTTCTTCTGGTTGTAGTCGTAAAACGCGGCGGCTTGTTCGGTGAGCAAATCGAGCGTGCTCGTTCGCAGGTCGAAATCGGCAGGCACCAGGCCGAGCATCTTCAGCGTCAATTCCTCGGCCCGCACGTCGTCGGGCTTCATGGTCTCGCGAAGCCGCTGCTCCAGGTAGCGATGCAACTGATCCTTGGTGATCAGCGCGTAAGGAACGTTGTGCTGGAACTTGAGGCCGGTGATGGCCGACAATCCCTCCTTGATATGGCCGATATTGTCAAATAGCTCTTGCGCCGGCGCGGGCGTTACCAGCATCCCCGCGGCCAGCAGTTTCGCCACCGTGATGAGCAACAATCGTTTCATGCGACAATGAACCTTTATGGTAGACGAGAAACTATACTCCGCCGAGGCCCACGGCAGCGGGACCTTCATCATCAGCAAGCCCAAGCGCAAGCGGCCCAAGCTCCGGCAGTCGAGATTAAAGAAGCCGCAACGGGGCGCGCGGAAGTAGTACTCGCGTCTCGGTTCTTGACATAGAGCTTTACTGCGGCGTTACTTCCTAGTACTTCTTTTCGCTGGACAATACGCGGCTTGACAGTAAAATTAAGCTGGCGGAATGGCAGTGCTTCGCAAAATCGCGCTCGGTCTCTTGCTGGCGTCGGCCGCCGTGGTGCTGGTGACGGCATCCTGGGAACTGTGGGACTACCGCCAGTCTGCCTATTTACGGCTGAATGAAACCGGCTTAAACACGGACGATCGCGCCCGTATCCTCGACGACCGCATGGAGCTGCTTACCAGGCGCGTCGGTGACATGGAAAAGCTGGTCCTGATCCTGCTCGGCACTTCCGGTCTCTACGCCATCGTATTCGTGGTCTCCTCCTATGTCAGCACCACCACTTTTGCACGGCAAGCGGACCAGACCATCAGCCACATTCAGGATCAGATCGGCCTGGCGATGGGGGACCTTCGGGAACTGCAGGAAGAAACAGAGCAGCAATTACACCAGATGACGGCCAACGCCTCCGCCGTCGCGCCCGCTCCCGCCGCGAAGCCACCTGACCAACGACTTCAGCCAACAGCGCCCGCGCAAACGCCAGCGGACTGGGCGGCCCAGATCGCGGAGATCGCCGCGCGCCTGGAGGCTTGGCAAGACCGCTCTTTGGGCGAACAGGCTCGCCTGGAGCTGGTGCGGGCCGAACACAGCGCGATCTCGATCGAAGTAACCGCCGGCTCGCACGCCAGTTCAGCGCTGGCTGAACTATACCTCGGCTTCGGACGCATATATACGTCTTCGAATGCAGGCCTTTGCGACACTGCCCGGTCGCGCTTCTTTTTAGAGCGCGCGCTGCGACTGGCCGCGCCCGAATCGCCCTTAGCTTCCGAAATCCACTATCAACTGGCCTGCCAATTCGCCGCGTCTCACGATTTTCCCTACGCCGTGCGTGAGCTGGCCGCGGCCTTCGAACATCAGTTCAAATCACTCGATGAAAGGCTCGCCGGCGATATCGAGGAAGGCGGTAAGCTCTACGAGCTGGCTTCCACCGCGCCGTTCGACAAAGCGGTGAACGACCTGCTGCTGAACATGAGCATCGGCATTGGCTGATATCGCGCCGCGACGTTACTGAACCGCGACCGTTAGGGAGCGGAAGCTAGAAGATAAAGCTTAAGCCGCCGCGCAACGCGCGTGGCGATTGTACCAGCGTCACGTGCTGGCCGCCCTGCGTGATGGGCAAATAGCCTTGCGCCAAGCCGTTCTGCAGTTCGGCCGTGGCTTCCAGATGTCCCGGCATTCCTAGCGACGGAATGGGCTGCCGCACGCTCAGGTTCAAGCCAGGCTCGGTGTAGGGACTAGTCAGGTAATAATGATCCGGCATGATGGTGTCGTTGTAATCCATCCACTGGTAACTGCCGGTGATGATGGTGCCGGTTAAAGGCAGCCTGGCGGAGGCCCGCGCGGAAGCCCAGAAGCGCTGCACGGTCTGAAGGCTGGACCGCAATCCCGCCGCCGAGCTGACTGACAAATCCTGACCTTCCGGGGCCAAAGCGCCACCGCTTCCAAAAGATGAACCGATCACCACATGCTGGCCGAGGGCTTGCGATACCGAACCGGCCAGTCCGGAACGTTGGTACGTGCCGGAATCGAAAACGCTGTTCTGCGAGGAAACGTCCGGCAGCAGGTCGCCCGGCGCAAACGCACCTTCGGGGGCCACCACGATCAGCGCGTTGTTGGTGACACGCTCATGATAGGCGGTGAAGTTCAGGGTGGTGCTTCGAATCTTCTTCTCGTAGCCGATTTCCGCGTTCTGGGAGCGCTGGATGGCCGAATGCCCGTCGAGCAACGATAGCCGGGGCAGGGTGGAGAGCGCCGCCAGATCCTGCGCCAAGGCTTCAGCGTCTCCCGGGACACCGCCGCGAGGCTCGCCGGCCAATTCAACCGGGGGCGCGCCGGAGCTGTAAGCCAATTTCACCTTGCCGGCCCTGCCCAGGTCGTACGTAAGACGCCCGAATTCGTTCAGCGAGTTTACGTGATCCATGTAGCTGACCGAATCGAGCGAACTGCCATAATCCAGGCGCAGATCGTCCGTGATGGCCACGCTGTCGTGGATGGATACCGTCATGGCCCGCAATGCCGGCCCACCATCGGGCTGTCCGGTAAGGGCGGCCAAGCTGCCTCGCGACGGAAGGTAGATTTGCTGGACCGTAAGGCCGATTTCGGGCCCGATGCCGTCGCGGCTAAAACTGGTGTGAAAGCCGGCCGTGGGCAAGCCCTGCGCACTCGATCCGAAATTGCCGCTGAATTCGAGCTCGTTGCGGCCGTACAGAGAAGTAGCCACCGCGAAAGCGGTTCCCAGATCGGCTTGCGCGGATGCGGAACCGAGCGATCCTGCGTCGCCTCCCGAGACATTGAACAGGCCCCTGGTATCGGAGAAAGCGCTGGCCGGAGCCGATGGACCCTGCCGCGGATCGGACGAACTGCCGCCGGGCAGCACTCGCAACACCGGCCGTGTAGCCGCGGATTCCTTGAGTACCCATTTCCAATCGTCGCTCATGAGCGCGCCTTCGCCCGGCTTGGCGTACACCAGTTCAATGGAGCTCAGGACGCTTCGCATGTCGACATACAGAAGGCTCTGCATGCCCGGCTGGACTGCGATCTTTTGCTTCACCGCGGGCACAAAGCTGGCCAGCGAAACGCGTACCGAATAAAGGTCGGGATTGAGCAGGCCGAAGCCAAACAGCCCGCGCTCGTTGGTGAGGACGCGCCCCAAAAGCTTTTCGGAGCGATTGAACAGGAAAACCGTGGCGCCCATCTGCGGCACACCGCTCGAATTCCGAACCACTCCAGCGATACTTCCCGAAAGCGGGACGTTGGTTGCAGGCAATGCCGCGGGCGCTGACAAGATCAACGCGGCAATCACGCTGGCAGCGAGTTTAGGCTGACCCGTCATCATTCCGTACAGGCTTCAGGGGACGGAAAAACTAAGCCGTCCACCTAAGATTTACTTTACCGTAAAATTGGCAGTCGGGGTTAACACCTGATTACTGTTGTTGTCGGTAACCTTCATCTTTAGGGTGTATTGACCTGGCTCCAGGGTTTGTAGAGGCAAAAGCTTCTCCACCGTCACCTGCTGAGCGGACGCTCCCGGGTTTGCCGTCAACGCCTCGGTGTAGTGCAAGACCGGATCTTTGGCGCCACTCTTAGTGATGTCGTATTCGATGGATCCATTTGGCTTCTTCGTCTTCTCATCAGGCGAGAAATTGTAGAACTGAGTATAGATACCCAGCTTCTCGGCGCGGTCGAACGTGTCGGTCAGGCGCGGCCGAACCTTGGTGTCGCCGATCACGAACTGGCCAGTCCCAATGTTCTTCGTCGGGACCCTTTCGATCAGGTCCGCGAGGATCAGGCTGCTGGACGACAGCTTCTCATCGTCGAAATGAGGAACATTCAGCGCCATCGGATAGGTGGTCATGTTGCCGCCCGTGATGTCCTTGCAAACGACGTTGAGCCGGTACATCCCTGGCGCCAGCGGAATCTCCTTCTGATAGATGGACGCCCCCTCCAACGCTTTCTGCAGCATATCGGCGGGCACCTCGATGGTCACGGGGTCTTCAAAGGTATTGACGACCTTGCCGGTAATGGAAGTGATGCGCCCGAAAATGTTGATGGTGGCTTTCGACACATTATCCTTCTGCTGGAACTGCAGGTCGCGGCGTTGGAACTCGATGGTGATGGTCGTCAGGATGGTCGAATCGGTCATTTTGATGTAATCCGCACGCGCCTTGAACGGCAGATTGTTATACCGAATGCTGGAACTGACCACCGCTTCCAGGTCCTTGTACTTCACAGCCGGAGGTTTTTGCAGGTTCGCGAACTGCTGCAGGCGAGTGAACTGATTCATGCTCTCGGGCAGCGGCTGGTTGCCGGTTCCGAGCGTCGTGCCATCGGTGCGGGTAAACCGCTGGGACTGATCCGCCAAGCCCATCTGTTCATACAGCGTCAAGCCGGCTCCGGGCACGTAGGTCAACGCGTCCTTTTCCGACGGGTCCATCGTCATGCGAAATTCGCCGGACATGGTCGGGTCGACAAACTCGATCTTTACGTTGGTGCCGACGCCTTCAATGTAGCGGTAAGTCCAGTCCACAAACGGGAACGTCGAAGTTGTTCCGCCGCCTTCTTCAATAGGACGGTCATAGGTGCCGCCGGAGGAATGATCGTCGATTTCGTCGGGAGGCCCATACACAATGTAGATGCGGCCGCGGTCTGTCTTCCATCCCGGAATGCCCGAAGCAAAATGGTCATTGGCGTAGGCGATGCGCCGGTAGTGCTCTTCCTTAAACTCGTTCTCCTCGGTATCGGGCGTGGGATCGCGCCGCAGCCAGAAAGCCTCGATGAAATTCTCACGCTCGTCGTCGGTGCTCAGCCTTTTGAAAGCCTTGCGCTCCTCATCGGTGATGATGTAGCCAACGTCCTCAGTAAGCCACTTCTTATAGGGCGTTTCCAGCTCTTTGCGTAGCTTATCTTCCTGCTTCTTCTTTTGCTTGTCGGTCATCGGCTTGGCGACAGTTTCCCGCTTGGAGGCAGCGGGAGTGCTATCCGCCTGAGTGGCGGTTTGAGGCGCAGCCAACAGGTAAGCACCGGCCAACCCCATCGCCAACGCACCGAAGCAAAGCGCAAAGTGCTTTATTTTCATACAATTCACCGCCAGACGAGAATCGAATCTGCTCTCATTCTAGGCCCTTAGCGAGAATCGGTCAAGGGACTCTTGGCTCCCAGGGACGCATTAGAGGTCCAACGCGTTGCCGGAAACTAATGCTGGAACCATCAATGCTTGAGCCATCAATGATGGAAGCCTCCGCCATTCGCCGCCGCTTTCAGACCAGGTTGCGCGGCGAACCAATCCAGGTGCCGCCGCATGTCTCGAAGCAGCATATCCGCCAGATCGTGTGTGAACCCGTTGCGCACCACCACCCGCTGCACCACCAGTTCCTGCCGGTTGGCTGGCATCGGGTAAGCGGGGACTTGCCAGCCGCGATCGCGCAGCCGGTCCGCCAAATCGTACAACGACCAGTGCGAAGTCTCCGTCTGTGTTGCCTTGAGTGTCCACGCGATGACGGGTAGCGCGTGGCCATCGCAGAGCAACTCAAATGGACCGAGCTCGCCGATCTGGTTCGCCAAGCGCACGGCCACATCCTGACAAGCCTGGTGGATCGCGCGATAGCCCGACTTGCCGAGCCGGATCAGATTGTAATACTGCGCCACCACCTGGCTGGCGGGCCGTGAAAAATTAATCGCCAGCGTGGGCATGGTGCCGCCCAAGTAATCCACATTGAAGATCAGGTCGGGATCCAGATCCGCCGCCTCGCGCCAGACGATCCATCCCACGCCCGGGTAAACCAAACCATACTTGTGCCCGGAGGTGTTGATGGACTTGACACGCGGCAATTGAAAATCCCACACCAGATCCGGCTGCAGGAAGGGCGCCACGAAAGCTCCGCTGGCTCCATCGACGTGAATGGGGACGTCCAGTCCTGTCCGTTCCTCGAGCCGGTCGAGCGCCGCGCTCAACCCCGCGACATCCTCGTAGTCGCCGGTGAAAGTGCTGCCCAGTACGGCAACCACGCCGATGGTGTTCTCGTCACAGGCCGCGGCGGCGCGTTCGGGATCGATGATGCACTGGCCGTTGTCCAGGGGCACTGGGCGCTCCTCGACGTCCCAGTAGCGCAGGAATTTGTGCCAGCAAACCTGAGTATTGGTGCCCAACACCAGATTCGGCCGCTCCGTGGATTTACCCAGCTTGCGCATCTTCTCGCGCCAGCGCCATTTCAGCGCCAATCCTCCCAGCATGCAAGCTTCGCTAGATCCGATGGTCGAAGTGCCCAGCGTGCCGGCTGGGTCCGGGGCGTGCCACAAGTCCGCCAGCATGTGAACGCAGCGCATCTCGAGTTCGGCAGTCTGCGGATACTCGTCCTTGTCGATCATGTTCTTGTCGAACGTTTCCGACATCAGACGCTGCGCTTCCGGCTCCATCCAGGTGCTGCAGAAAGTGGCGAGATTGAAACGCGAGCTGCCGTCGAAGATGAGCTCGTCGTGGATCAAATGATAGGCGGTGCTGGGCGGCATGCCTTCCTCCGGAACTGCGTGGCGTGGCGCGGGGCCGAGCAGCCATTGCCGCGCGTACATGGGGCGCATGACGCGGGTGAGCTCATGCCCGTGGCGCGGGTCGTGCTGGTGCTGGTGTGGCCGCTGGCCATCTGGCTGGCCTGGCCGCTGGCCATCTGGAATGACAGCGTCGTCACTCATGGGTGGGGTCCTCCGGACTCCCCATGATAGCCGGAAGCTTGCGATTCGTTCGATGAATATTCGACTAACGCAGCGTTTATTCGAGCACCTGAGGACGAACCGACCAACTCACGGCGCTGACTCCGGCCTCGAGCGACAACCGCACCACCAACTGTTCCAGCGCTTCGTCTTGCCGCCCCAGGCTCTTGATCTGCGCCGTCACTTTCATCTTGGGCGTGCCCTCGATGTCTTCGCTGCGCAGCGCCGTCAGCATCAGAGAACTCTGCGACATGGCCTGCACCAGCAGCGCTCGCATATGCGCTTCGTCTTCCTGCCGGCAAGCCAGTTCGAACCCGTAAGTCACCTCTTCCTCCTCGCCAGCGGTTTGCGCCGGATAGAGCCGATACGCCAGCGGTCGAAGAATGACGTTGGTGACCAGGATGGCGCCGGCCAAAATGAGGGCGTGCAGCGGCCGCCCCAAGCCTGAAATCGCGCCGATCGCCGCCGAGCACCAGATGGTCGCGGCCGTGTTCAATCCACGCACGCTGCCCGCGTCTTTGAAGATCACTCCCGCGCCCAGGAAGCCCACGCCCGACACTACGTAGGAAACAATCTGCGCCTCGCTGCGCGACGTATCCCGCACCATGAAGGCGCACATCACAAACGCCGACGCGCCCGCCGACACCAGCGCGTTGGTTCGCGTCCCGGCCATGCGCTGGCGCCACTGGCGCTCCAGCCCGACGCACGCTCCTAGCAGAAGCGCGACACCCAGCCGTAGCAGGAAATCGAGGATCGGCATGATGGAGTGAAAGCGAACGCGTGCCGCCGCCCGGTTACTTCCCGCTTACTTTATAAACTTTCTCGAATTTGTTGCGCTGGTTCCAAACGGTGAACGATCCGTTGCCTTCGGCTGTCAGCTTGATGTACTGCCCGTCGCCCTGGTCGACATTGGCGATGAACGAATCGGCCACGTTGTGTTCTTTGCCCCCGGCCTCGGCGTAATGCAATTGCCAGAGGTCCTCCAAGCCCGGTGAATCCTTCACGATCTGCCACGCGTCCGGACTCCCGCCCTTCTTCGCGCCGTTATTCATGATCGCTACGCGGGGATGAACGGCGTCCACCAGCGCCGGCGAATTGGATTGATTCAGCCCGTGATGCGAGGTCAGCAGCACGTCCACGGTTCCAATGGGATTGTTGGGGCACATCAGCTCCAGCTCTTTGTTCCAGGTAAGATCGCCCATGTCGAGGAAGCGGAACTTTTCGAACGTCACCAGCACGCCCACCGATTGCGCGTTTTCGGTGGGATCGGCCTCGCGCTTGGGTGTCGATGCGCAAAAGGAATTCGGCTGACCCGCGCCTTCAAGAGGCGTCTGGATATGGTCGCCTGCCGCGGTCAGCACCTTCACCGACAGTCCTTTGATAGGCACGGTGTCGCCCGGTTTCAACACCGTATGCTCGCCCTGCTGGAGCGCTTTCACATAATCCGTATAGTCTTCTTTGGTTGTTTTGGAATCCTCGATATTGGGCCCGTGATCCAGGAAATTCAGGATCTTCATCTGGCTGGCCAACTGTTGCACGCCGCCCACATGATCGCGATGGTAATGCGTGATCAGCAGGTAATCGATCCGCTTGACCTTGGCCGCCTTGGCCGCCTGCCCGATCCGGTCCGCATCGCGCCCCTCGAATCCGCGCCATCCCGTGTCGATCAGCAGCGATTGTCCCGACGGACTAACGATCAGCGTGGACTGCCCGCCCTCCACGTCGATAAAGAAGATCTCGAGCGGCCTGGCGAGCGCGCCTGACGCGGCCGAGACGAATAACAGAAGCGCAATAAATACCCAGCGCGGGCGGAAGGTTCGCATTTGAGGGCATCGTATCACAGCTGTCTCACATTGCCGGAACATCGACTGAAATCGTAACGTAGTAATAATTAGAGCGATGCCCTACTGCTGCCAGTGCGGAAAGTCCGTTGGGAACCGCGACGCCTACTGTGGCGTCTGCGGGGCGCGCCAACCCGTTAGCGCCGCGCCGCCTCCCGTCGACTACATGCACGGCATCAGTCCCCGCACCGCTTCCCTGCTCTGCTACATCCCGATTATGGGCTGGATCGTGTCCATCGTCGTACTGGCGTCGGCTCGCTTTCGCGCCGACGGCCGGGTCCGCTTCCACGCCTTCCAAGGCCTCTACCTGTTCGTCACCTGGCTGCTGGTCGACTGGGTTCTGGGCCCCATGTTCGGCTTCGCCTTTGGAGGGCCGCCCTTCCACCAGGTCTTCCCCGGCCTGATGAAAGCCGTGATTTTCGGAGCTTGGATTTTCATGATCATCAAGACCTCGCAGGACGAGATGTACAAGCTGCCGATCCTGGGCGATCTGGCGGAAAAATCGGTCTCAGAGCAGCGCTAACGCCGGCTCCCTGACGGTCGCGGTTCAATAGCGAATCAATACGCCGCTTCGAGCAGCGCGAGCACTTCTTGCTCCGACATCGGCCGATCTACTACGCCATTGTGCTCTAATTCGTGCGCGATCGGCGCCACGATGGAACCAATCTCGTCGCGAGGTACGCCAGCGTCCCGGAGCCTGGTCGGGACATCGAATTGACCGATAAATTCCGCGGTGCGGTCGGCGCATTGCATCGCGGCGGGCTTCGGATTTGCAGAGTCAAACGGGATCTTGTAACCCTCGGCAATAGGCCCAAATCGCTCGGCCGCGATTTCCGCCATGAACCGCATGGCGTGCGGCAGTGTAATGCACGACGTGATGCCGTGCGGAACGTTCCAGCGCGGACCGATCTGGTGGCCCAGCAAATGCGAAAGCCCAAAGCGCGTGTTCATCGCGCCATAAATCGAATACCACGATGCGAACTGGCAATGTCCGCGATGCGCGAGTTGCTCCTCGCCCCGGGTCGCGATGGAAGCGTGCAAGTGCTCCACAAAGAGCGCGATCGATTTTGCGGCTAGCGTGTCGCTGATGGGCTGATGCCGGATCGCATAGGCGCATTCGATGGCGTGGTCCAGCGCGCGGATGCCGGTGGATACCCATAACCAGTCCGGCGTTGCGAGCGTCAACGCGGGATCGTTAATCACGGTGCGCGGCAACACGCGCATGTCGTAAATACCGCTTTTGACGCGCGTGCTCTCGTCGGTCACGCCGCCGGCATGCGTGTATTCGGCGGCCGAAAGCGTGGTCGGCACCGCGATGTGAATTAATTCGCGGCGATCCAGCAGACCATACATCGCCACTTTCGCGGAATCGATGGGGCTGCCACCCCCCAAGCTGACCAGGCTGTCGGCGTCCACGCGCTCGATCTCTTTCTGCAGATCGTTTACGGTGCCCCGCGGCACGTGCTGGATGATACCGGCGAAGACCGACGCGCAATTCGAGCCCAGCGCTCCTGTCACGGCGCTTAAGATTGGCAGCGCAGCTACCACATCGGTAGTCACTACCACGGCGCGCTTCAGGCCGCGCCGCTCCATTTCGTCTTTCAACGCTACGATCTTGCCCGGCCCGTATATCACGCGTTCCAGCCGGCTTAAATTGAACTCGCCTGAGGGCGCCTGGAGACGCACTCGACTCACCTCGGGGGATGCCATGCGGCCATACTATCAGATGATCGGGTCTTGACAATCGCGATAAGATGCCATCATGCAAAGCCACTCGATTGCCTCTCGCGCCCTGCTCGCGACCGCCGCCGCAACCATTCTCGCGGGCGTGTTTTCCGTAAACGCCGCTCCGCCCGACCCCAAGGTGCTGGCCTATACATTACCCGACAAAATCCATTGGACCGGGAATCCCGGCGGCGCCCAACAAGCCGTGGTGGCTGGCGACCCGTCCAAGGAAGGCCTGTATATCGTCCTGACCAAGTGGACCGCGCATCACATGAGCCGTCCCCACTTTCATCCCAATGACCGGTACATTTACGTGATCTCGGGGACGTGGTGGGTCGGCACCGGTTCCAAATACGATCCCGACTCGACCACGCCGATCCCGGCCGGAAGTTTCGTGACTCACTTCGCGAAGCAGATCCACTACGATGGCGCCAAGGACGGCGACACGGTGCTAGAGATCGTGGGGATGGGCCCGGCGACGTCGACGCCGGCGGAAACGAAATAGTTCTAGACCGGAACGTATCGTTTAACCGCGATACCTCTGGCATGCCTCCGGATCTGTGCGACGTTGTAAGCCAGTTGCATGCGCAGGAGGTGATCCATATCCGGACCGAAGGCTTTCTCGATGCGTAGCGCCGTTTCCGGTGTTAGCGAAGCCTTACCATGCAGCAGATCGGACAGCGTGGCGCGGCGCACCTTCAAGATCTCCGCGGCTTTCGAGACGCTTAGGCAAAGAGCGTCGAGGATCTCGGTCTTAATCAGGTCGCCAGGATGAGGTGGGTTCTTCATTGGCAGCCCGGAAACACCGCTTGCTGACGTGCGCGGCTCAGCGGATTCAGTGCGTCAAGGATCCCATGTAACAAGAACAGAGAGCCTACACCGCGTCCGCCGCGTGATACGAGCTCCGCACCAGCGGACCCGACTCCACGTGCAAGAAGCCGAGCTCGTATCCGAAGCCCTTCAACTCGGCGAACTCCTCTAGCGGGATATATCGAATGATGGGCAGATGTTTCAGCGACGGCCGCAGATATTGTCCGAGCGTGAGAATGTCCACATTGTGCGCGCGCAGATCCCGCATCACTTGGCGGACTTCGTCGGTCGTCTCGCCCAGCCCTAGCATTAGTCCCGACTTGGTGGGAACTTCCGGAAGGGATCGTTTCGCGTAGGCCAGCATGTCGAGCGACCGCTCGTAGCGCGCACCCAGCCGCACTTGCCGGTACAGCCTCGGCACCGTTTCCGTGTTGTGATTCAAGACATCGGGTTGCGCGTTCATGACGATGTCCATGGCCGCGTGCGAACCCTGGAAATCCGGTACCAGCACTTCCACTTTGCATCCGGGAATGCGCTCGCGAATCGCGTGGATGGTCAACGCGAACAACTCCGCGCCGCCGTCTTTTCGATCATCCCGATTCACGCTCGTCACCACCGCGTATTTCAGGCCCAGCGCCGCCACCGCTTCGGCCACGCGCCGAGGCTCATCGTAATCCACCGTCATTGGCGGACCTTTTTGAACGGCACAGAAGCCACAGCGCCGCGTGCAGACATTGCCCAGAATCATGAACGTTGCCGTCCGATGGTTCCAGCACTCTCCAACGTTGGGACAAGCCGCGCTCTCGCACACCGTGTGCAGATTCAATTGCCGCACCAGCTTCTTCAGTTCGTGATAGTTGTCGCCGGAAGGCGCGGGCGCGCGCAGCCAGGAGGGCCGCTGCGGTTGGGAATTAATGGAAACCAGCACTGCCTTTATTTTAGCGCTCGCAGCCTATTTTCCAGTACTAAGCCGCTTTCGAAGTTCTCGCACTTCAAATAATGTGCCGCCGCATCTTCGAGCGCCTTCTTCGGCACCAATCCGATGATCTCGCTCCCCGCGATAGCCACGCCGCGCGCGGCCGCTTCGCGCTCCACCGCATCGAATACGACATGCAGCGGCGTTTGCTCGAAATCCGTGAGATTCATCGACACCTGAGCCAGGCCTCGGGCGGCCAGCGGCAGCCCTAGCGCCTTGACGAACGGCATTCCACCGGAAGAAGCGCGGATCTTTCTTGCGATCGCGCGCGCCACGGCTACGTCGTCGGTCGCCAAATTGATGTTAAATGCGATCAGAATCTTACGCGCGCCGATGATGCACGCCCCGGCCGAGGGATGCGGCGCGGGACCACCCAAATCCGGCGCGACGCTCGGATTCTCGAAGCCTCCACGCCGGCAGTTCTCGAGCAGACGGCGCTCCGGGCTCAGCGCAGCGGCTTCATAAAAGTACACGGGAACCTGGAAGCGCTTCCAAACTTCTTCGCCCACGCGATGCGCAATGGCTGCGCAATCCGCCAACGTCGAGCCTTCCAGCGGCACAAATGGCACCACGTCCGCGGCGCCCATTCTCGGATGCACGCCCGCATGTTTGCGCAGATCGATGCGCTCCACCGCCAATGCGACTCCTCGCAGAGCGCCTTCGGACACTGCATCCGGCGGTCCCGCAAACGTGATGACGCTGCGGTTATGATCGGTGTCCATTTCCGAGCGCAGCACCAGCACACCTGGCGAAGACGCTATGGCGTCCTCAATCGCGCGCACGGTAGGCGCATCGCGTCCTTCAGAAAAATTGGCGACACATTCTATTAACGGTCCGGCCACTTGACCTCGGACCTTTCCACCCGCACCGATCCTCGGATCATAACCAGGTTCACCAGGTTCACTCCAAGATGATACGGCAACTCCCGGTAATCCGGCAGGCCAAGAATCGTCAAGTCCGCGCTCTTGCCGGCCTCGATGGACCCCACGCTTCGCGCGCGACCAATCGCATGTGCGCCGTTAATGGTGGAGGCCGCGACTGCCTCCGCTGGTGTCATGTTCATCGCACGGCACGCCAACGCGATGGCCGTCTGCGTGTTGGCGCCGCTTGTCAACGCAACCGCTGCCCCGCTATCGATCAGGGCGCGCGCGTCCGGATAGGGCTCGTTCGCTAGAAATGGCTGCACCGGGTTCAACGCAATCACGTCCCGCGGCTTCACGCTCCACCCGAGTTGGAGCGCTTGACCGAGAAGCGCGGTATCGTCGCGGCAAATTTCCACGAAATCGGCTAGCCTGCGGATTCTCGGCATCGCGAGCAAATGCTCGTCCGACGTTACTAAAGTAGAGACCAAGGTCAAGGGAAGCTCGCGGAGCGCGGCGTGAATGCGGAGGACCTTCAGTGCTCCCGCCTCCGTAAGACCAGGTCCGGATGTCGCCTCGATCGCCGTAGTCCCGCACCGAATCGCGTCTTCAATCCGGTGCAGCGCGAGTGTCTTCAATGCTCGTGGCGAGAGGTCCTGCGCATTCCTGATTAAAGGAACGTCGCTATCGACGAACCCCGGCATCACCACGCAGCCGCTCGCGTCGATCACTTCGGCCTGGCGCGCGAGCGCGAGATTCTCCAGCCGCCGGCTGGGCCCCACTTCGACGATCCAGCCGTCCGCGATCAATACCGCGCCATCTTGGATGATTGCCAGACTCCGCAGATCGGCCCCACGGCGGGGACCGCCCGGCCCGCGCAATGTCAGCAACTGGCGCGCGCCCCGGATCAGCTTCACTCTTGCCATTCCGAACGCCGGAACCTCCAGGCTACATCGGCTCGCATGCTAGTGTATTGGCGTGAAGAAGCCGCCTCCGGCGAAGCATCCGCCCAAGACCCCTCTCAAAAGGCCGCTCAAGACATTGGAGCGTGTGCTTTCGAAAGCGGGTCTCGGATCGCGTACTGAGGCGCGCAAGTGGATCGCCGCCGGCCGCGTCAAAGTGAATGGCAAGCTCATTCAAACGCCCGATCACTGGATAGACCTGGTGCGCGACAAAGTGACGCTTGATAACCAACCGGTCAAACAGGCCGACAAAATCTACCTGCTGCTCTACAAGCCCACCGGCTACATCACTACCTTCAAAGATCCGGAAGGACGTCCCACGGTATACGATTTGATAAGGGATGCCGGGCGCTGGGTGGTTCCCGTCGGCCGGCTCGATCAAGATACCAGCGGATTGCTGCTGCTCACCAGTGACACGCGCTTTGCCGAGCGGATCACCAATCCCAATTACAAAGTTCCCAAGACATACCTGGTGAAGGCGTCCACGTTACTGAACGACGAACAGCTGCAACAATTGCGCGACGGCGTAATGCTGAGCGACGGCCCCACTCAGCCCGCGCAAGTGAGGCGCGTGCGCGATTCGGCGAAATATACATTCCTTGAGATCACACTCCACGAAGGCCGCAATCGCGAGGTGCGGCGGATGATCGAAGCCATCGGGAGCAAAACGCTGAAGCTGGTGCGCACCGAAATCGGAGGCTTGCGCATCGGCGAGCTTCCCATCGGCCGTTATCGCGAACTCACGCGCGCCGAGGTTGCCTCTATCAACCCCGCATAGATCCCCTCCGGCCAAACGCTACAAACATCCCAAGCATGCTTAACCGTTTCACAGACAGGAGCGGCGGCCGGCTGCTAGCTTTCGATTAGGCCGGATGGAAACCATTCTTGTGATCGAGGACGACCGGAACCTGCGCGACACTCTGGGCGTCATGCTGGAACGCGAGGGTTTCCAACCCGTGCTGGCCGGCGACGGTAGCTCGGGATTCGAACGGGCCGTAGCGCTGAAGCCGCGGCTGATCCTGGTGGATCTGCACATGCCGCGCTTGAGCGGCACCGAAGTCTGCAAGCGATTGCGGGCGCGCGGAATGAATACGCCGCTCATCGTGCTGAGCGCGGCCGCGGGCGAGATCGACAAGGTGCAACTGCTCGAAATTGGCGCCGACGATTACCTGGTGAAGCCATTCGGCGTACGCGAGTTGCTGGCGCGTATCCGGGCGGTGCTGCGCCGCACGTCGAGGGAAGATACGAAAGTGCTCGAGTTCGGGCCGGTGGAAGTGAATCTGACGCGCCGGGTGGTCAGCCGCGACGGCCAGGACTTGAAGCTCACGCGCGCCGAGTACAATCTGCTGACGTTTTTCCTCCAAAATCCGGATCGCGTGCTGACACGAGAGGCGATCCTCAATTCCGTTTGGGGGTACGATTCCTGCCCCCGGACGCGCACCGTGGACGCGCACGTGGTGCGGCTGCGCCATAAACTGGAACCTGAGGCTGGCAGGCCGCGCCACTTCCTGACGGTGCATGGCGTAGGGTACCGGTTCCTACCATAAGCGGCCGCGTTGCCTGGTTTCTCAGGGCAGAGCGGCTTAAGAAGTGGCCGCGTTGCCCGGTTTCTCAGGGCAGAGCGGCTTCAGAAAAAGATGGCCCCAAGTTTGCTCGGCATTGATATATGCCAGCGCCTTCACACCACAAACTGCGCGACTACGCGCAGACGCCTCTGAATGTCTATTGGGAAATGACGCAGGCCTGTCCGCTCGCCTGCCGGCACTGCCGCGCCGAGGCCGTCGCCACCGCGCATCCCGAGGAACTCACCTTCCAGGAAAGCGTCGCGTTCTTGCGCCAACTCCCCGAGTTCGGCGCTCCTCTTCCTCAACTGATCCTGACCGGAGGCGATCCACTGGCCCGCGCCGATCTCTACGAACTGATCGATGAGGCGCGCAGCCTCGGAATTGGCGTCTCCATCACCCCGGCCGCCTCGCCCGCGCTCACTCGCGATGTCTTGGTGCGGCTCCAGCAGCACGGCGTCGAGGGCTTGGGTTTGAGTCTGGACGGGTCCTCGGCCGAACGCCACGATTCGATTCGCGGCGTTGCCGGCACCTTCGACCGAACGATCCAGGCCATCCGCTGGGCGCAGGAACTTGGGATGCCGCTGCAAGTGAACACGCTGGTTGCCGCGGAGACCGCCGGAGACATTCCAGCGATCTACGAGCTTTTGAAACCCCTAGGCGTCGCGCGCTGGAGCCTGTTCTTCCTAATTTCGGTAGGACGCGGCAAAGTGCTGCAACCGCTCTCTCCCGAGCAAGGCGAGGAACTGATGGGCTGGATTTACGAAACGTCCAACGTCGCGCCGTTCGTTGTCGCCACAACCGAGGCGCCGTCGTATCGGCGAGTTGCGTTGCTCCGGATGCGAGAGGATGGGCTCACGGGCGAGCAGATCAAGAGGAGCCCCGGCTATCGCGGTTTTGGAATCCGCGACGGAAACGGCATCATGTTCGTATCGCACATCGGCGATATTTGTCCGGCGGGTTTTCTGCCGCTAAGCGTGGGGAATGTACGCCAGGATCGGATCGTCGATGTGTATCGCGGCTCTCCGGTGTTTCTGGCGCTGCACGATCCGGAACAGCTTCACGGACGCTGCGGCCATTGCGAGTATCACGCCTTATGCGGAGGATCGCGCGCACGCGCCTATGAAGCGACGGGCGATCCTTTAGGTGAAGACCCGTTTTGCACTTACGAGCCGCCGCGCTCGCTCATTCATACCGCAGAGCTTCGACCGGCGCGATCGACGTAGCAGCTTTGGCGGGGTACAACGTCGCGACGAGGCTCACGAAAATGGCCGCGGCGGCGATCCAGATGCCATCCTGCCAGTGCGGGTTCAAAGGAACATAGCTAAGCGCATAGACGTCTTCGTTTAACCGCAGCCAGCGGTAATGATCCGCGAGAATCGACAGCGAATAGCCAAGGGCTAGCCCGATCGTGGTGCCGACCACTCCGATCAGCGCGCCCTGCAGCAGGAAGATGCGCCGGATCTGTCCGCGTTTAGCGCCCATCGACATGAGCACGGCGATCTCGCGATTCTTTTCCATCACCATCATGATCAGCGTGATCAAAATGTTCAGCGCGGCCACAACTTCGATCAGCCCGATAGTGACCGCGGTCACGATGCGCTCCATGCTGAGCGCGTCCAGGATCTGATGATATTGTTCCATCCAGGTGTTGGCGGCCAGCTTGGGGCCGGCGATCCCTTCGGCCAGTTTTGCAACTTCGGGGGCCTTGTAGATATCGTCGAGCCGCAGCTCGATGGAGTTGACAACGTCGCCCTCCTCGAAAATTCGCTGGGCGGAACCCAAGGAAGTGAATGCCCAGGCCGAGTCGATATCGTAAAAGCCCGAGTCGAAAATGCCCACCACGCGGAATTTGAAGGGCGCTGGATATTGCATTCCGAGGGGCGTCATCTCCTGCTGCGGGGAAAAGACACTCACTACGCTATTGAAAAGGAACCCGTGATCCTGCGCGAGGCGCGAACCGAGGATGATACCCGGAAATCCGCTGGTGTCTTTGAGGCTTTCAAACGATCCCTGCTTTAAATGTTTCAGCATGTCGGGCGGCTTGTCGATGGGGATGCCCTTGAGTTCGGCGCCCCCGCCCTGACTGCCTATGGGTCCGGCCAGGAAAACCGGTCCATAAAGATTCGGAGCGACGCTAGTGACATGGGGTAGCTTGGCGAGCGTCGGATCGAGCTCCCGCCAGTTGGCGATCCCCTGATCCGGCTGCTTTTCCAAAATCATGACGTGAGCGGTAGCGCCGAGCAAGCTGCGTTGAAGCGTATCGCGAAATCCGTTGTTGATCGCGATGCCGATCACCAGCGCCATCACGCCGGCCGCGACACCCGCGATGGAAATCACGGTGATAACCGAAATGACCGCCTGCTTGCGTTTGGCGCGCAGGTAACGGCTGGCGACGAAAAACTCGAAGGTGCGCGGAATCATGTTTGAGGGCGCAGCAACGGAAAAAGAATGACATCGCGGATGGAGCGCGAATTGGTAAGCAGCATGGTCAGACGGTCGATGCCGATGCCTTCGCCGCCGGTGGGAGGCAGGCCGTAGGAAAGAGCGCGCACGTAATCCTCATCCATTTGATGCGCCTCGGCGTCGCCTTGTTCCTTCATTCGAAGCTGCATTTCGAAGCGGCGGCGCTGCTCGCGAGGATCGTTCAACTCGCTAAAGGCGTTTCCGATTTCCATTCCCGCGCAGAAAATTTCGAAGCGCTCCACAAATTCCGGCTCATCGGGCTTATTTTTCGAAAGCGGCGACACCTCGACGGGAAAATCGTAAACAATGGTCGGCTGCAGGAGCGAGGGCTCGACGTCGCGCTCGAAAGCTTCGACCAAGGCCTGGCCTTTCAAGCTGAAATCGCCGACGGCCTCGCGCATCGAAATCCGTTTAATATTACCGAAATCGAGCGGCGTGCCCTGATATTCGACTACGCTGCCGCCGGTGGCGTCGATGGCCGCTTGCCGCAACAGCGTTACCGAGAGATCCATCATGCCGTGATAGTCGGTGTAGGCTTGATAGAACTCGAGCATGGTGAACTCCGGGTTGTGGTGCGTGGAGACGCCTTCGTTGCGAAAATTGCGGTTGATTTCGTAGACGCGTTCCAGGCCGCCCACTACCAGGCGCTTCAAGTACAATTCTGGCGCGATGCGCAGATAAAGATCGATGTCGAGTGTGTTGTGATGCGTGGTGAAGGGGCGAGCCGCGGCGCCGCCGTAGATGGGCTGGAGCATCGGCGTCTCTACTTCCAAAAATCCCCGCGATTCCAGCTCGCGGCGCAGCGATGCGATGATCTTTGCGCGCGCGACGAAAACCTCGCGCACCGCCGGGTTCACGATCAGATCGAGATAACGCTGCCGGTAGCGCGTTTCCACGTCTTCCAGGCCATGCCATTTTTCGGGCATTGAGAACAGCGTCTTCGCGAGGAAATCCAGGTGTTCGACGTGGATGCTCAGCTCGTTGGTACGGGTGCGGAACAGGTAGCCTTCGACGCCAACCAGATCGCCCAAATCGAGGAGTTGATAGAGCGCGTACTCCTTTTCGCTGACCGCGTCCTTGCGCACGTAGATCTGAACCTGCTCGCCATTCTGCATCAGGTGCGCGAAACCGGCCTTGCCCATGCGGCGAACGGTCATGATGCGCCCGGCAACGCGAACCTGAACGCGCGGGTCGGCGAGTTGTTCCGACGTCTTCTCGCCGTATTCGGCCAGAATCTGCGGGACGGTGTGCGTGAAATCAAAACGGTGGCCATAAGGCTGGAAGCCGAGGGCCTCGATTTCGGCGATGCGGTCGATACGTCGCTGGTACAAGTCGTCTTCGAGAGACAATCGTGGCTCCTGAGTGGGATGGCGGCGAGGAATGCGCCGCGGGTCTAATATTTCAGCTTAGTTCATTGACGATCTGCCGTTGGCGATTGGCTGTTGGCCATTGGCTGCGGACCTTGAAGACACTTTGGGCGGAAGCTTGAAAAGGGGGGATGTATGCGGGAGCGACGAATCTTTCGAATTTCGCAAAACGAAGCCAACGCGGCGGAGGGCGGATGTGAGGAATCATGGTGCGCGACGAGGATAACAGCGGGATCGGGATCAGAGGCGATGGATTCGCGTATCTTGAGCGGGAATCAGTGGATGGAGTTGGGCACGGCGCGTGACTCGGGGGCCGAGAGAAGCCGGACAGCGACATCGTTGCCCGATTTTTTGGCGAGGTCTAGGGCGGTGAGCCCGTCGTTGTCGCGCCAGAGCGGGTCGGCGCCGTGGGCGAGCAGGAGAGGAATGGCGGCCACGTATTGGCCTACGGTCGCATACATGAGCGCCGTACGTCCTTTCGCGTCTTTCAGGTTGACGTCGGCGTGATGTTCCAACAGGAGCTTGACTTCTTCGTCGTCGCCTTGGCCGGAGGCATACATCAGTGCGGTTCCTCCGAGGCTGTCACGGCCGTTAGGATCGGCTCCGGCGGCGAGGAGGATCTTGCTGGCCTGTGTATCGGAGTTCCCAGAAGTGGGAAGCCAGGGGGCGCCGTCCCGGTCCTTTTGGTTCACGTCGACGCCGGCTTTCACAAGCGCCTCCAGGATCCGGTGCCGCCGCCAATTGAGGGCGACAAAGAAAGGCTTCAACCAATCATAGGTCGTGGCGGGATTGACGGGCGCGCCGGCCTGAATGAGAAGGGCCACGACGGATTCGTGTCCGGATCGGATGGCGGCAGTTAGCGCAGCAGATGGGCCGCCGTCCGCTGCGTCGATGCCCTGGGATGCGAGGAGCTCTCGGACGCGATCGGGGCAGTTGTCGGTTGCGGCTTCAAAGAGTGAGGTTGAGGAGGCGCAGAGCTGGGCGTGATTGGGCGGTTCGCAGGGAGGGTCAGGCTCCGTGTCCCTCACCTGCCTTCGTGTCAGCACTTCAGCGTCATATACGGATTCGACGATAAGCTCGGCCGCAGCGCCGCCTAGGTGACCGTAGCCGTAAGCAACATACGATCCATCGGGGCGGCAAACAGCTTCGTACTTGTCCTTGATTTGCAGCAGTCCGACGTATGTTGCAGCGCTGGCAACGTTGTTGCGGCTTTGCAGACCAGGCGGATTCGGGGGCCTGCGATCTTCGTGTATACGAAAGAGAGATGAGTCGGGGCCGTAATAGTCGGGCACACCCAACGAGATGGAAACGGGCCAGTGGTGTCCGCCCGTGATGAAGTTGCTGTCGCAGTTTCCGGATAGCCACGAGCCCTCCATAGTGCTTACATTTTCAGCCCGAACAGCGACGCGCTGGCCCTTGAAGGCGACGAGGTTCTGGAACAAATCGCAGATCGGGATGACGGGCAGGGTCTTCGCGGGCGGAAGCGCCTCGACAGTGACATCGCGCGCGTCATCGAAGGTGAGCTTGGCTGGAATAGTATTGTTGGTTTGCAGCATGAGGCGTCCGGAGAATGTGCCGTAGGCGACGACGGTCTGGCCGTCGGCGTCGAGCTTCTTGATTTCGGCGGCTCGCGATTTCAACTCGGCGAGCTGGTTGCGAGGAACCCTTGCGGATGGGGCCAGCTCGATCGCAATGCTGTTGGAACGAAAGCGGGGCCCGCACGTGGTTTCGGCGAGGGCTGCTCGCTCGCCGTCGAGGAAAAGCTCACCGCGCACCACGACTTGGGCGCCATCGTGGGATTCCAGGTCCTTGAAAAGATCACAAACGGATTGCTGGGCATGCGCAGGGATCGTCTGAAAGATTGCCAACGCCGCGATCGAAAAAAGCTTGAGGCGCATGGCACAGCCGGGGCTAAACGGTAGTGGTTTCCGCAACGCGATCGGCATAGCGCCGGTCGACGTAATGGTTCAGAATTTCAATAAATTCGGCCACGATACGGTCGCCACGCAGCGTAGTGGAAAGCTTGCCGTCGACGTAAACCGGCGCGACGGGCTCCTCAAACGTACCGGGCAGCGAAATGCCGATGTGCGAGTGCTTAGACTCGCCAGGGCCGTTCACCACGCAGCCCATCACCGCCACCTTCATCTCTTCGACGCCCGCGTAGCGCTCCTTCCAGTTGGGCATCTGATCGCGAAGATAGTTCTGGATCTGGTCGGCCATGTCCTGGAAAAATGTGCTGGTGGTGCGGCCGCAGCCGGGGCATGCGGTGACTTGCGGTGTGAAGGCGCGCAGGCCAAGAACCTGCAGGATTTGCTGCGAGACGATTACCTCGTCGGTGCGGTCGCCATTGGGCAGCGGAGTAAGCGACGCTCGAATCGTATCTCCGATGCCTTCCTGCAAAAGGACCGACAGCGCCGCGGTGGTGGCGACGATGCCCTTCGATCCGAGGCCGGCTTCAGTGAGCCCGAGGTGCAGCGCGTAATCGCACTGGGCGGCCAGCTTGCGGTAAACCATGATCAGATCCTGGACGCCCGAGACCTTGGCGCTCAAAATGATTTTGTCGCGGCCGAGCCCGTAGTGTTCGGCGGCCTGCGCGGCGAGAAGGCCGCTTGCGACAATGGCGTTCATGGTAACTTCCATCGCATCCAGAGGCTCGGCGAGGTGCGAATTTTCGTCCATCATGCGCGTGAGCAGCGCCCCGTCGAGCGAGCCCCAGTTGACGCCGATGCGCACCGGGCGATTGTGCTCGATGGCAACCTCAATCATGGTGCGGAAGTTGTCGTCGTGTTTCTTGCCGATGTTGACGTTCCCGGGATTGATACGGTACTTGGCGAGGGCGCGCGCGCAGTCGGGATATTTCTTGAGCAGGATGTGGCCGTTGTAATGGAAGTCGCCGATGATGGGGACGCGAACGCCGAACTTGTCGAGCGTGTCGACGATCTTGGGGACAGCCTGGGCGGCGGCTTCGGTGTTGACGGTGACGCGCACCAGTTCGGAGCCGGCTTGGGCCAGTGCCATGACCTGATTGACCGTGGAGGCAGTGTCGGCGGTGTCGGTGTTGGTCATGGACTGGACCACGATGGGGTGGTCGCCTCCCACCCAGACATCGCCGATTTTGACAGGCACAGAAGTGCGCCGAGGAAGTGCAGGCATTGGGCCTCCGTTGAAAACTTCATTGTAGCGTGTGGGATATGCTGAGAGGCGATGCGGCAGCTGACTGGGGCGTGCGTTGTGGTGCTCAGTGTCGTCAGCGTCGCCGCGCAGGAGCGCTTGGGTAGCATCACGGGAACTGTGGTGGATGCCGGAGGCGCGAGCATACCGAACGTCGCAGTGGCGGTTGTCGACCCCGTTCCACTGTCAACAGTTGCTGACGCGGCTGGAAAGTTCGTCCTCGCCGGTCTCGCACCAGGCGTGTACAACCTGCGGATGCAGCAGCTGGGGTTCTGGACTAAGGACCTTACCGTTCGAGTTGAGTCCGCGACAGAGACGTCGTTGGATCGCGTTGTGTTGGAGGTCCAGGTCCCGCCTTGTTTAGGGAGCCTGAGGACTCCGAGCATCTCTGACAGAAAGCTGGCAGTTGATGGCCAGCCGCACATCTCGGGAAGTGCTCGCGGCGAGGCCGACGGGGCGTTGGAGCGCCTGACCGTCACACTGTTTGAAGCGGGAACGTCGAGGGTGATTGCGACCACCCACACGGGAGAGAACGGCGAGTTCCTATTTGGGGACCTCAAACCAGGAATGTACGACGTAGCCGTTTCCTTCCTAGCGGGCACGTTCTTGGGAGAGGAAACGTTCGCGAAAGTTCCGAAACTGCGATTAAGAAAGGACCATGAATTGGAGGTCCGTCTCACTTGGGAACAACCGCCGGGCCTTCTTTGCCTCTAAAGTTGGTTCGCGCCCGACGTTTTCGACTTGAAAGCCTTGGTAGCATGCCTAGCCACGACAACACACAGCCGTAGACATCCTACATCCAAAGCTGTAGAATGCCTACAGTCATGCGAAAAGGCCAGTATCAAAACCAGATCGAGCTGCTGCAGGGAACGCTCGACATGCTCATTCTCCAAATGCTGCAGTGGGGGCCCCGACATGGCTACGGGATCGCACAGGCCATTCGGGCGAATTCGGGCGAATTGCTGCGTGTCGAAACAGGCTCGCTTTATCCGGCGCTGCACCGACTGGAGCGGCAGAAGTGGGTCAAGGCGGAGTGGAAGGTAAGCGAAAGCGGCCAACGCGCGAAGTATTACAAGCTGACCGCGGCGGGCAAGAAGCAGCTGGTCAGCGAACGGACGCGCTGGGATCAAGTGGTGAGTGCGATTGCGGGCGTACTGAATCCGCGGGCAAAGGCGGTGTAGCGCAATGCGGTGGAGTTTGTTTCGGACCCGGCGTCACCGCGAGCACGATCTAGAGCAAGAGATCGAGAGTCACCTGCGAATGGCGGCCGGCGATCGGATGGAACGGGGCGAACCGCCTGCTGTGGCCGGCGTTTCCGCGCGGCGGGAGTTCGGAAATGTGGACCTGGTGAAAGAGGTAACGCGAGATATGTGGGGCTGGGCTTCGGTTGATCGATTGCGTCAGGACGTTGGTTACGCGGCGAGGGTTTTGCGCAAGAGCCCGGCATTTGCGTCGGTTGCGATCTTGTCGATCGCGCTGGGGGTGGGAGCGAATACGGCCATTTTCAGTGTGATCGATGCGGTGATGTTGAAATCGCTGCCGGTGCGGGATCCAGGTCAGCTGGTGACGGTCGGAGACCCGACGCGAGTGAGCTCACGGTCGCAGGGGTCGGGCCGCACGGATATCTTCTCGTATCCCTTTTACGAGCGGTTCCGTGAAAGCAACGGCGTGTTCAGCGATGTGTATGGGTCCGGGCGTAGCGAGCAACTCGATGTTGCGTTCCCAGACGGAAAAGCCGCGGGAAGCGCAACGGACCGGAGCCCGCGCGGACGATTCGTGACGGGCAATTTTTTCTCTGTTCTCGGCGTGCAAGCGCTCATCGGCCGCTCGTTCACGGATACAGAAACGCGAGTGCCGGCCAGCGCACCGGTGGTGGTGATCAGTTATGGCTACTGGGAGCGGCAGTTCGCGCGCAATCCGGCCATCGTTGGGCAAAACCTGACCATCAACCGTTCCGCGTTTACCGTAATTGGCGTGACGCCACGCGACTTCTTCGGAGACATTGTGGGAGCGCCGACCGACGTCTGGATTCCGATCACCATGGAGGCGCAGGCGAATCCAGGGCACGACTATCTGAAAACGACGAATGTCAGTTGGTTGATGCTGATGGGGCGTTTGAAACCGGGCGTATCTCTACAGCAGGCAGCCGCGCGAGTGAAGGTTGTGGTGCCGCAAATACTAAAGGAGCAGTTTCAATCCATTGATTCGGCGGAAGGCCTCCGCGAGGTGCTCAAGCAGAAAGTGGAAGTTTCCCCGGGAGCAAAAGGATTTTCGCGCCTGAGGAAACAGTTCTCGATGCCGTTGATGACCTTAATGGGAATCGTCGGATTGGTGCTTTTGATCTGCTGTTCGAATGTCGCCAATCTTCAGCTGGTGCGCGCGGTGAGCCGGGGACGCGAGATGGGGCTGCGGATCGCCGTAGGTGCGGGACAAGCCAGGCTGGTGCGGCAGTTGCTGACCGAAAGTTTGCTGGTGGCGTTCGCGGGCGGCGCGGTGGGCTTGCTGTTGGCTTGGTGGGGCAGCGCATTACTGGTGAGGCTGGAATCGCAATCGGCCGTGATGCCCATCGACATTCATGTCGACGCGCCCGTGCTGCTTTTCACCGCGCTCGTTTCGATCGCGGCCGGTTTCGTTTTCGGGCTTGCGCCGGCGTGGAAAACCACCAGGCTCGACGTGGTGTCGAGTTTGAAGACCAGCAAGTCCGGGCAGGCCGACGGGTTCACGCGTGCGTTCGGCAAGCTGCTGATCCTCTCGCAAATCGTGTTTTCGGTAATGCTGCTGGTCCTCGCTGGACTTTTCATTCGTACCCTTCGAAATTTGGAAAGCGTGGACGTGGGATATAACCGCGACGGGTTGGTGCTGGCCGAGATCGATTCCACGGCCGGCGGCTATAAGGATTCGCAAGTGAATCAGCTTACCCGGAATATTATTGACCATCTGGAGCAGATTCCGGGTGTTCAGTCCGCTAGTGTATCGGAGAACGGACTGTTTAGCGGTACTTATTCGGGGAGCGATGTTCAGGTAGAAGGTTTCACCGCAACGAAATTGGCGGATCTGAATAATAGTTCGGACCGCGTGGGGCCGAATTATTTTCAAGTGGTGGGTACGCCGGTACTCGCAGGCAGAGGCATCGGCCCAGAAGATACCGAGACTTCCCCGCCGGTCGCGGTGATTAACGAGAGCATGGCTCACTTTTATTTTCAAAAAAACAACCCGATCGGCCGGCATATTTTCAACGGAGACGGAAAAGATCGAGTGGCGCTTACAATTGTGGGCGTGGTCCGGGATGCAAAACAGGAAAATCTGCGGGAAGCGACGCCCCGGCGCTTTTACATGGCGTATTTGCAGCATCGCGATAAAGACCCGATTGATGCCATAAACTTCGAAATACGAACCGGCCCGGGCGCGGGGAACATTGTGGAGACGGTGCGGCGCACGATTAAGGCGGTAAATCCGAGCTTGCCGATTTTGAGCATAAAAAGCGCCGACGATTTAATTGGAAATGACTTAACGCAGGAACGGATGATCGCCAAATTGTCGGGATTTTTCGGGGCGCTGGCTCTGACCCTGGCGGCGATCGGACTCTACGGCGTGATGTCGTACATCACGGCGCGGCGGACCATGGAGATTGGAATCCGGTTCGCGCTAGGAGCCCCGCGTTCGAGCGTCATGGGCATGGTGCTCAAGGATACGCTGCGGCTGGTTGCGGCTGGACTGGCCATCGGGATCGTCGCGTCGGCTTTTATCGCCCGACTATTCGCCAGCGGGCTCTTCGGGCTGGCTGCCTTCGATCCACTGACCAGCGTTTCAGCCGCGTGCGTTATCACCATCGCAGCAGCGATTGCCGCTTACTTGCCGGCCTGGAGAGCATCGCGAGTGGATCCGATGGTGGCGCTGCGGCATGAGTGAACCCGCGGAAGACGTATTGCGTTAGATCCGCCTGTACCAAAGCACGTGGTCCCCGTCGTCCGGATCGTCGGAGTAAGCGACGCTGGTTCCTCCCACTGGCCGCATAGGCACTCCCTTCACTTCCGGGAGCGCATTGTTGGTCAGCAGCATCCCGCCCGGACGTAGCATCACGGCAATGTTTCGCAGCGCTAAAGCTTGTTCGAACGGCTCATAATACACCATCACGTTGGTAGCGATCATCAGATCGAGCTTGCGATCGTCAGCAAGGTCCAAATGTTGCAGCACGATGTTCAGGTCCGCCGGCCGCAGCAGTTTGACAACATTCGGGCCGATACGTACCGCTCGGGTCCGCACCTCCAAACCCGGCGGAGGGCTGAGAGCCCGAGCAGTGGCGCCAATCTCTGAACCGAACTTCCGCCAATAGTCCGCGGTCTCCGCGAGCCAGCGTGTATCGCGATCTAAAGGAACCTGCACGGTGTACCCCGATTCCTTCCGAGCGCGTGCCAACGCAAGCCGCACATGATCCAGCACCCGCGCGCTGAGATCGACGATCTCAACCGTCGGTCCGAGAGTGTCCGCCATACGCAGCCGGCGCAAGGAATCGATCAGCGCGAACGGCTGTAGAGTCTGGATGGGATAAAAATCGTAACCGCTGCGCTTATCCGTAAAATCCAGGCCCGGCCCGATTACGGCCGCGCGCCGGATCTGCTGAAGCACGCCTGCCGACTTGATCTCGACCAGGCTGCGCTCAATCGCGTAATTCGGCCGGAATGAAGTATCGAGCGACAAGCCACGATCGCGATAGAGGCTCGAGCGGGCCACGAATAAGCCCCCCGCGTCGCCCTCCTTCTTAGCGGCATTGATGACGTCGTTGTATGCGCGTTGCTCCTCGAACACGCGCCGAGCATTTTCCAGCAAAACAACGGCGATCCGCTTGCCGGCCGCCGGATCCGTCGGATCGACGCCCTCTCCTTTCAGCCACTCAGCGGCAAATTGCAGGCGCTCGTTGCGGCCTGGATGCAAGACCGCTGCGGCAAAATCCTGGATGCGCGCGACGATCAGCCTCCCCGCGGCTTCCGAGTCGGCCCCGGCTGGATCGATCTGGTTGGCAGTGAGGCGCGGCCATGCGGTGAAGGAAGTCCCATACAGGACGAGGTTCACGATGGAATCGGCATCGCCGCGCTTGAGCCGGGATCGAATCTCTCGGTCGCGAGCCGTCTCCCAGTTCAGCCACGAGGACGCGTCGGGCGCTCGGTCCAATCCGGCGGGGAGCTCGCCGGAGAAGTCCTCCAGGATGAGACGCGCCTCGGCCAACGACAAATACACCGGGCGTTCCGAGGGCTGCGCGCCGAGCGGCATCGAAGCCAGCGCCAGGCTGAATAGATCTCTGCGCGTCACTATGAACTTGCCGATTCTTGAAGTATAGAGGAGGGTGGCTTCTTGCGTTCGCGCCAAGCCTGCATATAGAATGGCGCATGCGACGCGAGGGGTAATGCACCGACGATCTGTTTTACGGTTGAGCCTTTTTCTCATCCTTGGAATTGCGATTACTATTTGGGCGCAGGCGCAGGAGGGACATCCGCTCACCGGCTCCTGGCATGGCGAATGGCACCCCACGCCGGACAAGAAAATCCCCATCTTCATCTTCATGAAGTGGAATTCCAAAACCATCGAGGGCACCATCAACCCCGGACGGAACGCGGCGCCGCTGAAGGTGGCGGACCTCGATGCCGCGAACTGGACCGTACACTTCGAAGCCGACACCAAGGACGGGAAGCATATCGTCGCCGACGGCAAGCTGGACAACATCGGCTCTTATAACCGCACCATCACCGGCACGTGGTCTGAAGGCGACGCGAAAGGCGATTTCAAAATTACCAGGGATTAGCCCGATGCTCCTCCCAGTCGCACTATTTATGGCAGCGACGACGGTCGCGTCTCCGCCCCAGGATCGCGGGCGCGAGTTAGTCGAAGACGTTTGCAGCTACTGCCACAATCTCGATCGGCTGCGCGGCAAAGAGTTCAGCCGGGAGGAGTGGCAAGGCCTGATCAAGGGGATGATTTCGGAAGGTCCGCCGGTCACCGATGAAGAATTTTCGACTATCCTGGATTACCTGGTGAAACATCACGGGAGAAAGCCTTCGCAGGAACCTCGATGAAATCAAGCGTTCTATGTCTGGCAGCGGCACTCGGCGCACTGCCGCTTTTCGCGCACCACGAGCTGCGCGCGGAGTTCGATGAGCAGAAGCCGATCTCGTTGCGCGGAACCGTCACGCGATTCGATTGGAACAATCCGCACGCATTCCTTTATCTCGACGTGCAGGACGCGAAAGGCGACATCGTCAATTGGGCGGTGGAGTGGGCCAGTCCGCTGGAGTTGCGCAAGGCCGGTTGGACTAGAGACGCGCTCAACGCGGGCGATGCGGTAACGGTCCAAGGCTGGCTCGCGCGTGACGGCAGCAAACTCGCGAGCGGCAGAACCATCGTGCTGGCCGGCGGCAAGCGCTTAGCGGAAGCTCCAGAAACGGAACCGACACCACGCGCGCAAACGAAGCCGGCGCCGCGCTGGTCCGATGGTCACCCGCGCCTGGGCGTTGAACCCGGCGAAACGGGCTACTGGTCGAATCCGAGCGCGTCTAGCCTGGTCGAGACCACTGCCGGCAACATCCGAATGGACAAAAACGGACTTCTCGCGAACCTGGCCGATGCGGGCAAGGTGGCCCCGTTTCAGCCGTGGGCCAAAGGTTTGTACGAATATCGTCAACGCACGCTTTTGAAGGACGATCCGATGCTCAGTTGCCTGCCACCGGCCGGCCCACGCCTATTTCAAGCGGCGCATGGCGTGCAGTTTATCGAGCAGCCCGAGCGGCAGCGCATCTTTATCATGTCCGGCGGCGGAAATCGCAATTGGCGGCTGATTTACCTGGACAATCGGGCGTTGCCCCAGAGCGAAGATGTGACGCCCACGTATTGGGGCTACTCATCGGGACATTGGGATGGCGATACGCTGGTGGTGGAATCGAACGCGTTTAACGAGCGGTTTTGGTTTTCGAACGGCGGGTTGCCGCACACCGAAAACCTGCACCTCACCGAAAGGTTTTCGCGTCCGGATTTCAACACGCTGCGATATCAGGTGACGGTGAACGATTCCGGGGCTTACACACGGCCTTGGTCGAGCGCGTGGACGCTCGATTGGGTGGCGGGCCAGGACATCCAGGAATATTTTTGCCAGGACAATCCCAAGGACGAGCCTCACATGGTGGGCCCGGGGCGTTGAATAGTCGGCCCATCGGGCCGCTGACATATAATGGCTTGCAAAGGAGAGGTTGGATGAGATCGAGCGCTCTTAGTCTGTTGGCCGTGATTTTTGGTGCATTCCTGGCGGTGACGCCCGTCGCGGCGCATCACTCCTTCTCCGCCGAGTACGACAGCAAGAAAGCGGTGACGTTGAAAGGCATCGTCACCAAAGTGGAGTGGATGAATCCGCACGTTTATTTTTATCTGGACGTGACCGACGATAGCGGGAATATCGCCAACTGGGCGTTCGAAATGGGTCCGCCCAACGGTTTGGAGCGCAGCGGTTGGACGCGCAACACCATGAAGGTGGGCGACGAAGTGATCGTGGAGGGGACGCTCGCCAAGGACGGCAGCAAGCAGGCCAACGCGCGATCCGTGACCATGGCATCCACTGG
Source organism: Bryobacteraceae bacterium (assembly GCA_052148835.1). Taxonomy (GTDB): domain Bacteria; phylum Acidobacteriota; class Terriglobia; order Bryobacterales; family Bryobacteraceae; genus Palsa-89. The sequence goes on from JBKQHJ010000251.1 coordinate 33,017, forward strand.
CAAGAAACTGGGTGCGGCCTCTAGCGAACGCGCCCCGAATCCCTAATCGCCAACCCCTGCCCATGCGACGTCGAAATCTCTGGATGGCTCGCGCAACCGGTACAGCCGTGTTGTGCGTCTTTGCGCTCCCGCTCGCGGCGCAGGATGAACCGCCGGCCGGGCTCAACGGCGGACGCCTCGAACGCCCGCGCAACAACCGTCCTGCTCGGCCGACGCCACACTGGCCCGACGGCCGCGTCAACCTGGGCCCGCTGCCCGGGGAAAAAGGTGTGTGGGAAGGCAATGCCGGATCGACGCTGGCGACCAATGTGCGCGGCATCGACAACCCGCGGATGAATCTGCCGACCAATCTCAAGGTCAGCGAGGTTCCGTTCCAGCCGTGGGCCCGCGCTCTCTATGACTACCGGCAGGCCAGCACGACCAAGGACGACCCGCACACCAAGTGCCTGCCATCCGGCGGTCCGCGCCTGTTTCATACGCCGTATGGGTTCGAGTTCGTCGACATACCCGAAGAGAAGCGCATCTACATGATCGAGGTCGGCGGGCCACACACCTGGCGCGTCATTTACATGGATGGCCGGCCGCATCCCAAGAACCTGGATCCGAGCTTCTTCGGCCATTCGGTCGGGCATTGGGAGGGCGACGCGCTGGTAGTGGACACGGTCGGCTTCAACGAACGATTCTGGCTGACTCGCGAGGGCATTCCACACACCGAATTCCTGCACCTCACCGAGCGCTTCACCCGCACCGACTACGACACGTTGAAATACGAGGCGACCGTCGACGATCCCGGCGCGTACACCAAGCCCTGGACCGGCGGCTGGCTCATCCGCTGGCAGCCGGATCAAGAGATGTACGAATACCTGTGCCAGGACAATAACAAAGACCCCAAGCACATGTTTGGTGGTCCGCGCTAGTCCTCATTCCGCGGCGTTTCTGCAGCAAATGAAAAAGGCTCAGAGGTGTTACCCTCCGAGCCTTCCGATTTGATTTACTTCAAACCAATCAGAACTGCAGCTTCAAACTGAACTGCGCCTGCCGCGCCACATCGGGCAGGCCGCCGCTGCCGACTTGTGAAGTGATCGAAGCGCCCGTCGGGGCGAAGCAGGCCTGGGCGGCGGGTGTGCTGCCGTTGTTGTAGTAAACTGAGGGCCCGCAGTTGGTGCCTGGGTTCATGATTGTCCCGACTGGAACGGAGAGGTTGGGATGGTTGAAGATGTTAAAGAGCTCAGCCTTGAAGGTGAGGATCACCCGTTCGGTGATTCTGGTGTTCTTGGTTAAGCCGATATCGGTCTCTGCATACCCTGGCCCGCGCAGCACGTTCCTGCCAAGATTTCCGGCCGAGCCGTACGTCGAGGCTACAAAGCAGTTTAGATTGACCCACTGACTTGCGGTCTGGTTCGCGTAGACATTGTTGTTACAGCCGGGTGCGTTGGGTACGAAGTTCGGGCGCTCGTTGTCGAAGGTGTTGCCGGTGTCCATCTGGTCGCCTTCGCCGAGGGAGAAATCGACGCCCGTGTGCCAGGATGAAACTCCGCTCAACTGCCAGCCTTCCTTGAAGCGGTTGCCTTTGAAGGGGAACATGTAAACGGCGTTGAAGGAGATGTTGTGGCGCAGATCGAAGCTGCAATCGCCTTTGTCCGCATTAAAGTCGTACGGATTGGTGATGGCTGAGGAGGTATTGTTGAAACCCAGGCCGCCATACGTGTACGCGCTGTCGATGCAGTGCGAATAGGTGTACGCGAACTGGTACACCAGATTCGCGGACGCTCTGTGCGTTAGCCCGACTTGTAGCGCGTTGTAAGAAGAGTAGCTGAAAGGCGCGGTCATGTCTTGGGAGCCCAAGGCCGGAACGGGCCGCGGGTTCTGGCTGCAAGCATTTGGCCCCTGGGTCGGTGCGTTGAGGGCGCACGGGGCGCCATTTTGGGTCGCTAAGTAGTCCACGCCGTTGATCACCGTGTCAGCGGGCGCGTTGAAATCGTTGAACGCGAGCAGGTGAACGCCGCGCGTGCCTTGATAGCCGACCGTGAACAGGTTATGCCAGGGAAGTTCACGCTGGATGCTGAGAGTGTATTCGAGCGAATACGGAGTGGTGTTGGTTCCGTAATACGTACCGGTGGTCTGACTATACGACGGAATCCCGCCGCCGACAAAGGGGTACGGCCAGCCTTGGGGGAAGATCTGGATCTGGGTGTCATACGGCGGGCTGGACACATAGGCGGACGAGAAAGTGTAGGTGGTGTAGGGATCGTGGAAAATGCCGAAGCCAGCGCGCACGGAAGTCTTGTGGTCGCCGAAGACATCCCATGCCACGCCGATGCGCGGGTCAAAGTTCCGGTTGGAGGGATTGTTGGCGTAAGCATGCGGGACGCTCACGAAATTCGGCTGGAAAGGCGGCCCCACTACGTTGGAGAAAAGGCCGTGGACCTCGATAGGGTTGGTTTCCCAATCGTAGCGGAGACCGATATTGATGGTCAGGTTCTTGGAAACTTTCCAGTCATCCTGAATGTAGGGCTGGACAACATCGTAACGCTCGGCCCGATAGCTATTGGTTCCGCCGTTTGGCGCGCCTTCAAACAGGAAGGGTTGGCCGGCCAGGAAACTCGCGTCGCCGCCGGTGAAGATGTAGAACCCGTTCCAGAAAACCAAGACATAAGGATCGAGCTGCTGCCGCTGGAACATGCCGCCGATTTTTATAGTGTGGGAGCCCTTGACCCAAGTCAGGTCATCCTTTTCGGTGAACTTGTTCTGAAGATAGCGGAAGGGGTTCACGAAACCGGCACCCAAGGCGGTCAGGTTGGGAACCGCTACATAAGCGTCTTCACGCGCGGGCGTGAAGATTTGCAACGCGGCGTGTTCGGCCGGCTGAACTTCCGAGGTCCAGGGCCGCGAAAACGATGCGGTGAACTGGTTAACCAACGATGGCGAAAAGACATGCCGTTCCCCCATCGTAAAGAACTGGTTATGGGTAGTGTCATCCACAGGCCAAAGACCGAGGCCGGCATTGGTGGTGCGGGTGCCGAAATCAGCCTCGTAGCGTGCGAAGAACGCGTCTTTATCGGAAATATTCCAATCGATGCGGGCGACACCGAAATCCTCGGGTGTTGTTTGCGGGCCTACAAAGTTATAGATGCCGACGCCGAGGGCGGCATTAAACACTCCCCCGTTGGGCTGCGGATACAGGGCCAGCATCGCGGCAGAAGCCGGGTTTTCCACACACTTCGGGGCTACGCAGTTGAGGGAGACGAAGTTTGGTTCCGGCACGTAATTCACGTTGGTCGTTTCCAGCAACTGGCGGATTCCCTCGTAGTTGGCGAAGAAGAATATCTTGTTCTTCTTGATGGGGCCGCCAATGGTGCCGCCGTACTGGTTTCTGCGGAACTCAGGCACCGAAGCGCCGTCAAAAAAGCCGCGGCTATCGAGGGCGCTGTTGCGGAGGAACTCGTAGATCGAGCCGTGAAATTCGTTGGTGCCTGATTTGGTCACGCCAACGATGGCGCCGCCGTTGCCCGGATACTCCGCACTATAAGTTCCGGTCAGCGTCTGAAATTCCGCGATGGCATCGATACCGAGCGTGGTGCCGGTTACGTCGCCACCGGCGTTGCGCTGCCACCAGTTCAGCATGTCTTCGCCGTCCAGCGTATTGGCGTAGCCTTCCGGACGGGTGCCGGCGATGGAGTACGCATTGGCGACTGAAGTCAGCGCGCTCGATCCGCCCTGCGGATAACTCAGAACGCCGGGCGCGAGCAGGATGAGTTGTTCCCAGTCGCGGCCGTTGAGAGGTAGTTCGCGCATCTGAGTCTGATTCACCAACGATGAGACCGCAGCGCTGGTGGTCTCCACCTGAGCCGCTTCGGCACTGACACTCACCGTTTCACTCGCCTGGCCGACCACCATCTGGAAATCCAGCACCGGAGCGCTGCCTACGGTGAGGGTTAAGCCGGTGCGCGCCGCGTTCTGGAACCCGGTCTTCGACACAGTGAGGTCGTAAGGACCAATGGGGAGATCCAGCAGGGCGTAGCGGCCCTGTTCATCGGTGCTTGCCGTTTGAGTGGCCGACGTGGCCGTATTCTTGATAGTGATCGTCGCACCCGGCACCGCTGCGCCGGAAGCGTCCGTCACGCGGCCCGAGATGGATGCGGTGGCCGCCTGTCCGAATAAATGCGTGGGCATAACAGCGGCGCAGAAGCAAAACACACCGCTAAACAACAGAACTGCGTAGTTCCGAAAACCGAGCATGGTTTAGTTCCTTTTGACTTGACCCGTATTTGACTTGACCCGTACTTGCACTGACCCGTAAAGCGACTACTGTTACGACGCTAATGAAACATACATCACTTCGCCCTGGTTGACCAGATTGATAAGGTGATATTCGCAATCAGCCAAAATGATGATGCCCGCGAGCGTCGCCGATCAACGCGGTACAATCAAGTAACGTCAAATCACGCCTTGCCGGCCTGGATTGCAAAGTCTACGCAAAGTCAGATGTCTGGGATCACTTGCCGTGATAATGGTTTGAATCGGTGGGAACCGCGTGACAATGTTTATTTACAGGGTACGTCCCTCCGGAGAATCGCAGTGAAAACCACATTTTGTGGCGGCTTGGCCATCGCCTTAGGACTGGTTGCCGCCGCCGTTCCTGTTCTCGCCCACCATTCGTTCGCAGCCGAATTTGACGGCACGAAACAAGTCCACCTGACCGGCGTCGTCACCAAGGTGGATTGGGTGAATCCGCACGCCTACCTATACGTGGATGTAAAGGGCGACGATGGCACCGTAGTCAATTGGGCGATCGAGACCGGAGCGCCCAATGTGCTTTACCGTCAGGGCTGGCGCAAGGACGACCTCAAAGCCGGGGACAACGTCACGCTGGATGCTTTCGTGGCAAAGGACGGGTCGCACACTGCCGCTGCGCGGAACGTAAAGCTGCCGGACGGAAGAAGCGTGTTCGCCGGCACCCCCAATAGCACCCCTGAAAAGAAGTAAGCACGTGGGATTAGCGCGAATTTTGGGGCTGACCGCACGGTCCAAAGCCCTTCTGCACGCGAGCGGCGCTCGGTCGATTCGCAAGCTGGTTTCGCTGTGTCAAACTTTGTTGTCGGAGCGGGGTGGCGTCGCCGGCGCTCATCTGGCCGCCGAAATTCTCGAAATCTATCGATCGCTCGACCAGCCGAACCGGCGGGCGTTTCTTGATATTCTGAACCGCGATTTTTCTCCCGACCCCGAAGAGGTTGGCAATGCCGCCGATGCCTATCGCAAGGAACCCTCTTCGGAAAACCTGCTCCACTTGCAGCGCGTGGTGGAACCGCCGCGGCAGGAACTATTTCGCCGGCTGAATCTGGCCCCCGATGGCACGCGCGCTTTAGTTCAGATGCGGAGCCAGGTGCTGCGCGAGATCGATGGCGGCGCTGGCTTGGAGACGCTGGCGGCGGATCTGGGCCATCTGCTGGCTTCCTGGTTTAATCGCGGCTTTCTTACGCTACAGCGCATCGACTGGCGTTCTTCCGCGTCGGTCCTGCAGAAGTTGATCGAATACGAGGCGGTGCATCAGATCCAGGGTTGGCATGATCTTCGCCGCCGCCTGGAAGCCGACCGTCGCTGCTATGCGTTCTTTCATTCCGCTTTACCCGAGGAGCCGCTTATCTTCATTGAAGTGGCGCTGACCCGGGGGATGAGCGATCGCGTCCAGCCCTTGCTCGATCCGGACTCGCCCGTGAAGGACCCCCAGGATGCCGACAGCGCGATTTTTTACTCCATCACCAACTGCCAGGAAGGGCTGCGCGGAGTGCCATTCGGCAGTCTGTTGATCAAGCAAGTGGTCGAGGATCTCAGGAAAAGTCTGCCGCGAATCCATACCTTCGCGACGCTCTCGCCCATTCCTGGTTTTCGAAAGTGGCTGGCCGGCGCGTTTAGCGATCTCGATCGCGGCAAGTTGGACGTGCAAATGAAACGCCGCCTGGTCCCGCTGTGCGCCCACTATCTGGTGAACGAAAAGCGCGGAAGCGAGCCGTTGGATGCGGTGGCTCGCTTTCATTTGAAGAATGGCGCGCGGCTCGATAGAATCAATTGGCTCGCCGACACGTCGGCTACGGGCATCAAGCAGTCCGCCGGGCTAATGGCTAATTATGTGTACGATGTCGCCGATCTGGAGCGAAATCACGAGTTGTATGCCCGATCCGGGCAGGTGGTTTGTTCCCGGCGTGTCCAGGCCTTGGTCAAACAGGCCGGCCTGCCGGATCAATCAGATTGATGACAACTATTAGTTTTTCACTATCGACTTTCCCGGAGGCACCGGTCATGCTTCTGGATGGAATTAGGACTACTGGAGACGAATTATGAAGTACAACGTATCAGGCATCCACCACATCACCGCGTGCGCCGGTGGAGCGCAGGAAGACATCGATTTTTTCACCCAAATCGTAGGGCTGCGCATGGTGAAGCAAACCGTCCTGATGGACGGCACCATTCCGATCTATCACCTCTACTACGCCAACGCAAAGGCGGAGCCGGGTTCGGTGATGACGACGTTCCCCTACGGGAGCAAGGCAGGCACCCAGGGATCGGGCCAGATTCGCGCGACGGCCTATTCGGCGCCCAAAGGCTCGCTGCCCTTCTGGAAGGAGCATTTCGATAAGCACAAGATCCACCACGGCGGCATTCAGGAGCGCTTCGGCCAGAAATATATTCGCTTCCAGCATCCCGCCGGGCTCGCGTTCGAAATCATTGAAGATGCGGACGACAAACGCGAAGGCTGGGTCACCGAAGAGATCGCCAAGTCCGAAGCCGTCCACGGCTTCCATGCCACGGTGCTTTCCATGCGCGAGGTGGCGCAAAGCGAGGTGTTCTTCAAGGAAGCGCTGGGCTTCCGTAAGACCGGCCACGAAGGCAAGTTCCATCGCTTCGAAGTTGGCACGGGCGGTCCGGGAAAGACCTTGATCTTCGAGCATGACCCCGACCGTCCGGCGGGAAGCTGGGGCTTCGGAGCGGGCACCGTGCACCACGTCGCCCTCGCGGTCGCCAGCCACGATGAGCTCGCCGAGCAGAAAGCGATCTATGAGGAGATCGGCTACACCGACGCCTCTGATATCAAGGATCGCTACTACTTCTATTCGATGTACGTCCGCTCCCCCGGCGGCATTCTCGTCGAGTGTGCCTGCAGCCAGGCCGGCGGCTTCTACCGCGACGAGGACGAAGCGCATCTGGGAGGCAAGCTCCATCTGCCGCCGTGGTGGGAACATCGCACGCAGGAAATGCTGGCGCAGTTGGAACCGATTCACGCTCCCGAGTCGGCGCGGACCGTGCGGGCATAGAGGCCGGCACGTGAGAACGTTCACGCTCGGGAGAGTATTGTGTCTCGCCTCGGGGTTATGTTCGATGGCCCCATGGGCACTGGCGCAATTCGGGTTCCCGCACGATCCGAAAGACGATCTACCGGCTCCTTTCAAACGTACCGCCGACGGCAAGCCCGACCTCGATGGACTGTGGCTGGCTGACACGCTAGCGCCGTTTGACGTCGAAGACCACGAGGCGGTCTACGGCATCCCCCCTGGAAAAGGCATTATCGTGGATCCGCCCAATCGCAAAATTCCCTACCAGCCATGGGCTCTGGCGAAAAAGAATGAGCTGTTCAAAGACGCCTCCAACGACCCTCAGGCACATTGTCACTTGCCCGGCGTTCCGCGCGCGGTCTACACTCCGTTCCCCTGGGAAGTAGTCCAAAAGCCCGGCTTGGTGGTCTTTTTGTATGAGTACCCGCATGCCATTCGGATTATTCATACCGACGGATCCCACAAACACCCCGAGGGACGCGATGTTCTAAACACCTGGATGGGCGATTCGGTCGGCCATTGGGAAGGCGACACGCTGGTGGTGGACGTCAACGGCTTCAACGACCAAACGTGGCTCGACATGGCCGCCAATTTCCATAGCGACCAGCTTCATGTGGTCGAGCGCTATACAATGATCAACCCGAAGACCATCCAGTACGAAGCCACTCTCGACGACTCCAAAGTCTACACCCGGCCGATGACCATGAAATTCCTGATACGAAGGCAAAAAGAAGGCGCCGAGATCATGGAATTCGAGTGCAATGAAGGCGAACGCGATCTTCAGCACTACGTGAAATAACTCTCAAGCGGTCCGGCGCTCGACGGCTTCCGTGTCATTCGAACTCGCCGTAATTACGCGATAAACGCGGGGCGCTGATTTGTAAATCAGCGGTGAATACAGAATGATCCGCCACAAGTTAGGCTTCGGCACGCCTGCCGAGGCACACAAGCTTTGCAGGCGTCCCACCGATAGCTCATTACCATTTTGGCGAAGTATTCGGCAAACAACGCGCTCGGCGCCGCTGATCAAGTTGCCGGCGGCTATCGGCGCAACCCGTTCCCCGCACCCGTCCGCAACTCGACAGAAAGGCGCCTGCTCGCAAAACTTAATGAAAAGGCGGAGGCTGAGTTTCGCTCTTCGATTTGCCGGTAGGCGGCCGATCGCTCGATATAAATCCGAAAAAGCCACCGGGCTCGCATAGCAGAGCACCTTCTTTACGCACCGGACCATTGGATTCCTCGGCGCGGCCGCGAGCCAGAACGTCTCTTCCGCGACATCTAACCAACGGATGTCGCGACGCGTGTTCAACACTTGCCTGATGAAGACACGGTCGTTGCGGCGGCGGTACTTAGTAGGTATGGCCGAATGCAGCGCGGAAACCGTCTGGACCCCTTGGCGGTTATTCGATCGTAGGGCAGCTTTAGTAATCGATCGGACCAGGCCGGCACCGGCGACTACAAACCATTTCCCGCTCGTTTTCTCCACGGCGAAGTCCGGGACGCGCCCAAACACTTGGGCCGTCTTCAGCAGGGCGCCAATCGCGAACGGATATCTCGTGAATCCTCGCAATTGCATTTCGGCCTCGATATCGTCAGCCCATCGGTTGGACATGCGGCTCACGAACGCGAGCGTCTCATCGAGCGTCGAGCTGACTTCAGCAATCGGAATCCGCTCGATCGACTGATCATAGATTTGTCTGGCTCGCTCGCGCGTGATCCCCAATTCCTCCCCCGCATCTTTGAGGCAAGATCCTCGTTGGCCGTCCCATCCCAGCACACGCCGCACTAGGCGGCAATCCCGTGCGCTCCGGACATTGGACTCCAACAGGCGCGTAAGATGGTCCTCCAACGGCGTTCGTTTGGAGGTAATACCCATAAGCACGCCTCATGTTAGGAGTGTGCTTCTACCGCGTCAATGGACGCGAGCGGATATTGCCGATCATACCGCCTGATACCGTCCTGCATTTAGGCATCCGCCGCTTTCGCAACTGCTAGTTTTATAACTGCACCAGCGGCCATCAACAAATGTGATAGCCCTGATTCGGAGTCCTCTATCGACCGGGGCCAACGGCGGACGGTATCCTTTGGGTGGCATCATCCGTCTCTTTAATAGCCACATCATGAAGCGCAGCGAGCATCGTATACTCACCACTCACGTCGGAAGTCTGATACGGCCCAAAGAACTCCGTGATCTCGCACCCCCCGGCGAACAGCCCAAGGACATGACGCAGTACAACACCGTGCTTTGTCAGCAGACCTTGGAAGTGGTCCGCAAGCAGGCCGAAGTCGGAATCGACATCGTCAGCGACGGCGAATTTGGGAAGCAAAGCTGGTCGAACTACATTCTGCAGCGTATCAGCGGGTTCGAAATTCGCCCCGACCAACTGCGTCCGGTAGTCTGGCTGGGCCGCGACCGCGAGCGGTTTGCCGAAGCCATCTTTCAGGAGTTTCCCCGGCTGGCCGCTGGCACCATTACCGAGGCGTGTGTCGGTCCAATCCGCTATATGGATCACGCGCCGCTAGATCGTGCGCTCGCGAATTTCAAAGCAGCTCTGGACCAGGTCAAGGTGGAGGAAGCGTTCTTTACCGCCGTGGCCCCGGCCAGCACCGCTTATGACGGCGTCAACGAATATTATCCGAACGAGCACGATTACGTTTACGCAATCGCGGACGCGCTCCGCGAAGAGTATCGCGCCATCCACAGCGCCGGACTGCTGCTTCAGGTAGACGATGCGGTTCTGGCCAACATGTACGACCATCTGGTGCAGCAGAGTCCCGGGAAATATCGCGAGTGGGCCAATCTGCGCGTTGAGGCGCTGAACCACGCGCTCAGCGGAATCCCGGAGGATCGCGTTCGATATCACGTATGCTTCGGCAGCTGGCACGTTCCGCATGTCGCCGATGCGCCGCTCGAAGAAATCGTGGATTTGATTCTCAAAGTGCGGGCCGGCGCCTATTCCATCGAAGCGGCCAACGTACGGCACGAGCATGAGTGGCGCATCTGGGAGAACAGGAAACTGGCGGCGGGCAAGATTCTAATTCCCGGTGTGATCACTCATCACACGATCACCGTGGAGCACCCCCAGTTGGTTGCCGACCGCATCATCCGTTACGCCGGATTGTTGGGACGCGAAAACGTCATCGCCGGCAGCGACTGTGGATTTGCGCAAGCTGAGTTCCTGCAGCGCGTCCACCCGACCGTCATGTGGGCAAAATTTGAGAGCTTGGTAGAAGGCGCGCGTCTGGCCTCCCAGAAGTTGTGGTGAAAGAATTATGTACTATGCAGTCCGCCAGTTGCCCCTAGTTTGCATCCTCTGCGGCGCCTTTGTGCAATTCGCCTCCGCCATCGACAGCCCGGTAGCGGATGCGGCGATGAAGGGCGATCGTTCCGCCGTTCGATTGTTGTTGCAGAAGAAGGCCGACGTCAACGCCCCACAGCCCGACGGCGCCACGGCGATCGAATGGGCGGCCTACCGCGACGATCTTGAACTTGCCGATCTGCTGATCGCGGCCGGCGCCGACCCGAAAATCCCGAATCGCGAGGGCGCTACGGCCCTGCAACTGGCCTCACTACACGGCCACGCGGCCATGCTGCAGAAGCTGCTCGACGCGGGTGCCGCCGTGAATGAGCGCGGAGTCAATGGCGAGACACCGCTCATGTTCGCAGCCAGGAATGGCAATCTCGAAGCGCTGAATCTCCTGCTCAAGCGGGGCGCCTACGTAAATGCAAAGGAAACGCTGCGCGGCACTACGGCCCTGATGTGGGCCGTGGAGCAGAAACATACCGGCGCGGTAAAGCTGCTGATCCAGCATGGAGCCGATGTTAGCGTCGCATCCAGCCCAGATTCAAAAGGTGGGACGGCGTACCTGGCCCCGAACGTCGAGCAGCGGGCCAAGCAAGAAGATTTTATCCGCGAACGGCGAAAGATTCCCGACCCGGGAGCCTCCCTATCGGCTTCCGATGCGGCAGCGGCGGCGGCCGCGTTCGGCGTCGTCAAGAATTCGAAAGGGGGCGGGTTGACGCCGCTGGTGCTGGCGGCTCGCGAAGACTGCCTCGAATGTGCCCAACTCCTGGTTGCGGCTCACGCCGCCGTGAACCAAACCACTCGCTACGGATGGACGCCGTTGCTGACCGCGGTTCAAAACAGGCACTACCAGTTCGCGGCTTACCTGTTGGATCACGGCGCAGACCCGAACATCGCAAACAACGGCGGCTGGGCGCCGCTTTACATCGCTGTAGACAACCGTAATATCGAGGGCGGCGACTACCCCGTCCGCCAGCCCGACATGGATCATCTGGACTTCATCAAGCTGCTCTTGAGCCACGGCGCGAACGTAAATGCGCGCATCTGCGGCGTGGAGTCCACGCCCAAGCGATGCAAAGGCGACAGCACCGAAACGCGAACCATTTTTACCATGCAGTGGCTCTATGAAGACGGCGCTACGCCCTTCCTGCGCGCCGCTCAATCCGGCGACGTTACCGTAATGAAGCTGTTGCTCGAGCATGGTGCGAATCCAAAGATTGCTACCGCTAACGGAGACACAGCGCTGATGGTCGCCTCCGGCATCGGCTGGGTGGAAGGCGTGACGTACGAGTGGTCCGAAGCCGACAACCTGGAAGGGGTGAAGATGTGCCTGGACCTCGGCATTGATCCAAACATCGCCGATGCCGACGGGAGAACGGCGCTGCACGGCGCGGCGCACAAGGGCCGCAACGATGTGATCCGTCTGCTGGTAGAACATGGCGCCAAGCTGGACGCCCGCGATAAGGGCAGCCGCGACACCTTCGTCGGGGCGTTGCAAGGCCACACCTGGATGCCGATCGATTACGCGCGCGGCTTGGTTCGAGTTGGCGTTCAGTCCGCTCTGGCTCATCCCGACACCGAAGCGCTCTTGAAGAAGCTTATGGAAGAGCGCGGCCTTCCCGTTCCGCCGCCCACTAACGCTTCCATCTGCATCACTGATGTTTGCCGGGGAACTGGTCCACAGTAGGAACATCGCGCGTATAGACAGCACCGCTTTCGGCCTAACATCGAATTCTCACCTAATCTCCGGCCGATCCCACATTCGTTTGCGTTGATCCCTCCGATCACGGATGCGTAAGTGAATGCATGCACTGCGCTCAGTTTGGCAAGGATCCCGCCGGCCCTGGGGCCGTCAAGATGGCCAGCTTTCTCCATTCAGACTGAACGTTTGACACTGCCGAGCCTCAAGAGATAGACTGTTCGATGCATACAATCCGGGGATTGAATGCATGCAAACAGTAGTCCGATGAAGCGACGGAACATGACGAATATCGATCTTAGACTGCTCACAATTGTCAACGAACTCAATAAGACACGCAGCGTTTCGCAGGCAGCCGAAAACCTGGATCTAAGCCAGTCGGCCGTGAGCATGAGTCTCGCCAGGCTACGGAAGCACTTCAAAGATCCGCTCTTCGTCAGGACCCCGGACGGCATGGAGCCCACGCCGCAAATGAGCGAACTGATCGAGCTGTTGGAGAAGGCGGAAGGCTTGCTCGAGACGGCGCTGGTACACCGCATCGCCTTTAACCCGGCCACGTCCGACCGCTCGTTTCGCTTGGGGGCTACCGATATCACCAGAGTCACCATACTGCCGGCCCTCATGAAGCGTTTGCACTCGACGGCTCGCGGCGTCGGCATTGAGCTGCAGGACATATCGGACGAGACTCCTCGGCTTCTGCATGCGGGGCGTCTGGACTTGGCCGTGGGATACATGCCGTCAGCGGGCTCTGGGTTCTGCCAGCAGCGGCTGTTAAAGGACCGCTTCGTTTGTGCCGTGCGGGCGAACCATTCTCGAATCGAGCAGACGCTGAGTTTGGAGCAGTTCGAGAGCGAGCCCCATGTGGTGCTCACCATGCCCGGCAGCGGAATCGAAGTGGTGGAGAAGGCGCTGGAGGCCAATCGAATCCGCCGCAAAGTGCGTTTGCGCTTACCGGGTTGCTTCGGAATATCCAGCATGATCACCGGCGCCGACTGCCTGGCCATTGTTCCCGAACAACTGGGGAAACTGATCGCGAGCGCCGGGCGCATCAAGCTTCTGCCCCTGCCCTTCGCCCTGCCTCCCTATTATGTGATGCAACATTGGCACGAGCGCTATACACACGACCCGGCCAGCAAATGGTTACGCGCGGTGATTGCGGAGCTGTTCCTCGAAAAAGGTCTGCCCTTGGACGATGCCGACCCCGCCGTTACGCCGCGCAAGTAGCATCTATAAACGTGAGGGCAGAATCATGAGGACAGAATCATGAATCAGGAGAAATGATACTTTGGGTCAACCCGGCGTTATCGACTTATATGGCCGCGAAGGGTATTCTTGCTGTTGCAGTTCAGGGAAATCGATATTTAGCTACTGGAATTTTGAATAGGAGAAATTAGGGTGGGTAATCAATCTTTGCAGGACCTACTGCAGACCGCGGGGAATCCGGTGGACATGCTCCGCAATTCAAAAGTGGGAGCTTACGTGTATCCGGTGGTTCCCTCTGAGTACACGAACTGGCGCGATGAGCAACGTGCCTGGCGGGAGACCTGCGTTCTTTTCGATCAGTCGCATCACATGGTGGAGCAAACGGTGGAGGGGCCCGACGCGCTCAAGCTGCTCTCGCATCTGGGGACCAACAGTTTCGCCAATTTCCCCACCAGCAGAGCCAAGCAGTTCGCTCCCTGTAGCTACGACGGCTTTTTGATTGGCGACGGCATTCTGTTTCATATCTCGGAGAACAAGTTCATTTTCGTCGGACGTGCTCCCACCGCGAATTGGATCCAATTTCACGCCGAGACCGGCGGGTACAATGTCACCACCGAAAAAGACGACCGATCGCCCTCTCGTCCCGGCGGGAAACCGGTGGTCCGAAATCACTACCGCTATCAGATTCAAGGCCCGAAAGCCGCACAGGTGATCGAGAAATTAAACGGCGGACCGGCTCCGGACATCAAGTTCTTTAATGTGGGCGCCATCACCGTTGCGGGACGTAAGGTCGCGGCGCTACGCCATGGCATGGCGGGCGCACCGGGGCTTGAGATTTGGGGGCCCTACGAGGAAGGCGAGGAGATTCGAGCCGCGATTCTCGAGGCCGGCAAGGACTTCGGCCTGGCGCAGGTTGGATCGCGAGCTTACTCCACCAACGCGCTCGAATCAGGCTGGATTCCGTCTCCTCTCCCGGCCGTCTATACCGGTGAAAAGATGAAGCCCTACCGCCAGTGGCTGCCCGCCTCAAGCTATGAAGGCAGGGGCGGTTCTCTGGGGGGAAGCTTCTATTCGAGCAACATTGAAGACTACTACGTGACGCCGTACGAGCTGGGCTACGGGCCATTCGTCAAGTTCGACCATGACTTCATCGGGTCTGAGGCGCTGAAGAAGATGGCCGACAAGCCGCATCGCAGGAAGGTGACGTACGCCTGGAACAAGGAAGACCTCGGCCACGTATTCCTTTCGATGTTCGAGCGTGACAACTACAAGTACGTCGATTTTCCGAACGCGAACTATACGTCCGCAACATATGACAAGGTGATGCACGGTGGAAAGATCGTCGGCCTGTCGATGTTCAGCGGTTATAGTTTCAACGAGCGGGCCATGTTGTCGCTCGGCATTGCCGACCCCGATATCGAGATCGGGCACGAGGTTACGCTGGTCTGGGGTGAAGAGGGCGGAGGATCCGAGAAGACCACGGTGGAACGCCACAAGCAGACCAAAATCCGGGCGGTTGTCAGCCCCGCTCCTTACTCGGAAGTGGTTCGCACCACCTACGCCGAGGGCTGGCGAAGCGCTCAGGGTTGGCAAACCGCTCAGAAAGTATAGGCGAAAGCTCCAACGAAGTTTGGAGCTGAGGTCCGCAGAAGGCTCGCGTGGCACCACTCGATCTATCACCGCTTTTCGAACTGCTGAGAAGTCTGGCCGCGAGGCAGAAACAACCATGAGTGTGGGGAAGCGGGCGAAAAGGACGTCGAGCACATCCTGGCAACGTTGGAACCGTCTCCAACGCGAATACCGGCGAGCCGTCTGGGCCGAATACCCGAATCCCGACCGAAAAGATTGTCCCGGCCAGGAGGCTTTGCGAGACCTTGCGGCGCGCATGATACAGCGTGAGGATCTTCGATGGGATCCACGCTGGAAACACGCCATCCAGTGCGGGCCATGCTATGACGAATACCTTGCTCAGCGAGACCTGAGCGTAGCAGGCTCCAAGAACGGATTGCGCCAGTAATACGGGGATGTTCGGGGCTAAAGCGGTTCTCGCTCTAGCCCCAACAATCTACTAGAAAATCAGCTTCAGCGCGAATTGGATCTGCCGCGAAGAAGTTGTGGTGTATGTGATCTGCCCGAAGGTCGAGTTGGGAATGCCGGTACCGTTCGGACCCTGCGCGAGCACGGTGCCGTTAGGCAACCCGAAATTTGCATGGTTGGCAACGTTGAAGAATTCCGCGCGAAACTGAAGGCGGGTTCGTTCGGAAAGCCGGGTGTCCTTCAGCAGCGCCATGTCCAGATCTACCAGACCGGGGCCTGACAGATAATTTCTCTGGAGATCGCCGAGCGTACCTGGCGCCGGCGTCGAGAAGGCCGCCGGGTTGCCCCATTGGTTGACGTTGCCGATGATGGGGTTGACGCCCGAAATGATGTTGGGCCGCTCTTCGTTGGTTTGTCCGTTTCCGGCCTGATCCCATGCAAGTGTTATGTTCCATGGCGCACCGCTCGAGTAAGTAAAATTACCGCTCAGTTGCCACCCGCTTACCAGGATGTTGCCCTTGAAGGGAAATGAGTAGACGCTGCTGTACTTCACAAATTGCGACCGGTCGAACTGGCAGCGGCCTTTGTCGTAGGAGCCGGAAACAGGATCAACCCAGGGCACGCCGCCCTCCAGGCCAGAGGTGCCGGAGGCGTTGTCAATGCATTTGGACCAGGTGTAGGAAAGCTGGCCTTGCAAGCCGTGCGAGAAGCGCCGGTTCAGGCCCACCTGCAGCGAATTATAATGCGAGTCCCCCACGGGCGCCTCGTCGCTGAGAGCGGGAGCAGCAGGATTCTGACGCGGGAAACCAACGACTGTACCAGCGAATGGACCAGACGTCGCTAAAGAGCCGAAAGTCTCGACACCGTTAATGTCTTGAGGCTCCACCGGATTGAGATCCCGGCCTTCATACAAGTGCAGGCCGCGCGAGCCAACGTAGCCCACGGTCAAGACCGTGGATTCAAACAATTCGCGTTGGATGTTGAAGTTCCACTGGTACATGTGCGGCACATCGTGGGTGTTGTAATCGATGCCCACGATCTCGGATGGACTTGAGTAGCCGGTCGCGAACGGGTTCGGGAACGGTGGAAAGAACTCGAAGGCCAGCTCGTACGGCTTATTGAAGTAATAACCGGAAGCGTAGGTGCGGGCGCGAATGGGATCGTAGAAAATTCCCGCGCCTATGCGAATCGAGGTCTTGTGATCTTTAAACGGATCAAAGGCCAAGCCGATGCGCGGATCGAAATTCTTGGTGTCGGGGTTTGACTCGAAAACGTGGGGGACGGGAACGAAGGTCCCAAATGGAGGATTGATTATGTTGTAGAGCGGCTGCTCGTGCGTCACGGGATTGGTAACGAACTCATACCGGAGACCGATGTTGACCGTCAACCTGGAGGTCGCTTTCCACTCGTCCTGAGCGTATCCGTCAACTTCAATTTCGCGGAAGTCGCGAGTGGAGTCCGTGTACGGAGGGATGGGTCCAATAAAGAGGACCGGGTTGCCTGTCAGAAAGGCAGGGATGCTGGGAAATGTATAGGACCCGCCCCACCATCCGTCTTGCGTGAAGTTGCTCTGCACGCGGCTGATTAATCCGCCAAACTTGAAGCTGTGGGCCCCCTTGTTCCAGATCAGGTCGTCGGCCACGGGAAATTTGTTCTGCACCTGAAGGATCGGAGCGAAAATACTGGTGCCGACAAGGGCAAGGCCCGGGACGGTGAAGTTGCCGTTCTGGTGACCGCTGTAAAAATTGAGCGCGGGCGTGGGATTTACATTCACTTCGTTGTCGGTCTCTTCGGTTCGCGTATAGCTGAAGCGGAGGAGGTTCACCACGCTTGGCGTAATCAACCGGCGCCACTCCACGGTCGCGAAATCGTTGCCCGTTGTTCCCTTTTCCGGCCAAGTGGGCGGCAGCGGCGAACCAAGGAACGGCAAAACGGTGCTGCCGCCGTCGTGGACATAGCGCGCAAAGAAGGAATCCTTCTCGTCCGCCGTGTAATCCACGCGTCCCAGAAAATAATTTTCGTTGCCGGTATTGGCGGCAACCTCCGGCACTTCCAGGATGCCGTTGGGTGATACTGCCGTAGTCTGGGGGAAGAGAGCCAGGAACGGCGCCGCCGCTGAACTGACTCCCACGTTCGCCAGTCCGCCGGAGCACGTAACAGTCGGCGCGAGGGCGCACGGCAGCAACCCCTTGAGCATATTGGCGTCGGGGATAAACGCGGGGATGGTTTGGCCTTGCACCTTCCTCAACTCCTCGTCGTTGACGAAGAAAAATAGCTTGTCTTTCTTGATGGGCCCGCCCAGGCTGCCGCCAAACTGATTTTGGCGGTAGGCAGGTATGGCCCCGTCAAAGAAGTTGCGCGCGTCCAGGTCGCTGTTGCGGAAAAATTCGTACAAGGAGCCGTGAAAACTGTTGGTGCCGGATTTGCTGGCCGTATTCACCACCGCGCCATTGCCGCCGAATTGAGCGCTGTACGTGTTGGTGAGTACCGAGAATTCGGCGATGGCCTCAATGCCGAGGGTAGTGCCCAACACGCCCGAACCCGAGCCGTGGGCCCAGAAGCCTTGAATGTCCACGTCGTCCAAAAGATACGCCTGGCCTTCCGACCTTGCGCCGGAAACGCTGAAGTTAGCCTCCAGGCCGTACAGCAGGTTCGAGCCGGTGGCTGGGGCTCCCACCCCGTTGCCCGTTGTGATTCCTGGCGCCAGCGCGATAAGGTCCGTGAAATTGCGGCCGTTCAACGGCAGGTCCGCAATTTGTTTCTGTTCCACGACCGAGGAAAGAGTAGACGAAACGACGTCCACCTGGGAGGCCTCTGCTTGGACGGTGACCGTTTGCTGTTGCTGGCCGGGCGAAAGCGCAATGTCCACGACCGCCTGGCTACCGACGATGAGCGTGATGCCGCTGCGGAGTACGGTCTGAAATCCCATGGCAGATACCTGCACTTCATAGTTGCCCGGGATCAAATCCACGACCGTATAACGGCCTTGCGAATCGGTTGTCACCGTCTGCCTGACGCCTGTGGCAACATTTGTAACCTGTACCGACGCGTTGGGCACACTCGCCCCGGATACATCCGTTACGGTGCCTAACAGCGTCGCGTTAGCTCCCTGTCCATATACCAGGTTCGGCAGCGCGAGGAACGCAAGCAGCAGGCCGAAAACCATTCCAGTGAAAACGCACTTGCTACGACGTGGTTTTAGATGTGCCATTTTCTTAATCTCCCTTTTTTACGCGAGCCCAAGAACGTCCCGCCCCGAAGGTCCAGCAGGTCCGAAATGTACCGAGGTTAACTGCGGCAAGCCATAACAACGCGGCGTGCGCGTCAACCGACATGCTGATTTTGTTAAGGCAAAGTAGAATTTACGGCCGGCGGTGAGGACGAGCAAAACTCGCCCCCGAAGGTACAACTGTGTCAGCATACTCGGCTAACCTCCAGCTATTGAAGCGTCACTTGGTGCAAAATTTGACCGCGACCCCTACACGCGGACTTTTGCATGCATACCGGAGGAGTATATCTGGTGACAATTGTGTTAGTCGAGGGGGTAGGGCTGATATTGCCAATCACGCTCGCTGATAAGCACCGGGATGCCCTTATAATTGGATCAATTTGGCGCCCGCCACGTCGAGCGGAAGTTCCGAATTTCTGAGGGCGTCCTCAAGATTCCGCCTCGCCACGCGGGCATGCTCTCGCGTGAGAATCTCCGCGCGCATTCCTTCACGATTCGCTATAGCATCTATGATCCCGCAATGTTGGTCCGCTGAAATCAGGAAAAGTTCCCATAGATCGCTCGAAACGTATTGCCGCTTCAAGAACGCGCTGGGCGAGGCAAACGGGAGCGAACAGGCCTGCGTGATAGCGCGGCGCAACATCCGGCTGCGGGACAAATCGAGCAAACCTGCGTGAAAACGCGCGTTCAGATCGATGTACAGATTGAACGTTTCCATTTTCAGCTTCTTGGTGCTCCGCACCAGGGCCAGGATTTCTTGGCTGGTGGCCTGGAGGAGGCTCAGCTCACTGACGTGTTTAAATCGCTCAGCCGCAAGCCGCGCGGCGGCGCCTTCCAGCAAACCGCGTAGTTCGATGGCGTCGTAGATGTCCTCGGTGGCAAATCTTTGAACGACAAATCCTCGAGTGGGGCGGATCTCGAGAAAGCCCTCATGCGCCAAACGTTCCAGTGCGAGATGGAGCGGAATACGGGAAACCTTGAGCTCGGCGGCTAACGGCACTTCGCGAATGCGCTCGCCAGGCCGGAAGTGGCCCTGTACCAACATCTCGCGCAGCGTGAGGGCGGCTCGAGCCGTTTGCGACGACGATTTCGACTTACTCTCCAATGTTTTTGAAGTCTTCGTCATTTGTTTCGTTCTGCTGCCCCCAAATCAGTATATTCATTCATCGCGATGCATGCATTAAGTCTATTGGCCGCAGGCACGCTTTCCATAGCAGCCTCCGACGGAGGTATCCCAGGTTTGACAAGCCTTTGCGTGAGACCATATACTAAAACCGCGTGAAATGCATGCATTATTACCGTTGCAAAGCCGTCGGCCTAATGGCCGGGATCCTCGCGCTGGCCTTTTGTCTCCCCATTTGGGCCCAGACCGCTAACCCGAACGCTCTTACGGCCCCAGCAGGCTCGCAAGCTTATCCGGCGGCAGCCGAATCGAAGCCGGGAGCGGCAACGCCCGCATGGCCGCCTTCCGGACCGACGCCCCACACCGCGGACGGCAAGCCGGATCTTTCCGGCGCTTGGGCCCCGAATGCGATCCGTCAGAACGTCGACATGGTCGGGACGGGAGTTCAAGTTCCTTTTCAGCCCTGGGCTGAAAAGATCTATAAGGAACGCAAAGAAAGCCACGCCAAGGACGACCCGGAAGCGCGCTGTCTGCCTCCTGGGGTCCCGCGCATGACCACCACCCCCTATCCTTTCCGCATCATGCAGACGCCCGCGCTCACGCTGATCGTCTATGAAGGGGGCGCGCATGTCTGGCGGCAAATCTTCACGGATGGACGTCCGCACTCGGCCGATCCAAATCCGTCCTGGCTGGGAGAATCCATTGGCCATTGGGAAGGCGACGCGTTTGTAATCGATACCCTCGGACTAAACGGCCTGACCTGGCTTGACGAGTCAGGTCTACCCACCACGGATGCACTGCATGTGACAGAGCGCATTCGCCGGCCCGACTATGGCCATCTGGAGATCGAGAACATCGTGGACGATCCCAAGGCCTACACCAAGCCGTGGTCCTTCACCACTCATCCGGTCATGCTCAAGGGTGAGTTGATGGAGTACATCTGCCAGGAAAACAACCGGGATGTTGAGCACTTAGTTGGGAAGTAAGTTCGGCACTTGATTACCCTTTCGCTGTAAACCCTTCCGCCTCGCGGAGCGTCATAGTCTGCAGGCTCGTTCAAACGCAGAGTCCTAACGGAGGTGTAACCATGAGGATCGGCAGCCTGATTTTGACGTGCGCGTTTGCCACCCTCGCGTTTGGCCAAGGAGCACCCACGGCACCGACTGCTACGCGCGATTTCAGTTTCCCGCCGGTGGGGCTGGCCAGTAGCGAAACTGCGCAGCTCAACCTGGTCAATATTGCACCGGCATCCGCCACTACCGGCGCGGCCGCTCCTTCTTGTACAGGAACCATCACTTTCAGCGATGCCAGCGGTAAGACCATTGGCAGCCCGACGAATTTTACGACCACTGGATCTCAGGTATCTTCGACGCAACTCCTGTTCAGCCAACTCCCCGGGAGCGCCACCCGGGGCGAGTTCGTGGCGAATGTCCAGTTGACCCTCTCATTTCCCGAGAAAGCGCCCTGCGCGCTGGTGTTCTCGCTCGAGACGTTCGATACTATGTCCGGCGTGACGCACGTTTACCTTGGAAACTCGTCCACCGGTACTGCTTTGGCCGGCGCGCCCATCGGTCTTCGTGGACCGATTCCGAACTGAGTCTCCCCCAATTACGGGTTCGACGGCGTGTCCGGATTGCCGGCCGCTGGCACAAACGGCGCCAGGATGAAATTCTTCACGAACGGCGTCCGAGCCCCGAGCACTGGATCGTATCCGAAAGATGTAGTGGACACGATGCCGTTGTTCCCCGGGATATTCGTATGGAAAAAGAGCGGTTGCGCAGCCAGCTCGAGGTAGATCTCGTAATTCACATTTCCCAGCCGATGGCCGCCCAGGTTTTGCTCTTCCAGCGCAAGTGCGCCGGCGATACCGGGGCTGGCGAGGCTCGTACCGACGAATCCGAAAAATTCTCCAGCCAGAGCCACGATGCTGTAGCTCCGATTCGGGCCGCAGGGCTGCACTGCAATTTCCGGGCAGCCGCCCATCTGCAGAGATATATCGGGAATGGTACGCGCAGACGACCTGGTGTTCGTCAGGAACTGGTACGCGGGCTTGGGGAAAATAATGCTCGATCCGCTGCCGGAGCCCCATAGACCGCCGGACGCGAGATTGCCAACGCCGTATGGATCATAAGGCGTCAGGGGATCCGGATCGGCATTTTCACTCACGTATTTTGAGGTTAAGCTCGACGAGCTATAGGTTGTGATCAGATTCGTCCCTCCCACCGCGGTGACGTTCGGATCGGACGCCGGAGTCTCAATGCCGGGCAAAAACGTTCCGGTGATCACCGGCGGGGTCTGGGGGGTGGCGGTGAAATAGCTCACCGACGGTAGATCGAGCCCCGCGTTGTCGCCGGAGCTGGCCAGGAACGTAATGCCCTCGGCGTTGCCCTGGCGGAAGATGTCATGGTAGATCCGCAGAATATAAGTGAAGTCGGTGCCGCCGTTGTAGGCCGCCGTATATGTACCCTCAGGCCCCCCGAACGAGGAACTGACAATATCTACCGCGCCGGTCTCGACGATCGCGGCATAAGCGTCGAGTATGGAAGCGTCTGATAAGTCGGGGATGTTGTACAACACCAGCGTGGCTCCCGGAGCCATGCCGCCCGCCTGTTGCAGATCCAGCTCCGTTTCGAACGAAGTGTTGATGTTAAACGGAGCCCCGCCATCAATCTGGACTTCCTCAATCGTGGGCACCGGAATCCCGACGACGCTGAAATACAAAGCCATATCGCTTGGCAGATAATCGCCGGAATCCACGATGCCGATCCTCCGGCCTGCGCCTGTGAGGACCTGACCTGACGGGAAATCATAGGCCTGTTTCAAATCGTTCGTCAAATATGGGCCAAGGGGAGAAAAGCGGTTGTTGGGAATAGCTCCGCCGGTAATCCCGGCGCTGTGCGCGTGATGCGGAGCCACCGATGAGAGCGACACCACTTGCGCGCCCATTTGGGTGAGTTGTCCCGGGAGTTTCAGCGGAGTCTTCGACATCAGCGCCTGTTTCCCATTGGGAGCCGTGGCATTCCATAGGCTAGCTCCGAAGGCCTTTTCGATGGCAGCGACGGTTCCCTGCATTTGTATCGAGTGGCTGGTAGTGTTGACGGGCGTGATGCCATAACCAGCCAGCACCGATTGCGCTTGCGCCATATCGGACGGATTCGCGCCGAACTTCTGGCGAAACGCCTGCGGCGAGAGCCATTGCTGGTATTTGCCCGACCCCTGGGTGTGCAAGTTGGTTATGAGTCCGTCCAGTTGACTGGAATTCTGCAAGGGTAGGAAAACGCTAAACTGGACCATTTGACTCTTCGGCGCCGCGACCGGCGTCTGAGCTGCCCCGCTTGCCGCCAACAGGAGAGCAATCATCGCCCCGGCTGATATTGGCACCTTTTGTAACATTTGTCGCATAATCCTCCTTGGGATTTCGCTAGTATATGGGACAAGAATGGGGCTTGCAAACATGGGTGGCTTTGCGGGAGGAATAGGTACGTGAAACTCGCGCTGCTGCTACTTGTCCCGTTAACGCTGCTCGCTCAGGGCCTCGCTCAAAACCCCGCTCAAAACTATGACCTCGTGATCCGCAACGGCCATGTGATCGATGGCACTGGGTCGCCCTGGTACGCGGCCGATATCGCGATTCGGGACGGCCACATCGCGGCCATTGGCCGGCTTGATTCGGCTACCGCAAAAAAGACTATCGACGCCGCCGGCATGGTGGTGGCTCCGGGGTTTATCGACATGCTCGGGCAGTCTGAAGAATCGATCCTGGTGAATCCGCACCTGCCCTCGAAAATCTATCAAGGCATCACCACCGAGATCACCGGCGAAGGCGGATCGGCGGCACCGCTTACGGACGCCCTTCGCGCGGCCGACCGCGCGGATTACAAGCACTACGAAATCGATCCCACCTGGAATACGTTTCGCGAGTATTTCGCGCGGCTTGAAAAACAGGGGATGGGGATTAATCTTGCGAGCTACGTCGGCGCGACGCAGGTGCGAAGAGCAGTCATTGGCGATGGTGATCGCGCGCCTACGCCGGCCGAGCTCGACCGCATGAAGGCGCTGGTCCGCGACGGCATGCACGATGGCGCGGTTGGCGTATCCAGCGCGCTGCAATACGCACCCGCGCCCTACGCCAGCACCGAAGAATTGATCGCACTTGCGGCCGAGGGCGCGAAGCTCGGCGGCATCTATGCAACGCACATGCGCAGCGAAGGCGACGCCATTATTCCCGCCATCGACGAAGCGATCCGTATCGGCCGCGAAGCGCATGTGCCGGTCGAAATCTGGCACCTGAAAGCGGCGGGCCGTCAGAATTGGGGGCGCATGCCGGAGATCGTCGCGCATATCGATGCGGCTCGGCGTTCGGGCGTCGACATCGCCGCCAACACCTACGCGTACACCGCCTGGTTCAACACTTTCTCGGCTTTCATTCCGCCTTGGGCGCACGATGGAGGCGACGCGAAGCTCGTCGAGCGCCTCAAGGATCCGGCCGCACGCGCACGAATTCGCAAAGAAATGCAGACCCCCAGCGCCACCTGGGACAACGAATGGAACGAGATTTCCGGCCCGGAAGCGATCCTGGTGAGCGTAGTTCAGAACCCGAAGCTGCTGCCGCTCCAAGGCAAGACCATCGCGGAAATCGCCCAGCTCTGGAAGAAAGATCCCATCGATACGATCTTCGATTTCTTGATCGAAGATCCGGCCAGCGAGGTCGCGGTATTCGGAATGGCGGAACCCGACGTGCGGCTCGCGCTCCAGCAACCGTGGGTCAGCGTCTGTAACGATTCGCAAGGCACCGCGCCGGACGGCTTGCTCGGCCAGGAGCATCCGCATCCGCGCGCCTATGGAACATTTCCGCGCATCCTGCGCAAGTACGTTCGCGAAGATGGCGCCCTCACGCTGCCCGATGCCATCCGCAAATTCAGCGCTCTACCCGCCTCGCGCCTGCGGCTGGCCGACCGCGGCGTCATCAAGACCGGCCTGTGGGCCGACATTGTGGTTTTCAATCCCGAGTCGATTACCGACCTTGCAACTTACGAAAAGCCCAATCAACTTTCCGCGGGAATGCAATACGTACTAGTGAACGGTGTGCCCGTCATCGAACACGGGAGCATGACGAACGCGCTGCCGGGCAAAGTAATTCGCGGACCGGCCTGGAAGCCGTAACGTCAGAGTGGTGCAGGCCCAAAGCTATCGATGGCCGCCGTTTCGTCCTCGAACGTCTGCAGCACCGAATCGATTTTGGTCATGTTCAGCACCCGCCGCACCGGCGCATCGGGTCTCAGCAGCTTCAACACGCCTGCATTTTTCACGGCGTGGCAATAGCACTGCATCAAAACGCCCAAACCGGTGCTGTCGATGCGGCTGACCTTGCTCAAGTCGATCAGAACCTTGGTATCGGACTCCAAACGAATGGCTTTGGATAGCTCCGTTAACTCGAGCGATGCCGCCAACAATTGAGTGCCGCGGGAGAATTGCAAAACGGTCACATCGTTAACGCGTTTGCGTTCGACGATCGGCTGGCCCAGCCCGCGAATCAGCAACTCAGTGGCGCGGAGCTCCTCGAAACAGTCGCTGCAATCCAGATAATGGCTTTCCCATTGCTCGGCTACAGCACTGTTCAGCCCGCGCCGCAGGTACCCGGCGATGAGCTGCTCGCGACCAACAGGATTGTGGAAGTCCATATTACTTAGTGACTCGAAGGGCCGCGATGTTTCGTCTGTTGCACATAAATTGCGCGAAATCTTTCCTTAGCCCGGCACAGTACGACGCGGAAGTTTTCCTCGGTCATCCCGGTCGACGCCAGGATCTCGTCTCTTGATTTTTCTTCCAGATAAAAGGCTCGCAAAACGCGGCGGTCACGTTCGGAGAGCTGCTCCAGCCCGAAAGCAATCGCTTGGCGAAGCTCCAGGTGGTCGGCATCCGGAATCGCGGTCCGTGGCGGCTCCGGCACAACCTCCGGCATAGGCTCGTCCCGCATGTTGCGCCTGCGATATTCCGAAATCACATTGCGGCAGATGCCGTTCAAGAATGCTCCCGCCGCCGCTGGGTTGTGGATCTTTTCCTCCCGCCTGGCCGCCAGCCAGCGTGTTAGACTTTCCTGAACGATGTCATCCACATCGGGGCAGGCGAAGCCCACGTCGTAGCAGACCTTATAGCGCAGCCTCAGGCGAAGTTTCTCTAAGTCCTCAACCGAAAAATCCATCGGCCCACGCGATTGCGGGACTTCGTGGCCCATCGAATGCGCTATCGTAACATACAGCACGGAACGCAAACGACCCGGAAACATATGAATATAGAACCAACCGAGCTCGATAAGGCGGTGCTGTTGAAAGTAAGCGGCCGAATGGACGCCGAGAACGCCCACGAGTTCGAAGACGCCTGCCAACGTTGGATTACACACGGCGCGAGGCACTTAATTGCCGATTTAGCCGACCTCCAGTACGTAAGCAGTATGGGGCTGCGCTGTTTTCTTTCGGTGGCGCAGAAGCTCCAATCCTCATCCGGATCCCTGATTCTTTGCGGTCTGCATGGGCTGCCGCGCCAGGTTTTCGAAATGACGCGGCTCATCGGCCTATTCCCGGTATTTGAAACCACCGACCAAGCCATCGCCACGCTCTGATGGAACCCTCACGGCTCATCTTGCCCGCTACCGCGGAATCGATGACCGCCTTTCGCGAGTTTGTGCGTGGAGGCGCGATCGCCACTGGCATCGCGGCTGACCAGTTGGAGATGCTGGACCTGGTCCTTGAAGAGATCCTAATTAATATTGCGCGCTACGCTTACGAGCCGGCAAAGGGAGATGTAGAAGTAGCGTACTGGGGAGAAGGCGACGGCAAGCTACGCGTCGAAATCGGAGATTCTGGTCGTGTTTTCAATCCTTTGGAAGCAGATCCGCCGGACCTCTCCCGAGGCTTGGCGGATAGACGAATCGGGGGCTTGGGGGTGTTCCTGGTCCGAAGTATGGTGGATTCGATCAGCTACCGGCGCGAAGACGGCCGCAATATCCTGTCCTTCACCTTTCCCAATGCGGCCTATCCTGACAAGGCCGCCCCATCATAGGACTAAAGGTACCTATGAGCCTCTAAACTTTTTGGACATGGCTGCAACATCCCCAGGATCTGTGTCACTCTATTACGTAAGCAACAATTCAAGCAACAATCCGTAGGCCGAGCGAGGCAGAGGAGACATTCGATGACATTTCTGCGCAAATGGAGATTTCCGATACTGATTGCCAGCGGTCTGATCGCCGCGGGAGGCCTGGTTTACTTCGCGAACACCCACGTCAGCACCAATAAGACTCAAGGCGCGATCGGCAAACGCGACGTTTATCGCGATGGTCAAGACAATTCGGCCGATGTCGCCACGCCTGGCTCCGCGCCGGTGGCCACGCAAGCGATTTTAGAGAGCAGCGATTACAAGAGTCTGGCTAAGAATCCTGCGTTCCAACAGTTGATCAGCGACGGCACTTTCGCGAAGCTTAGCCAGAACAGCGAGTTTATGCAATTGCTCCGTGACAAGAACTTCCAGGAAATAGCGCGCAACGCAAGTTTCGCCGACCTTCTCCATACCGAGGGTTTCAAGCAGGCGCTATCGCTGGGCAATGCTCGGCTCGATACCCACATCCAGAACAATCATGAGTTGAATACCCAGTTCAAGGACCTCCTCGCCCAACCAGCGTTAGCTCAGGTGCTGCGCAGCGAGAACTTCGCGCGGCTGGCCAGCGATTCAATGTTTCTCAAGCTTGTCAGCTCGAGCGAACTCCGGCAGAGCTTGAACCTGCAAATGTTCCCGGCTCTGATCGCCCGCTCGGACTTCAGCAGCCTGGTGGTCATGGGCAACGGTGGCAACGTCGGCGGCGGTTGCCAGAAAGCGGGCTCAGGCGAAGCCTGTGGCGGGACCCGCTGATAACCCGGGCAGATTGAGAAGTTAAGAAATCATTGAACGATTTGATCTTCGTACGAGTCCTGCGTTACCGCGCGGGGCTCGTATTGTTTTCGGCCCTCCTGTGCGCACCTGGCTTGTTCGCTGCTCACCCCAAAATCTTCATGCAAACCTCGGCCCACGTCGAGGTCCTCTATTACAGCCCGGCCCATGAATACCTGGTCACGCACCTCATCCGCTCCTACGAAAACGCGCTCAACTTCGAGCACAATTTGTTTCATTACACGCCCTCGCAGAAGCTGACCATCCTGCTCGAAGATTTCGGCGATTACGGCCATGGCGCCGCCGGTACGGTGCCGTCTAACCTGATCGATATCGGGATCGCTCCTTTCAGTTATACCTATGAGACGCTGCCCGCCAACGAACGCATGACCTGGATCACCAATCACGAGTCGATCCACATCGTGATGGGGGACAATTCAAATGCGGAGGATCGGCGGTTGTTTTTTGGATAGCCTTTAACAGTGCACAATATCATGTAACCGCAGTCAACAGCGAAGTAATGGCCGGAACTGTAGCAGTAGTGGCTTTTGCTGCAGTGG
>JBKQHJ010000252.1:0-8583 GCA_052148835.1 Bryobacteraceae bacterium
TTCAGTTCCAGTGTGTCCGTGCGCCCTCTCAGGCCGGATACCGATCATCGTCTTGGTGGGCCGTTACCCCGCCAACTAACTAATCGGCCGCGACCCCCTCCCAGAGCGAATTGCTCCTTTGACCCGTGGGTATTATGCGGTATTAGCTAAGGTTTCCCTCAGTTATCCCCCACTCAAGGGTAGGTTAGTCACGTGTTACTCACCCGTACGCCACTTTACTCATGGATTGCTCCACTTTCTCGTGCGACTTGCATGTGTTAAGCGCGCCGCCAGCGTTGATTCTGAGCCGGGATCAAACTCTCGTTTGATCTTGTGAGACTCCCGATCCGATTCCATCCGCCCCTATTCCGGAACGAACTCGACCCGACCGGTTTATCGACTCGGTTTTACTCAAAGTTCTGACGAACATTACTTCTGCGTCCAACCAGATTGTCAAAGATCTGCGTAGCCCGCCGGACGATCCCCCGTTTTCACGAAGAAAGACCCAACCAGCTACCGGCCTCGAAAGCCGTTTGGTCCGGGCAGTCATTTTGACAATGCGCTGCCCGAACCGAAATTCTTGGGAACTGAAAGAACTACCTGACAGGAGATGAGGCGTTACTGCTTCTGCTACCTGCCGAAACTGTATCCGTCGCTTGAACTCCTGCGACGATACTCGCCCGGTGGCCATCGCCACTCCGGACTTTCGTCTTGAAAACTGCTCAAGACGACCTCGACCAGAATAACAAGAATGGCAACTGTTGGCAACAGGTAAAGATAAAATTTTTTCGGTCCTGTGACTGCCGCTTGCAATGCTATCAAAACACGAAAGATATCTTTCCAGTGCAAGGCCTCACGAAGACCCCTCCCTCTGCCGATAACTACTTCAGAAGCCCCTCCATGTCTTCCACCACAAAAGTACTCGTTGCCGACGACCACGGCGTAGTCCGCAAGGGCCTTCAGTTTTTACTGCAGACCGACCCCTCCATTGAAGTTGTCGGCGAAGCCTGCGATGGCCGCGAGGCTGTCCGGCTCACTGAGCAATTATCCCCCGATGTCGTCGTCATGGATATCACCATGCCCCAGCTCAACGGGATCGATGCCGCCTCTCAAATCGTCAAACGCGATCCCAACATCGGCGTCATCATGTTGAGCATGCACTGCGATGAGACCTTCCTGGTCCGCGCCCTGGCAGCCGGCGCGCAGGGCTATCTGCTCAAAGACTGCGCCGAGGCCGATCTGTTGCAGGCCGTCCGCTCGGTTGCCAATAAGAAGCTGTTCTTCAGCCCCTCCATCACCCAAACGCTGCTCGAAGACTACATGCGCCAGATGCAGAGCGAGGGCTTGGAAGACTCCTATGATCTCCTTACCGACCGCGAAAAGGAAGTGCTCCAACTTCTGGCCGAGGGTAAGTCCAACAAAGAAGCCGCCTCGCTTCTGAACGTCAGCTTGTACACCATTGAAACGCATCGCAGCCGGTTGATGCAGAAGCTCAATCTGCATTCCACCGCCGATATCGTGCTCTACGCGGTCCGCAAACGAATCATCCAGTAACTTCCCTGTAACTATCATTGCCGCATTCGGATCACATATGTACGTGCGCTGGCTTCCCCTCTCGTTGATCCTCGTCTTTCTGCTGCCGGCGACGGCCCCCGCCTATTCCGTTCTCACCCACGAAGCGATCATCGATTCCGCCTGGCCCCAAACCCTGCGCCCGCTGCTGCTGAAGCGCTTCCCCAACGCCACTGATGACCAGTTGCGTGAAGCCCACGGCTACGCCTATGGCGGCGCCATCATCCAAGACATGGGCTACTATCCATTCGGCAGCAAATTCTTCAGCGACCTGGTCCACTACACGCGCAGCGGCGATTTTGTCCTCGCCCTGCTCCAGGATGCACAAGAGTCCGGCGACATCAACGACTACGCCTTCGCCCTCGGCGCCCTGGCCCACTATGCAGCCGATAACCTCGGCCACCCGGCGGCCATCAACCGCACCGTCCCTTTGGTCTATCCCAAGCTCCGAGCCAAGTTCGGCCCTGAGGTCACTTATGAAGACGACCCCGCCGCGCATCTGAAAACCGAGTTCGGCTTCGACGTCATCGAAGTGGCTCGCGGACAATACGCCAATGAAGCCTATCACGACTTCATCGGCTTCCAAGTTGCCAAGCCTCTCCTCGAGCGCGCCTTCGAGCAGACTTACTGTGTCCCGCTCAAAGACCTGTTCACGAATCTCGATCTGGCGCTGGGCACTTATCGATTCTCAGTCAGCCAGACCATCCCTGAAATGACCAAGGCGGCCTGGGCTGCCAAGAAGAAAGATATTGAGAAGTTGCAGGCCGGCATGACCCGGCGCCGGTTCATCTATCGCATTAAGATCTCCGCGTATCAAAAGGATTTTGACAATCAATACCAGAAGCCTGGACTGGGCGCGCGCCTGCTCGCGTTCCTGTTCCGGTTGATTCCCAAAATCGGCCCGCTTCGGGTGTTCGCCTTCAAAATCCCGCCGCCCGCCGCCGAGAAGATGTTTCTCGCCAGTTTTGACGATACCGTCCGGCAATACAAAGAGCTTCTTGCGAAAGCTGGCGAGAACGACCTTGAGCTCCCCAACCAGAACTTCGACACCGGACGGCCGACGCGTATAGGCGACTATCACCTTGCGGACGAAACCTACGGCAAACTGCTCGAACGCTTCGACGGCCATCTCAATGATGTTTCCGAGTCGATGCGAGCGAACATTCTGAGGTTCTATGGCGCCTCAGGAAGTCCGGTCTCGGACAAAGCCGTCGCCGTACTGGCCGCGCTCCGCGCCAACTCGGCAGCCAGCAACTAGCCCGCAAAGGGTGCGGCGGCACCCTCAATACGTCCAAGCAACGAGGCCGCCGCGCTCCGTTTTGCGGGCTGTTACTCAAAAGCCGGCAGTCTCGCTGGCCACCGGATCACTGCCGATGTTTTCTTTCTTCAGCGGAAGCACTACCGCGATGCGCGTCCCTTTGCCAGGTTCCGATTGAATTGACAATTGGCCGCACAACTCGCGCACCCGCTCGGTCATTCCGAGTAAACCCAACCCGTAAGTCACGCCGCCATGTTGGTCGAACCCCACGCCATCGTCTTCCACCAGCACCGCCAGTTGGCCGCTCGAATCCTCCAACTTCACATGGATGTTCTTGGCTTGAGCGTGGCGCGCGCAGTTGGTGAGCCCTTCCTGCACGATGCGGTACAAATAAGTCCGGTGAGGATCCGGAACGTCGCGCAGATCTCCGTCCACTTCCAATCGAATGGGCGTGTTGTAGCGCCTGGAAAACTCCCGCACCTGCCATTCGAGCGCCGGTCCCAGCCCCAAGATATCTAACATGGCGGGTCTTAATCCCATGGCGATGTCGCGCGTCGTCCGCAGCGTGCTTTCCGCCAGTTTCTTGGCCTGATCCAGGTGCGGATCCGCTTCCCCGCCCTGCGCTGCTCGCCCCCGTTCCAGATTGCCCAGTTCCATCCGCAACGCCGTCAGCAGCTGCCCGATTTCATCGTGCAACTCGCGCGACAGCGCCTTTCGCTCCTGCTCTTGCGAAGAGACCAACTGCTGCGAGAGATGCCGCAGACGTACCTCGGCTAGCTCGCTCGCTTGCTGATGAGCCGCCGATTCCTTCTCCAGCGACGAGATTCGGAACACGCTGGTCCCCGCGATAATCGCCCCCAGCACCAGCGCCGTCAGCAGCGTCTCCCAAATGTCGTTCTGCAGATTCACCACCGACTGGCTTAGGGCCCGGCGGCGCGATTCGAAATTCTCCTCGTTTAACGTTCCCAACTCTTTGGCGATCGAAAAAATCGGCATCGTCTCCGATCCAAAACCGTCATCCACAAACTGTGCCTTGGCCTGGGCCGGCGTCTGCTGAAACTCCAGGTCCACCGTGTTCAGGTAGGCGTCCAGAGCGTTCTCCAAGCGTTCCACGGGTTTGCTGCTGCGCTGGGGCCGCAACGCCTTCAGTTGCGCCAGGCTGAGTTGGGTCTTGGCTCGCAAGCCCGCCAATTGGGTTGCGAAGGCGCTGTCGGATGCGCCCCGCTCGAGCAAACGGTCTCGCCGTAGCACCGCCAGCTGGGAAGTGTCGGACCGGATGCTTTCCACCACATTCTCGATATGGCGGTAACTGTCCTCCACCGCCAAAATCTGCTGGTGAATCCGGCGCGTCTCCTGGATGCTCGCCACCCCCGACAAGCCCATGATAATCAACAGGAATCCCAGGCCGAAGACCGACACGGGCCAAATGCTTTGGGGGACGTTTTTCACAGATGGTACGCGCCTCTGGGCAGTACTCCTGGTTGGGGGTCTGTACTAGATCCCCCTGATCTATCGACCAGATTGTTCGAACCCATTACCTCGCCCACAATCGAAACACGCCGCAAACAGCATTTAGTAAGCGGCCAATAACTTCGGAGGAGAAAGCTACAATGATCGGCACTCAAACTTTGATTTTTCTGCTGCAAGCCTGGCGGGATCGCCGCGGCCAGGACCTCATTGAATACACTCTGATGGCTGGCTTCGTCGCCGTCGCCGCGGGCGCCATCATGCCCGGCATCACCAGCAGCATCAGCACTGTTTTTAGCCAGGTCTCATCCGTCATGGCCAACGCCGCCAGCTAGGTCTCGGTTCCAGGCCGAGCGCCGACCAGTCCGCTTTCGTCCGAACTTTGAGAAAGCTCGCTCGTACAATAACGGTATGAGCAGCTTTCTATCGGACCTGCGGCACGCCTTTCGGGTGCTGACGGCGAATCCCGGATTCACCTCCGTCGCCGTCGCCGCCCTCGCTCTTGGAATGGGCGCCAACACCGCGATCTTCTCGGTGGTCAACGCCGTCCTGCTCGCTCCCCTCCCTTATCCGCAATCCGAACGCATCATGCGCATCCGCCGCGGCTACAAAGGCAGCGACGACACTGGCGACTCGGTTTCCATCCCCAAGTTCATGGCATGGAAGAAGGCCAACCAAACCTTCCAGGCCATGGCGCTCTACGATCAGTCCGGACCAGGCTTAAATCTTGGTTCCGGCGACCATCCGCAGCAGGTCAAGGGTATTCACGTCTCGGCCGAATATTTCCAGGTCTTCGGCGTATCGCCCTCCCTCGGCCGCGGCTTCCTGCCGCGGGAAGATCAACCCAATGGCGCTAAAGCCGCTGTCCTTGGCTACGATCTCTGGCGAACTCGCTTCGGAGGCGATCCGTCGCTGGTCGGCAAGCCAATTCTTCTGGGCGGCGATCCCTACACCGTGGTCGGAATTCTGCCTGCGTCCTTTCATTCCGATCCGCCCGCCGACATTTTCATTCCCTTGCAGGCCGATCCGAATAGCACCAACCAAGGCCACTATTTGCTGGTTGCCGGCCGCCTGAAACCCGGCGCTACTTTGGGTTCCGCCCAGGCCAACATGGCCGTCGGCGGCGAGCGGTTCCGCGCGCTCAATCCCAAGCTTATGGACAAGAACGAGACCGTTGCCGTGCTTACACTACGCGACGCACTGGCTGGCGATGTGCGCCTCGCACTGTTGATTCTAATAGGCGCAGTTGGCTTCGTTTTGCTAATTGCGTGTGCCAACGTCGCCAATCTGTTGCTCGCCCGCGCCGCCGGACGCCAGCGCGAAATCGCCATCCGCACGGCCATTGGAGCCAGCCGCGGCCAGCTCATCCGCCAATTGCTCACCGAAAGCGTTCTTCTATCGGCCACCGGCGGTTTGCTCGGCTTGATTCTCGGAGCCTGGGGCGTTCCGATGCTGTTGGCTGTCAGCCCCGGCAATCTTCCGCGCATCAACGACGAGAACCACGTCGCCTCCGCCATCTCTACGCTCGACTGGCATGTGCTCGCCTTCACTTTCGGCATAGCGCTCCTAACCGGCGTGCTCTTTGGATTGCTCCCGGCCCTGAGAATTTCCAAGCTCGACGTGAACTCCGTGCTCAAGGAAGCGAGCGGCCGTTCCGGCACCGGGCTGCGCCACAATCGCCTGCGTAGCGTGCTGGTATCGAGCGAGATGGCCCTGGCCGTGATCTTGGTGGTGGGCGCCGCGCTCATGATCCGCACTTTCGTGGAATTGCGCTCCATCCATCCCGGCTTCGACCCGCACAACGTCATTACCATGCAAACTTCACTCAGCGGCGGACGCTACGACAACACCCTCAAGGCCTCCAATCTTCGCCATCAGGTGCTGGATCGCATCGAGGCGCTGCCGGGAGTGCGCGCGGCCGCTTCCACTATCATGCTGCCCTTGCAAGGCGGTATCGATCTCGACTTCGATATCGCAGGCGTGCAACCCCCCAAAGGGCAAACGGTCAATGGCGACGAACAGTGGCGCTTTATCAGTCCCCATTACTTCGGCGCGCTTCGAGTGCCGCTCCTGCGCGGCCGCGTCTTCGACCAGCGCGATACGGGAAACGCCGCCCGTGTGCTCATTATTAACCAGGCATTCGCTAAGAGATTCTGGCCCACGGGCGATCCCATCGGCGCTCGCGTCACCATCGGCAAAGGCCTTGGCCCGGAGTTTGAGGAGCCGGCGCGCCAGATTGTCGGCATCGTTGGCAACGTGCGCGAAACCGGACGGCCGGAACTCGATGCGCCGGTGATGTACGTCCCCGATAGCCAGGTTACCGACGGCCTTACCAAGCTTGCCAATAGCGCCATACCAATGAGTTGGATCATTCAAACCGTCGCCGATCCTTCTTCGCTCAGCGCCGCTATACAACACGAAATCCAATCCGTGGACAGCCAGTTGGCTGCTACCAAGATCCGCGCCATGGATCAGGTTATTTCCGAATCCACCGCGCGCCAGAATTTCAACATGCTGTTGCTCACCATCTTCGCCTCGCTCGCGCTGCTGCTGGCCGCCATCGGAATCTATGGCCTGATGTCCTATACGGTGGAGCAACGCACCCAGGAAATCGGCATTCGCATGGCCCTCGGCGCCGATCGAAACAATATGCTCACACTGGTGGTTCGCCAGGGTATGATTCTCGCCGGCATCGGCGTCGTGATTGGCCTGGCCGCGTCGTTCGGCGTCAACCGCTTCCTGGCCAGCCTGCTCTTCGGGGTGAAAACCAGCGACCCGATCACCTACGCCGCGGTCGCGATCATACTGGTTTCGGTGGCCTTCCTCGCCACCTACATCCCCGCTCGACGCGCCACGAAAATAGATCCGCTGGTAGCTTTGCGATACGAATAACTGAAAAAGGCCTTTCGGGATCCACTCCCTCACGGTCGCGGCTCAGTAAACACTTGCAAACACTCGGTGGCCATTCTGAGCCGCGCGCGTGAGCAAGCGGATTTTTAACTTTTTCAGCATGCTGCTAGTACCGAACTGCCCACCTCAACCGGGCGTTTTGGGCTAACCTTGAAGGTACATCGACCTGAGCGCTCGGAGGCGGACCATGGGAACAATCGATGCGGTGACCGGGAAACGCAAGGTCTTCGGCATCGGTCTGAACAAGACAGGCACCACAACTCTCGCAAAATGTTTGCGCCGCCTTGGATACCGGCACATGAGCTTCCGTCGGGATTTGCTTTTCGCCCTGAGAGAAGACCGCTTGGCTGACGTGTTTGCTGTCACTGACGAATATGAGTCGTTCACAGACTGGCCATTCCCGCTGATGTATGCCGAGCTCTTCGAACGCTATGACGATGCGCTCTTCATTCTGACCACCCGAACCAGTTCCCAAGTCTGGCTGGATAGCCTGAAAACGCACAGTCTTCACACCCATCCGGTGAATCACTGCCGGAAGCTGGTTTACGGCTACGATTATCCACATGGTTTCGAAGCCGAGCACATCGCCTTTTACGAACGGCACAACACCGCTGTCCGGTCGTTCTTCGAAGCGAAGCGGGCCTCGCACCGATTACTCTGCGTTTGCTGGGAACACGGCCATCGCTGGCGTGAATTGTGTGGCTTTATCGGGCAGCGGGCTCCCGCCATCCGGTTCCCGCACGTGAACCGGAAGAAAGCCGATTCGCCTCGGGCGGCGGAAAACCGGAGAGGTATCGCTCAGCAGCTAGCGCGCCAATTCAGATGAACGAGACTGCTCCATTGATTGTGGATAGCGAGGCGCTGCTTCGGCTTGGGAACGACCTTCTCCATCGCGGGCGCCTGGACGAAGCCAGAACCACTTTTCGCCAGATTCTGGAGCAAGACCAAACCAATCTCAAAGCAACTTTGGCGCTGGGTCGCCTCGAAAAGCGGCTCCTAGACAATGCGGCTGCCTGTCGCCTTCTGCGCGCCGCGGTCACCATGGATCCGAACAATCTCGCGGCATGGACCGATCTGGCCGCGGTTTTGCGCGATTTGGATCAAGCGGAAGAAGCAGCATCGATTTATCGGAAAATTCTCGCCACCAACCCGGACCATCTGCAGTCGCACATAGGGCTGGCCTGGATCGCCCGCGCAAGCCACCATCAGGAAACCGCGCGCGCGCATTTCACCATCGCCGCTGAATCTCTACGCTCGGCGGCCGAACGCGAACCGAACAGCTTGCAGATCCTGACTCAGTTGGCGACCGTGTTGCGAGAGTTGGATCGTACCGACGAGGCGGTTGCGATTTACCGGAACATTCTGGCGCAAAACCCCGGACATCTGCAATCGCATCT
>JBKQHJ010000253.1:0-46476 GCA_052148835.1 Bryobacteraceae bacterium
TAATCCAAGTCGCCTTAATTCAAAAGTTTGTACTCTTTCTGGGCCATCCTACGTATGCACTAACGGTGATTGTTTTTTCCATGCTCAGTTCAAGCGGTCTGGGCAGCTTTTGGAGCCGCCGATTAACGGGCGATGTAAATAATACCGGACGGCTGAGCGCAGTGTTGGTGGGTGTGGCGGCCGCGGTTTCCGTTCTGGCATTTCTGGCAGCTCCGGTCAGTGAATTTGGAGTGGGATGGCCTTTGCCGTGGAAGATGTTGGTCACAGTGTGCCTGATCGCACCAGCGGGTTTCCTGATGGGCATTCCGTTTCCAACGGGCCTAACGCGCTTGGAAAGACATTTCCCCCAAGCAATCCGCTGGGCGTGGGCTTTGAACGCTGCCGCTAGTGTTTTTGGATCTGCGGCCGCCATCTGTCTTGCCATTTATATCGGCCTTCGCGCCACCGTGTTGGCCGGGGCGTTCCTCTATTTGTGCGCGCTGTCGGTGGTACTGTTGCGCAAGTCGGCAGTCAGGGTTCCCGCGGCTGCCGAAGCCGTGTTTCGCCTGTAGTTCTTGTTGTTATGAAAAACTCGCTTGTGATCGCGATTCTGTGCGTTTCCTTTCCCGCCTTCGCCGCGCCCTCTCTGGAACCGCCCAAACTGCGTTTGGATGGATCGGCGCAGCCCTCCAGTTACGAGGTGGATCTCACCATCGTGCCCGATCGCGATACCTTTCGCGGAAGCGTCGACATCAGCGTCGATGTTCGTGCGCCGGCTGATATCGTTTGGTTAAACGTTGCCGGCCTGCAGATTCAAGAAGCCGTGTTTCGTCCGGAATCTGGCGCGGCCTTGCCCGCGAAAACCGTGCCTGGCGGCGACCAGTTCTTGGGCTTCGCCTTCGATCGCCCGATTTCCGGAAAAGGCGTCTTGCATGTCGCCTATCAAGGAAAAATTAGCCGTAATAGCAGCGCCGGAATTTTCCAATTAAAAGAAGATGGCGAATGGTACGTCTACAGCCAGTTCGAACCGACTGACGCTCGACGCGCCTTTCCATGCTTCGACGAACCAAACTTCAAAGTCCCCTGGCAGCTCACCTTGCATGTTCCCCAAGACGATCTTGCGCTATCGAACACGCCCGCGCAGTCGGAATCGAGCGAAGCTGGCGGCATGAAGACCGTGCGATTCAAACAGTCGCCTCCATTGCCGAGCTATCTGGTCGCATTTACGGTGGGACGGTTCGACGTTGTGGATGCGGGCCGCGTTGGACCAACACCCGTGCGCGTGATCGTGCCGCGCGGCAAGAGCGCCGACGCCATGTATGCCGCCACCGCGATTCCCCAACTGCTCAAGTTGCTGGAAGATTATTTCGGCATTCCGTTTCCTTACGAGAAGCTGGATTCCGTCGTCATGCCCATCAGCGACTTCGCGATGGAGAATGCCGGTCTCATCACATACGCCGAAAGCACCTTGCTCGCCGACCCGTCGACGGAGACGATCGATCATAAACGGGAACTGGCTGCGACAGTGGCGCACGAGATGGCGCACCAATGGTTCGGCGATTTGGTGACCACCGCTTGGTGGAACGATACCTGGCTCAACGAAGCGTTCGCCACTTGGATGGAGCGCAAAATTCCGAGCGAGTGGAAGCCGGAATGGCATCTCGAAGTGACCGTGGTGAACTCGCGTTTAGGCGCGATGCGCGGCGATCAACTCGCCTCCGCGCGCGAGATCCGCCAGCCCATCGAAACGAACGACGACATCGCGAATGCCTTCGACGACATCACGTATGAGAAGGGCGCCGCGGTGATCGAGATGTTCGAGCACTGGATCGGCGAGGCGAAGTTCCGCGAAGGTGTGCAGGCGTACCTGAAGCAGCACGCCTGGGGGAACGCGACGGCGAACGATTTCGAAACGGCCATCAGCGCTGTCGCCGGAAGGAACGTGGCGCCCGCCTTCAACAGCTTTTTGGATCAGCCTGGCGTGCCGGAAGTTTCGGTGGCACTGAAATGCGGAGCCCAACCATCCCTGGACGTTTCGCAGAAGCGCTCGCTGCCCATCGGATCGCAAGCTAAGCCGCAAACCTGGCAGATTCCGGTCTGCGTCGCGTTTGGAGACGGCGGTGACGTTCATCATCAGTGCAGCTTGTTGTCGGATCGCAAGGATGAAATCGCGTTGACTGGCGCGCGTGCATGTCCAGCGTGGATTCTGCCCAATGACGGCGAGACCGGTTATTATCAAGTCGCCTACAAAGGCGATCTGCTGAAGAAGGTCCTTGCCGATCACGGCAGCCATTTGACCGTTGCCGAACGAGTGGGTGTTTTGGGCGACGTCGATTCCCTCGCCAGTGAAGGAGAAGTTTCGGCCCAGGCGGCTCTGGAATTGGTGCCGGAATTTAGCCAGGATCCGGATTGGCACGTGGTGCAAGCGGCGGCCAACATTGCCGCGCTTCTCCGCGGCGAGAGCGTGCCCTCCAATTTGCGCGACAAGGGAGCGCGGTTTATTCGACAGGAATTCGGTGAGAAAGCGTTAGCGTTGGGTTGGACGGCCAAGCCTGGTGATAGTGAGGACACGCGTTTGCTGCGTCAGAAACTGGTTCCGTTCGTGGCCAGCGCAGGCGAGGAAAAAGGACTCATCGATCAAGCCCAAAAGCTGGCCCGTGTATGGTTGGAGACTCGCCGCGGTATAGGGCCGGACATGCTGGAGCCGGTGCTCCGAACGGCGGCCGAGTTCGGAAACCGCGACCTTTTCAATTCGCTTCGAACGGCGGCCATCGCGGAGCGCGATCATCATGTTCGCGAAGTGTTGCTCGAAGCGCTGGGTTCTTTCCGCAACCCGGAGTTGGCGCGGGCAGCGCTCGATCTGCTGCTCTCCACCGATTTCGATCTGCGCGAATCGTTCTATCCGCTGTTGTTCGGCCCTATCTCATTCTTGGACACCCGCGATGTTCCGTTTGAATTTGTGAAGCAACACCTGGATGCGCTGCTAAGACGCCTTCCACGCGAAGTCGGCGAAGATTATGCCGCCATGCTTC
Organism: Bryobacteraceae bacterium; assembly: GCA_052148835.1. Taxonomy (GTDB): domain Bacteria; phylum Acidobacteriota; class Terriglobia; order Bryobacterales; family Bryobacteraceae; genus Palsa-89. The sequence goes on from JBKQHJ010000253.1 coordinate 3,012, forward strand.
CGGGAGTGGGCGGTACTTTTTGCGACACCAAGCACCGCGATGAATTGGATTCGTTTTTCGCCGATCGCGTAAAGGACTACAACGGAGGCCCGAGAACTTTGGCGCAGACACTGGAAGGAATCGATCTGTGTATCGCCGCGCGAAAAAGCTTGGCGCCCGAGCTAACAGCCTTTTTGAACCGTTACTGAGCCGCGACCAAACGGAGCCGGTATCCTACGCCAGCGCTATTGGCCGGATCGGCGATCCAGTCCCGCCGCGTATCTTGAGCGGCGCCGCGACGAAAACGAATTGAAAGATTCGATCGCGCGAGAGATGTTCCAAGTTGAGCGCCTCAATAATGTGTATGCCGCTCTCCACCAACAGGTGCACGTGTACCTGCATCCGTGCCGCGGGGACTTTCTCAAACGCGATGGTATCCGAACCCGCCGCGAAGACTCCGCGCTCGCTCAACCAGCGTGCGGCCTCCATCTCAGGCCCTGGCCCAGCCGCGGCGTGTCTTGCTTGGGAACCTTGGCCGCCGGTGACGAATTGCGCGAAGTTGGTGAAGTAACGCGCCCAGCCGGTGCGCAGCAATACGACGTCGCCTGGCTCGATGGTTGTTTTCGCCGTTTTCAAGGCCGCGTCCAGATGCTCGGGCGTAATCGCAAAATCCGTCGGTAAAGCGTCCAGCTTCATTTCCGAGGCGATGTCCAAGAGCACTCCGCGGCGCAGAATCGGCGCGATCGTTTCCACACCAAGCTCGCTGAATCCCGCCGAGTCGCTTTGGACGCCGCTTGCTTCCACTCCGCCGTGCAACTTGCCGTCGCAAGAAAAATGGCACAGCGCATCGATGTGCGTGCCAACGTGCCCACCGAGAGCAATAGAATCGGCCGAGGAACTGACGCCGCCTTCCAGCATCATGTCACCGTGTTTTCGCGTCAGCCCAAACACGAACGGCGGATGTGTCGGAAAGTGCGGCATGCCCGCGAAATACGAGTGCGCCAGATCGTAAACTCTATGTTCGCGAATCAGTTCGAGAAGTTCCCTCAACGTTTCACTCAGCCTGTAAACTTAACGGCGCCGGCCCTCGGCCCGTTTTTGCGCTACGTGCCGCATGCGCGGCTTGGCCGGGGTGACTGGCGCGTCTTTGGAAGCCCAACGGCCGAGGCGATAAACCCGGCTGTAATCGGCCGTCAGATTGGCGATGGTGATCGTCACGGTGCCGCTCGCGTCGATCGAGTAGCTTTCCTCGATTTCCTGCGATTGCGCCGCCTGCGAGTGCGCTACTTTCACGCTGTCCGTGTCCCGCAGAGCCGGATCGAAGGGAAACTGGATTGCGTCCCACAGCGTGACGTCGCCGCACGGCTGTCCTTCAGCGTCCAGATGAGTGCATTCCAGATATCGAAAATGCCCGATGTTGTGCACCGGAGTGTAGCCTCGCCGGATTTCGAGCGCCCGCTCGCCAGGCCCAGGCAGCGCCACTCCCTTCTGAAACAACGGATCGAAAACGACGCGGCGTCCGGCGTCGCCTTCGCGCCACACGCCAAAGTAGCGCGTGAATTTCTCGCGCAAAACATAACCGGCCTGCGCGTCGGCCTGGATCGCCAAACCCAGCGCTGTCGCCGATCGTGCGTGCACCGAGCGCCGGATCCGCTTGCCGAAATGCTCGCGCAGAACGCGGCCCACGATGGGCAGTTCGCTTCCGCCGCCGGTGACATACAGTGCTTCAATTTCAGTGCCGCCCTGCGCCTCGAGCAAATCCTCCACCACATGCAGCGTCTCGTCCACCAGCGGCCGGCAGCGCTCGTAATACTCGGCGATCGGGACCGTCGCGGTTCCCCACCCTTCGCGCACCGTCTCCAGATCCACCACGATCCGGCGGGTGTTCGGATTGAGCGCCTCCTTGCGAATACGGCACTCTTCGAGCAGGCGGAAGTGCTCGGCCTGCGAGAGCCCGTGGCGCTGATCGCTCGTGGTGGCGAGCTCGGAAAGAATCTCGTCGAAATCGTCGCCGCCTAACGTAGCGATGCCTTCGGTGGCGAGCGGGCGATGCGTTCTCTCGCCAACTTCCACCAGCGATGCATCGAACGTACCTCCGCCCAAGTCGTATACCAAAATCACGCCGCTTATTTTTGTTTTATGCCCGAACTCAATGCTTGCGGCCGACGGCTCATTCAACAATCCAATGACGTCGCAGCCAGCCGAGCGAAACGCCTCCACGGTCAAGAATCGCTGGTTGGTGTTGGCATTCGCCGGGACGCCGAGCATCACTTCAAGTTTTTCTTTTGGCAACAGATCCCGCAGCGCGGACGCCATCTCACGCAGCACTTGGATCAGAGGAACTTGCTGATCGGCTAGTTCGAGGATGGTGTTGGGACCGGCGTCCTGCAGGACGCGCTTCAAGGATCTGATGATGGTCCACTCCGGGTCCTGCTGACAGGCCCAGGCTTGCCAACCGTAAACGCGCTCGTTGCCGCGGACCGCAACCAGCGAAGGAAACCAGTCCACCGGCGCACTTTCCGGGCCCTCGAACGATAGCAGCGGATAGTTTCCGCGATCCACGGCCGCTACAACAGTGCGCGTGGTTCCGAAATCGATTCCCAATCTTACCGGCTGACCAGATTTTAGTGCCAATGCGTTACCTTCAATCGCGATTGTAGCTCACCTGGAGTTCGAGCCTATGTGGGAAACTGAAAGATTGTCTTTCGAGCACTTTTACGGTAACAGCAAAGTCGCCGAGACTCTGTTCGCGCTGACGCGACAGGAGCGCATTCCGCAAACCATTTTGCTGGACGGCCCCGAAGGCGTCGGCAAAGCCACGCTGGCACGCCGATTCGCGGCGGCGATGTTAGGCGGCGCAGACAAAATTGAACAAGACGATTTGAGCCTCGAAGCCAACGCCGAGGTGATCGCGGATCGCGAAAAATGGCCGGCCGACAAACGCAACGAAGATCCTCTGCTCTTTGCCAGCCATCCCGATTTCCTGACCTTCCCGCCCGACGGCCCGCTGCGACAGATCACGATCGAGCAGATGCGCCTGCTCAAGCAGCGCGCGCAGTTCAAGCCGCTGCACGGACCGCGGCGTATTTTCCTGATCGACCACATCGATCGAGCCAACGAACAGGCCGAGAACTCGCTGCTTAAGATTTTGGAAGAGCCGCCGGAGCATTTGATCTTACTGCTGTCCGCCGAGAATCCGTATGACCTGCTGCCGACCATCCGCTCGCGTGCCGTCTCATTTCATCTGGCGCCATTATCGAATGCCGAGATGCAGGCGTTCGCAGAGTCGCGTGGTTTTAAGGACGCCGAGCGGCGCGTTGCTCTGGCCGCGGGAAGCCCCGGCGTCGCGGTGTCGATGAATCTGGAAGTGTACGACGAGCGCCGATCCGCGATGCTGAAACTGTTAGAAGTGGCGGCCGGCCGCGCACCCTTCGTCGAATGGGCCAAATACGCCGAAGCCATGGCGCCGCGCAAAACCGAAAAGCTGGACGCGCTGCTGAATATCCTGTACGTGTTGCTGGAGGATCTGCTGCTGGTGTCCCAAGGCGCCGGCGAAATCCGTAACACCGATATCCGTCGCGATCTGGAAGCGCTCGCATCGCGCGTTTCGTTCCGCTGGATGCGCGCGGCTGTCGAGCAAGCCGACGAGTTGTCCCGACTGGTGCGGCGCAACATCCAAAAGACTATTGCGCTCGACGCACTGGTAGTCGCATTGCGCGGCTTGGCGGTGTAACCTCACGCTCGCGCGAACGTCTCCTCTCAATGGCGCGCTTCCTTGCGGAGGCCTTGTAGGTATGGTTCAATAATTTTAGCTGAGCGTCTAACAATCCTCCGAATGGCCCCGGCCCGCTTTCTATGCGTTTCGGGCCTTATTGGATCATCTCGAACTATGGAGCGTGCCGTGGAGTCTGGGAACCGTAAGCTGATCCGTCCGTCTTTGAACGAAGTGAAAGACAACATGAACCGCCGTCCCAACAATCACCAGAAGAAAGCCGCCCCGCCGGACCAAACCAACGCCGAGAATTTCTACTACATGAAACAGATGCAGGCCAAGACCCCCATGGTTTTCGTGATGAAAGATGGCGAGACCTTGGAGGGTGTCATCGAGTGGTACGACAAGACCTGCTTGAAAGTGAATCGCGACGGCCACCCGAACCTGCTGATTTTCAAACCGAACATTAAGTACATGTACAAAGCGGAGAACGAATAGCGCGCGGCGCCTCTCGCTCCAAAGTCAGTAGATTTTTCGTAAAGCTTTGTCACGCATTGCCAGCCGATAAGCTCGACGCTCCTCAGCCTCAGTGAACCGTCGCTTCTCGTCCACGGTTTCGGGAATTACAGGCCGGATCGGAACGCGCCGCCCGCTCTCATCGAGCGCAACGAACGTCAAGTATGCGGACGAGGTGTGCTTTCGGTGGCCGGTGAGGAGATCCTCCACCTGCACGCGCACTCCCACTTCCATGGACGTTCGAAAGACGCGGTTCACGCTGGATTGCAAAATGATCAACTGGCCGATGTGGACCGGGTGTAGAAACGTCATTTGATCCACCGAAGCCGTCACCACCGGGCAGCGCGCGTGGCGAACCGCGGCGAGTGCGGCTGCCAGATCCACCAGGTGCATCACTTTCCCGCCGAGTACATTGCCTAGCGTGTTGGCGTCGGTGGGTAGTGCGAACTCGGAATACTCGGAGACGGACTCGCGAACGAAACGTCCGGCCAGCTCTGAACCAAGTTGCTCTGGACTCACGCTTCGCTTCGTCTCCTCAAGTAGCTTTGCGCGAAAACTTCGGCCTGGCGGCGAAGCGTAGCGGGAGCGGCTTCAAAATCGATTTCGCCGTGTTCGCCGGGCCAGCAGTCCTTCTCGAAAACGTATTGGATCTTGATCAATTCGCCGGCGTCACTGGCGACGTGGAAACGAATTGCATCCGCGACGGATTGGGCGGGGAATTGATCGCAACTATGCCGGCCATAGCCAAGGTTGCAGACCTCGCGCATGCGTGTCTCGTCAGGCTGCGAGGAATTTCCGGGCGCGCGGCACTCGCCCGAAAAAGCGTCACCGAGCGGCAGGCGCGGCGGCACACTCCATGGGCTGCTCTCGAATCGCGCCACGGGGTAAAAATACGGGCACGCCATTGCCCGGTATAGTAGCACGTAGGATGTCCACAAACCGAACAGAAGTTCTCAAGACGATGTTGGCGCAAGACCCGGCCAATGCCTTTGCGCGATACGGCCTGGCCATGGAATTGGTAAATACCGGCGAACTGGAGAACGCGATCGTAGAGTTCCGCGCGCTGATCGAGCACAATCCCAATTACGCCGCCGCGTATTTTCACGGCGGGCAAGCGCTGGAGAAACTGGGCGACGTCGAGCAAGCGCGCGCGTTCTATGAAAAGGGCATCGAAGTCACATCGCGGACCGGCGATCAACACACGCACAGCGAACTACAAGCCGCGCTCGACATGCTGCCGATCTAGCGACATGTTACCGATTTAGGTATGAGGCTATCGTCGAAGTATGCCCGGATCGAACGGGAACGTCGGTTCCTGCTCGACCGTTTTCCTGTTGCCGCCAGCGTAGTGGGAATTCGTCGCATCACCGATCGCTATATCGATGGCACGGGTCTGCGGTTGGCGGGAAAAGAGTGACGACAGCGGCTCACCCATGTTCAAGCTCACCCAGAAAGCGCCAATGCCCGCGAGCGAAGCGCAACAGGGATTCATCACGAGCATGTACCTCACCAGGGACGAGTTCTGCGTACTGTCGCGACTTGCCGCGAAGAGCCTTAGCAAGACTCGCCCTTCGGCATCGACGTATTTGAAGCCCATTGCAAGGTCTGATCCTCGCCGAGGCGGAGTTCGATTCCCCAACTGAGGCGGACCCGCTGGAGCTCCCTTCATTTATTCTCCGGGAAGTGACTGCGGATGATCGATTCACAGGAGGCCGGCTTGTCCGCGCGTCACGACCGGACGTTGAGACCTGGATGTTGGAATTTGGGATGAGGCTCAACAACCGGAAGTGCTAGCATGCAAACAGTGAAGAGATTCCCCCTTTTCATCCTGCTGATTGGCTCTATGCTTACTGCCACCGCCGCCATCCCCGATCTTGCGCAACTTCAAAAGATGATCGCTCGCTTCCAGCCGACCGAGCTGCGCGTCGATGTGTCCAAGCTTTCGCCGGGCGACCGTCAGGCACTGGCGAAGATGATTGAAGCCGCGCGCGTACTGAACGACATCTTCCTCACGCAAATGTGGAGCGGCAACCATGCGCTCTATGCCAAGCTTCGCCGCGATACCACGCCACTCGGCAAAGCCCGGCTCGATTATTTTTGGTTGAACAAGTCGCCGTGGTCCGAGATCGACGACCATGAGGCTTTTCTGCCCGATGTGCCTCCGAAGAAGTTGCCTGGCGCCAATTTCTATCCCGAGGACATGACGCGCGAAGAGTTCGAAGCCTGGGTGAAGACGCTCTCGAAAGCCGAGCGGGAGCACGCGGAAAGCTTCTTTACCGTGATTCACCGCGATGCAAACCGGAAGCTGCACGCTGTTCCGTACAGTCAGGAATATCGCGCCGATCTCGATAAGTCGGCCAAGCTGCTGGAGCAGGCCGCGGCGCTCACCGACAACGCGACCCTCAAGAAATTCCTCACTACTCGAGCCGCCGCGTTTCGCTCCAACGATTATTACGAGAGCGACATCGCATGGATGGATCTGGATGCTCCCATCGACATTACCATCGGTCCGTATGAAACCTACAACGACGATATTTTCGGCTACAAGGCCTCGTTCGAGGCCTACGTCAATGTTCGCGACGACGCCGAGACGGCCAAGCTGAAGTTCTTCGCCGATCATTTGCAGGAAGTGGAGAACAACCTTCCGATCGACCCCAAGTATCGCAATCCGAAGCTCGGCGCCAGCTCGCCCATTCGGGTCGTAAATGAAGTTTTCGATTCCGGCGACGCGGCGCACGCGGTCCAGACCGCCGCCTACAATCTTCCGAACGACGAACGCGTGATCACGCTCAAGGGCAGCAAGCGCGTGATGCTGAAGAACGTGCAAGAAGCGAAGTTTCACTCGACGCTGGAGCCGATCGCCAAGCGCGTGTTATCTCCGGCCAGCCAGAAGGACTTGAGCTTCGATTCGTTCTTCACGCATATTCTGGCGCATGAGCTGAGTCACGGCATCGGGCCGCATCAGATCACCGTTGCCGGGCGCGCCACCACGCTGCGGCAAGAGCTGAAGGAGCTTTACAGCGCCATCGAGGAGGCCAAGGCGGACATTACCGGCCTGTTCATGCTGCAACATCTTTATGACAAGAAGCTGATCGAAGGCGGGCCGGACAAAGAGCGCCAGTTGTACACCACGTTTCTGGCGTCCACGTTCCGCACGCTGCGATTTGGATTAAACGATGCGCACGGGAAGGGCATGGCGATGCAGGTGAATTACATCACCGATAAAGGCGGATTCAACGCGCATCCCGATGGCACATTCGAAGTGAACTTCGAGAAGATCCGCGGCGCGGTGCGCGATCTGGATCATGAACTGCTGACTATTGAAGCCACCGGCGACTACGCCGGCGCCAAGAAGATTCTCGATGAGTTGGGAGTGGTCCGGCCGAATATGCAAAAGGCGCTGAATGCGTTGAGCGGCATTCCGGTGGACATTCAGCCGGTGTTCGTGACGGCGAATGAACTGGCAAACTGAGCCGCGACCGTTAGGGAGTGGGACCGCTTGCTGGCGCGCGCGGCTCAACCAGCTAGTTTGGAAATGTCGTTGTAGATGGCGAAGGCCACCAACGCCATGATGAACACGAAGCCCAGGCGCAACGCGGCTTCCTTCACCTGCAGGCTGAGATCGCGCCGCATGAACATCTCCACGATCAGCATCAGGATCGCAGCGCCGTCCAATATTGGGATGGGCAGCAGATTGACGATCGCGAGGTTCAGGCTAAGCGCCGCCATCAGCCCCAGGTAGGGAAGAGGTCCTTCGCGAGCCTCCTGGCCGGACATTTGCACGATGCCGATAGGGCCCGAGACCGACTTGGGCGACATGCGCCGCTCCGCGATGCCGCGCAATAGCTGATAAATGAAAGCCGCGCTCTTGGCGTTCTCGCGAGCCGATTCGGTGAGCGCCTGTGGGAACGGCAGGCTGACAAAAACAACTTTCGCCTGCACCGTCACGCCCATCAGCCATTCCTTGGCGCCGCCATTTTCCGACAGAGCCGGGGTCACAGTGGCGTGCATGAGCTTTCCGTTGCGCGAGACTACTACGTCCACCGGCTTGCCGCCGCTGCCGCTAATGATGTCGTGAACCTTGGGAGTGGAATGGATCGCCTGGCCGTCCACGCTCACCACGACGTCTCCAGAATTGAGGCCGGCCTTGGCCGCGGGCGACCCCGCCTTCACGCTTCCGATTTCGATTTCGCTCTGTGGGCCCCAGCCGGCAAACCCGGTTCCCGTCTTGGCCTCGAGCGTAGGCGTCACCTGAATCAATTCGCGTTCCCCATTGCGAACAATCCAAACACTAAGAGGATGCCCCGCGCTGGCCATCTCTCGTAGATTGATGTCTTCCCAAGTGGGATTCACAATGTCGCCGATTTGTACGATCTGGTCGCCTTCCTTCAGGCCCGCTTTGGCGACGGGGCTGTCGGGCACGACATAGCCGATCTCGGGCGACGGTGAGGATGGAATCTTGGGGAACCGAACCATGAAAAGGCCGGTCAGCACCGCTACCGCCAGAATGATGTTCATTCCCGGACCGGCGAAAAGGATAATCAAGCGCTGCCAGCGAGGTTTGCTCTGAAAGCTGCGCGGATCGGCGGCATGCTCGTCTCCGGGTTGTTCTCCGGCCATTTTGACGTAACCGCCCAGCAGAATAGCGGAGAAGCGAAAATCGGTCTCGCCCTTCTTGAACCCGAACAAGCGCGGTCCAAACCCGAAGCTGAACGTGTCCACCTTGACGTCGAAGAAGCGCGCGGCCCAATAGTGCCCCAGCTCGTGAATCAGGATCATGACGCCGATCATGATCAAGAACCACCAAATATTTTGCAGAATGAGGAAGCTCATAAAAAATCCAGGCCTTTATTGAATACGTGCGGCGCTGGTTGCCGGGGCCGCCAATCTGCTTACCGCAGTCGAGTGCTCCTCAGCAATCTCGCGCTCCCTAACAATGTTACGCGCCGCCGCACGCGATTGTTCGTCGATTTCCAGTATCTCCTGGACGGAGCCGGTATCGCGAGCCGGTACACGCGAGAGCGTCTCCTCTACGACGGCGGCAATGGACGGAAAAGAGATTCGGCCGGCGAGAAAAGCTTCGACGGCGATCTCATCGGCCGCATTGAGCGTGCAGGCAGCCGATCCACCGGCGCGGAAGGCCTCGCGGGCCAGCCGCAGCGCGGGAAATTTCTTCAGGTCGGGCGCCGAGAAAGTCCAATTACGTGACTCGGTCCAATCCAAGCGCGGTACCGGCGCCGGATCGCGAGCCGGATAGGTGAGCGCATACTGGATGGGCATGCGCATATCGGTGGCTGAGATTTGGGCGATCACGCTACCGTCGGTATACTCCACCATGGCGTGCACCGACGACTGGGGATGAATGACCACGTCCACTTCATCGGCAGAAAAGTCGAAAAGCCAGCAAGCCTCAATTACTTCAAAGCCCTTGTTCATCAAAGTAGCTGAATCGATGGTGATGCGCCGGCCCATCTTCCAGGTGGGATGATTCAGGGCGTCCGCGGGCGTCACGCCGGCCAGCTTGTCGGCAGGTGTCTCGCGAAACGGCCCACCGGAGGCCGTCAGGATCAGCCGCGCTACCTCGTTCCGCCGCCCCGCCCGGAGACATTGATGCGCGCCGTTATGTTCGCTATCCACTGGAATCAGCTCAGTCCCCGACTTTTTGGCCGCTTCAATCACAAGTTTCCCGCTGGCTACCAGTACCTCTTTGTTAGCTAAGCCTACCCGTTTCCCGCAACGGATAGCCTCATAGGTCGCCTCCAGGCCTGCTACACCGACGATGGCCGACATGACGAAATCGGCTTCCGGTGCGACGGCGGCCTCGATGCGCGCCTTCGGGCCCCAAGAAAGCTCCGGCCACTGCTGGCGAGGTAACCCGGCATCTGTCAGCCTGCTAATTAGATTCTTGCGAGCGTCTTCGGTTGCCGTAACTGCGATCCGGGGCCGAAAACGTTCGATCTGTTGAGCCAGCCGATCGACGTTAGAGCCAGCCACAAGGGCGTGCACGCCATATTTTTCGGGATATCGTCCGACCACGTCCAAAGTGCTGACGCCAATGGACCCGGTGGACCCAAGGAGGGTAAGCGTCTTCAATCGCCCCATTATAACCTTCAAACCCCGTTCTACCCAATCATGTAATTCTCTTGACTCTTCAACAGAACCGGACAAGCTATTGGCGATTGGCTATTTGCGGTTGGCTAAGACCCAAACCCTTACGGGCGCCGGGGAGGATTGCTTCAGGGGTCTTTAATGAGGTTAGTCTCGCTTTGGTGGGAGTTGCCTCCCCGGCTTAATTCCAATACTAGTATATGATTTCTGGGAAGGCAACTGTTTTTTGTATTTTTATTTCCCCTTAACTTCAACGCCGCCCCAGCGCTCCATGACGCGGATGGTGGAGCACAAGTCGTCGTCCCCGTAACCCTCTGCAATTGCAGCCTGATAGATCTGTTCTGTCAAGCTGGTCATGGGCATGGGCAGACCCAACTCGTGGGCAGAACCGAGCGCCAGCCCGATGTCCTTGTGCATCCACTTTGTGGAAAAGTTGGTAGTGAAGTCCCTTCTGAAAACGAAAGGGGCCTTGAAGGAGATCAATCCGGACTTGGCGGCGCTGTGGTCGAGAATGTCGAGCATGAGTTCGGGTTCGATGCCGCCCTTCGTGCTTAACACCAGCCCTTCATTGAATGCCTGCATGAGGTTAGCGAGGATCAGGTTCTGAGTCAGCTTGGCTTGCAAGCCTAAGCCGGGGCCTCCGCAGTAGTAAAACTGCTTGCCCATGGCCTCCAGATATGGCTTCGTTTTTTCAAATACGGCTTTGTCGCCTCCTATCATGAAGGTGAGCGCCGCGTTGATCGCCCCCGGCGTAGATCCAGTGCAGGGCGCATCCAGGAAATGGATGCCCTTGGCGCCCAGCTTCTCGCCGATGGCCCGGCTACCGGCGGGCGAGATGGTGCTGGCGTCCGCCGCGATGGTTCCCTGCTTCGCGCCTTCGATGACGCCGCCGGGTCCGGTGAAGACCTCTTCCGACATGCGCGTATCGCCGACGCAGGCGAAGATGAAGTCCGACTGTTCGGCCACCTGCTTGGGCGAGGCACAAGCCGCCGCCTTTTCCTCTTTGGCGAGCTGTTGCGCTTTACTCGCTGTATTCGACCAGACCGCCACCTGATGTCCGGCACGCGCCAGGTTGCGCGCCATCGGATAGCCCATGAGTCCCAATCCCAAAAATCCAAGTTTTGCCATACTCAAGCATGTTAGCAAAGGGTCGGGCGTTCGCCCTCCGCGATTTGCGGGGGTCGCGCGTTCGCGCTCCGGGCTTGGGGATGGGGCTCTATCTGCGCTGCCGGGTGCCACGCGGATCGAAGCCAATCACTCGCCAGGCCCGCATCGTGTCCGGGCTCTCGACCAGACCGATCACTTCCAGAAAGGCGCCGGGCCGCAGGTCGCTCCGTGAGGCGTCAACTAAAAAAGTTGTCCGATCCCAGAAAATGACCGTACCCTTCGTACCCAAAGGGTTGCCATCCTCATCTATAAACTCGATCTCGACGCGGTCGCCCGAAACTTTTGTGATGTTCCCGTCCCAGCGGTCGACATTCGCGTCAATATCGACGGCGGTCGCTTCGCCGGTACGGTCCGATACGCGAAACCGGACGCTGAGATCGTCGCCCAGACGAAGCTGATGGACATCCACGTAATCACCGCGCCAGATTTTGGTGCCGGCAGCGATGAGGAAGATTCGTGTGCCCTGATCGTTCCGTACTGTGATGGAGTGATCGTGCACGGCGACCAGCTTGCCCTCTGTCGCCTCGATCCGATCACTCTGGGCGCCCTGCGCGCTCTGGGCAGCCACACCGTGCGCCGAACAAATCAGGAACGTAAAGCCCACCAGAAGCCCACGCATAAGCGAAGAGTAGCATTAAAGGCGAAGGAGATTGGGTATGATGAAACATATATGAATCGAGCGGCACTTCTGATAACTTCTCTCGCTATGTCCCTAGCTTTGGTGCAGGCGCAAGATCTTCCTGCCGGCAAAGGGAAGGCCCTGGTGGAGAACACCTGTGGTAGTTGCCACGGACTGGACGTTGTCACTGCGCAGCATGCAACGAAAGACGGATGGCAATCGATTGTCGACTACATGGTCTCGCGCGGCGCCACCGGCACGCCCGAGGAACTCTCGACCATCGTCGATTACCTGGCTAAGAACTATCCAACAGTGCCCGCTTCGACGAACGTCAACAAGGCATCGTCCATGGACCTGCAGACCAACCTGGAATTGAGCGCCAAGGACGCCGACGCGATCGTCAAGTATCGCACCGACCACGGCGATTTCAAGGATTTCGACTCGCTGGCGAAGGTCCCGGGCGTCGACGCGGCGAAGTTGACGGCCAAGAAAGACAGCATCGTTTTTACTGACGCCCCGGCCAGCAAGTAGTGCCGCTTCCCATGACCAGACGAAACGCGCTCAAAGCCGGTGCCGCAGCGGCTCTGGTGCCGCATGCTCGCGCTGGTTCGGCGGGCCGCTTGAAACAATCGGTGGCGCGTTGGTGCTACGCCAAGGTCCCGATTGACGATTTGTGCCGCACCGCCGCCGATCTTGGGATCACCGGCATGGACCTGGTGGCGCCCGAAGATTGGCCCGTGTGCCGCAAGTACGGCATCACGCCCGCGATGGTCCAAGGCGCGGTGATGAATGGGCCTGGCCCGGTCTTCGACCACGGCTGGAATAACAAGGCGAATCACGACAAGCTCGAAGAAGCAGCCCGCTCGAGCATCGTCCGGGCCGCTGAAGCTAAAGTCCCGAACGTCATCACGCTATTTGGCGCGCGGCGCGCGATGAGCGACCAGGAAGGCATCGATAATTGCATCACCGGCCTGAATCGCGTCAAGAGATTCGCCGAGGATCATGGCGTCACGCTGTGCATCGAGCTGCTGAACAGCAAAGTGGACCATAAGGATTACCAGGGCGACCACACCAGCTTCGGCGTGGCGGTGGTGAAAGCGGTGGATTCACCGCGCGTGAAGCTGCTCTACGACGCCTACCATATGCAGATCATGGAAGGCGACTTGATCCGCACCATTCGCGACAACATCCAGTACATCGCGCACTTTCATTGCGCCGGCGTCCCCGGCCGCCACGAGATCGACGACACGCAGGAAGTGAACTGGCATGCTGTGGCGAAGGCTATTGCGGATTTGGGCTTTCAAGGCTATATCGCGCAAGAGTTCACGCCTACGCGCGATCCGCTGATGTCGCTGAAGCAGGCCGTCGAAGTATTGACGGTGTAAGCGTGGCGCGAGCGTACCGCAATCGAATGCGATTCGACGCGATCGCACTATCATTGATCTTCGTCCTGGCAAACGTTGGGTGCAGAGCGCCGCGCGGAAGCACTCCGATATCGAAGGTGGAGCTCCGGGAATTCGGATACCAGCTCCGCCCACCCAGCGCGGGTCTCCTGGCTGACTATACAGAACTGTCTTTTCTTTCTGAAGACCGCATCATGATCTCCGTCAATCAGCGCGTATTCAATAACAATCAATTCTTGACGCCGGCACGCAGTGACGATCCCCCCGCGAACATCTTAATTGTGGATGTCCAAACCGGGCGCATCGTCTCGCAGGGCAGCATGCCCGCTGAAAAGAATCCTGGAGCGGTCCAGGTAGTTTCTGATGGGCGCTTGGCAGTCTGGAACCTGAAAGGACTTCAGCTTTGTACTCCGGAGCTGCGGTGCGATGCGCCATTGGCCGGTCCAGGTTCTGTCGCGGTATCTCCGAGGGGCACGAGAATCGTGTTCGGCGGTAACGGTATGACCCCTTTCAGAGTCCTGGACGCGGAATCTCTGGGGGAAGTCGCCAAGTACGACGATCCCAAAGGTAGGTACGGACTCGTGCTTGGAAGAGGGGTCATTCCGGGCGACGCCGCTCTGCTCATCACACGTGGGACGAGTCAATTCGCCAGCCATCGGCCTGGCAAGGCGGATAAGGTGGTGGAGTTCGATTTGGGAGGCGACTTCGGTGCGTCCCGGTTCCTGAACGACGAGACGTTTGTGTACCTGGAGCACAGCTCGAGCGAGGCGATTGTCGCCGATCTCGACGGCCGCCAGCTTCATCGCTACAAGCTACAGAAAGTCTATAAAGCTGGCTTTCTTCCCACGGCATCAGGGACACGATTCGGAATCCACGAGTACGGCTTTACCTTTTGGAATTCGGTGGCGCACTTCGACTTCTTGGATTTCGAAGACGACCGGGCCCCGGACTTCCAAAGGGTCCGCGTGATGGATGTCTCGTCGGGGAACGAAGTGGCTCGCCTGGAGTGGGACCCGGAGCGAAGCTTCATCGAACCACAATTGTCTCCGGGCGGACATCGGTTGGCGAGGGTCGTCGGTGGAGTCTTGGAGATTGTCGCGGTGAACTGAAGCTCGCCGAATCCGCCCAGGCGCAGGAGCTCGTTCCGACGCGCGTTCCGCTGACGTCGCTGAAACAAGCCGTCGAATGCTCACCGTTTAGAGTAGAGCTGAATCCACCGCCGAAAGCCTCGCCGCGATGCACTTTATAAGGTACATTGTACTAAAGAAGGTGCAAAATCACCGAGGACCCGCCGCCGAAGAAAATCCCGCTGGTTTTCTTTCGAACGCTCGCGGGCAATGAGCCGGTGCGGGAATGGCTGAAGGAGTTGCAAGAAGAGGAACGCCAAGTCAAGAAGGAGCTGGAGCAATGAGCAAGAAACACATGGGTTCGAGCCTTGACGACTTCCTCAAGGCGGAGGGCATTTTCGCGGAGGCGCAAGCGCAGGCCGTGAAGGAGGTCGTCGCCTGGCAACTCGCCGAAGCCATGAAGAAAAAGAAAATCTCGAAGAACAGAATGGCTACGTTGCTGAAGACCAGCCGCACGCAGGTGGACCGGCTCCTCAATGCGAAAGACGACATCACGCTTTCGAGCTTGCAGCGGGCGGCGGCAATCGTCGGCCGCCGCGTCACGATCGAACTGGTTTAGTTTACTTGTGCGCCATCGCGGTTCGCCAACCGGCGGCGTATTCTTCGCGCGCGGTTTTGGCGTACGGCACGGGGCTCACAACCGCGCGGATTTCCGTCTGCTTGTGGCGCTCCACGGTAGCCTTCTTGGTCCCGCCGCCTTCTTCGCCCCAAACCAGGGTGACCTCGGTGCCGATTTGCACATCGTGCTCGACAATCCCGAGCGAAAGCATGGAGCCTTCGTTGTAGCTGTAGCCGCTGAACATCGAAAGACCGGCCAGTTTCCCGCCGATCAGCACTTGATCGTAGGAGGCAGAGGCGTAGTTAGACAACGGCAGATCGATGTACTTATAGCGCTGTTCGATGGGCCCGAGCATGGACCGCTGCACCTTGGCCACATCCTCGGGGTTCCAGGCGAATGTCACTTTTTTGCGCTGCGGCTCTTTGGATATTTTCTCCAGAGCTTCGCGCCCGATGAAATCGTGATCGAACTTGACGAAAGGTCCGTAGCCCATCTCGTAAGGCGTCACGTAATAGTCTGCGATGTTCTTCGAAGCGAAACTGCCGCCCAGGGAGCCGGTGCCCTCGTAGCTGGCCGCCGGTAGCCACTGCCGGTAAGCCTTCATCTTGTCGCCCGTGTAGACGGCCGGCAGCGGCGAAGGAATCCAGCCGGACTCCAGCGTGTTGGTGGCGTATGCGCGCGAGCCGACCTGGGCCAGGCCGAATTCTTTGCCCGCTTCCACAATGGCCGCGCGGATTTCCTCGCGCTCTTCGTACGGACCCCATATTTCGAGTCCCGGAGCGCCGGCCATGCCGTGGCGTAGCGCGCGGACCTTGCGTCCGGCGATGTTGATATAGCCCATATCGAAAAACTTGATTTCGGGCGGTGGTCCACCGTTCAGTTTCTCGATCACCTTCCAGGCATTCGGCCCTTGAATCTGGTAGCGGTAACAAGTGCGAGTGACGGCTTTGCCGCCGGGATTGGACGGCGAGCGGTCGTCCTTCTGGGTGGTGACGTTGAATCCACCGGTCTGGGCTTGGAATTCGATCCAATTGGCCGCCGGCGCGCGCCCGACGAAGACCAGCTTGTTGGGCTCCAGGTGGAACAGGATTCCGTCGCCGATTACATGGCCGTCGTGGCTGCAAGGGGCGAGCTGCTTGGCCCTATCCACCGGGAATTTCGCGAAACTGTTGAACCCGAGATACGAAGCCAGCTTCACCGCATCTGGCCCTTCCATGTACACGTTGGCCATGTGGTGGGACTGGTCAAACAGAACGCAAGTCTCTCGCCAGGCACGTTGCTCATCCCGCCAGTTGGTGTACTCGGCGGGGACCACCGGATAGACATAAGCGCCTATCTGCGAATTGCGCAACAGGTCCACCGCGCTTTTCGTCTTAAGTAAATCTTCCAGGCTTTGGCTCACAGCAGTGATGATTCCTTTCTATTGACGCAACTATAGTGTCGCGCCTTGCAACACAAACGCACCAGTTTATCACACGGTTGGGCCACGATCCACGAAAGTTCGAGCCCGTGCGCGGCGTTCGATATAATGGCGCTGCTAATGAAAATTGATCTGTTCAATCACTTTTTCCCACCGCGCTATGCGCGCGACGTTATCGAGGCTGGCCTGGCCGGCAAGGACATGGGTAAGCGCGTGCGAAACGTGCTCACCATCGCCGATCTGGACGCGCGCTTTCGCGTGATGGACGAGTTCGGCGAATATTGCCAGTTTCTGAGTTTACCCGCGCCGCCGATGGAGACCATGGCCCCACCCGACAAATCGCCCGAGCTCGCGCGGATCGCCAACGATGGACTCGCTGAATTAGTCGCGAAATATCCGGATCGCTTCATCGGATTCGCAGCGTCGCTACCGATGAACAACGTCGATGCGTGCCTCGCGGAAATCGATCGGAGTATCACCCAGCTTGGCGCGCGCGGCTTCCAGATTTACACCAACGTCGCCGGCCAGCCGCTAGACTTGCCCGCGTTCGAACCGATCTTTGCCGAGGCAGCCCGTCGCGACCTTACCATCTGGATGCATCCGGCTCGCGGCGCCGATTTCACCGACTACAAGACCGAGCCGAAATCGAAGTACGAAATCTGGTGGACCTTCGGCTGGCCTTATGAAACCAGCGTGGCGATGTCGCGCATCGTGTTCTCCGGTATGTTCGATCGGCATCCCAATCTCAAGATCGTGACGCACCACATGGGTGGGATGATTCCGTATTTCGAAGGCCGAGTGGGCTATGGGTGGGACGTGCTGGGCTCGCGGACGTCGGACGAAGATTACGTGTCGCTGCGCCAATCGATGAAGAAACGTCCGATCGATTATTTCCGCAACTTCTATGCCGATACGGCGCTCTTTGGCGGGCAGGCCGCCACGAAATGCGGACTCGATTTTTTCGGCGTAGATCATTGCGTCTTCGCTTCCGACGTGCCGTTTGAACCCAAGCCCGGCCTCTACATTCGCGAGACCATCCGATGTATTGAAGGGTTGGACATCAGCGCGGCCGACAAGCAGAAGATCTATGAGGGGAATGCACGCCGACTACTGAAGTTGACCTAAGGAGGAGAATCGTGAAGCTGCTTTTGGCTATTGGCTTATTGGCTGCGCCGGCTTTGTTTTCCGAAGCTAAGGCCGCTACTTGCGAGAGCCTTGCCACGCTTGCTCTTTCGAACGCCACAGTCACGCTCGCGCAGCCCGTGGCAGCAGGCGAGTTCACGCCGCCCGGCCGGACCTTTCCAGGAACCCCCGCCTCCGCTGTCGCGATGAAGGACCTGCCCGCCTTCTGCCGCGTGGCGGCTACTTTGAGACCCAGCGACGACTCCGACATCAAGATCGAAGTCTGGCTGCCGGAGTCGGGATGGAACGGCAGATTTGAGGCGGAAGGCAACGGGGGATGGGCGGGAGCGATCAGCTACGGCGCCATGGCCGTGGCGCTCGACGACGGTTACGCGACCGCTTCCACAGACACCGGGCACGTGGGCGGCAGTGGCAGCTTCGCGCTCGGGCATCCGGAGAAAGTGATCGATTTCGGATGGCGCTCCGAGCATGAAATGACCGTGAAGGCCAAGGCCATCATCAAAGCGTTTTATGGCGGCCAGGCTCAACTGTCGTACTGGAACGGGTGCTCCACCGGCGGCCGGCAAGGCTTGAAGGAAGCGCAGCGTTTTCCGGATGACTATGACGGCATCGCGGCCGGCGCGCCCGCCAATCCGCGCACCCATCTGGCATTCGCCGCGCTGTGGATCGCGCATGCCAATCTCAAGAACCCCGGCGGCTACATCCCGCCCGCGAAATATCCGGCCATTCATCGCGCGGTTCTCCAAGCCTGCGATGCGCTGGATGGTTTGAAAGACGGCCTGATTGCCGATCCTACGCGCTGCCACTTCGACCCGGAAACGATCGCCTGTAAAGGCGCCGATACATCCGAGTGCCTGACCGCGCCGCAGATCGAAATGGTGAAGACGATCCTTGCGCCATCCAGGAACCCGCGCACGGGCGAAGCAATTTTCCCCGGGCTCGAACCCGGCTCCGAGCTGGGCTGGGCCGTCATGGCGGGCCCGCAACCCTTCCCCGTCACCACGGACCATTTCAAGTACGTGGTGTTCCAGAATCCGGACTGGGATTGGAAGAACCTGAATTTCGACAGCGACGTCGCGCTGGCCGACCAGATCGACCACGAAACCATCAACGCCACCGACGCGGATCTGAAGCCGTTCTTCAGCCGCAACGGAAAGCTGCTGCTGTACCACGGATGGGAGGATCAGAACGTCGCGCCGCTCGCGACCGTCGATTATTACAAGCGTGTAGTGGATACCGTCGGCGAGCGCCAGGCGAAGGATTCCATCCGGCTCTTCATGGCGCCGGGCATGGCGCATTGCGGAGGCGGCGACGGCCCCAACTCGTTCGACATGATGAGCGCTTTGGCGGCGTGGCGCAAGAACGATCACGCGCCGCAAAAAATTATAGCGTCACGCAACGGGCGCACTCGGCCGCTGTGCCCATATCCGCAGGTTGCTAAGTACAAAGGGACCGGCAGCATCGACGATGCCGCGAATTTCGTTTGCGAGACCGAAAAATAGAAACCGAACCGCGACCGTGAGGGAGACGCTCTCCCCGGGTGGCGATTACTTCGCTTTCTTCTGTTTCTGTTGGCCGACGCGCACCTTGAAGTGCTGCTGCTTGGCTTCCTGGAATGCCTTGTGATCGTGCCGGGCCACGGCGTCACTGAGGTACGCATCCACGTTGGCGTCCTTCGGCAGGACGGCCATCACGGTGAACTCCTCGTTGCAGGACGGGCAGAAGGGTCGGAAGCGCTTGACGTTGGGGATTGCCATACGCTCTTAGATTATCACAGGAATTAGGCGCGAGAATAGAACATGTTCTCGCGCGCAGCGAGCCTGGAAAGCGCCAAGCAGGCCACTAAGACGGCAATCGCGGGTGTCATCTCGCTTTACGTCACCTATCTATTTCACTTGCCTCAAGGTTACTGGGCCGCGATCAGCGCCCTGATCGTGATGCAATCGAACGTCGGCGCCACGCTGAGCGCCTCGCGCACGCGCTTAGCCGGAACCGCCGTCGGAGCCTTGGTGGGCGGGCTCTTCGTGGGATTTTTCGGCACGAATATCCTGGGTTTCGCACTCGCCGTGGCCATCGCTTTCTTTGTCTGCGACTCGCTGCGCTTGGCGGAGAGCCAACGGCTGGCCACGGTGACTGTAGCGATCATCATGTTAATTCCCTCGACGTCTTTGGCCTGGGTGATCGCGCTCCACCGGTTTGCGGAGGTCGCACTCGGAATTCTCGTCGCGCTGCTGGTGTCGTTGATCTTATGGCCGAACCATGCTCGCCGCATCGTCCGCCAAGGACTGGCCGGAACACTCTCGAAGCTGGCTGCATTGTACCGGGCCGTGATGCGTAACTACCGCCTGGAAGAGGCGGCATCCATGGAAGGCTTGAAGTCCGATGTGTCCGCCGCGATCCAAAAGAACAGCGGCTTGCTGCAGAACGCGCTGCAAGAAGCCTTTGGTCCGCTGAAAGAGCGGGAGCGGCTGGCTTTGCTGGCCCATCAGGTGGAGCGCATATTTGGCGCCGTGGAAAGCGTGGAGTTAGCGGTTCGTGACAGCTCTTCGGATACGTACGCTCGCAATTTCCAAACCGGACTGGAGCAGCTGGAGGACGGCGTCTCAATGGCGCTCGAAACCATGGCGAAGAGCATTGCGGCGGGGCGGCTCTATCCGGAGTGGCCGAATCTGCCTGCCATGATCGCCGCGCTGGACGAGCAGGCAGCCCAGGCCCGAGAGGCGCGTACCAGCATGCATTATCCGCTCGACGAGATCCTGCGTTTCTATTCCTTGCTGCTCAGTTCGCGCAACCTGATCGGCGAGCTGGAACTGGCGCACTCGCTGGCCGACTCTGGCTCGCCCGCCCAAGAGACTCTACAATGAAAAGTACTTCGCAATGTATTGGAAGCGTCCATGAGCATCTTCGATCTGCTGTTCATCGCCCTGTTCTTGGCGAGTCTGGTAGTCCTATTGGTCGCCGGATTCACCGCTATCCGGGGACAGAGCTCTCGCGCGATCGGGATCCTGCGAAGTTACTTCCTCTGCGCGGGTCTCTATCTGGGGACCGTTGTCGTTGTGTCAGCATTCTCGCCGCGCCGGGTGGTTGGGATGGGCGAGCCGCGTTGTTTTGACGACTGGTGCATCGCGGTGGAAGGCGTCCAGCGCGTGCCGATGGAAAACGGGACGTCCTACGTGGCTAAGCTGCGCGTGTACAGCACCGCGCGCCGCGTCTCGCAGCGCGAAAACAACGTCGTTGCCTACGTGACCGACGATCGCGGCATCCGCTACGACCCAATTGGGGATCGCAGCACCGTCCCGCTGAACGTTCTGCTTCTTCCCCAGCAGTCCGTCGCCACGGATCGTATTTTCCATCTGCCGGCGGATTCTCGCCCGGTCGGCATTGTGATCGGCCATCAAGGGGGATTTCCTATCAGCTGGTTCATCATCGGCGACGAGGCCTGGTTCCACAAGCCAGCCATTGTGCCTATCCAATGAACGCCTGGGGTGAACGCAGAAGCAATGCCCCCGGCACCTTGCAACTCTTTCGCCGGGACAGCGTCCCCAGGTTGTCGCGCCCTGCTACGAAGCGTAATATATAACCACCCACTTGATGAGTAACGAAGGTGAGCTCCGACGGCACACGCGGGCCGAGAAATCGTCGCCCGTCCAGATTATTTGGCAGGATCGGAGTGGTGCGGACCGGTTTCTCAATGGACGGAGCTTGAATGTTTCGGCGTCCGGCATGCGTGTCGAGATCTCCGAGCCCATCGACAAACAAACCTATGTGACGGTGCAGTGCGCCGCCTTGGGACTGCACGGCAGAGCGTCGGTGCGGACTTGTACCCGCAAGGGCACGAAATATGTCGTGGGCCTGGAATTCAGTGCCGGCCTGCGGTGGAAGCCCCCTGCGGCGGAAGGCTCCTCCGGTGAGAAGTCCCTCAGTTAATCCTTATATCCTGACTAATCGAAAGTTGCGATTCACCTAATCTAGGAATTCGATTGCCATTCGCTCTCACCTGCGTTAACAATAGACCTTATGCCCTACCGAGTCGTATGGGCGGCGTTACTTGCGCCTGCGTTGGCGCTGGCTCAATCCGCCCCCTCTTCCCTTGACACTCGCCTCTCTAATTTAGAAACAGCCGTAAAATCCGCTCAAAGCGCCGGCGACAACGCCTGGATGCTGGTGAGCGCGGCGCTGGTCCTAATGATGACCGGTCCCGGCCTGGCGCTGTTCTATGGGGGCTTGGTGCGCAGCAAGAATGTGCTCAGCACCATGATGCACAGCTTCATTCTGATGGCGGTGGTCAGCGTGATCTGGGCCATCGCCGGCTATAGCCTGGCATTCGGCGACGGCCTGCCGTTTATCGGCGACTTGCGCTACCTCTTTCTGCACAATGTCGGCGCCGCGCCCAACCCCGATTACGCCGCTACCATTCCGCAGCAGACGTACATGATCTATCAGCTCATGTTCGCGATCATCACGCCGGCTCTCATCTCAGGAGCGTATGCCGAGCGCATGAAATTCAGCGCGATGCTCCTGTTCACGGTCCTGTGGATGTTCATCGTCTATTTCCCGATGGCCCACATGGTTTGGGGCAAGAACGGATTGCTGAACGCC
This sequence comes from Bryobacteraceae bacterium, assembly GCA_052148835.1. Lineage (GTDB taxonomy): Bacteria > Acidobacteriota > Terriglobia > Bryobacterales > Bryobacteraceae > Palsa-89. Next base: position 25,364 of record JBKQHJ010000253.1, read on the forward strand.
TTTTCCGGCGGCAGCATCCCGTGCCTCGATTTCGCCGGCGGCACGGTGGTGCACATCACCTCGGGAGTGTCCGCGCTCGTGTGCGCGCTCTACCTGGGCAAAAGAAAGGGCTATCTTTCCGAGCCGATGAAGCCGCACAGCTTGGTAATCAGCGTTATCGGCGCTGGTTTGCTATGGGTGGGCTGGTTTGGATTCAACGCCGGCAGCGCGCTGGCCGCTTCACCGCTCGCCACCAGCGCATTTGTGGCTACCCATTTCGCGACGGCTGCCGCGGTGCTGGGTTGGCTGTTCGTCGAGTGGATCCGCAACGGAAAGCCAAGCATATTGGGAGGAATCTCGGGCGCCGTTGCGGGACTGGTGGCCATCACTCCGGCCTCCGGATTCGTGAAGCCGTTTCCGGCCATGTTGATCGGATTCGTCGCGGGTATGATCTGCTTCTTCATGGTCACGGTGGTGAAGAGCAAGTTCGGCTATGACGATACGCTGGATGCCTTTGGAGTACACGGCGCGGGAGGCACCGTCGGCGCTCTTCTCACCGGCGTTTTCGCCACCATGGCCGTCAACGATGGCCTGAAGGATGCCTCCGGCAAAACGCTCGGATTGGGCTGGGTGGATGGGCATCCCGGTCAGGTACTCAACCAAGCGATTGGCGTGGCCATCTCCTGGGGCTTGGCGATTGTGGGAACGCTCGTCATTCTCAAGATTTGCGACGTCCTGATCGGCGTGCGCGTCACAGAGGACCAGGAGATGGAAGGCCTGGACGTCAGCATGCACGGCGAAGAAGGATATAATCTCGAAACGTGAGGACGACGCGTCAGGACTCCAACCAGCCATGAAAAAGATCGAAGCGATTATCCAGCCGCACAAGCTCGAAGACGTCAAGGAAGCGCTCAAAGGGATCGGCATCGACGGCATGACCATCTCGGAAGTGCGCGGCCATGGCCGGCAAAAGGGCCACAAGGAAGTTTATCGGGGTATGGAGTATCAGGTCGATTTGCTGCCCAAGGTCAAGCTCGAGATGGTAGTTTCCGACGAACGGTCCCCGGAAGTGATTCAGACCGTGGTAAATAGCGCGCGCACCGGCAAAATCGGCGATGGCAAGGTTTTCGTCTACGACGTCGCCGAGGCCATTCGGATCCGCAACGACGATCGCGGCGACGGCGCTTTATAAACGAAAAGACCCGCTTATGCGCGCGGCTCAGAATGGCGTCCAGTCGGCCCCGGGGGCCACGCCCGTCCCGTAACATCCGCCGCTAGGCGCACGTCCTGTAGAATGCACAAGATTCGGGTGTTGTAAAAAGATTGGTACACTTTGCTGTTACAACATTAGTCTTGATTGCCTCATGACGCTCGGCTTAGAGTAAAAACGGAAGAATGAACGAGTCAAACCAAGCACCGCCCGCGGTTGTCGATGTCCCTCCCACGCGCCGCTCTTTTTACATCGGATTTATCAACGCCGCCATGGGATTGATCGGCTTGGCGCTGGCCGCCCCGGCCGCTATCTATTTGCTCTTTCCTCCCAAGGTCCGCAAGGAAGCGGAATGGGTGGATGGGGCGGAGCTATCCACCATTCCCGCCGGCACCCCCACCGAAATTGCCTTCAACCGCAACCGCGTGGACGGATGGAAGGTCACCACCCAGAAAGCCACCGCCTGGGTAGTGAGGCAGCCCAACAACGACGTCGTCGCCTTCTCGCCGATCTGCACGCACCTCGGCTGCGCCTATCATTGGGACGATCCCAGCCACACCTTCATCTGCCCGTGCCACACCTCGGTGTTTTCCATCGATGGCAAAGTGCTTAGCGGCCCCGCGCCTCGCCCGCTCGATCGCTACATGACCAAGGTCGACGCCGGCAAGCTCGAAATCGGGCCGGTGGAACCGCAAGCCTGATCCGACATGCGCACTGTTATCGACTGGCTCGAACATCGCACTGGCCTGGAAAGCGCCGTCAAGAATTTTCTGTACGAGGACATCCCCGCCTCCGCCGGATGGCACCAGATCATCGGCAGCATGGCGGTGTTTTTCTTCGTGATTCAAGTGTTCACCGGCAGCTTGCTGGCATTCAACTATGCGCCCACGCCCGGTGAAGCCTACAACAGCGTGAAGTACATCATGACGGAGGTGACGGGCGGGCCCTTGATCCGCGGCCTGCACCATTGGGGCGCCAGCATCATGCTGATCATCGTGGTGCTGCACATGACCCAGGTGTTTATCTACGGCGCATACAAGAAGCCGCGCGAAGCCACCTGGATGGTCGGCGTGATTTTGCTGCTGATCACGCTCGCGTTCAGCCTCACCGGCTATCTGCTGCCTTGGGACAATCGCGCGTATTTCGGCACCGTGGTTACCACTCACATCGCATCTCAAGCGCCCCTGGCCGGCCCCTACCTGCTGCGGCTGCTGGGCGCCCAGGGGGACAGCGTCGGCAATGTCACCTTCTCGCGATTCTACGCGCTGCACACTGTTTTGCTCCCGCCGCTCACCATCATCCTCATCGGGATTCATATCTATCTGGTGCGGAAGCACGGCGTCGCCGCGGCGCCCGGCGATACCGGGCCCAAGCGCAAGTTCTTCCCCGAGCAGGTGTTCAAAGACACCGTTGGCGTGGCGATCGCTTTTATCATCTTGTTCACCATGGCCGTGGTCGCCAAGGTGCCGCTCGAGCGTCTGGCCGATCCCACCGATACCGCTTACATCCCGCGTCCGGAATGGTACTTTTTGTTCCTGTTCCAGATGCTAAAGTTCTTCAAAGGGCCCATGGAGACCTTCGGCAGCGTGGTGTTGCCGGGCCTTGCGGTACTCACGCTCTTCTTGATCCCCTTCATTGACCGCGGGCCGATGATCCGTTTAGGCAAACGAACATTTGCGATCACTTTTGTTGTTCTGGCCGCGATCGCCTGGACCGGTCTTACCACGGCGGCCGTGGCAACCACTCCCAAGAATCAGGAATCCGCCGAAGATACCGAGACACCGTCAACCGAAACGCCGGAAGCTCCAGGCGCGTCATCTGCAACCGCTTCGGCGCCAACAGCTAACGGCCAACAGCCAACCGCTATAGAGCCCTGGCAACGGCTGACTCCTCAAGAGTTGGCCGGGCTCAGTTACTTCAAATCCGAAGGCTGCCTGGGTTGCCATCCCGGCGCGGGACAAAAAGGCATCGGCCCCGACTTGATCAAGATGCCGAAGGAGCACCGCAACGCCACTTGGATGGTGCCGCACTTCAAGAATCCTTCGCAAGTAGTACCCGGCAGTGCGATGCCTCCCATCAATTTACCCACGCCCGATCTGAACGCGCTCACGCTCTTCGTCCTTACGCTCACTCCGCAGGACGAGGCCGCGCTCCTGGCTGCGCCGGCCTTCGTCACGCAAGGCGCCGTGATTTATCAGAAGAACCACTGCGACGCGTGCCATCAAGTGGATGGCGTCGGTGCCACGCTCGGTCCAGCGCTCGATGGCGTCGGCTTGCGCCACGATCGGGCCTGGCTTGAAAAACATTTCGCCGATCCCGCGGGAGTTACCAAGGGCAGCATCATGCCGGCTTACAAATTTTCGCCCATGGATATGGACTCGATCTGTAAATATCTGCTGCAGTTGCCGAAACGGGCTTAAGCTGCTCGCGCCGCGAGTGCTGTGCTCACACGGCTTGCCGCGTCAGTTCCTTCAAAGAAATCCGATGCTCCAGAATGAGCTTTCGTACTTCGCGAGGCGAGAGCTTTCGAATGCGCTCCACATCGCGCCGTTTCCCGAGCATACGCGGTAGCAGCGCCAGCGCCTGCCAGTCGCCCTTCAACAAAGCGAACGCGGCTTGCAGCTTTCCGCGAAGTCCCGGATACTTGCCCACTTCCCCTTGGCCCGTGATGGCGGCCCAGACGCCCGCGCCCAACCGCAGCCCGTAGAAAACGCCATTCAGCCACAGCAGGCTCCACGGAAACAGCTTGGCCGCTAACAGCACGCGATTGCGTTCGATCAACTCCAGACGCCGTGACGATCGCACGCCGAGCGTCGCGCCACGATGATGCCGCACCACCGCATCCGGGATATACAAGCACTTCCATCCGGCGAGTTGAGCGCGCAGCCCTAACTCCGCGTCATCGGCGTACGCAAAGAAATCTTCGTCGAACCCTCCGATTTCGTCCAGCATCGCGCGGCGGTACATGGCGGCGCATCCATCCGGCCACAGGATCTCTTCCACACGATTGTATTGGCCCTCATCGAGCTCGCCGCTGCCGCGCCCGCGATTCTGGCCGTCGGGATAAATCAAATGGCCGGCTTTGTCGATCCGTCGCGGATCTTCAAAAACCAAAATTTTCGAGGCCGCCATGCCGACGTCCGGGCGTCCGTCGAACGCCGTCGCCAACTTTACCAGCCAATCCGGTTCGGCTTCGGCGTCGTTATTGAGCAGCGCGACAAATTCCGTGTTGGTGGCCGCGAAACCCTGGTTATTGGCGGCGCAGAAGCCGCGGTTCTCCGAATTTCGGATCAGGGCTAATCGGAATTCGGCGCTTTTTCCGTATTCCCTTAATACCATTTCGGGGGAGCCATCCTCCGAACCGTTATCCACAACCACCACCTCAAACGGCTGGTTCAGGTTCTGTCTTTTAAGTGATTGCAGGCACGACAACAAGAGATCGCGACGATTCCAGTTCACCACCACTACTGAGATAGCACCTGAGCGGTATGTTCCCACCGACTGTAGTATTATAGCCGTAAGCTAGCAGGCAAATTGTATGTCTTCTGTGGGTGAAATACTGAGACGTGCGCGCCAGGAACAGGGCCTCGATCTGGATACTGTTGCAGCGCGAACGAAAATCAGCGCCAAATTCTTGGAAGCGATCGAGTCCGATGACCGCAAGAGACTGCCGAGCGGATTTTTCTATAAGAGCTTCGTTGAACAATACGCCAAATGTTTGTCGTTGGACACGCGTGAGATCGCTGCCGAAATCGATCGCGTGTTAAGCGTAGACGAACCTCTGCCTTTGCCTGGTTTCGAAAGCGTCGTGGCGCGGAGCGTTCCGCCTATGACGTCCGCACATCGCTTTCACGCGCGACGATCGTATATGTCAGCGGTCAGCTTGGCGCTGGTGCTTGTAGGCTGTTCGGGAGTCTACGTGTGGTGGCATAGTGCTCGATCGTCCCTGAGTTTGAGCGGGATGATCGCGGGTGTGCGTGCATTGGCGAAGCCGAAGGCCAACTTCCCGAGACCTGTCGCCAAGATCGCTCCACAACCGGTCTCTGTTCAGCGCGCTGCTGTTCAGCCCGCTGCCGTGCCAGTGGCATTGGCTTCGGAGGCCAAGCCGAATGAAGCGGACGGAAGGACCGGTGCCGATCCAACGGCGAATTCCGACTACAAGGTGATGCTGGATCTGATGGCGCATGAAGCCACCTGGCTGTCGGTGTCTTCCGATGGAAAGCCGGTGTTTTCCGGAACACTGCGTCCCAATGAAACCAAGACCGTGGGAGGCAAGCAGTTCGCCAAATTGCGCGTCGGCAATGCCGCGGGCATCGAGGTGCGATTGAATGGAAAATTGCTGGGACCGTTGGGCGCGCGCGGACAAGTATTGACCGTGCTATTTACACCCGACAACTTCCAGATTTTCTCTGCGCCGAAAGAAAGCGATTAGCCGAGACAAGGTCTCGGCGCTGTTGGCCATTGGCTAGCCAGGCTTTCTCGAAGAAGCTTGAACCGAACGTCAACGACAGAGCCTGTTGGCGAATGGCCAATTGCTTCACTGCGCCTGGCCCATCTTCTCTTCCTCAGCCTGCGCTTGGTAGCGCATCATCCGCTTGCGTTGGCGCTCGATGCGCAATAGCTGTTGCCGCCGGCGGTGCTTGATCGAATCGTCCACTTTGCGCCAGAATTTGCGGAAGTATTGAATGGCGGAAGCGATGCCGAAAATCACCACACCCCACATCCACAGCATGGCGAAGCCGTTCAACTCCGGCCATCGGATGCTCAGCAGCACCATGCAAATGGCGGTCACTTGCGTGATCATCTTGGTCTTGCCCAGGTCGCTGGCCTGGATCGTGTAGCCTTCGGCGGCGGCGATGCTGCGCAGCCCGGAAACGGCGAACTCGCGGCCGATGATCAGCACCACCATCCAGGCCGGAACCTTGCGAATCTGTACCAGTGAAATGAGCGCCGCCGAGATCAGCAGTTTATCGGCGATCGGATCGAGCAGCGTCCCGACCGTAGTGATCTGCTTCCATCTGCGCGCGAGATAGCCATCCAGAAGATCGGTGCAGGCCGCGGCGAGAAAAATCCCCAGAGCCAGGAACGCATTGGTCACCAGCACCGCGCCGCGCCATTCAATCCGCAGATGCTGCTCCACCAGAACCGCGACCAGAAACGGCACGAAAAAGATGCGGAGAATGGTCAGCGCATTGGGCAGATTCATGTCAGAGCCGGGTCTTTATGGATGTGAAATTCCCTGTTGACAGAATATCATTCGGCCAGGTACCCCGAAAGGCGCTGTTTTACGGACTCCGGGACCTCGGCCTCCACTTCAAGGACCTCGCCGCGATACTGGCTCGACAGCACTTTCGCGCGCTCGTGAAGTAAGTGGATGAGCGAGCCGTCGCCGGCTGGGATGTGGAACCGGTGGCGCGTCACTGGATCGAGCGGCAAAACACGATCGATGGCCTCCAGCAATTCGGTGACGCCGGTCCCCGTTCGCGCCGACACTGCGATCGCCTCGGTGCGAGCGCCAGCCTTCACTTCGCCCATGATCCTTTGCGTCAGGCTCTCGGTGTCCCCGGCAGTGCTCTCCAGTTGATCCATTTTGTTGAGCACCAGGATCTGCTGCGTTTGATCGGCGCCGATATCGGCCAGCACTTCGAAAACATGCGCGGTTTGCTGCGGCGCGCTGGGCGACGACGCATCTACGACGTGCAGCCGCAAGGCCGCCTCGGTGACTTCTTCGAGCGTGGCGCGGAAGGCCTTCACCAGCGTAGTGGGCAGATGGCGAATGAATCCCACCGTATCGCTCGCCAGCACCTTGCGCCGCGATGGCAGGGTCAAGTGTCGAACGGTGGGATCGAGCGTCGCGAACAGGCGCGCGTCGGCGATTACGTCCGCTCCCGTCAGCCGGTTGAACAGGGTGGATTTTCCGGCATTCGTGTAGCCCACGAGCGCGATGGTGGCCAGCGGTACCGATTGACGCTGGCGACGCTGCGTGCCCCGTCCGCCGCGCACGCTTTCGAGCTGATCGTTGAGCTTTTTGATGCGGCGATAGATCCCGCGGCGGTCGGTTTCCAGTTGCGTCTCACCAGGGCCGCGCGTGCCGATGCCACCGCCCAGCCGCGACATTTCCGTACCGCGCCCCGCCAAGCGCGGCAGCAAGTAATTCAACTGCGCCAGTTCCACTTGTAATTGCCCTTCGCGCGTCCTGGCGCGGCGAGCGAAGATGTCCAGGATCAATTGGGTTCGATCCAGAATTTTGCAATCCAGAGCGCGCTCCAGATTCCGAAGCTGCGTGGGCGTCAGCTCGGCGTCGAACAACACCATATCCGCTTCGTGAAAATTCACCAGGCGGCGCAGTTCATCCAGTTTGCCGGAACCGATGAGCGTGGCCGAATCGGGCGCTTGGCGCGATTGTACGATGGTCTCTTCCACGTGCGCGCCAGCCGTATCGGCGAGCGATTTCATCTCGTCGAGAGATTCTTCTACGGCGTGCGCGTGCGAAACGGCGCCCGGCCGCGAGCGGGTTTTCAAATCCAACCCGACCAGAATCGCGCGCTCTGCGCTGGTTAACGCCAACTAGATACTAATCCTCGACGGGCTCCGGGGACGCGGAGGGTGAAGAATGACTGGTCGTAGTGGTTGCCGTCGCGCCCGAGGCTCCCAAGGAATGCCCGCCCGCCGACGCGTGGAACGGCTTCGAAACCACGACCGTGGAGATGGCGTGCTTAAAGATAAGCTGCTCTTGATTGTTCGTCTCAAGCACCACCGAATACTTGTCGAAACTCTTGATGCGGCCGGAAAGCTTGACGCCGCTCATTAAATAGATAGTCAGGAAGGTCTTATCCTTGCGCGCATTATTTAGAAAAGCCTCCTGGATGTTTTGCGCCAGCTTTTCCATGGGCGTCCTTTGGCCGGGTTTAGGCTCGTTTTCTTGTATGATGATCCCTCCAACCGATACGCGGATGGCAACTAAGCTCATAATAGCGCAATGCCTATCCATCGGTAGCACGATATCTGGCGGTAGCGCCGTATTGTGAACTTCGCGCCGTCCGGCCAAGTCGTCTGGGTCCCGTTCGACCGCTGTCAGTGCTCTCGTAAAGCCTCGGGCTGTGCTAAAGCCTCGGGCTATGGTAGAGTAAAAAGGTCGCAGTCTAACCCAGGAAAATTTCAATGCCGAAGCTGAAGACACATAAGGGTGCGTCCAAACGGTTCAAGAAGACCGGGACTGGTAAGGTGGTTCGCCATCATTCGTTTGCCCGGCACATCTTGACGTCGAAAACGCGGGCGCGCAAACGCAAGCTGAAGCATAGCGTGGTGGCCGATGAGACCGACCAGGCGAAGCTGAAGCGAATGATTCCCTATTAAAGCTGGCGAAAGTCAGCGCCACCGCGCGGATGGGTGCTCGCACGTACCTTTGCCGCCGGATAAATCCAAAGCAGGAGAAAAAACGTGCCAAGAGTAAAACGCGGTACCAATCGCAGAGACTATCGCCACAAAACGCTGGCCCGAGCGAAGGGCTATTTCCTCACCAAAAGCAAGCTGAATCGCGCGGCGCAGGAAGCCGTCGAGAAGGCGCTACGCTATGGATTCGTCGGACGGCGCCGCAAAAAGCGCGACTTTCGTTCGCTATGGATCGTTCGCATCGGAGCCGCCTGCCGCACGGCCGACATTTCCTACAGCAAGTTCATCAACGGCCTGAAGAAAGCGGGCATCGAACTGAATCGTAAGATCCTGGCCGATATCGCCGCCAACGACGCCGTTGCTTTCACCGCGCTGGTGGAAAAGGCCAAGGCCGCTCACGCTGCATCGTAAACAGTCTGGGCGATAATCAAGTATGAACGCCACGCAACAGGAACTGGATTCGCTCGGTCACCTCGAGCAGCGCATTACGCGGGCTGTCGAACTAGTGTCGACCTTGCGTACGGAGAAATCGGCGCTCGAGTCGCAGCTGGCATCGGCCATCGCCGAACGGGATGCCATCCGCCAGGAGCTCGACGATCTGCGCAGCGAACGCAAGCAGGTGCGGACGCGGATCGAAAAACTGCTGGGACAAATGGATTTGCTGAGCGGCACGTAGCCCAGGCGCTCGCACGGACGACCGCTTCCTCACGTGCGCGGCTCAGTAGGGTCAACCGTTAGACGTCTTGCGCGGTTCCATCCGGAGCGCAAAGGGCGTTTGGTGCCCGTCTTGCGCGGTTCCACAAAAGGTGACAAGCTAAAGCCATGCCTAACACGGAACCGGTCCGTGTCACTATCTTTAACCAGACCTATTCCTTGGTTGCTTCCGAGGAGCCGGGCCGGATCGAACATCTGGCCCAAAAGGTGGACGATTTGATGTCCTCGATCGCCGTGCGAGCCGGCAACATCGACGCTACCCGCGCGGCGGTCCTGGCCTGCCTGCACCTGGCCGATGAGTTGGAGTCCCTGGAGCGCCGTCTGGCGAATCTCAAGGATAACGTCGATCACAAAGCCAGAAAGTTCACCGTGCTGCTGGATGAAGCCATGAGCGGCCAGCCGATGGCCGATTAAATTAGTATATTCGCTCCTGTTTGCGCATGTTGCCGAAGTTGCCGACGTTGGCGATCGAAAACGACAGCCGGTATTGCGTATCGTCGCGGACACCGCCGAAGTTATATCGCCGCCATTCCACGCTGATGCCGCAGCAATCGGTGTTATACGTAAGCTCGGTGGTGGCGAAGTCCAGCACGTGCCTATCCAGGTCGTAAAACGCGTTGACGCCGGCATTCCAACCCTTGCGGTTCTGATTGCCGACTGCCGCCAGAACGTTGATCTGATTGTTCACGGCGGTGACTGCCGGGTTGGTATTCACTACGGTGTGTCCGATTGAAAAGAAATATTTCGAGAGGCGAATGTTCCCGTTGAAGCTGCTATTGCTGATGCGGCCCAGCAGCGGGTCGTAGTCGAGTCGCCATTCAAACCCCAGGATGTGCTGGAAGCGAAGTACCGAGACGATCGGAGAATAGGCGCGCGGGCCCCACAGAAAGTCGAACCCATCCAATTCCTCGGTGGATTCGATTACGTTGCGTTGCCCGGGAATTACCGCGCCGCCAAAGGTGGGATCGAAGTAGCGGGCCTGCGCCACCTCCCAGCTCGCCACTTCGTTGACATTGCCGTCCTTGTCCTTCACGAACAGGCGATTCGTCAATGAGAACGTCACCTGGTTAGTGTCGTTCATCAGGTCGGTCTCGTCGAAACGGATAATATTGCTGAAATTGGTAATGCCCTCGACGTACTTATAATCGACCCGTGGTTCGATCACGTGCTTCAACTTCCCGCCGCCCAGCCATTTGGGGGACTGAAAGATCCGTTCGAAGGCCGGCGGGATGAGATGAACGTCGATTTCGCGAGCGCTACGCAGAAACCCCTGGTCGCTGACCGCTCCGTTGACAAAGCTGTCCCCATAATCGGTTTCGCGGATCGACCCGCTGGCCGTGAGACTGAAGTTGTCGAAGTGAAACGCCGTCGTGACCTCCGGATACACATCCAGGCGGCTGACAAACGTGGGAGTCACAAACTCAGGCTCGCTGCGGTCCATCAATCCCGCGCTGCTGGTAAAGGAAAACCACACCGGTACCACGCCGCCCAGAATCTGACGATCGCGGCTCAAAAACTCGGCCTCGGGCAGCTTCTTGATAATAATCGTGTCCTGAGGGTTTGAGTTTTCAAATTCCTGATCGCGGTCCACGGCCACGTCGAAGGCGTAAGTCGACCAATGTTTGGTAATAAATCCCACCGAATGCGTTTCTGAAAAGATGGTGTCGTGAAACGATTGGCTGAAGGCCAGCCGGAAAAGGAAGGAACTGAGGTAATCCAGATGGACTCGCGCTATCCAACCGTCGCCGAGCTCGGAGCGGCCGTCGAACGAGAATTCCTCGCCGCCTTGTTTCTGGATCACGCCGTTGCCAATGTTGACGCCGCGGTCTTCCACCGCGTACAAGTCGAGGCTGAAATCGGTGCCCGGCCTCACCTTCCCGCGCAGTTCCAGGTTATGCGCGGGACCCCGAAGTGTGAAGTATTCAATGCGGTAAAGCGCGTCGTAGCTGCGGGAGATCGCCCAGTAATATGCCAACCCGAACATTTCACCGTAGATCGTACTGTGTCCGATATTCGGCGTAAGAAAACCGCTCTGACGCGGTAACACTTTTAGCGATTTATAGTAGGCGGGGAAATAAAATAGCGGCAGCTTCGCGACGTGAAACACGGCATGATATGTGATGGCGCGATCGTTTGGCAGGATGTCGAACTTGGTCGCCGTCAGCCGCCACCACGGTTTGGGAACCTTGCAATCGGTAATAAATCCCTCGTGGATGATGTACTTTCCGTCCACCCGCTCGCCCCATTTACCTTCAAAGTAGAAAGGATTGCTGGTGGTGAGCAGGCCCGGGCGCGCGATAATCTTGGTTTCCGACGTGCCGCGCACGTCGTAAAAGATGCCCGATTCGGTGTTCACGTTGTATTTCGCGTGATCGCAGTTCAGCTTGGTTCCGTCCAGAAAATTCTCATAGCGGACGTTACCCCAAGCCTCCACGTCGCCGGTGTCGTCGTTGTAATCCACGGCGTCGGCGTCGATCTTCTTGTCCTCCGATTGGATATGCACATGGCCGCGCAGGTGGCGCATATCGCCGTCCGTCTCCTCGTTTTCGGCGTTCACATTATATTCGTTCGGATTCGGGGCGCCAGCCCTTAGGATTTTGATCTTCTGGTCCAGATTCGCCGCATTGGCTGGCGCAGGCGGAGCCGGCGCGGACGGCGGGGCGGACGGAAGTTGCGGCGGGGGTGCCTGGGCCCGCAAGCGGGGTGCAGGAACCAAAATGAGCGCAAACAGCGCTGGGAGGACCCAACAAAGTTCGTGACATTTTCGCCCAAATATGTTACGAAGAAGGATAACGTCCGGAGTAAAGCCAACCTCCGGATTGAGGTTGCCGGGAAGTGGTTTGCCCGCGGATGCTACCGAACGAGGCGTCAAGCGAAAACCGTAGCATGGATGTTCGGATGTCCGCAAGCGGACTTTTTAGCACACGCTGTTGCTGTTTTGGAACAGGTGCTTTTGACATAGCAGTTTTGTCCTGACTATTTGATGGATGAGGTTTTTTGATGGAATGCCGATACTGCCAAGCCGCCAACGCTGACGACGATCATCGCTGCCGCCGCTGTGGCCGGCGCCTGCGTATGGGCCCGGTGTACACAGGTTCGTCCGCGGCTGCGCCGGTTTTACATCAAGGAGCCGCGCCGGTTTTACATCAGGGAGCTGCGCCGGGTTTACATGAAAGGCCCGCGCCGGTTTTGCAAGCCGTCGAAACCAACGGCCCGTCTTCCCGGGCTGCCGCCAGGACTGAACCGCACCGCACCCCCGAGCCGAGCGCTCCACGCCGCTCCGTCACCTATCAACCTTCGCTTTTTACTTCGCGCGAGCTGCCGCTGGTAGTTCAGTTCGAAACCATCGCTCCGAGTTTGGTGCCGCCCGCCCCGCGTCATCCGCAACCATCGGCCCCGCGCCAGCGCCGGCGCAAGATAATCCCTGGCCAGCAAGCTCTCGAGTTTACCCATGCGGCGCGCTCGTCCAAACCGGCCGATGCCGTAATTTATTGCGACGCGCGAGTAGCCATTCCGGCGCATCGCGCCATGGCGGCCGCGCTCGATGCCAGCATGATTGTCATGGCTCTCGCTGTTTTCGGAATCGTTTTCCGCCTCGCGGGCGGGGTGTTCGTGTTTAATGCCAAGACCGCTCCCATCTTTCTCGGTGTCGCGGCCGGAATCGTAATCTTCTACCGTTTGCTGTGGTGTTTGGCCAACGGAGACACGATCGGCCAGAAATGGACTCATTTGCGGCTCGTGAATTTCGACGGCCAGCCGCCTACGCGGGCGCAACGCTTGTACCGGACTGCGTCGGGCTTCCTCAGCTTGATGGCCGGCGGCATCGGATTGCTGTGGAGCCTGGTGGACGAGGAAACCCTCACCTGGCACGACCACATTTCTAAAACCTTCCCCACCCCGGTTAATTAAGCCGGCGCTCACTCAGAGCGGGCCCTGCTTCACACCTGAGCCTACTTCACACCTGAGAAGGTTCCACGATCGCCGACATGGATCCCTTGCTCACCGGCATCCGCCAGTCCGCGCCGAAAGCGTGGATCTGATCTCGTCCGAACTCGGCCGCCGGCAACTCGCACGTCATCACGATGGTGCGGCCGGTGGTATCTACCTCCACCGCGTGATTCCAGGCATCCTCGGCGGAGAGCGCGAACAGTTTCTCCAGCATTTCCACTACGTAATCGTAGGTATGCTCGGCGTCGTCCAGCAGCACAACGTTATAGAGCGGCGCTTCCCGCTTGAAGGTCTCTTGCCTCGTCCCCGGCGAGGCGATCGTGGCCATGGCTAATATTCATCATAGCGGCAGTCGCAGCCCCGGGCAGGGTGCTATCATGAGAGTTAGAAGGGGGCGCAACGGATTCGACGGGATTGAATCGTTGTGGGAAGGCGTGCCGGGTTCCGAGCTCCCGTTAAACGATCGGAAAACCAGAACTGCCAATCAACAGTTCGCATACGCTGCTTAATTAATTAAGTAGCCGCCCCGGATGCTGGGCCTTGACGGCATTCATCGGGCGTCATCTTCAAGGATTGGGCCGAGGGCTTCTGCTCGGAGCAGCAGGCTGACGACAATCGGGCTACGCCGCCGTTTTCTTACCGGTTCTAATGCGGCGGCCGACAACCACCGAATCGGAAACGCACGTAGTTCTTTTCACGGCGGGCTTTCTCGGACGCGGGTTCGACTCCCGCCGCCTCCACCAACCTAATTCGTAGCCATCTTGGGCTCAGAACGGAACGGAAGCTGGGTTTACGTTTCGCGGTCGCAGCGTTTCTCGAATGGCGTTGATCAGCTCGATCGTATCGAAGAACGGGCTAACGCTCATTAGCCTCTTCGCGGTCGAACTTGAAGCCGGGAGGGAACGGCCGTGCCAGACGGCGGATGGCCTCTAGCGCCCTCTCTCTTGAGCGATCGTGCGCGACCCTGAACTCCCGCTTCCCAGCGATCAAGATCTCGATCTCATCGCCCTCCTTGAGACCGAGCGCATCCACGACCGCAGCGGGAAGGCGCACTGCCAGGCTATTGCCCCATTTCGAAACTCGCACAAAGACATCGTATATCTCACCGCTCGCGTGTCCTTTCGACACATTTTCGAGCAGCGGCCTTACGCAATCGCTGGTTCTTTTGTGGCCGATGACGTGCTCCCCTGGACTGTCGGCAGATGATCCCTCGCGCCGGTCTGATCCCGATCGTCGTTGTCGCCGCCAGTCTTGGCGCGGCACAAACCCAACATCCAGATGCTCGCCCTCCTCGCCCTGCCGCCCCGGACTCGCACGATGTGCTGAGAAAATTCCGGATCGCCGCTTTCGCCGGAACTAGCCAGGATTCCATTCAAGCCACCGCTACCGATTCCAGCGGGAATGTTTACGTCGCCGGCACCACCTATTCGGCGCACTTCCCGGTGAAGGACGCCGAGCAGCCCCTCTTCGGCGATGCGAGCATCCTTCAAACCACCGACCTGGGTGTGACCTGGGCGCCCCTCGGTGGCCCTCCCGGCGGCGCGCTCTCGCTGGTCGTCGATCCGGTCGCGCCGCAGGTAATGTTCGCAAGCGGCGGGAACGACATTTTCAAAAGCACCGATTTTGGTCAGACCTGGCAGCCGGTTTATTCGCTCGCCGCCGGAACCAACTTCCCTACGGGCGGAGCTCCCTTGGCCATCGATCCTGGAAATCATCTTCACATCGCCGCGGTTGTGGGGGGGACGCTCATTCGAAGTTTGGACGGCGGAGCCACTTGGACAACGGGCGGCAACGCGTGCTGCGGACTGCTTGCGGACCCAACTGGCTCAGGCACGCTCCTCGTCGTTAGTCTGGGATCCGGCTCAATCTCACGAGATTGGGGTTTGACGTTCCAAACCTTTGGCTATGGCCCCGGCTTGACAACGGCCGCATTTGATCCGTCCCATCCAGGATGGATCTACGCCGATTTTGCAGCGGGCGTTACCGGAACCTTGTACCTGACCACCGATTATGGAGCTACCTTTACCCAGAAAACGTCACCGCCGCCGCCATTCTCCGGTATTTCTTATCTCGCTGTCGATCCGGACCAGCCGGGCACATTAGTGGCGCAAGCCGGCAATGCTCTCTATAAAAGTACCGATGGCGCGTCGTCCTGGACCGCCCAAACATCCACTTCCGAATATAACTTCAATCCCGGGACATTCGCGCTCGTGCCCGATCCATGCAGTGCCTCCGGAGGGCTTTTTGGTCTTGGCTATACCGCGTTTGCAACCTCCCGAATCTCCTTCAGCCCCGACTTCGGCATCACCTGGCAAACACCGCAGCTCACGGGCGTGTCGAGCGTCGTAGCCGGAGGCAATTGCACCTACTATGTGACTCGCGCGCTAAGCTCGGACGCGTTCGTGACCAAAATTTCACCCGACGGGAAAATATTGTGGACCACCTACCTGGGAGGCGCCGATCAAGACGCCGCGATTGCTCTCGCCCTGGATTCGCAAGGCAACGTGTACGTCGCTGGCAACACCAGCTCGCCCAATTTTCCAACAACAGTCCCCCACATCGGGCCGCAGGGCGAAGACTCCGTATTTCTGACCAAGTTCTCGACGGACGGAACGGTCATCTATTCGGCGACGCTCGGCGGGGAAGCAACCAACACCGCCGTTGCGCTGGCAGTCGATGCCAGCCAAAATGCCTACGTCGCCGGGAGCACTGGTTCGCTGAAGTTTCCGGTGACTCCCGGAACGATCGTCACCAGCTTGAACCCACAGTCATACACCGGGTTTCTGGTGAAGCTCTCTTCCAGTGCCACTCTGATTTATGCCACTTACCTGGGAGTCTCTTACACCACGCCTAGCGCAATGCTGGTGGATGCCAACGAAGACGTCATCCTGGCGGGCTCTGGCCCCGTGCCTGGATTGCCTCCGCCACCGAATCCGAACGGCCCATCCCCGGTATTCGTCGCGAAACTGAATGACGCGGCGTCACAACTGCTCGCTTCCGGATATCTGCCGCGCGCCGCTCTTTCAGTCACCGGTTTGGCAGCAGATTCACAGAACAATCTCATCGCTTTCGGTCAAAGTCAGATGGGCAGCTTGCAGTCCACGGGTGGGGCCTATTCCTCTCCACAGCCAGCCTCATGCAATCAGAACCCCCTGATTCCAGTGCAGGGCGATGCGTACGTGATGAAGCTAAGTGCCGTAAATTTGGCGACCGTTTACACCGCGATCCTCAGGGCAACGTGTGGAATTAACACCGGCGCAATCGCGCTCGATGCAACCGGTGATCCGGTCCTTGCGATGGCAGCCAGCAGCGGGCTCCCGTTACACAATCCCCTCGTGGCTGGACCCACCTGCGGTACATCTTCCAGCGCCATCGCGAAGTTGAGCGCCGACGGGACCACGCTTCAGTTCTCCACCTATCTCGATAATTGTGGCGTCCCCGCCATCGCGCTCGCCCCTGATGCATCGCTATACGCGGGCGTTTCGCCACCGCTTGCGGACAGCGCGACCGAAGTGCTGCGACTCCCAATCGCAAATTCCTCGGCCATCTCGCTCGACGGCATGTCCAATGCCTTCAGCGGCGACCCCAGCGCCGTGGTTTTCGGCGGCCTATATTCGATCGCGATCTCGGGTTTCGCGCCGGCGGCCGTGAATCTCGGCCTCAATCCATCGCAGAACTTGCCGACTGAGCTCTCGGGCGTGCAAGTGCTGTTCGACGGAGCGCCCGCGCCCATTTTTGCAACCGGTCCGGGGCAGATTATTATGGCCGCCCCGGCATTTCTCGCGACCATCGCCCAGCCTGAGGACACCGCTAGCAACACCATTTATGCGTCACTGCAGGTGGTCTATAACGGTATTGCATCGAATCTCGCCTGGATGCCCGTGTCGAACGTGCTGCCCGGGCTGCTGACGGTCGACTTTCCAAGCATGCCCCCAACCGCTGGCTACCCGGGTACTGATGCTAAGGCGCTCAATGAAGATGGAACCCCGAATAGTGCGGGTAACCCGGCCGCGGCGGGCTCGACAATCACTCTGTTCGCGACCGGCCTCGGTCAGGCCACTCCCTGGACCGCTTCGGGTTCGGTTGCGCATTCCACTGCCGTGTCGCCGCTCATTCCGATTTATTCGTCCTGGGAAACCCCTTTGATCGGGATCAATCAATCCCCGCCTTCGCTGGCCGTTTCGTCCAGCCCTGGAATCGTATCGGCCGTCTTCCAGATTCAACTGCCGATCCCCGCCGATATTCAGGGACTAAACGGCACGGATGCGGTTAACGGCGTCTCGCGAGTCAGCGTAGCGCTGCTGCTTCAAGTGACTCCTGACCCTAACAGTGTGCCGGTTTCCAACACCGTTGGCCTTTACGTGAAGTGATTCCGTGGGAAAATAAGAGGCCCGGATGGAGACTGCCGTGCCCAGCGACCCGGAGTCACATAGCTCCGCGTCATCCGAGGCGCGGCGGCCGTTTCGTCGTCTCCCCGACTATGCGCTGATTTTCCTGGCGCTGTTTGCATTGGCCTGGGCGGTTGCTAGAGCCTGTTTTCAGGCCGTGACAGGCGACGAAGGCGAAGCCTACGTGATGTGGGTCGCCGATCCCAGCGTCCTCGCGCATTGGTACGGCTCCCCCAATAATCACCTTCTGATCACAATCCAGGAGTGGGCGTTCACCTCGATGCTCGGATTATCTCCTCTCACCCTTCGAATCCCCGCGTTGCTGGGTGCGGCTTTCTATATAGCGGTTTCGCTGTGGTTGACCAGACTGATGACCAACCATTGGACGGTTCGGTTACCGCTGTTCATCTGTCTGGTTTACAATCCGTTCCTGTTCGATTTTTTCGTCGCGGCGAGAGGCTATGGGCTCGCCACCGCATTCCTTCTTTGCGCCATAGCGGTTCCTGTTTGGTGCTACTTCAAGTTTCCCAATGCCCCAAACACGTTGATCGTGGCGTCTGCCATCTCGTCACTTTGTATCGCCCTGTCCTTCACCGCGAACTTGCCTTTCGCTTTCGTCGGGCTGGCCGCGCTGCTCCTGCTCATTTTATGGGCCCTCCACCGAGCGAAGCAGTGCCAGTCTCCCGTGAGACGAACGCTGCAGTGGCAGGTTCTGGCAGCTAGTTTATTGCCCGGCTTGCTGGTAATTTTGTTGCTTCCCTCTTGGACCTTGTTGCACTGGCAACCGGGGCTTTTGTTTGCCGGAGGGAGATCGCTCCGCAATACCATCCAAACCGTTGTGGAGGCGTCGCTCTATCAGTTGAACCCCAGATTAGCCAACCCGTACGTCTATGCCGCCTTCGATGCCATCAAGCCATTCCTGCTCCCCACGCTCTGTGGACTTGCTGTCGTGCAGTTGGCCCTGATTCGCCTTGGCTTCAGGAACGAGCGCGACCAGCGTTCCCGGAAGCTGCTGGCGGTCGGCGTACTATGTTTTGGAACGCTGGCCATCAGCTTGCTTGCTCACCGGCTCGCTTACCATTTCTTCCACTTGTTGATGCCGGAGAACCGTACGGCGATCTTTGTCGCTCCGCTTGTGACGCTCACCATCGGCGCTATTGTCTCGGTACGGCCTCATTCCCGTGCATCGAGATGGTGCCGGGGCGCGTTGCTGGCCACTCTTTCGCTGACCGCGCTTTACTTCGTGATGTGCCTCCGCCTGACGCACTTCCGTGAGTGGCAGTATCAGGAGGACGTGAAAAGCGGATACGATGTGGTCGCATGGTACAACCACAATCGGGGCGTGGATAATGTCGAAGCGAGCTGGTTTTACTACGGAGCAATGAGGTTCTATGGAGAGCTCTCTGGCCGCGAAACCCTGGAATTTACCAACTCGGGCAATTACAATCACCCACTGGACAAGCAACTCTACGTTCTGAACATCGCGTTCGAGCGCGACTTCATTACCGCCCAAAAGCTGCAAGTGGTGTACCACGGGCCCCACACCGATCTCGTGGTCGTGGTCCGGCCGGAACTTGCCAGGCCAAAATAGACAACCCGCCAGCGCAAGCCCCTCAGACCGGACCTATCCGCGCTCTTCCAAATGCTTCAACCGCGCATCCAGCACTTCTTCCACGCGCCGAAGCTCCGCTCGCCACAGATCGCGCATGTCGTCGAAGCGCCTATCGATGGCGTCAAAGCGCTTGTCGATGGCATCGAACCTGGCGTCGTTCTTGCCAAACCGGGCGTTGATGTAGGCGATGACAAACCCAATCAACGTGGCGTTGAACAGCATCGGAATGCCGACCGCGATGTAGAGCTGTTCGTTAGTCACCAAGAGAAGGTGCCCCGCCTCGCCCCATTCTCTCACAACGAGCCCGGTAGTCCCCCCTCGACTGTATGCTGGCAAACCCCCCGGACTGGGCTACAATTGGTTTGACAAGAAACACGTTTCTTGATCGCGTCGTAAGCGGAGAAATCGGACCGTACCTGGGCCCTCTTCGATGTATTTTGGCCGGCGCACTTGCGGCTAGCCGCTACCATCGCTAGAATCAATGAGTTTGTAGGAATCTTTGGAGGATTCATGTCGGTTTAACAAAGAGTGAAGCAGATCATCGTTGAGCAGTTGGGCGTGGATGAGGGCCAAGTAGACAATAACGCCTCGTTCGTCGACGATCTTGGCGCCGACTCGCTCGACATCGTGGAACTGGTGATGGCGTTTGAAGAGGCTTTCGATATTGACATTCCCGACGAAGACGCCGAGAAGATCGCAACCGTGAAAGACGCCATCGACTACATCGAGAATAAAAAGAAGAAGTAAGCCGCCGGGAGCTATTGTTGTCGCGCAGAGTTGTAGTTACAGGAGTCGGCTTACTGAGTTCGCTTGGTATTGGCACCGACGAGAGCTGGCAAGCCATTTGCGAGGGCCGGAACGGCATCTCCCGGATCGCGCAGTTCGACGCTACCGCGTTCGCCTGCCGCATCGCGGGCGAGGTCAAGAACTTCGACCCCACCCGCTACATAGAAAAAAAAGAAATCAAGAAAATGGGCCGCTTCATCCAGTTTGGGATCGCGGCTTCGGATTTTGCCCTGGCTCAGTCCGGACTCCAGATCGATTCCCACAATGCCGAACGTGTCGGCGTAGTCATCGGCAGCGGCATCGGCGGGTTTGAGGTCATCGAGCGCGAGCACCGCACGCTGCTCGAAAAAGGTCCCAGCCGCATCTCGCCATTTTTCATTCCGGCCACCATCATCAACCTGGCCGCGGGGTACGTTTCCATCCGTACCGGCGCTAAAGGGCCCAATTCAGCCACCGCCACCGCCTGCACTACCAGCGCCCATTCCATCGGCGATTCGTTCAAGATCATCCAGCGCGATGCCGCCGACGTGATGATTTGCGGCGGCGCGGAAGCTTGCATTACTCCCATGGGCATCGGCGGATTCGCCGCCATGCGCGCTCTTTCGCAGCGCAATGACGAGCCCGAGAAAGCCTCCCGTCCCTGGGACCGCGGGCGCGACGGCTTCGTCGTCGGCGAGGGATCGGGCATTCTGATCCTCGAAGAGCTCGAGTACGCCCAACGCCGCGGCGCGACCATCCTGGCCGAAATCGTGGGCTATGGCATGAGCGGCGATGCTTACCACATCACCAGCCCTTCGGAAGATGGCGACGGCGCGTTTCGCGTCATGCGTCTGGCCATTAAAGACGCCGGAATTGAGCCCGAGAGAATCGATTATGTGAATGCTCACGGCACTTCCACCGAAGTGGGCGACCGCATCGAAACCACCGCGCTGAAGCGCGTCTTCTGCGATCACGCCTATAAGCTCGCTGTCAGTTCCACCAAATCCATGACCGGCCATCTGCTGGGTGGAGCAGGCGGATTAGAGGCAGGAGTAACGGTGCTCGCACTGCGCGATCAGATTCTGCCGCCCACCATCAACCTCGA
>JBKQHJ010000254.1:0-2510 GCA_052148835.1 Bryobacteraceae bacterium
GCGATTCGCTTCGCGAGTTCTTCTCCGAGTACAGCCGCGGGCGCGTACCAGGCTTGGATCAAGACTCCGGTCTTCACCGATGACTCCCATATGCCGCGACCAGTCGAATTCCGAGTGGTACTGCAGGACGGGTCGGTTCGCTGGATGCGCAGCCAGTCCCGTGTGTATGGGGAAGGGGACCAACCCAAACTGGTCGCCGGAGCCATGATCGACTTCACGCGAGAGAAGGAAATGCTTCTGCAGTTGGAGCAGGCGCTGGCGGCCGCCGACACCGCCAATCGAGCCAAATCGGAGTTCTTGGCCAATATGAGCCACGAGATCCGCACCCCCATGAACGGAATCATCGGGATGACGGAGCTCACGCTCGAAACCGAGCTGGATCTTACCCAACGCGAGTACTTGAACGCCGTCCGATATTCGGCGGATTCGCTGCTGAGCGTGATCAATGAAATCCTGGACTTTTCGAAAATCGAAGTGGGAAGGCTGCAGCTGGATCCGATCGAGTTCAACCTGCGGGATCATCTCGGGCATGCCATGAAATCGCTCGCCCCGGGGGCGCACCAAAAGGACTTGGAACTGGCCTGTTTCGTTCCGCCCGAGCTGCCGGAGTTCGTGCTCGGCGATCCGGTGCGGTTGCGTCAAGTGGTGTTGAATCTGGCGGGGAATGCGATCAAGTTCACCGACCACGGCGAAGTGGTTTTGCGCGTCGAGCCGGTTGCGAACAGTGACGAGAGCGGCCCGGACCCCGACAGTCTCACCTTGCATTTTTCCGTCTCGGATACCGGGATCGGGATCCCGAAGGATAAGCAAAAGCTCATCTTCGAGCCGTTCACCCAGGCGGATACGTCCACTACGCGGCGGTATGGGGGAACCGGACTCGGGCTTTCCATTTCCACGCGCTTGATTCATATGATGGGCGGCACGATATGGTTGGAAAGTGAAGTGGGCGCCGGATCCACGTTCCACTTCACGGCGAGATTCGGGCTGGTGCATAACGCGGCCGCGCGCTCGCCGCTGGCGGATCCATCGGTTCTTGAGGATGTGCGCGTGTTGGTGGTAGACGACAACGCCACCAATCGCCAGATTCTGGAGAGAACGCTCGCCTACTGGCGCATGCGGCCCACCACCGCATCGAGCGCCATGGACGCGCTGAAATTGTTGCGCGAGGCCAAAGCCGCGGGGGTGCCGTTTGGCCTGCTGGTGGCGGACTGTCACATGCCGGAAGTTGACGGGTTCATGCTGGTGGAACAAGTCCAACGCTCGCCGGACTTATCGAGCTTGTTCACTATCATGCTGACTTCCGGCGGCCAACGCGGCGACGGCGAGCGCTGCAAGCAACTTGGCATTGCGGCCTACCTGATCAAGCCCGTGCTTCAAGAAGACCTGTTGGAGGCGCTGCTGAAGGTGCTGTCTCGCTCGGGCGCCGCCAAGCCGGCTCAGGTGATCACGCGGCACACCCTGCGCGAGGGCCGGATGCCGCTTCGCATCTTGATAGCCGAAGATAATCTGGTGAATCAGAAGCTCGCTTCTCGCATCCTCGAGAACCAAGGTCACGTGGTCGTCGTCGCGGCCGACGGCGCTCAAGCACTGGAAACTCTGGGGAAGCAGAGCTTCGACCTGGTGCTGATGGATGCTCAGATGCCCGTGATGGATGGATTCGAATGCACCGCGGCCATCCGACGGTTGGAGGAAATTACCCGCGCGCATATTCCGATCATTGCCATGACGGCGCACGCCATGGTGGGCGACCGCCAGCGTTGCCTGCAGGCTGGGATGGACGGCTACATCGCCAAGCCGGTTCACGCGCACGAGCTGTTCGAGACCATCGAAACCGTCCTGGACGCTCAGGCCGTCGACGGCTAACTCCTGGGCACCACGGCGCTGGCTATGCTGAAGAGTGCATGCCCCGCTCGCCCATCGAATCCTTATTCTCAATCAACGGCATCGAGATCGCCATTTGGGAGTGGCCCGGCCAGGAACCAGCCGTTTTTTTTTGCCACGCCACCGGCTTTCATGGGCGCATCTGGGACCAGGTGGTCGGCCACTTTCCAGAGCGGCATTGCATCGCATTCGACGCGCGCGGCCATGGGCGCAGTAGCAAGCCCGCTCCACCATATGGTTGGCGAACCTTCGGCGCGGACGTGGCGGCGCTGGCCGAATTCCTGGGACTCGCCGGTGCTATCGGAGTAGGGCATTCGTTGGGCGGTCACTCGGTTACGCTGGGGGCGGCGCTGCGGCCATCCGCGTTCTCGGCGCTCGTCTTGCTCGACCCGGTGATCCGGTCCAAAGACGAATATGGCGGATCCTGGGATAAGACAAGTTTCGTTCGAAAACGCCGCAATCAATGGGCGTCGGCCGGCGAGATGTTCGAGCGTTTTGAAAACCGCGCGCCGTTCGATTCCTGGGACCGCCAGGTATTGAAGGACTACATCGAGTACGGACTGATTCCGGACGGCCGCGGCTTTGTTCTGGCCTGCCCGCCTGAGGTGGAAGCGTCCATCTACGAAAAC
>JBKQHJ010000255.1:0-146634 GCA_052148835.1 Bryobacteraceae bacterium
TGCAGGACCAAGGCACGGAACTGGTTCGCGGCGATAGCGCAGCAACGCAGGAGATGCCCAAATACCGCATAATCTCTAGCATATAACGTAATTGAGGGAAAATGCGGAATGCCGGTTCTCCATCTTATCTGTGGCCTGCCTGGCTCGGGCAAGACGACTTTGGCCAAACAACTGGAGCGCGAGCTGCCCGCGTTACGTCTTACGCCCGACGAGTGGATGGCCCGCATGGTAGGGGACGGTTACGATGAGGCGAAACGCGCGGCCGTCGAATCCGTGCAGTGGGACATCGCGGCGCGAGTGCTCAGCCTGGGCGTCGACGTGATTCTTGAAAATGGGTTCTGGTCGCGTAGCGAACGGAACGATTTTCGGGCACGTGCTACGGCCCTCGGCGCGAGGACCCAAGTCCATTTTCTGGATGTTCCACGGGACGAGCTGTTGCGGCGCCTGGCGCTTCGCAATGCGGCGTTGCCGGCGGACGCGTTCCACGTTACCGGGGAGCAGCTTGATTTATGGTCGAGCCAGTTTGAGCCGCCGGCTCCGGATGAATTAAGTTAAGCCGGCTGCGGCGCGGGCGAAAAGCCGACGTACTGCACCTCTTCTTCCAGTTCCAGGCCGAACTGACATAGAACGCGCGATTTCAGCTCCCCAATCAATTCGCACAATTCCCGGGCCGTGCCGCCTCCGGCGTTGTAAATCAAATTGGCATGATAGTCCGCCACTTGAACGCCGCCTCTTCGCATGCCTTTGGCGCCCACTTGTTCCAGAAAATATGCCGACGGCGCTTTTCCTTCGCGGACCACTCGCTCGGGGATCTGGCTCCGCACCGATTCCGGCAACTCGGCCAAGATCAAATTCTTGAAAATGCTGCCCGCGCATTTCATGCTGCCGGGATACTTGGCGAGGCGGATCTGGTAGATTTCGTCGGCGACTTCACGTAGCTCAGCGGTGGGCGCCGGCGTAAGGGCCAGCGTAACGCTCAGAACGATCCACTCTTTGTGCTGCTTGAAAATGCTCTCGCGATAACGGAAGCGGCACTCTGGCGCGGTGAAGTCGTGGAACTGGTTTCCATCCACAAATCGGACTTGGGCCACGCGCTCGTCAATCGAATGCCCGTAGGCGCCTGCGTTGCCGTAAATAGCCGCACCAACCGATCCAGGAATTCCGGTCATCGTTTCGAGTCCGCGCAGGCCGTGATCGATGCAATAATCCACCAGCGCTTGCAATTCCGCGCCCGCATCGGCGTGCACCATCGCTCCGGTACCCGAAATCCGATCGGCTGTGTAGCGCAGTACGACGCCGTCAAAACCGCGGTCTGAGACGATCAGATTCGTTCCCGCGCCAATCACGTTATAACTGGCACCGCTCGACCGCGCGATCCTCAGAGCGTCGCAAAACGCGGTCTCGGAGGCGGCTTCGAGGTAGAGCGCGGCTGGGCCGCCGATTCCGAAGCGCGTGTGGTCGCTCAGCAACACTCCCTCCGAGATGGATACATTGGGAATGGTGGCGAGTTGATCGATAGTCTCTTTCCGCACGGTCATCTTGTCAAATTATAGAAGTTGTCCGTTCCAAGGAGCGTTCCGTGCCAACTGCCTTTGCTGGTTTCCCGCCCGAGATGGTCAAGTTTTTGCGTAGTCTGAAGCGCAATAATCGCCGGGAGTGGTTTCAGCCCCGCAAGCATCTTTTCGAAGAGCACGTTAAAACTCCGATGCTGGAGCTGGTGGGGGCCATCAACACGGAGCTCGCGAAATTTGCGCCCGAATACATCAGCGAGCCTAAGAACGCAATATTCCGGATTTATCGCGATACGCGCTTTAGTGCCGATAAAACACCCTACAAAACCCATATTGCGGCGTCATTTTCGCGGCGCGGTAGCGAGCGGTTGGGGACCGGCGGATTTTATTTCAGCGTTTCCCACGACGATATCAAAGTTGCGGCCGGCCTTTGGCACCCCGATCGCGACGTGACGCTCATTGTGCGCAACCACATCGCGGATACGCACCAGGAACTGCGCCGGATCCTAAACGACAAGAAGTCCCGGAAGTTGGCCGGGGAATTGAAGGGGGACGCACTCAGCCGATCGCCCAAGGGCTTCGATGCGGCACATCCGGCGGCCGAATTCATCAAAATGAAGGGCTGGGTTTTGGACGTCACGCTGGACGCTGGGCTGGCGACCACACCGCAGCTCCACCCCACAATCGTCGAGCGCTTTCGCGCCATGGCGCCACTGCTCGCATATCTGAACCGTCCGTTGGTAGCGCGCAAGCCTGCCAGGGACTTATTAGCAGAGCATTGGTAAACGGGAGCCACGCGGCGTTACTGCCCGAGACATAGATCCCGCCTCGCCCTGAACCGGCGGCATTGGCAGTGAGTCCCCGTGCGGTTGTTTTTTTGGGGGAAAGGGTGACCGCACGGAGACGTAGCTGCTTAATTACTGCAGTAGACGGACGCCGGCCGGCCGAGGTTCCGGAAAAAATAGAACGAGTAGTCCCGACATTACCAATAGGCAGTACCGTAACTCAGCCACTATCACGTATTAGAGTATACTTGAACGCGAATTCGTCACAATTCACGGACCGCAGGCCTTAATGCGGGGTTGCGGTACTACTAAACTCAAGGAGAAAATCACATGAAGAAGCTCACTTTATCACTCTGGCTCGCACTCGCCGCCGCCGGAATTATCGCCCTTCAAGCCAGGCCATCTTCGCACCCAGCGGGAGACGTACTCTTCCCCACCTGCCCGCCCGATTGCCCGCACAATTAACCGAAGTCATGCGGCGGGACTTAACCCACCCCGCCGCAGCTAATGTCGATCGTTTGGCAAGGGTTCCGATCTAAATGCGCTAAACCAGGCGATGAAGCAAAGCGTGAGGGCTGATGCAAAATAGCCGTTCACGAACATGGCCCTGGCCCAACCTGAATTGATAAGGAACGCGGCGATGGCGTAAATTGCGAAGTAAGCCGCCATGATTCCCTCGTGGCGGACCACACTGCTGGCGTGGCTGTTCCCAACAACCACAAAAAACAGGATTGCGGAGAAGACCAAGAAAATCGCGAGCACGCTGGAAATGTATCGAGTCGCTTGGATCCCAAAATGCATTATGAGAATTAGGCGCGAGGCCCCGGGGTGAAGAGACTCAGCCCTTATCGGAACTGCCGCCGCGGTGAGAGCCGTCAGGAGAGCAAACAGCAATAGAGGCCGCGTCTGCCGTAATACGTTGCGGTGGTCCACCCACATGATTGTGTGGACTTCCCAGGCGACTGCCATCAGTAGCAGCAGCCAAAATGGTTCGGACCAAAGCCAAAAATACGTATATTTGAGAGGAAGCCGCGGCCCCACCGCGCCTCGCATAAAGTAAATCGCGGCCAGGGACCGAGCTACCGAATAACCCAGGCAGACTGTAAATACTGGATAATTCTTTGCGAGACTACTCCAGATCAAGTGAAGGCAGAACAAAAACTCAACCGCAATCGAGCCGTACCACAGCAGGTTCGTCGTGTCGAGCATGATGTGCGTTTGACAACGCTACCGATACGAGGCCTCTGGGTGGACGCTCGTGTTGACGGCTAGTTGTTAGGCTTCTTTTTCGGTGCACCTTTCTTGGCGTCTGGATTTTGATAATTGGTCTGAATCGTGGCGCCGATCGCTTGCAGCAAGCCCTTGGCGGCGTCGGCGAATTGGCCCATGGGTTCCAGCTGAAGATATTTTTCCAAGGCCTCTTTCATTCCCTCCGGCGCAATCACCTTGCCGGCCGAATCGGTGCTCAGCCGGGCCGAAAGAGCGCTCGCGTATTGGTATTGAGCATCGGCGTAGTCGGGATTCACTTCGATGGCCTTCTTGAATGCCGCTTCCGCGGGCGCCGACTGCCCGGCGTTTACGTACACCGCGCCCAGATTGTAATAGTATCGGCCCGCTTGCGACGGATCCAATTGCGCGGCTTTGTTCAACTCCGCCTGGGCCTCATCATATTTCTTGTCCTTGGCTAGAGTGAGCGCGTAATTGTTGTGATAGGCGGGATTGTCGGGCTTGAGCGCGATGGCTTTGGAGTAAGCATCCAGCGCCTTGTCGAGCGCCGCTTGCTGATCGGCGCCGGTTTTAGCCGCTGCTTCACCAACATAAGCGTCCGCCAGGTTGGCCCAGATCACGTTCTGGTTAGGATCCATCTCAACGCCCTTTTGGAAAGCGTCTACCGCGGCATCGTAGTTCTTGGCTGTCAGCGCATCCTTGCCTGCGTTGAAGGCGTCATTGAGCGCTTTGTTCTTGGCAATGACGGCGGCATTCTCCTTGGCCTGCTTTTCGAGCGCCTCCTTTTGTTCCTTGCTCAATCCGCGCTCTTGTTCCGGGGTTGCCGTGCCGGACGCGACGGCCGCTTGCGCGGCCTGCTGCTTCTCGGCGGCCTGCTTCAGATCGAACGAAACATTGACGGGATCGCCCAACTGCGTTCTCACGCCTTTCGTCTCGTCCTTCTTCTGGCCATCGACGGAAACACTAACGTTGTAGGTGCCGGGGAAGGGTAGGCCGTTGTAGATGTAGTGGCCCTTTTTGTCGGTCTTGGCGCCTTTGTACGTGCCTTTCATGTCCTGGCGCTCGATCAAGATTTGGGCGTCCTTGATCGGGTTCCCATCCGCACCTTTTACGTCTCCCTCGATCGCGGCAATCTGCGCCCACGCCGCGCCGGCGAACATCATGAAACAGAAACCGCCTAATATGTACCCGCGAGACTGAGCGAGCATATGTTTTCCTCCCCAGGAGTTCACTTTCACTTTCAGCATACTACGATGCCTCTCCGTCCGTGCATGGACTTTCAACAGTGTATCCAACTTCGCGCCGCGTGCATCCAAGCAAAGGTAGCCGCAAGACGGTGTCAGGGGTACAATGGGACCAATTCGGGGATTCAACGGGATGCGTTTATTTAGTCTGATGTTACTGGCGTTCTCGGGGCTGCTGGGGCAAACTTCCGACCCGCTTTCGAGCGCCGAGGATCTTTATAGTCACAGCGATTATCAAGCTTCTCTGGCGCTCATTCGCCTGAGCGAACAGGCCAGTAGCAAAGCTTATTTACTGGCGGGCCGGGATCACTACATGCTGGGCGACTACAAGAAGGCTGTTGAAGCGTTGGAGCGGGCTTTCGCGATGGAGCCCTCCAGTTCCGAATGCGCGCTCTGGCTGGGCCGCGGCTATGGACGGCGCGGCGAGACATCGTCGCTGTTCTCCGCTCCCAGGTATGCGTCGAAGGCTCGCGCGTACTTCGAGAAAGCTATTGCGCTCGATCCCGATAACCAGGAAGCATTGCGCGATCTGTTCGATTATTATCTCGAGGCCCCAGGTTTTCTCGGCGGCGGTTACGACAAAGCGGAACGAATTGCAAAGCGCATCGGGGATCGGAACCCGGCCGATGGCCTGTTGGCGCAAGCCGAGTTGGCGGACCGGCGCAAGCAGTTCGATAGCGCTGAGGAGCAGTTTGGCCGCGCCGCCCAGATGGCTTCGCGCCAAGTGGGACGCGTGCTGGATCTGGCGCGCAGTCTGGCCAGGCAGGGGCGGATTTCAGAAAGCGAGGCTGCTTTCGACCAAGCCGAACAGCTGGAGCCAAACTCGCCCCAGGTTTCATTCGCTCGCGCGCGAACCTATATCGAACAAAAACGCAACCTGGAGCAAGCCCGAGCTTTGTTAATCCAATATCTCCGAAGCAATCCGACGCCCGACGAGCCCTCGCGACAACAGGCCGAGAAGCTGCTTAAGGAAGCATCCGGCGCCTGATGTATTTCGGAGAAGCGCTCCGGTTCAGCTGGCAGGCACTGAGTGCCAATAAATTCCGCAGTTTTCTCACCGCGCTCGGCCTGGTGATCGGCAACGCGTCGGTCATTCTGGTGGTCACCATTTCCATCACCAGCCGCGATTACATCCTGGACTTGATCCGCGGCGTCGGCTCCAACCTGATCTACGCTCAATACTCGGCCGGCACCAATTCCTCCACCAAAGTGGACGCGGATTTTATCAAGCTATCCGACGTGGCCGCGGTTCGCGAGCAATTCGGCTCTCGCATCGTCGCGGCTACAGGCGTCATGAGCAATTCGGGCCGCTTGCTGATAAACGGCAAGGAAGAAGACGTAGCGGTGATTGGCACCGACGAGTTCTATCCCCAAGTCCGCAACATGGTGCTCCTCTCCGGCCATTTCATAGATGAAAGCGACGTTAACGCCCGGCAGCACGTGGTGGTGATTACCGAGAAGCTGGCGCAGAAGCTTTTTGGCAACCCGCAGGACGCGGTCGGGCAGGTGCTGAAACTCTACGATTTGAGGTTTACCGTGGTGGGAGCTTTCAAGGAGCGGACCAGCACCTTCAACGTCTCGGAAATCACCAACGAAACTGTGCTGATGCCCATCACGGTGATGAAGCTCTTCACTCCCATCGAACGCATCGACCCGATGTACGTTCAGGCCCGGCTGGCTTCCGATGTGCGGCCCTTGACGGCGGCCATCCAGCAGGTGCTCGAGAGCCGTCATCGCGCGGGCGCGCGCTACGACGTCGAAAATTTGGCGGCCATTCTGGAGGCCGCGCAGCGGATCGCGTTCGTCATGACCATCGTGCTGATCCTGGTGTCCACTATCGCGTTGATTATCTCGGGAATCGGCATCATGAACATCATGCTGGTGACGGTGACCGAGCGCACGCGCGAGATCGGCCTGCGCATGGCCGTGGGCGCGTCCAGGCACGCGGTGCTCGAACAATTCCTCACCGAATCGATTGTCATCAGCATGGGCGGCGGGATCATTGGCATTCTGATCGGCATTTCAATCCCGTTGAGCGTGCGCTTTTTCACCGATGCCATCAGCCGCGCGATGCCTTCGATGGCCCCGCTCTCTCACGTGCCCATCTCCATCACATCGGTGTTGGCGGCCTTCGGAGTCTCGGTAGCGGTGGGCGTGATCTTCGGAATGCTGCCGGCCAATCGCGCTTCTCAGCTCAATCCTACGGAAGCTCTGAGGTACGAATGACGCGTTGCGATATGAATGACGCCCGTTTATAAGTGATGCAGCTTGGCTACACTGACGCATCGCGGTCACGGCGGCAGCATAAAACTCGGTAAAATACACAGGTTGCGTACCCGCGGCGAGGCGCGGCTCGTATATCATAAATAGGGTTCAGGATTTCTAACTGATCCCGTTCGATAAAACATCTCCTGGGAGGACTGTTTGAAGACACTTCGAGCTCTGAGTGTGTCGGTTGTTCTGATTGTCGGTTGCGCGGAAGCGCAGCAAGCTCAACAAAACGCGCCGCAAGACACGCAGCAGCCTCCGCCCCCAGCCCCAGCTCCAAGCCCCGGAACCACGTCGTCTTCATCCTCGTCGTCAGCGCCCGCCGCCCCATCGGAACGCCGTTTCTCCGGGGGCGTTACTTTGTCTGTACTCGGCCTGAACCTGATCTCGGGTGCCAGCAACACGGTCAACAATACAACTGAGATCAGCACTGAATATCAAACCACAGGCGCGTCGTCGCGAATCGGATATGGACTCACCATCCAAGCGCGGATCACCAACCACTTCTATCTCAATCTGAGCGGCCTGTTGCGGCGCATGGGCTACCAGGAGACTACTACGGTCTCGACCACGGTAACCGCTGTCTTGAATGGTTCCACTTACCCTTCCACCACCACCACCAGCACGCACGAAGACACCCGTACCCGCTTGATCGACGTCCCCGTTTTGCTTCGATATTACGGTACCGGCAAGCGCCCTTCCAGCCCGCGATGGTTCTTAGAAGGCGGTGGAACGTGGCGCTTGGCGAACGACATCCGCACTTCGATCGATTCCACGGACGCTAACGGCAACGTGACTTGCTGCACCACCACACCCGCGGTTCCAAACCATCGCAGCGCGATCGGCGCGACGGTTGGGGCGGGCATCCAGTTTACTGACGAGTTCGGAATCAAGGTGGTGCCAGAAGTTCGGTACACGCGCTGGACCGAAAGAATCTTTGACAATCTGACCACCAGGACGCAGGCGAATCAAGTAGAGGGCGATATTTCTCTGACCTTCTAGTGCTTCACTTCATCAATGCTTCGGTGGCACCGGCGGCGTTCCGTAGGTGTGGAACGATTCGATGGTCTTTAGACCCCACGCCTGACCCTTCTTGCGCTCGGCTTCCGTCCAGCGGATGGTCTTCCAATCCGGCGCTAATATCAGCCGCGCTCCCGCGTTCGCCACTTCCACACGATTGCCGCCCGGCTCGTAAACGTACAGGAAAAACGTCTGCTGGATGGCGTGCTTGTGCGGTCCGGTTTCGATGAAGACGCCGTTTTCAAGAAAGATGTCGGCGGCGCGCAGCACATCCTCCCGAGAGTCCACCGCATAGGTCACGTGATGGAAACGTCCCTTGGTGCCGGTGTGATCGCGCGTATACGCAAAGTCGTAACTCTTGTTGGTACACGTCATCCACATGGCGGCTTCCGAGCCGTCGTCCAACACAATCTGCTCGGTGAGCCGGAAGCCGAGATATTTTTGGAAGAACTCGCGGTTGGCTTCGATATCCACCGCCAGCCCGTTCCAATGATCCAGGCGGCGAACGTTGACTCCGCGGGCAGGGAAGCGCTGGGCCTGATTCTTAAGCGCCGGCTTCAACTCCGGCGGCGCCTCATACCATTGAGTCTCGTAGTACAGCTCAATCTTGTGTCCATCGGGATCCTGGCACACGAACGCAGGGCCATGCGCGAGATCGCCATCGTTCCATCCGATGTCGTAGCCTGAGCCTTTCAACGCCGCCACTCTTCGTTCCAGCGCTTGCGGGCTGCGCGCGCGATAAGCCACATGGCCCAGGCCGGGCAGCTTCGACGCTGTCAGTTTCAGCGTGTGGCGCTCGTAATCGTCCCAGCCGCGCAGATAGACGGAGTCGCCTTTGCGTCCGCTTTCAGTCATGCCGAGGATATTCACAAAGAATTGCAGGCTCTCCTCGGGCTTGGGTGTCAGTACTTCGAGGTGGCCCAAGTGGGCCAGATCCATATTTGGTTCAGGGGTCATTTGTTCCTTTTACTAGTTTGATTGCAGAGCCATCTTTTCGACAGCACCGTGCACTGTCTTCGCCCAATTTAATAGAGGCGATGGCGTGCCGGGATCCATAATGATGCGAAGATTTGTTTGGCCCCTTTCGTACGAGACCTCGTATCTATCGCCATCAAGCGTCACCGTGAGAGGTAAACTATCCAATGTTCGGAAGGTCGGATTCAGACCCTCGATGAAGCCCCGCTGCCACTCCGCAAGGAGCGTCATCGACACGTTGACGGGGTAGCGTTTTACCACGGTCTTTTTGGCGAGCGTATCGGGATGGTTTCCTACCCCAGTATTCAGTAGGTCGCTGCTGTGGTACCAAACGTTATGACCAGTGATTGCGAACTCAGCGTTCATAGTCCCATCTTGCAGAAGCACCAAGTTCACCTGCGACTCTGGTTTGAATGCCGGAACTAGGCGAACGGTCAAAACGAAACCGGTAGAGCCTATGCCTATACTCTTGGGAGTGAAAATGAGGTCCAAGATTTGATGATACGTCTCAAGGCTTATACCGGGCGCGACCTTGCCCTCAATTGGCTGCGCGTGTGCGATGAACGGTAAAACCAGGCTCGCCAATCCCCAACAAGCCAACCCCGGCCGTGGCCACGACCTTCGTTGTGGTTCGGCTACTTCACGTGATGCTCGGTAATCTCCTTGTTGTTCTCTTCGCAAGAATACTCCATTATTTCCCACTTCGGCTTCAGCGTGAACGTGCGCTTGTTGGTCCATGGTTTCGTGTACGCTTTCGGATCGTCCACCGTCACTTCGTAGGCGATATGCATCGCGTCGGCGCGGCTGAAGCGCTGGATCACGTGCAATTGATCGCTGTGCGGATGGCCGATCGTGTCCAGACGCGTCTTGTCGTTGAATCCGATGCTATCCACAACAAGCGTGTCGCCCTCCCAGTGGCCGACCGAATTCCCCATCCACGTTGGATCGGGATTCTTGGGATGACCGCGGCCGTCGGTAGGAATAATCACGAAAGTGTTCCAAGCCTCAAAGAGAATGGCGACGCGTTTGGGCTCCTGAAAGATCTCGAGCGGCATCGGCGTGTTCATCTGACGCGTCAGTCCCGCCGGCAAGCAGTGCGCCGTGTAGTCGAACTGGGCGGGATCGTAAGCCTTGAAATCCGCTTCGCCCCAAGCCGTAAATGGCAGCGGCCCGATGCCTTTGGACATGTCCTGAACGTAGGGGATGTCCCAGACGCCCGTCAGATCGGGTTTGCCATCCGCCAGGCGCGGAACGGAAGCTGGCGATGAAGTGGCGTTGGTCGCCTCGGTTTCAGACTGCGCAAAAGCCATGATCGATGTAGCCGAAAGCGCGGCTAGCGTGGCCGCCAAAATCAAAAGTGTATGGGAATGGTTTTTCACTTCGGACCCTCCCAGCCTGCGCTGGACCCAGACTGGAACGAATAAGAAATCTCTTCGTGTTTTACTATATCACTGTGAGATCCAGATTCCTGCTCTTGTTTTCCTGTGGCGCCGGCATTGTTTGCACTCAAACCCTGCTCGCCCAAACGCCCACTCTAACAAATGGCTCACCGCTCTTCGCTTTGCCCTACAGCCCAAGCCTGGATATTTCATCCATGGACCGGTCGGTGGACCCTTGCACGGACTTCTATCACTATGCGTGCGGCGCGTGGATCAAGAAGAACCCAATCCCGCCCGATCAGGCACGCTGGGAAGTCTATTCCAAGCTCACCGAGGACAATGAACGCTTCCTGTGGGGCATTTTGGTGGAAGCCTCCAAGCCAAGCCCGACGCGCAATGTGGTGGAAACCGAAATTGGCGACTATTTCGCCGCGTGTATGGACGAGCCTGCCGTCGAAAAGGCGGGAATTGCCCCGCTCAAACCGGAGTTAGACGCGATCGCGGCGCTGCACTCCCTGCGCGACCTTCCCGCCTACCTGGGCCGCCAACATCTCGGCGTGGCGGGAGCTGGCATGCTATTTGGCTTCGGCTCCAGTCAGGATTTCGAGGATTCGAGCCGCGAGATCGCTTTCGCCGACGCGGGCGGCCTTGGCCTTCCCGATCGCGATTACTACACCAAGACCGACGCGAAGTCAGTGGAGACGCGCCAAAAATACGTGGAACATGTCCAGCACATGTTCGAACTGTTGGGCGAGCCGCGGAGCGTAGCGAAAGCTCACGCCAAGACGGTCATGAGCATAGAAACGGACATGGCGAAAGCCTCGCTCACCCGCGTCGAAAAGCGCGATCCTTACAAGCTGTTTCACAAGATGACTCCGGCACAATTGCAGGCTCTGATGCCGTCGTTTCATTGGGCCGATTACTTTGAAACCAGCCAGACGCCCGACGCTTCAGTGATCAACGTGAGCGAGCCCGGATATTTCAAGGAGCTGCAGACGCTTCTTCAATCCCACAAGTTGGACGACTGGAAGACGTACCTGCGTTGGCACCTGGTGAATTCCACAGCTTCGTTGTTGCCGGCTGCATTTGACCACGCGCATTTCGATTTCTACAGCAAGTATTTGCGCGGATTGGAACAGATGCCGCCACGCTGGAAGCGCTGCGTGCGGCGGGTGGATGGCGAAATCGGCGAGGCGCTGGGCCAGGAATTCGTCGCGAAAACCTTCGCGCCATCGACCAAGCAAAGCGCTCTCAAAATGACCAAAGAGGTGGAAGCGGCCATGGAGAGCGAGATCAAGCAATTGCCTTGGATGGGCGATGGAACCAAGCAGCGTGCGCTTGAAAAACTGCACGGGATTGTCAATAAAATAGGATATCCAGACAAATGGCGCGATTATAGCTCCATTAAAATCGCTCGCGACGACTATTTCGGCAATGTGCAGCGCGCCACCGTGTTCGAATCCAGGCGCCAGCTCGCGAAGATCGGAAAGCCCGTCGATCGCACCGAGTGGGGCATGACGCCGCCCACCGTGAATGCTTATTACGATCCGCAGATGAACGACATCAACTTTCCGGCCGGTGTACTGCAGCCGCCGCTCTTCGATCCCAAAATGGACGACGCACCCAACTACGGCAACACCGGCGCCACCATCGGCCACGAACTGACGCATGGTTTCGATGACGAAGGCCGCCAGTTCGATGCCAAAGGCGACCTGAAAGATTGGTGGACCAAGAGCGACGCCGACGAGTTCCAGAAGCGCGCCAGTTGCGTGTCCGATCAATATTCGCAATACACCGTGATTGGCGACATCAAGATCAATGGCAAGCTGACGCTGGGCGAAGATTTGGCGGACCTGGGCGGCACCTGGCTTGCGTACCTGGCGTGGAAGAGTGAAACCAAGGATCAGGATTTGCAGCCCATGGACGGGTTCACCCCCGATCAGCGCTTCTTCATCGGAATGGCGCAATGGGCCTGCGGCGACGAGCGCCCGGAGAGCAAGCGGATGAGCGCGATCACCAATGAGCATTCACCCGCTGAATACCGGATCAACGGCGTCGTATCGAACATGCCCGAGTTTGGAAAAGCGTTCGCCTGTCGTGTGGGGCAGCCCATGGTGCACGCGCAACCTTGCAAGGTCTGGTAATAGAAAAAATGTGGAGGTAGGCGATGCGTTCGATAGCCGTAACAAGCGCTGCGTTCGGGATGCTATTTGGCGCGACTGCGCTTTGGGCGCAGCCTAAGCCGCTAACCACTCCCTGGCGAGGGGCGGGCGCGACACCGTGCGTCGGTTCCGACGGCGGAATTTTGCAATGCCCGCCGGCGCCTCGCGTAATTGCCGTACGTGGGGGCCGATTGTTCGACAGCAAGACGGGGCAGATGCTCTCGAAGCAGGTGGTGCTCATTTCAGGCGACCGAATCACTGAGGTGGGACCGGATGGTCGAGTCAAAATTCCGCCCGCTGCTCAAGTAATCGACCTGCGCTCCGCAACGGTCTTGCCGGGATTGATCGACGCGCACACGCACATGTTCAACACGCGCAAACCAAATGGCGCCACCGAAGACTACATGCTCATCGCCGTGCAAAACGTGCAATTCAACCTTCGCGCGGGATTCACGGCGGCGCGCGACATGACCAGCCACGGAAACGGCTACGGCGACGTCGCGATCCGCAACGCCATCAACGAAGGCCGCATCGACGGGCCGCGCTATCAAGTCTCCACGCTCGGCATTGTTTGGGGCGCCAAACCGAAAGACCCATCTGTGCCGGAGAATCCACTTGCCGCCACTGTGGTCCGCTCGCCAGAAGAAGCGCGCGCGGCCGTGCGCGATCAGATTGCCCATGGCGCCGATTGGATCAAGCTCTATCCGGCGGGCGCATACTCGTTCAGCCCCCAAGGCAAGGACGAATACGAAGTAACCTATCCGTTGCCCGTGTTGCAGGCGGCCATCGACGAGGCGCATCGTCTCGGCAAGAAAACTGGTTGCCACAACTACGGAGGCGAGGGGCTAAAGAATGCGATTATCGCCGGCTGCGACACCATCGAACACGGATTTGGCCTGGATCAAGAGGAAATAAACAGGATGGTCGCGAAAGGGCTCTACTACGATCCGACCTTTGTCCGCTATATCGA
The DNA here is from genome assembly GCA_052148835.1 of Bryobacteraceae bacterium. Classification (GTDB taxonomy): domain Bacteria; phylum Acidobacteriota; class Terriglobia; order Bryobacterales; family Bryobacteraceae; genus Palsa-89. The sequence continues at coordinate 13,542 of JBKQHJ010000255.1, forward strand.
ACCTTATATGGACGATAATGATGCCAAGAACACCGGCGGAAAATATCGAATCATCCCGATTTTTGAGCGCGCGGTTAGAATGGCAGCCGCTACGCCGGGGCTCAAGATGATGGTGGGCAGCGGAGTAGATGGATCCACCTTCGCCCATGGGACGCAGGCACTCGAATTCGAAGCTCTGGTGAAGCGCGGCGGCATGACGCCCGCAAAAGCGATTCAGGCGGGAACCATGACCAACGCCGAAGCGATGGGCTGGCAGGATCAGATCGGATCCGTTGACAAGGGCAAGTTCGCCGATCTGATCGCTGTCGCTGGCGATCCGTTAGCGGACATCACCGAACTCCAACGCGTTAAGTTCGTGATGAAAGGCGGCAAAGTGATCAGGAACGATCTGCGTTAAGGGGTCGCCTTCACGCCCGTTTACTCGGCTCAACGGGTGCGGAGCCCATAGATGACATCCATCGGCAGCCGCGCCGCGAGAATTCGTCCAAACCAAGATGCTACGGCATGCACCATTTTAATTGTATTTATCCGCATTGGTCTCACCTCCTTTCTTTCAAAATGTTCAGCGCCTGGGAATCGACGCGCCGCGGCAAGAACGTGCGAAAACTCCGGTAGTCCACGCTTGGAAATGAAGTTAGCACGGTGAAATATTCACCGGCGAATGAGAGCTCGATCGTCGATCTATCGAGGAGTGCGAAAAAGAGGAGCGCGAAAAAGCGAAACGCTAACGAATCAAAGCGGGCAGTTCATAGACGGAGGCTCCGCCGATTCGCTATCGTTCTGCTGTCCGCGCAGGTTACTATCTCCGCCGCTAGACATCATGGGCCTCCTTTCTCATGAATCTGGGATCGACTAGTTTTGTCTTCCCTCACATAGCGTATACCCTGCCGGGTATGCGTGTAAAGCCCTTTTCATTGGTGTCTTGCGATTTTCTGCGCGATAACCGCCCCACACCCGATTTTTCACCCAATCTCCTCAACCATTTCCCCCACCCACCTCAGCCAAATTCCCCAGTCCGGCGCTATGCTCGAACCGACTTGCATGACCAAGCGTCTCAACCAGTCTGATCAGGCCGTCGCGCTCCTCTACCACGCCCGCTCCGCCACCCCGTTTTTCTCCCAGGGCGGCGAACCTTGCGCAACCATCCCGTCTAGCGTCGATTCCCGCCGCGTCCTTCCGCTTCGTTCCGCCGATTTCCGCGACTGGCTCACCGCCAACTACTATTCCGAATTCGAAACCGCCCCCTCCTCGCTCGCCCTCCGCGCCGTTCTTCGCACCCTCGAAGCTCGCGCCCAGTACGGAAACTCGCCCGCCCAAAAAGTGGACCACCGCGTAAGCTTCGAAGGCGACCCGTTCGCGCCATCCAAAATCTTGATCGATCTTGCCAACCCCGCCGGCGAAATCCTCGAAATCACCTCCCAAGGTTGGTGCACAACGGACAACCTCGGTCACTCCTTCCGCCAATCCTCGGGCATGCTCCCCCTTGCATCTCCCGCCGAAAGCCAACAGGCAATTGCCAACAGCCTGTCCGGTCTCACCGGACTGTTCAATCTGTCGCCCACTGTCCAAATCCGCGTGCTCTTCTGGCTTATCGTGGCTCTCCGTCCCACCGGCCCTTACCCGATCCTGGTCTTGCGAGGTCCTGCCTCCAGCGGCAAGTCCATGCTGGCCCGCGCACTCCGCACCCTGATTGATCCCTCCACCGCGCCCCTCCGCCGTCTTCCGCCCAATGATCGCGACCTGCTTCACCTCGCCCAACACAACTGGATTCTGGTCTTCGATCAGGTGCATCGCGTCCCGATCAAAATCTCCGAGGCTCTTTGTGCCGTCGCTTCCGGCGAAGCAATCGAAACCGCACAGCCCGATTACCGCGACAGCGCGCTCGCCGAAATCGCTCGGCCTATCATATTGATCGCTCCCCTCGATGAAGCTCAATCCCCCTGGATACCCACCCGCTCTCTCTCCAATCGCAGCCTCGCCATTGATCTTGCTCCCATCGCCGCTCCGCGCTCGGAAGCCGCCGTGTGGTCCGATTTTGAAACACTCCGCGCCCCCGCGTTGGCCGCCCTTGCCGATGCAGTCTCCTTCGCGCTCCGCAATATCCGCGATGTCGATTTGGGTAACGTCGCTCGTTTTCCGGATTGCGCCGTCTTCGCCGCCGCTGCTGCTCCCGCGTTAGGCCTCGATCCCACATCCATCGTCGAAGCCGTCTCCGATCCCGAATCCATGTGGCTTGGTGCCGATCCTCTTCGCGACACTCTCTACGCTCTTCTGCGTCCGAGCAACACCTGCTCTGATCCAAGCTGGTCGGGCGATTCCGCCATTCTCTTGAGTCGCCTCCGCACTCTCGCCCCCTTCGCCACCCTCCCCAGCACTCCCAAAGCTCTCGGCCAAGCCCTGGCTCGCATTCCCGGCATCACCGTCTCCCGCAACGCCCGCACGCTGACGATCTCTCGTACCGTCCACCGCACCGTGCCAACCGCCAATAGCCAATAGCCAAGGGCGTTCAGCCGCCGCTAAACTGAAACCAGGTCGTGCGTTTCATCGTCCTACTCGCGGTCACGCTCCCCCTCCACTGCCAAACCTCGGGCCAAACCGCGCGGCGTCTGAACAGGTATGAGTACAACGCCACCATCCGCGATCTGCTCGCTGTCCCCTTCAACCCCGCCGCCGACTTTCCCATCGACGATTCCGGCTACGGCTTCGACAACATCGCCGACGTGCTGTCGTTGTCTCCGGCCCTCATGGAGAAATACCTCGCCGCCGCGGAAAAAATCGCCGGAGCTGCTATCATCCCTCCCACCCCCCCGCCGCCCTCCGTCCAGCGCTTCGCCGCCACCGATTTCCACGTCAAGGTCGATTTCGAAGGCGACTACGATGTCCTGATCGTCATCAACGGCAAGCCCGATCCCGCCCCAGTGGTTTTTTCCATCGACGGCGTTCCCGTCGAGACCTCCACCACAGAAACGGGAGAAAATGCGTTTCGCATCCATCTCGGCCGCGGCAATCCACGGCTCTGGGTGGACTCCCCGCATCTCGGCTACGTCGAACTCCGCGGACCCTATAATCCCGTCACGCCGCCGCCGTCCGAAGGCTACGCGCGCGTCTTCCGCTGCGGACATGCGCCCGGCCATCACACGCTTGCCTGCGCCCGGACCAATCTTGCCGATCTCGCGCGTCGAGCATATCGTAGGCCGGTGACAAAAGATGACATCGACGGGCTGATGCACTTTATCGAACAAGCCGATACCATTGACCAAGGCATGGAGCTTGCTCTCGAAGCCATTCTTGTCTCTCCGCGCTTCCTCTTCCGCATCGAGCCAACCGATTCTCTCGACGACTTCCAATTTGCGTCGCGCCTCTCTTATTTCCTGTGGAGCAGCATGCCCGACGACGAGCTGTTCGCGCTCGCCGAGCAACACCGTCTTCACGATCCGGAAGTTCTCCGCGCGCAAATCCATCGCATGCTGCTCGATCCCAAATCGCGAGCTCTCGCAGAAAACTTCGCCGGCCAATGGCTCCAAACTCGCAACCTCACCAGCCTCCACCCCGATCCAACCAAGTTCCCCGAGTTCACCAACGAACTCCGCCGCGACATGCAGCTCGAAACCCAGCTCTTCTTTCAATCCATCATTCGCGACGACCGTCCTATTTCCGATTTTCTCGCCGCCAAATACACTTTCTTGAACCAGCGCCTCGCCGCCTTTTACGGAATCCCTGATGTGCAAGGCGCCCAGTTCCGTCGCGTCGACCTCCCTCCCGAGTCCCACCGCGGCGGCATTCTCACCGAAGCCAGCGTCCTCACCGTCTCCTCGTATCCCGCGCGCACCTCGCCCGTGCTGCGTGGAAAATGGATCCTCGAAAATTTGCTCGATTCCCCGCCGCCTCCTCCGCCGCCCAACGTCCCTCCGCTTGAAGAAACTTCCTTGGGTGCCGCCGGGACAGTTCGCCAGCGCCTTGAGCAGCACCGCGCGAATCCGGCTTGCAGCGGTTGCCACTCGCGCATGGACCCGCTCGGCTTCAGTCTCGAAAATTATGACGCCATCGGCCGCTGGCGCACTCACGATGGCACTTTGCCGATCGACCCTGGCGACGGCCCCGACGTCCTGAGGCAGCACCTATTGAAGGATCAGGATCGATTCGCGCGTTGCCTCGCCTCCAAGCTCGCCACCTACGCGCTTGGTCGCAAGGCTTCGCTGCCATCGGTTAGAGGGAACGAAACCCTCTCTCAACTCGTCGAACAAATCATCAGAGAAGGCGCTCATGAATAAATCTCTCTCCCGCCGCACCCTCCTCCGCGGTCTCGGCGCAGCCATTTCGCTGCCAGTGCTCGACGCGATGACCCCCATCGTCGCTCCCATGCGCCTGGCCTTCATCTACGTTCCCAACGGCATTCACATGCCGCAGTGGACGCCCGCTTCCGATGGCCCAGATTTCGAACTCCCGCGCATCCTCGCACCGCTCGCGCCGCACCGCGACAACGTGCTCGTGCTATCCGGACTCACTCAAAACACCGGCCGCGCCCTCGGCGATGCCGAAGGCGATCACGCGCGTGCCTCCGCAACTTACTTGACTGGAGTTCATCCCAAAAAAACCAGCGGTGCCGGCATCTGCGCGGGCGTTTCCGTCGATCAGGTCGCCGCCAGCCACGTCGGCGCCGCCACCAAACTGCCATCGCTCGAATTGGCCTGTGAAGACGGCCGCTTGATCGGCAACTGCGATGCCGGCTATAGCTGCGCTTACAACAACACGCTGTCGTGGCGCACGGCTTCGACGCCGCTGCCGCCCGAGGTCAATCCCCGCGTGGTCTTCGAACGATTGTTCGGCTCGCTTGACGAGAATCCCGCCGATCGCCAAAAGCGCTTTCACAATGAGACAAGCATCCTCGATTATGTTCTGGACGATACGCGCCGTTTAGCCAGCCAACTCGGCGTTTCCGACCATCGCAAAATCGACGAGTATCTCACCTCGGTCCGTGAAATCGAGCGCCGCATCCAACTCGCTGAAAAAGACGATCGCGAAACTTCGCCGTCATTTGAAAAGCCCAACGGCGTCCCCGCCGACTTCGGCGATTACGCGAAATTGATGTTCGATCTCATGCTGGCCGCCTTCCAAACCGGTACGACTCGCGTCTCCACCTTCATGATCGGACGCGAAGGCAGCCTGCGCGCTTACCGTGAAATCGGCATCTCCGACGCCCACCATCCCGTTACGCATCATTCCGGCAATCCGGAATTAATCGAGAAGGTGGTCCGCATCAACACCTATCACATGGAGCAGTTCGCGTATTTTCTTGACAAGCTCAAATCGACGCCGGATGGCGACGGCACGCTGCTCGATCATTCGCAGATCGTCTACGGCAGCGGCTTGAGCGATGGCAACCGGCACGCACATAATAATCTTCCGATTCTGCTAGCCGGAAAATCCGGCGGTCGCCACGTCACCTATCCCGCCGAGACCCCGATGAACAATCTGCACCTTGCGCTGCTCGATCGCATGGGCGTTTACGTTGATTCTTTAGGCGATTCCAGCGGAGAATTGTTCCAATGACTCGATTCACGATGTTTCTTCTGGCCGCGCCGCTCTTTGCCCTCGCGCAAACGCCTTCCACTCCGGCGAAATCTTTCGCCGCATCTTTTGAAGACATCAATCGCCGCCTACTCGATATGGCCAAGGAGTTTCCGGAGGCCAAGTACGGCTACCGCGCCACGAAAGATGTCCGATCGTTCGGCGAAATCATCGTTCACGTTTCTTCAGGAAACGCCTACGCCGCGAAAGCCGGCCGTGGAGAAAAGGCGAACTGGGATGAAATTGATCCCAAGGGCTACGCCACGAAGGCCGCCGCCGTTGCGCTTTTGGAAAAAACTATTGCCGACGCCACGGCTACGTTGAAAGCCACGCCCGAAGACCGTTGGGCCAAAACGGTCGAGCCCTGGCTTGCCGTAATCGAGCACGCCGGAGAACATTATGGTCAGCTTGTGGTTTATTACCGCAACAACGGTTTAGTGCCGCCGGAGTCACGCCCGAAAAAGTAATCAAACGCTCAAAAGGTGAGCTTCAATAGGCGCCTTGTTCAAGCGCGCCAGCGCCAAACAATACCAGCGAAGTTGATTTTCATATCGACTACGGCTGGCGCCCATTTCCGCGTCGGTCTTAAAATCAACCACGTGCCAGGTCCCATTTTCTTCGAACGCCAGATCGATCACGCCTTCTAGAATTCGATTGCCTTCGAGTTTCAGAAGGATCGGTAATTCCCTTCGAAACAGTTTCGACCTTCGTGCTCGTTCGAGCAGCGGATGTTTCAACGCCGCGGCCGCGGCTTCAGCGGCGTGTTCTATTTCTTGATCGGTGGCTCCTAAAACTCGGCCATGCACTCTTGCCAGTTGCTCGATATCGGCGCCGTCCAGCGCAGCATCGCGGAGGATCGTATGAACCAAGGTTCCAAATCGCGGCCCTGTCGACCGGCCGGCGGCTTTCTGCAAGGTCTCGAACTTCACGGCAACAGAAAAATCCGCTGGCGCTTGCCCCGCTTCAGTCGCGACGAATACATCGAACTCCTTTCGCTTCCCGGCCGCATTCGCCTTTTCGCGCAGTTCTTTCCATTCCCGATAAGCGATCATACTGGGCGATTCTTCTTCGTTCGAATCACCCTTCAAGATTTCCTCCTGGCGCAATCCCAGATTCGCCGGCGGAGCCAATTTCAAGGTCTTCGGATCCCACCAAACCACTTCATGCGGTCCTTGTTGCGGCGTATGCAATCCCGGTTGCACCGAAGATTCTTCATGCGCGAAGAATGGCCGATCCAGCACGGAGGCCTCGCCGAACTTCGGGCAGCCTTCAGCATTTGTCGCATTTCGGTAACGGTCGTTGGCCGGATAGATAGCTTTGTTCAAGGGGCTCAGCCAGCCATCCAGCTCTTCATCGCCTACGCTCGGAACTACCAGCAAATCGCGAGCGCGGGTCGCGGCTACGTAAGCCACACGGACGCCTTCGGCTCGTTCGCGCAACCGCTCTTCGGCTTCGTGTTCGCGCAGTTCCCACGGGGCGCAGCGCAGCAGGCGGGTTGCGCAAAGCCGGTGGCGAGCGTCGACGTAACGGTCGGGATCGTGCGCCGCGATGTTGGCGGTCATGTCGGCCAAAATCACGATCGGAAATTCCAGGCCCTTGGCCGCGTGCACGGTCATAAGCCGGACTCCTTCAGCGCCTTCTTCCAGTACCGGCGCTTCGGCCGATTCGGCCTTTTCCGACTGCGCCTCCAACTCTTCGATGAATCCGCGAAAAGACATTCCACCGGACAATTCAAAACTCCGGGCCAGGTCCGCGACCCGATAAACATTGGCCAGAACTTGGTGCCCGGCGGGGCGGAGCGCGAAGCCGGCATACGCCCGGGTGGCTTCCAGCAGCGAATTCACGGTATCGGCGATGGGCCTTCGATTGCGGCTTCGATTCAGGTCGGCGAGCAAATTCAGTGCCTCGATAATCGGTTTGAAATCCGTTTCCGCATTCTCCGGCGCCGTGCGAAACGGATGAAGCCGGCCGATTTCATGATGGAAACGGAGCAGCAGGTTGTCGGGAATGGCGAACAGCGATCCCTTGAGCGTCGCGAAAACCGACAGCTCGTCGTCGGGCCATTCGATGGCGGTGAGGGCGGCGCGCAGCGTCTCCACTTCTTCGCGGCTATGAAACGATTTCGAGCCAACCAGGAGATGCGGAATCTCGCGGGCTTCCAGGCTCCGAACATAATCGCGAGTAATGTCTTTACCGAAATTGGTGAAGCGGCGGAAGAGCATGCAAACGTGCCGGGACGAAACGGGCAGCATTTGCGAGGGATTCTCGGGATCGCGGACTTTCCATCCGCTGTCGCGCACCAGCCATTCAATAAACGCGACGATGGTTTCGGGGAGACAGGCATCGATGGCCGCGCGCGAGATTCGCATGGTTCCGTAGGGCCGGGGCGCGGGTAAGGCCACGATGCTGGGCTGCTTCGAAATGCCAGGCGTTTCACCGCAAAGCGGCGAATAGGCGGCCTGCCCAGCGGCGACATCATCCTGCATGTCCGTTTGAAACGCGGCATTGACCAAATGTTGGATCGGCCGCAGTGCCCGGAAGCTGGTGGTCAACTGGACCATGCCGACTCCACGCTTTTGCAAGGCGTCGCGAATCTCCCGGTACAGCACAACGTCGGCGCGCCGAAACTTATACACCGATTGTTTGGGGTCTCCGACGACAAACAGCTTGCCTGGCTTGGGCGCTACTCTGAGCCAGTCCGATTCGGCGGGGTCATCGGCGGAGAGCAGCAACAGGATCTCCGCCTGCAGAGGATCGGTGTCCTGAAACTCGTCGATGAAGATGTGGGTGAAACGGTCCTGCAGATAGCGGCGTACATCGGATTTGTCGCGTACCAGATCGCGGGCGATCAGCAGCAGGTCCACGAAGTCGAGTTTTCCGGCGCGTCTTTTACGTTGATTGTATTCATCAACCAATTCCCACATTTCACCGCGAAGAATCGAGGCGAGGTCAGCGTCGGCGGCGTGCTGAAACGCCTCCAGCCGATCGAGTAAACACTGCCGGGCTTCGACCACTTGTTCGCGGGGAACGCCGTCGGCGAAAAAGCCCGAGCCTTTTTGCGGATTGCGACTAATATCGCGGATCAACTTGATGAGAAGGCTTTCGAGTGAGTCGTAATCGCGGGCGCCGGCCGATTCCGCGCGTTCGATCCAAGTGACCAGGGCCTGCCCCGGCCGCAGCGATTTGACGAGGTTGTCGTTACGCTTGGCACAGCTGGAGGCAGCTTCGGCGATTAATTGCACTTGTTCGACCAGGCCGTCGATTTCGGCTTCCCGATGGAACTCGCGTGTGCTCCAGGGCGCCGGATGATCGCGCCATTCGATCAGCTTCCAGGCTGCGTATTGTAGTTGTTCGATGGGCGATGCGCTGTCGTAGGAATCGCGCCACGCCAGACGGACCAGCGCGCGGCGGAGCCCGGGAGCCACAGCGCCCAACTTGCGCTCCATCCAGGCGCGGAAGGCCCGTTCGTAAAGACGCGAAGCTTGTTGCTCATTGAGCTCTTCAAACGCGGGGTCAACGATGGCCTCGACCGGCCGTTCGCGGAGCATCTGAGCGCAAAACGAATGAATGGTTCCGATGGAGGCTTCTTCCAGGTGTTCGAGAGCATTCTCGATGTTCGAGCGTTCGATGGCGGTCTTCGTGGTTTCGCGCGCGCGATCCAGTTCCTGGCGCAGGCGAAGTTTCAATTCACCGGCCGCTTTGTTGGTGAACGTAACAGCAACAATATGTTCGATGGTGGTGAGTCCGCCCGCGAGCACGGCGACAATGCGAGCGATCAGCTCTGTGGTTTTGCCGGTTCCGGCCGACGCTTCCACGAAAAGGCTTTCGGCGAGCGAAGTACGGATGCGCTGGCGCGCGGCGCCGTCGTCGAGTTGCGGAACGATTACCGGAGTCATTGTTTCTAAATCAGGGGGAATGGCGGATCTCGATCAGCGGTTCCAGGCGATCCGATTGTTTGCGTTTCACGCGGGTTTCTTCGTAGGGGCCGCAGACCGCGCTGTAATCGCACAGGGCGCACGCGCCTGTTTGCGGCGCGGCGGGAAGAAAGCCTAGTTCGATGGAACGGTCGATAGTCTCCAGAACGCGGCGCAGGCGCCCGCGCGCCTGGTCGTTGAGCGGGATGTCGATGGACGAAAAATCGCCCCGTTGGGTGCAGAAAAAGAGCCGGCCGGATTCAACAGATTCACTCAATAAGGTTTCGGCAGCGTGCGCGTAGAGCAGGGGCTGGAGCATCGCACCGCCGCCGACGTATTGAGGACGGTCCTTGGGCGCTTTGCCGGTTTTATGATCGGTGACGCGCAGCGCATTGTTGGCGGTGTGGCGCTCAATCAAATCGATAGAACCGCGTAGGCGAAGCCCATCCAGAATGACTGCTTCTTTCTGAGTGCTAGCGGGATCGCGATTAGGATTGGGTGCGAGTCCGAAGCCGAATTCGAAGTGCACGGGAAGCCAATCCGGTTGCGTTGCGGCCAGCTGTTGGAGCCAGCCGCGCAGATCGGTACGAAGGCTTTCGATTTCGCTTTTCCACACGCGGGGGATGGCGGGCGCCAAATCGTCTTCGTACTTCGCTGCCACGCTATCGAGAACTTGATCGGCGAGATCCAGAGCCGCCGGCAGACGGTCCGGGGTGATGGGAAGCGAGTGAGCGCCGGTGAGGGCGCGAAACAATTCGAATTGCGCGGAATGGAACAGGGCGCCGCGAGTGAGCGGATCCATTTGTTCCAGGCGCGCGGGTTCCTGGCGCGGGCGGAACTGGAAGACAGCTTGTAAGACGAAGCGATAGGGACACGCGGCGAAATGTTGCAGGGAGGATGGCGAATAGCTTCGGCTGGCGAGACGGTGCGCCTGGAGCGCTTCGAGCGTAGACGGATCGGGATCGACGATGCCGTCGGCGCTGGACCAGAAGTTGCGCCAACGCCGGCCGCGGGTGCGCAGCGATCGGGCGAGCGATTGATTGGCCTGCATCAAGTATCGGGCACTTCCGGTGCCTGCCGTGCCGCGCAATTTCAGAGCAGCCTGAAGTGACGCGAGGTCGTATTCGGCGTCGTCGATGGCGTCGTGAGGATTGGCGGGCGCAGGCCAATCGAGCCGCGAGGAAGCGGCGCGAGCGGCGCGTTTTTCGAACTCACGCAGGGAAGGCAAGCGGCCTTCGGCGGCCCGGATAACTTCGAGCGCGTAGAACGAAGGCACGCGGGCGCGCGCTTGAGTGACGTCCATGCGCGGGTATGAAACAACGAGGCTGGTAGAGGCGGCCGCGGCCGCGAAGCGAAGCAACATGCGTTCGGCGGCGACCCGGTCTTGTTGGATGGTGAGACCAGCCTCAAGTTTGATGCGGTGCTCATCGAGCAGCAGCGGGTCTTCAAGCGAACGGCGCGGAAACAGGCCTTCGGCGAGTCCAGGCAGGAAGACCACATCGAAGCTGAGCCCGCGCGCCTCTTCGATGGAGCCGACGAAAACACCGCCGTAACGGCGCTTGGGCGGCTCAGTGCGCAGAAAACCGAGGCGCTCGGAAAGGACATCGTAGACTTCATCGAGGGAAGCGGGTCCAACCTCGCGCATGGGCTCGAGTTCGCTCAAAACGCTTAGCACGGACTCGGAATGACGGAGTGATGTTTGAGCCAGTTCGGTGAGCCGGTCCAGCCAGACGCCCCACGTTTCAGAGGACGGGAGGGCACCAAGCGCGCCAATCAGAGGAAGGGCAAAATGTTCTAAACGTTCTAACTGCCGAATGCGATGCTCGATATGAGCGCGGTGGCCGTCGTCTTCCTTCTCGAGAGCGCGAAGCTGGGTCTCGAACTCGGCGCGCAGGCCGCGCAGGCGGCGGGCCCAACGGCCGCTGCCACCAATGACGGCGGCGTCAACCAGCAGTTTTTCCCATCCGATGGGGACATCGAGTGAGGGAGGCTCTTCGGCCGGAAGTTGTGTTTGTTCGAGACCCTGCGCTGATGTCTGGAAAGTAGCGAGAATTTCGTCGTCGGCGGGCATCCAGCGCGGCGAGTGGGCGATTGGGGAGCCCGCGGCGTCGAGTGGCGGCGTCTGGCCGAGCGAAAGGTATTCCGCAAAGCGGGAAGCGGAGCAGCCGTCACTGGCGCAAGCGAGTAGAGCGAGAAAAGCGCGGCCAGCGGGATCGGGACGCGCGGCGCCGCGACTGAAGTAGTAACCAATACCGGCGCGCCGCAGGGCCTCCTCGACAAGCGGCTGGTACGGATCGACATTGCGAAGCAAGATCGCGATGTGATCGAAGGGCGTGCCGTGTTCGGCGAGGACGCGAATGCGGCGGGCGATCTCGACGCACTCGAAACTTTCGCCGGGCGCGGAGAATAACAGCGCGGGATCGGGAGACGCCGCGGGCGGCGCATCAGAAGAGAAGAGCCAAGCGCGGACGCGATCGAGCGTGGCAGTGGGGGTGGTGGTGTCGAGGTTTTCGGGAGCGAGGCTCTCGGGCGAGAACCCGAGAATGCGCTGGAGCGATGGGATGGCGTCGTCACCTGTAATGGCGGTGGCTAGCACGTTAGGGGAGCGCCGTACGAGGGTGGCGAGGAAATGCTCGTGAGACGCCGATTCGATGGCGGGGCTGAGCAGAACGAGGGGCAGACCAGTGAAGCGGTCATCGGTTTGAGCGGCCTCTTCGATAGCGAGGCGCAAGAGCAACGGGAGATCGGCGACGGCACGCTGCTCAAGTTCGGTTTCGTAGAGCTTCAGAAGATGAGCGAGGTCGCGGCCAGGCGAACCTGTTTGTTCGAGGGCGCGCGGGTCGACGTTTTGCAAGCGGAGTTCAGTAATGGTTTTGGCGAGGGCGCGAGCGAAGCCGGGCGTCTGAGCGACGGGAGCGAAATAGGGCAAGCGTTTGGCGGTTGCGGCCGCGTGTACAACTCGTGCGGCAAGTGCTTCGATGCCGAGGCGGGAAATGGGAGCGAGCGTGAGGCGCCCCAGAGCTTGAGTAGCAAGATGCGCGGCGAGTTGGGTGAGAGTGAATGCGTGAACGCCTTGGCATCCCGACGGAAAAGCGCGGGCGGCAAGTTCGTTGGCAGCAGCTCGAGTAGATGCGATCAGGATAATGTCTGAGTGCTCGGGTTTCTGGGCGAGGAAGGCGGCGGCGTGGTGCAGGAGTGTGGCGTTGGAGCGGGAGTGAACGAGCGAACGGGGGGCCACAGACAATTATAGGGGACCGCTTACTGACGTGCGCGGCTCAGTCAGCAGTCAAAGGGTGACGCGAGGTGTGTGACGCCAGATTCCGCCGTTCGATAAAGTGTAGATAGCCGATCATGAGACTGGCAGGGCTGATTCTATTGATTGCGGCCGCGCTGTGCGCCGGGCCCGTCGACGACACGCTGGCCACCGGACGCAAGGCACTGGCGAACGACGGCATTGCGACGGCGTGGAAGTTGGCGCAGAAGGCGCTCGGTGACGCTCCGGAATCGGCGGCGGCGCACGAATTCGCGGGCGAGGTGCATTTTCGACGCGGAGAATTCGGGGAAGCCGATGAAGAGTTCAAGGCCGCGGTGGAGTGGAATCCGCGTTTTGCGCTGGCGTGGTGGGGACTAGGGCGAGTGGCCGAGTGCAACGCAATGAACAAAGCGGCGGTGGAAGATTTCCATCGCGCGTACGAACTGAATCCGAACGATTCGCGGATACTGGCCAGGTGGATTTCGCGGCTGCGTGGTCAGGAACGCGCGGATGCACTGCGCCGGTACGAAGCGATGCTCAAAGCGTCTAGTGCGAACGGGGCCGGCGATCCCAAGGAGTTGGGCGAGTTGCGGCAGCGGGAGGAACTTGCGCAAGCGCTGAATGGCCGACCCGCGATGGCACTAGCCAGCCAATATAAGACGACTGAGGTACCGCTACGAGCTTTTGTCAACGGCGCGACGCACGTTCGGACGTATGGTTTGGAAGTGCTGGTGAACGGCAATCCAGCACGGCTGGTGCTGGACACGGGAGCGGCGGGCATCGTGCTGTCGCATCCGGCGGCCGTGCGGGTGGGGCTGGAGCGGGTGACGGGCGGGACGGTACGCGGAATCGGCGACAACGCAAAGCTGACCGGCGGGTATCGAGCGATTGCGGAGCGATTTCGCATTGGAGACGTGGAGTATCGGGATGCGGTGATCAGTGTAGCGGACCAAGCGTTCGAGGAGATTGAGGATGGGCTCATCGGAACGAATGTGATGGACGAATTCCAGATCACGCTGGATTTCGCGGGCGGAAAGATGCGCTTGGATCCGCTGCCGAATTATCACTTGGGCGGCGAGCTGGCCGATCGAACGGTGAGCCCCCAGATGGAGAGCGCGGTGCGCGTGTTTCGATTCGGGCATCTGCTGCTGGTGCCGGCGCGGGTGGGCAACGCGAGCAACCGATTGTTCGTGCTGGACACCGGCGCGGCGCATACACTGATCTCCTATGAACTGGCCGCGGCGGTGAGCAATTTGAATCGCGACGACAAGAACGGGCTGCGGGGATTGAACGGGCGAGTGGGCGACGTGTATAAAACCGGCGATTTGGTGCTGGCTTTCGCGGGATTCGAGCAGAAGAATCTGGGGATGACGGCGTTCGATACCTGGCAGCTGAGCCACCAGCTGGGCACTGAGATCTCGGGATTCCTGGGGCTGCCGGTGCTGGATCTGTTTACGCTGACGATCGATTACATCGATGGGTTGGTGAAGTTCGAGCGGAAGCAGTAGAGCGAGTGCGTCACTGGCGCCCTCTAAAGCGATCAATCTCGCGGCGGTCGCGTTTGGATGGTTTGCCGACTCGCGTGGTTTCGAAACAGGGCATGGCTTTGCGCTCCGCAGCCAGCTTGAGGCGCAATTCGCGGCTCGCGTCGGTTTCACGGTAGAGCAGTTGCGCGACGGGCGCGGGGCCGCGCAGATCGCTCAAGGCCAGCACTTCAATTTGAAATTCTCCGCTGTCGTTCTTGACTTGCAGCATGTCGCCCACGTGGACGTCGCGCGCAGGCTTGACGGGCTGGCCATTGGCCCGGACGCGGCCGAGTTCGCAAGCTCGTGAGGCGAGCGAACGGGTTTTGAAAAAGCGGGCGGCCCACAGCCATTTGTCGATTCTGACGCCGGCGGTCACGTGTACTTCATCATATCTGGATGCAGAAACAGCTCCATGAAAACGTTGGCGCGAGCATATGGGGAAGGGACGACGCGATCGGGAGGAATGTGTCGAAAACCCACAAATTCATACAGCCGGATGGCGTTGGCGAGCTTGCGATTCGTTTCCAGATAGAGCCGATGCGCACCGGAGGCGCGGGCTTCGGCGATGACTTGTTCCAGAAGCCGGCGGCCGATGCCGGACCGGCGGAACGATTCCGCGACGGCCATTTTGGCAACCTCAAATTCACCAGGGGCCATGGCAAGCAAAGCGCAGCAGCCGAGCGTCTGGCCGCCACGGACCGCGAGGAAGATTTTACCCCCGCGATCCAATATGGTTCTCTGCGGGTCGGCCAATGTTTCTTCATCCTTTTGCTCCATGTCAAAGTAGCGGACGATCCATTCTTCGTTGAGCCGCCGAAAGTCAGGCTCATCGCCTGTACGAAATTCGCGGATGGTCAGGTCCACGCCGGGTGCTGTCATGTCTCTAAGTTAAAGCCACGGAAATTTAGATGTCCAATAGGTAAGAGATCGCTATTTATACAATGTGGATATGAAAGAGGACATCGAACTCCGGCATCTGCGATACTTTCTCGCCGTGGCGAAGACCCTGCATTTCAGCAGGGCGGCCGAATTGTTGGGAATCGCCCAACCACCGCTCAGCCAGCAGATCAAGCGGCTGGAACAGCTGGTGGGGCATCGCCTATTTGACCGGACAACGCGCGGCGTAAAGCTGACGCTGGCGGGCCAGCTGCTCGCGCAACGAGCGCGGACCACGATCGAAAAGGTGCAGGACGATCTGGCGCAAGTGCGGCGGTTGGGGCGTGGCGAAGAAGGGACGCTCACGGTTGGCTTCAGCGGGTCGGTGATGTTTGCGGAACTTCCCGCGGCCATTGAGAATTACCGGCGCCGTTTTCCGAAGGCGGAGCTGCGGCTGCGAGAGCTGTCTACCTCGGGGCAGATCGCGGCGTTGCTGGACGGGACGATCGATCTGGCATTTTTGCGGGATGGAGATCCGACCGAGGGAATCGAGATCAGCACGCTCTTTGCCGAGCGTTATATCGCGGTGCTGCCGGAGGGCCACGCGTTGGCGCGCAAACACACGATTCGGGTGCGCGATCTTCAAAATCTGCCGTTCATCCTTTTTGCGCGACGGTTGGGGCCGCTGGCCTTTGACCGAACGGTGGCGTGCTGCGAACGAAATGGATTTCGTCCCAACATCGTCCAGGATGCGCCGCAGTGGCCAACGCTGGTGCGTTTGGTGGCGGCCGGGTTGGGCGTGTCGCTGGCACCGGCGTGCGTGGCGAGCGTCGCCATACCGGGGGCGGTGTATCGCGAGGTTCATGCGGGGTGCAGAAGCACGGTGGATCTGGGGATCAAGGCGGGATCGTCGAGCGCGATGGTGGGAAACTTCGTCGAGATCGCGCGGACGCATCTGGCGAAGTAAAGAGCTGTTATGCGGCGACTTCCACGTAGTCGACCGAAGAATGAGGTTCTGGAATTGGCTCCCCTACCTCACGCATCGCCTCAAAATGCGTAGCTAATGCGTCTTGGAAGTTGTTTCGCGTTTCTTCTGGAGTTTCACCGACGGCGACACATCCGGGCACGTCCGGTGAATAGGCGGAATATCCTGTTTCGGTTTGCTCGATGATGACCGGATAGCGCCTCACTTTGATTTCAGACCTGCCTTCCTGAGTATAGGTTGAGTGTGCCGGTGGCTAGTTCCTTTCCTGGATTGCCAGGCACCGTGATAACAGAAGGCTGATTCGAATGTTTAAAGTAACGATGACTGCCTTTTGAGCGCATCTCCACCCAGCCGTTCTGCTCCAACAGGCGAATCACCTCGCGGACCTTCATTGGCATGGCAGAGGCATCATACGCTGCCCTGCGACCATGAGAACTGTTCAGCGCTTGCGTCGCGAGCCCTTCCAGAAGAAGTAGCCGAGCATGGTTTTGGCGTCCTGAATTTCGTTCGAGTCGATGGCGGCTTGGACTTCTTTAGCGGTGAACCAGCGGGTCTCGATGCGCTCGTCGTCCATGGGCGTGGGAACGCCCGCGATGAGGCCGGTAGCCAGGTAGATGGTCATCTTTTCGGTAAGGAAGCCGGGGCTGGGGAAAAACGAAATCAGCTTTTTCCAATTTTTGCCGCGGTAGCCGGTTTCCTCTTTCAGCTCACGTTTGGCGGTTTGGAGCGGCTTTTCGCCCGGATCGACCGAGCCGGCGGGCAGCTCCCACAAGTATCGCTCGGCGGGCAAACGATATTGGCGGACCAGGAGAATGCGTTTACGATCGTCGACCGGCATCATGACGGCCGAGCCGCGATGATGGACGATGAAGCGTTTGATCTCGAAGCCAGAGGGATCGACGGCGTGATCTTCCGAGACGGTGAACAGTTTGTTCGTGAGTTTTTCTTTTGAAGAGACAAGTTTCATGATTTGTGAATCGGTCTTTATTTACCAATAACCTTAGCGAATTCAGTGAGCGGAAGTGCGTTTAAGACGTCGCGCGCTTCCAGCCACCCGCGGCGCGCGGTGAGGACGCCGAAGGGCATGTTGATGCCAAGATGCTTGGTCTGGTGCGCGTCGGTGGAGATGGCGAACTTTGCGCCGAGGCTTTTGGCGGTGCGGACCATGGCGCCGGAAAGATCGAGCCGCTCGGGACTGCCATTGATTTCGAGATACACGTTGCGTCGGGCGGCTGCGGTGGCGACGCGTTCAAAATCGAAGGGGAACGAATCGCGATTGAGCAGAATGCGGCCGGTGGGATGACCCATCACACGCAATGACGGCGATTCGAGGGCCCGCATGAGCCGATCGGTCATCTCCGCGGATTCGAGGTTCATATGACTGTGGACGCTGCCCACCACGATATCGAGTTCGGCGAGAGCGTCTTCAGCAAGGTCCATGGCGCCATCGCGGCGGATGTCGCACTCGAGGCCCGAGAAGACGCGTAACGGGAGACCGCCGCGGTTTAGATCGCGGACTTTTTTGGCGAAGGCGACGGCGCGCGTTTCGTCCAGGCCGTTGGCCATGGCGAGGGCTTTGGAATGATCGGTGATGGCGATGTACTGGTAGCCGAGAGCATGCGCGGCTTCGACCATTTCTTCAAGCGACGCCCGGCCGTCGGTTTCGGTGGTGTGCATGTGCAGATCGCCACGGATGTCGGAAAGCTCGATCAACTTGGGCAATCGACCGGTGGTTGTTTGATCCATGACGGCAGCGTCGATTTCGCCACAGTTTTCGCGCAGCTCCGGAGGAATCCATTGCAGGCCGAGTGCGGCGTAAATCGCTTCTTCGGTTTCGCCGGCGACTCGATCTTCGGTATCGAGTTTAAAAAGACCGTATTCATTGAGCGTGAGGCCTAGTTTCAGTGCCCGGCTTCGCAGCAAGATATTGTGCTCCTTGCTGCCGGTGAAATACTGCAACGCGGCGCCGTAGCTTTCGTGCGGGAGCGCGCGAAGGTCGACCTGCAGGCCGTCGAGTCCGTACTGGATGCTGGCTTTGTTGACACCTTTGCCGAGGACGTTGTGCGCTTTGGGGTGCTGAACGAAACGTTCGAGTGCGTCGGCCGCGCCGGAACCGGTGACAAGAAG
This sequence comes from Bryobacteraceae bacterium, assembly GCA_052148835.1. Taxonomy (GTDB): domain Bacteria; phylum Acidobacteriota; class Terriglobia; order Bryobacterales; family Bryobacteraceae; genus Palsa-89. Next base: position 31,791 of record JBKQHJ010000255.1, read on the forward strand.
ATCGAGATCGCCGATGGTGTCCTTGCCACGGCGGAGGCTGCCGGCGGCGGCGATTTTTTCAATGCCTCCGGTTTCCGAGAGATAGGGGATCAATTCGCCCGCGACTTTTTGCCCGAAGCTAAGCAGAAAGCGGCCGGTGCGCTGACGATATTGTGCGATGGACTTGAGGACCTTCTCTTCGAGCTTGGCGCCCATGCGCGGCAGTTCGCGCAGCTTTTGTTCTTTGCAGATGCGCTCCAGCTCGTCGATGGTGGCGACTTTGTGGTGCTGGTAAACGAGGGCGATGCCTTTAGGACCAAGGCCCTGGATTTTGAAGAGCTCGAGCAGCGTGGGAGGGAATTGCGCCAGCAACGCGTCGCGCTTCTCAAACGAGCCGCGCTTAGAGAGTTCGTCGAGCACGCTCGCGATGCCTTTGCCGACGCCGGGAATTTCGGTGATCTTGCGCTCGGGGTTGGAGAGGATGTCGTCGACGCGTTCGGGAAAACCTTCGATGGCCGAGGCGGCATTGCGGTAGGAGCGGATGCGAAAACTGTCTTCGCCGGCAATTTCCATCAAGTCCGCGGTTTCGGCGAGTACCCGCGCGAATTCACGATTTTCCATGCGGCCTATTGGAAATTGTAGCGAGCATGTGATGCGGCTCGACGTGGACGAGCACGTCGGCGACCCAATCGATCTCGGAGCGGATCTTTTCCTTCACTTGCGTGGCGATTTCGTGCGAATGATAGACGCTCATGGCGGGGTCGACTTCCAGGTGCAAGTCGACGTGCCATTTTAGACCAGTCTTACGGGCGAAACATTTTTCGATGCCGAGCACGCCCGGGACGCTCAGGCCGGCCATGCGGATGCGGTCCATGGCTTCGGAGTCCGGCATGGTGTCCATGAGTTGGAGCGTGGTATCGCGAACGACGCGGATGCCGAGGAGCACGACAATGATGCCAATGGCGGAACCCGCGAGGTGATCGGCGGCAGCGAATCTGACGGGATCGATCAATGTGATGCCGAGGCCAAGCAACGCGGTGCATCCGGAAAGAATGTCGACGGTGTCGTGCCAGCCGTCGGCCGCCAAGCCCGAGCTACCGATCTTGCGGGCGTAGCGCAATTTGGCGGCGCTCATGACGGACTTAATTGCGATGGAGGCGAGGAGCGGCCAAAGAGCATAGGCAGCGGGCGCGTGGATTGGGGCATTGGCAAGGTGAAGGGACTCAAAGGCGATGAGTACGCCGCTGGCGGCCAAAATCATTCCGACTACGAGGGCACTGAGGGTTTCCAGGCGGCCGTGCCCGTAAGGATGCTCTGAATCCGGGGGCTTCGCGGCGATCACCAAGCCGAGCAGGACAAGCCCCGATGTCAGCACATCGCCGGCGGACTCGATGCCATCAGAGACCGTGGCGGTGGAATGGGCGCGCAAACCGACAGTAATTTTCGCGGCAGCCAGCCCGGCTGCGATTAGCAGACTGGTAACGGCGATGCGGCGGCTGGCGACTTCGGCATTCACTGAAAATCCCCGGTCACCTGCGCCTCTTTTTGACGTGGACCAACTGATAACTCCCTTCCACCAGATCGCGGATCTCGGTCCAGTTCAGCTTGGTGTTGGCGCGCAGCGAGACCCAGCCGTGCTGGCCGACGTAAGGCGTGCGGTAGAAGCGGACGTCTTCGAGAAACACGGGCTGCATCTTTTTGCCGACCTTGACGCAGATCGACAAGATGCCCTTATAGGTTTCCAAGACGGTGAACGTCTTGGTGCCCACTTGGAAGGTGGGGTGGCCGAAGGTAGTGGTTTCGCTGGTTTTCGGCAAAGCTAAACAAATTTCGCGTAGTTTTTCCAGGATCTTCTTATCGTCCATCAGGCAGTCATATACCAGTGTACGAGAAGAAGCGGACGATGGCGCGCTGGCACGCCCCGGGATTTGGGATTGGCGGGGCGGTCGTGGAAACGCGAATCCACGACCACCCCTGAAATTAGAACAACAGCTTCAAGGCCAGCTGAATCTGCCGCGCGGAAGTGGTTCCGTCCGGCTGGGTCAGCGTGTTGGTCGACAGGCCGAAACTAGCCGGGTTGGAGAGGGTGTCGCCCGCCGCGCCTACCACATCGAACTGGATGCGGTTGAAGACGTTGTAGACTTCGGCGCGGAACTGCAGCCGGAAACGCTCGCTGAGCTTGGTGTTCTTCAACAGCGTGACGTCGGTGTTGAAATACGTTGGGCCCGTGAAGGTGTTTCTACCGAGGCTACCCGCACGGCCGTAAGGCTGAACGGCGAAGGCTGTGATGGGCGGACCGGTCTCGTTGCGGGGCGCGCCGGCTGGGATGGCGGGATTGCCGACCAGATCGGGACGGTTGGTCAAGCCAGTGTATTGGGAATCGAGCGAGCTGAAGAGATCGAAGGGATGACCGCTTTCGAACGTCGACAAACCGGCCAGCTCCCACCCTCCCAGGGCCTGGGCGCCAAACCCGTGATTGAAGTGGGTGTGACCTTGGCCGAAGGGGAACTCATAAACCCAGTTGACGGTCAGGCGATGTCTTAAATCATAGTCGGAACTGCCGCGGTCTTCTTGCAGATCGAAGGAATCGCGTGCGATGTTGCGGTCTCCGCCGGGCGCCTGCAATGGGTCGTTCGAATCGTCGATGGCGTGCGACCAGGTATAGGAGGCCTGGAAGTCGATCCCCTGGCTGAACCGTTTGTGAAACATCATTTGCAGGCCGTTATAGGTGGAGTTGCCCACAGACTTGACTTCGACCGGCTCATCGAAGGCGGTATTCCCGGTGACTTGCGGCAGCCCGACCAAGGGCAGAAGTCGCAGGATGCCCCCGGAGACATCGGTGGGCAAGCTACCATTGGCCTGCGCGGCCGCGACCAGCCAGGGCAGCGGCGGATTTCCGTCCACGGAGCGCAGCAAGCGATGCGAAGTGGAACCCACATAGTTCACTTCGAAAACCATGCCGTGGCCCAGGTCGCGCTGGATGCCGGCGTTCCAGGATTGCGTGTAGGGGGTTTTGAGATTGGGATCGATCACTTCCACGCTGAGGTAGCTTCCAGCCGCTACGGACGCCGAGGGAGCAGGTTGCGTGGCGGGCGGCGGGACCATGCCCAGCGTAACCAGCGGGCCTGCGCCGGCGGCAAAATTAGCGTTCGGGAAATTCTGAACGGTTGTTTCGAAGGGCGGATCCCCGCGCAGGTTCCCGGTCAGGTTTCCGAAGATGCGGTCGTGGAAAATACCGTAGCCCACGCGGAAGGAGGTCTTGCCGTCCTTGAACGGATCCCAGGCCAAGCCCAGGCGCGGTTCGAAATCCTTGGAGTCATTGTTATACATCTGACGGCCGGTTCCCGGGCCGACGGTCTGGAAGGTGATGGGAGCCGGATCGTAGGGCTGCTGGTCCAAAAGATTGGATAGGTCTCCATTGCGCTCGAAGGGAACACCGAAAAATTCGTAGCGCATGCCTAGTTGGAGCGTCAAGTTATTGCGGACCTTCCAGGAATCCTGAATGAATGCGCCATATTCATGCTGATCGATTAATCGATAATCGGTGGGGGTACGGGTTCCCGAGGCGTTGAAGAATTGGCTTTGCGTTTGTATCCCGGGCACACCGAGCAAGGCCGCGGCCATGGTTTGCATGGTCTCGTCACTCGGGTTGCTGCAACTCACGGGGCAGTTGACGATATTGATTCCAAAGTTTCCGAAGGCGGTGAAATCGAGCGTGGGGCGCGACCCGAAGGCATCGTATCCGTTCTCATAAACGTAGCGGAACTCGCCGCCAACCTTGATGGTGTGGCGGCCCTTGACGTAAGTGAGGCTGTCGCCCAAGAACCAGGTTCCATAGCGGCGATACTGACTGTTGCTGTCGCCGAGCACGCTGCAGGTTGGGTCCGTGATGGTGGGGACGTTGGACGAGGTCTCGAACAAATAATCGGTACCAGCCCCGAAGGGATCCGGGGTGCTGAATTGGTCGATCTTATTTTGGCCCTCGCATCCGAACGTGGCATCGTTCCGATTCAACCCAAAGCGGAACTCATCGACCATCCTAGGAGTCAGTGCGGCGGTAAAGTTGACGGCCCCGTTGTGGCTCTGCCCGGCGGTGGTTAGGCCGCCGATGCCGGGAAGCACTTCGTTCAGCGAATCACCCGTATAGCTGCCGTTGTAAATGTAACGCGCCGAGAGCGTATATTTCTCTCCCAAATGCTGATCCACCTTGAAGGTGACGTTGGCGGCGTTGGTGGGGATCGGGGTGGGGAAGAAATAGACGCCGCGGATGGAATCCACCAGCGGGCCATTGGGATTGGGATAGATGGAGAACAGCTTCTGCATGGTGGGATCGAGCGGCAGACCGAGCGCGTTGTTGGGAGAGGTCGGGCTGGCCAGGTTGATGGTCTGGCCGTTGTAATCGAAGATGCCGGTCTTGAAGGCCGCAGTGGGCACGATGGCGTTGTTGGTCAAGGTGGTGCGGAAGCGGTCCCATTCGACGTTCGCGAAGAAGAAGGTTTTGTCCTTCTTGATGGGTCCGCCGAAGGAGCCGCCGAACTGATTGCGTACGAAGGGATTCTGGGGGTCGGTCTCTCCGGGTGTGGGCGAGGGGTTGAAGAAGTCGCGCGCGGCCATCGCGTTCACGCGGTTGAATTCGTAAACGTCGCCGTGAAATTGGTTGGTTCCACTGCGGGTGATGATGTCGACGATGGCGCCGGTATTGCGGCCGAACTCAGCCAGAAAGTTGTTGGTGATCACGCGGAATTCCTGCGCGCTATCGGGGTTGAGGCTGGCGATACCGAATCCGCCGGGAACACCCGCGTCGTTGTTGTCGACACCATCCAGCAGGAAGTTGTTGTTGCGCTCGCGCTGGCCGTTGACGGTCAGGCCTCCCAGATCGGTGGATTGGGCGCCTGGCGACAGCAACGCCAAGTAGTACGGGTCGCGGGTGATGAGCGGCAGGTCCAGAATCCGTCTGGAGTCGATGACATTACTCAGCTGAGCGTCTTCCATGTTGATCGGTGGGACGGCGGCGCCCGATACCTCGACCGATTGGGTAATCGCCCCAACTTCGAGATTTCCGTTTAAGGTGAGATTCTGTGCCACCGTCAATTCGATGTTGCGGAAGCGTAAGACCGAAAAGCCCTGCTTCTCGACGTCCACGTCGTAGGTTCCGGGCGGCAGATCCGGTATGGAATAGGTTCCAGTATCGGTGGTGATCGTTTTGCGGACGCTGGCCGTTGCCTGGTTGGTAGCCGTTACTGTCGCCTCCGGCACGCCGGCATTACTAGGATCTAGAATGGTGCCGGCGATACTTCCGGTCTGAGCGTAAGCTAAGACGCCGGTAAAAAATACAGCCGCTAAGCAGGATAAGAATCCTCGCACCGTGTTTCCCCCCTAGCCTCAAAATCTTACAAAACCTTTTTAAGATGATAACTCAAGCTGCGGCTAATTCCAATCAAAGACTTGCGTGGACCTATAGCGCGATTCGAGAGTGTCGGGCAAAAGCCGCGAGCGTACGCTGTTACAATAGTTGTGGCGCTGACCTCGTGCAGCGACCACAGCAATGGTCTGCCCCTCGGGGCAGCATGTAAGTCCGGGACTTGATCGGTTTTTTGACAGGTACCAAAGGCAATGCTGAGCGAAAGCAACGTTCCCTCCACATTCTGCTTGCGCACGTCCGCCTCTTCGAGGGGGAAGGTGATGCATGTCTAGCGGCGATTTTGTCCGGGCCAAGAGCGAGTGCCGCCGCAGGCTCTCCATGGTCACCTGTTACGATTACACCTTCGCTCGTCTGCTGGCGAAGACCGCTATCGACGGAATTCTGGTTGGCGACAGCGCCGCGATGGTGATGCATGGCCACGACTCCACGCTATCGGCGAGCGTGGATCTGATCCGCCTGCACACCGCGGCAGTGGCGCGCGGCGCGGCGGACAAATTCGTGATCGCGGACATGCCGTTCCTGTCTTATCGGAAGGGAGTAGCGGCAGCGCTGGATGCGGCTCAAAATTTGATGACGGCCGGCGCGCATGCGGTGAAACTGGAGGGCGTAGACGGGCACGAGGACGTGATTCAGCGCTTGGTGGAAAGCGGGATACCGGTTATGGGACATCTGGGTCTACAGCCCCAATCGGTGCGCGCCTATGGAGGGTTTCGGGTCCAGGGGCGAAGCGAGGAGTCGGCACGCGATGTCCGCCGGAAGGCAAGTGTTCTCGAGGAACTGGGCGCATTTGCGATCGTGCTGGAGTGCGTTCCGGCGCGCCTGGCGTGTGAGATTACGAAAACGCTTCGCATTCCGACCATAGGAATCGGCGCGGGAGCGGGATGCGATGGGCAGATCCTGGTGCTGCAAGACCTGCTGGGAATGAACATCGATTTTCAACCGAAGTTCGCGCGGCCTTTTCTGGACGGGGCAGGCAACGTGTTGGACGCAGTAGCGCAGTTCGATGAAGCGGTGAAGGCCGGAACGTTCCCGGCAACCGAGGAGAGTTATTCTTGACGCGGACTTGGAACAACCTGGCGGCCTGGATGGATCGGCGGCGCGCCCTGGGCGAGCGTAGTATCGGTTTCGTTCCGACCATGGGGGCGCTGCATCGAGGACACGCCACGCTGGTGGAGCGGTGCCGCCAGGAAAACGAAATTGTGGTGGTCAGCATCTTCGTGAACCCGACGCAATTCAACGATCCCGCGGATCTGGAGCGATATCCGCGCAGCCTGGATCGGGATGTGGCCCTGCTCGAAAACGCCGGCGCGGATGAGGTAATCCTACCGAGCGTAGCCGAAATGTATCCGCATGGCGATCGTCTTCGAATGGAGTGCGACGCGAGTTACCAGGTGATGGAAGGAGCATACCGGCCCGGATTTCTTTCCGGAGTTCTGACGGTGGTCCTGAAGCTGCTGAATATTGTTCGCGCGGATAAGGCGTACTTTGGGGAAAAGGATTATCAACAGTTGAAGGCCATCCAAGATATGGTGCAGGATTATTTCATCCCCACGACCATCGTGGCATGTCCTACGGTGCGCGACGAGTCCGGCCTGGCGGAAAGTTCCCGGAACAGGATGCTATCGGTTTGTTCCCAAAAGAAAGCGGCGGCGCTGTTTCGGGCGTTAACAACGGCCGCTCATGTCGCCGAAGCGCACGCGGTCCTCGAGGGAGATGGTTTTCGAGTGGACTATGTCGAGGAGCGCTGGGGAAGGCGCTTCGCCGCGGCGTTTCTGGACGGCGTACGCCTGATCGACAACATTCCTATTCCTGGCCCGGAACGCACGTGATTTCCTGAACCCTCAAAATCATGCTTCTTGCACTGGACGTCGGCAACAGTCAAATCTTCGGCGGGGTGTACGACGGCGAGGATCTCAAGCTTACCTTCCGGCGCACCTCGAGTATCCGGGCTTCATCGGATGAGTTTGGCGCGTCCTTCCGCGCAATCCTCCGCGAGAATGGACTGGATCCGGACGCGATCGCCATGGCAGCGATCTGCTCGGTGGTGCCGGACGCCGTACATTCGCTTCGAAACTGCTTCCGCAAGTACTTCCGCTTTGAACCGTTCCTGCTACAGCCGGGAGTCAAAACCGGACTGAAAATCCGCTATAGCAACCCACTGGAAGTGGGCGCCGACAAGATCGCAAACGCGATTGGTGCGTTGGCCCGATTTCCCGGCCGAAATCTTCTGATCGTCGATTTTGGCACGGCCACTACGCTTTGCGCTGTTAGTAAAGAGAAAGAATATCTGGGCGGAATCATCACGCCTGGAATCAATACTTCCATGGAGGCCCTGGAATCAAAAACGGCCCGGCTTCCCACGGTGGAGATTGTGCGGCCATCCGAAGTCCTGGGACGCTCTACGGTGGAAAGCATCCAATCCGGCTTATATTACGGCACTCTGGCGGCAGTGCGGTCGCTGGCCGCATCAATTACGTCCGAGCGGTTCGCGAGCGAGCCTCCACTGATCATCGGGACTGGAGGGTTCGGGCGGCTGTTCGAGGACGAAGAACTGTTCGACGAATTTATACCCGAGCTTCCGCTGATCGGATTGCGGCTGGCGGTCGAGTTTTCACGAGTGGAGACAAGGCGGTAAACGCGATCGGTCTCGAGAGGCGCGCCACCGGTCTGTGAGATCAGCCGCGTTCCTCAAGGTGCTTCAATCGCGCGTCGATGACTTGTTCGACACGATAAAGCTCGGACCGCCAGAGGTCGCGCATTTCGTCGAAACGGCGATCGACATCGTTGAACCGGGAGTCCATGTGCCCGCGCAATTCGCCGATGCGCGTGTTGGTGTCGCTAAGTCGTGCGTTGTTGATCAGGATGCCCACCAAAACTGCGAGCATTGTCGGCACAGCGGCCAAAGCGATGGTAAGGATCTGGCTGTTGTCCATCTACACTTCTATCTTAAGCGATCGAGCATCGTTAGCAGGTGCGCTCGAGCCGGGTCATGTCTTGAGCTAAGGCGAAGGGACTAAAGTAGATTAGTACTTCAGACGACCAGATAGGTATGCCCTCCAAGCTCAATCGGAGCTTAGCGGTTACCTTTGTGTTCGGGCTTCTGGGCATACTGGCTAACTTGCCTCGGCTCAACATTTTCACCGGCGCCACCCTGCTTTTCGGCGGCGTTTTCTACCTGATGGCCGCGCTGCTGTTTGGACCGAGGTATGGAGCGATCGCCGCTTTGATGACGGCGCTTCCATCGGCTCTGCTGTGGGGCCATCCCGAGACGGCATGCATCCTAGTGGCGGAAGCGGTGACGGTGGGGTGGCTGGCCAGGCGGCGGGTGCATCCGACGTTGGCGGATCTGATCTATTGGGTCGCCGTTGGCGCGCCGCTAGCGGCCTTGTTCTACATCGTGCTGTTAAGCTATCCGTCGCCTTCCGACTGGGTGATGGTGGTGAAGTATCCGGTGAACGGCCTGCTGAACGTGATGATCGCGGATCTGTTGATCAGCATTCCAGTGGTCCAGCGGCTATGGGGCGCGGGGCGTTGGGATGAAGGGCCGAGGCGGGCGGAGCGCAAACCCCTGCGGGCTTATCTATCGCACGGATTCCTGCTGGTGGCCACGGTGCCTTTGTTGTTGCTGAACATCGTGAACGGCGAAACCTATGCCGAGCGGCGGGAGAAGGAAGCGGGGGAACGTTTGCAGGAGGCGGCGCGCGCAATCCGGCAGGACTTGGAAGGATACGTGAGCCGGTATCAGCTAGCGGTGCGCGACCTGTCGCGTTCCATCACCCGGGAAGGCCGCTTCGATTTGGAATCGCTAAATGGATGGGTGCGGCAGACGCGGGATGTGTATGGCCACTTCCAATCGATTACGATCGGCACTGCGGACGGTTTCCCGATCGTGGTGGACCCGCAAGGGGTGCCTGGGCTCGGCAAAGTACTCAGCAACAAACCGGGCGACGTGGTACCCGATAGCGCGACCATGCGGGACCGGGAATATTTCCAGCGCGTGAAGTCGCTGCGTAGGACCGTGATATCGAACGTTTTTATCAGCCGCGTGGACCAGCAGCCGACCATAGCGGTTGCGGCGCCCATTTTCAAACCGAACGGCGAATTGTTCGGCGTAATCGCGGCAACGATGGACTTAGCTCCCTTCGAGCACTGGACACGAGACTTTGGAACGCTGGATCAGGCGGGCATCTTTATTTTGGATCGGCAGAGCCGGGTGATTTATTCGAATCGCGGTGCGGCTTACCGGGTGCTGGAGTCCATGGTGGACTCGCCACTAGTAAAGGGCGCCGGAGGCCAGGGCGACGCGTTTCTGGTGGATCACAGAGATGCGCGGCAGCACAACGCCAGCTATTTGGCAAGCCAGGTGGAAAGCGGGCTGACGGGCTGGAGGGTGTTGATCGAGCAACCTTTGTCGCGGCTGCACGTGCAGACCGAGCGTTATTATTTGATGACCGTGGCCTGGATGCTGGGCGCGATCGGGTTATCGTTGCTGCTGGCGCGGGCGGCGGATTCCGGCGTAACGTCACCGCTGGAAGAATTAGTGAGCCGGGTACGGCAGTTTTCAGTGCAGGGCGATCCGCCGGGAGAGATCGAATTACCGGCCCAGGCGCCCGCCGAAGTGGCGCATCTGGTGGAAGATTTCGGGCGGATGGCGGTGCGGCTGCAAGAGTCGTACGCGGAGCTACGCGCCGCGCTGTGGGATCGAGAGCGTTTGAATAACGAAATGGCGACGTTGCTCGCGGATTTGGACCAGAAGGTTCGGGATCGCACAGCGGAATTAGCGGAGGCAAAATCGCGCGCCGAGGATGCCAGCCGCGCAAAGAGCGAATTCCTGGCTAACATGAGCCACGAGATCCGCACGCCCATGAATGGCGTGCTGGGGATGATGGGTCTGGTGCTGAACACGGAGCTCGATCGCGGTCAACGCGAGTACCTGGACATCGCCAAGGGATCGGCCGATGCGCTGCTGGGTTTGCTGAACGATATTCTGGATTTTTCGAAAATCGAAGCCGGCCGGATGGAACTGGAATCGATTCCGTTCTCGGTGCGGGAGTGCATGCTGCAGGCGGTCAAGACTTTGGAGTTCACCGCGCGCGATAAGGGACTGACGCTTTCGTGGGCAGTGGCGAGCGATGTCCCGGACCGGCTGGAGGGCGATCCAAACCGGCTGCGGCAGGTGCTGCTGAACCTGGTGAACAACGCCGTGAAGTTCACAGCGTCGGGGTCCGTGCGGGCCGAAGCGGCGCTGGAACGTCTGAGTGAGGGCCGGGCGTTGGTTCGTTTTAGTGTGACGGACACCGGGATTGGTCTTTCGGGCGAACAGCAGAAGGTGATCTTCGAGCCGTTCCGGCAAGCCGACGGATCGGTGACACGGCGCTATGGGGGCACAGGGTTGGGCTTGGCGATCTGTTCGAACCTGGCGGAGTTGATGGGCGGCGGTATCTCGGTACGAAGCGCGCCTGGCGAGGGGAGCACGTTCTCGTTCACGGTGGACTGTCCGGTTTGCGCCGAGCAAGAGGATGCTGCGGCGAAAGCTGGAACGCGCGCGCGGGACGGCGAAGGCGCCGGTCCGTTATCGATTCTGCTGGCCGAAGACAATCGCGTGAACCAGTTCCTGATGGTGCGACTGCTGGAGGGGCGCGGGCATCGAGTGACCGTGGCGGGCGATGGACGCGTGGCGCTGGATGAAGTGGCGCGCTATCGGTTCGACGTGATCTTGATGGACGTGCAGATGCCGGAGATGGACGGCCTGGAGGCGACGCGAACGCTGCGCGAGCGCGGAGTGCAAACGCCCATCATCGCCATGACGGCGCATGCCATGCAGGGCGATCGCGACAAATGCCTAAGCGCCGGGATGAATGGCTACGTGAGTAAGCCGATCCAACCGGACGAAGTATTCGGGGCAATTGACGACGCGGTAATGGCAAGCAAGACCTTTTAGGCTATCGAACCGTCACGGCAAGGTCCAGTAGCCGTCGCGGGTCTTAGCGTGCAACTCGGGACTGTTTTTCACTTCGACGCGGATGCTGTGAAATGTTCCGGGCTCGCCACCTTTCGGCTCAAAGCTCAAAATGTACTGGCGATGCACCTCTTCGCTCACGAGTTCAATGGCATGCTCCAGAGCGCTCTTCTTCAGGAAATTCAAGGACCGGCCGCCGGTGGTCCGGGTGAAGAGATTAGGAAGATCGGGTTTGTGCAAGCGAATCAATTCGCCAAGGCCGTACATCAGGCCGCCCGGTCCTACGTCCGGTGGAACGGCGGTGTCATCCGGCGCCGGGCAGAGAGCGCACTCTTGGACTTTGATGCGTTCGGCTTCGGGTTTTAGATCTTCCGCGGTCTTGGGCTTGACCGTGAACGGCTCCAGGAACGGCGAATAAGTGAGCCAATAGACTGTGGCATTGAGCCGTTCCACCTGCTCCATCACTTCCGGTAACTTCACACTGCTTGAACGGTCGCGCCGCTCGGAGATCATAAGAATGATTCGGCGCCGCGAGGGCGGACGGTGTTCCAACATCAGAAGCGCCTGGCGCATTGCGTCCAGGATATGAGCGTTGTCGCCTTCCTTGCGCAACATGCGGAGCGAGTGAATCACAAGATCGGGATCGCTGGTGAAGTCCTGATGGACCTTAACTTCGTCGCTGAATGAGACGACCGCGGTCTCGCCCGCATCGGCCGCGAGCGATTGCGAGAACAAAATGCCGCTGCCACCGAGCTTGTCGATGACGGCACCGGAATTGGCGCTTGTTTGGACCGCGACGACCAGATCGATTGGGAACGTCGTCCAATCCATCTGTATCTTCTGCGGCACATTGTTGTCGAACAGAATCAGGTCGTCCGTTGTGAGGCCGTCCACGAAACGCCCTTTGGAATTGGTGACGGTGGTGGGCGCGACAACCAGCGGAACGGTACTTTTGAATTGGGCGCAGCACGGGCCAGCGAGCAGGACGATCGCCGCGGCGAGACGCATTTGGAACACCCTTGCAGCTTAGGGGCCAACGCACCAAGCCCTCCGCCTCGTGTAAAATTAAGCAATTCACGGAGGGTGAGCCATGAAATTCTGGGTTGGGGTGGTGTGCTCGATTTCGGCAGCGTGGGCAGGGGAGTCTTCCACCGCGCGCATTCAAGAGGCCGCAACGAAGGCGGTAGCGCTCATTCAAAAAAGCCAAAAGAACTGGTACACCAAGCAGAGCTGCGTTTCGTGCCACCAACAGGTTTTACCGGCTCTCGCATTCCGCGCGGCGCGCGAGCACGGCATCACGGTTGACGAACAGGCGGCTCACGCCGACGCGGCCGCTGCCTTCGGGTATTTCTCCAATTTTGAACGGGCGGTGGAGTTCACGCACATCATCGATCCAGCGCTGGACGATGGATATTCCATGATCGCGGCGAATGCGGCGGGGATGCGTCCCAGCCTGGTTACGGCGGTGTATGCGCGTTTGCTTGCGGCGCGGCAGGAGGCGGATGGGCACTGGGAAACAACCGATGAACGGCCGCCTGAATCCTATAGTCCGTTCACCGCAACCGCCATTTCCCTGCGGGCGATTCAGCTTTACGCGCACCGCAGCCAGAAGGACGACATCGAGGAGCGGGAGGGGCGAGCGCGAGTTTGGCTCCTATCGCACCAGCCTCGCGCCACCGAAGAGCGTGTTTACCAAATGCTGGGCGCAAGCTGGGCCGGCGCGGGTCAGGTGGCGATCAAAAAGATGGCAGGCGAATTGAAGGCCGCGCAGCAAGCCGATGGTGGATGGAATTCACTGGATGGCCGTCCGAGCGACGCCTACTCGACCGGTCAAGCGCTGATGGCGCTACACGAACCGGGCGGGGTTGCGATCACTGATCCTGCCTGGCGGCGCGGTATCGATTACCTTCTCAGCACCCAGGCTCCGGACGGTTCCTGGCACGTGGTATCGCGATTGCACCCGCCGGCGCCAGTGAGCCCGGCGTATTTCGAGACCGGTCATCCTTACGGACACGATCAGTTCATTTCCATGATGGGCGACAGCCTGGCGGTGATGGCGCTGTCCACATCGCTCGGCCCCGCGACGCTGAGTCCCCTGGAACTGAAGGAAGCTGAGCCTAACGCGGTCGAGCCGTGGGCGGCAACGTTGCTGTTTGGAAGCACCCAAGATGTGAAGAAGCTGCTGGATAGCGGTTTCGATCCGAACTCGGCGACGAAGGCTGGAGGCATCACCGCACTCATGCTGGCCGTGCCGGATGTGGACAAGATGAAGCTGCTGATTGATCATGGCGCCAATGCCGATGCGCGGGCCAAGAACAGATACTCCGCGCTGCTGATAGCGGCGCAATATCCAGGATCGAGCGCGGCGATGAACCTGCTTCTCGATCACGGCGCTAAGGTGCGTTTGGCGCAGGGCCAGGGAGCGGCGCTGTTCAACGCGTTTCCGGTGTTCCTGGCCACGTTTTCCGGCAATGGGGACATGGTTGCCAGGCTGGTGAAGGAAGGCGATCGGGTGAACGACAAAATGAACGTACTTGGAATGTTTCCATTAACGCCGATGCTGAATTTGGCCACCACACATCGAACCGACTCTGTTCGGGCGCTGCTCGATGCGGGGGCTAAAGTTGACGAGGCCGATCGCGATGGCATTACGATTCTGTCTTGGGCGGCGATCGCGAACCGGGTAGACATGGCCCGGCTGCTGATCGAGCGCGGAGCCGACGTGAATCACGTGGATAAGAACGGGATGACGCCGCTGCTGTACGCGGCATCCATCGACTTCGGCGATTCCGCCATGGTCGATCTGCTGCTCAAATCCGGGGCGCGAGTGAGCGCCCGCACCAAGGACGGGAAGACGGCGCTGGATGTGGCGCGAGCGTACAAGCACACGCATTTGCTGGCAAGTTTAGAGGCGCAGCAAGCGGCGCGATAGCGGCCTAGGCGCGCGGCGCTGGGACGATCTGAACGCTCATTCCTTCGGGATCTTTGATGTGAAATCCCGCGTCCAGGTTGTCTTCCGGGGTGACGCCCAGCGCTTTGAGTTGCTCGGTCACTCGATCTTTATTGAAGTTCTCGACGCCGATAGCAAAATGATCCACGATTCCGGTAGGGCTCTTGTGGTGCAGCGACACGATGATTTTGCCGGAGCCGAGGCGCGAAATTTCGTTGGGCTTGTCTTCGCTTAGAATCTTCAGTCCGAAGATTTTTTCGTAAAAGGCGATGGCACGCGGCAGATCGGTGACTTGAATGCTGATGTGGTCGATGTTGACGCCTTTGAGGCCTTCCTGGGCTTGACCGACCGACGCGGCGCCGCCTGTCGCGGCGAGCATCGCAAGACCTTGAATCAATCCCCGGCGCGAGAGCGCTCCGTTTTCAAAGCGGGCCACCAGATCTGAAATGATTGCTTCCATACAGCCTCCTCAGCGTGATTTCGCTCCATCATTTTGTCACAATAAGTAGCCGCCTGTGCGCCGTGGTTTATCGCTTCGCGGTGAGCGCTTCGGCAATGGCCGCAATGGCGATGACACACTGCTGACGTGAGACATCGAAGTGCGTGACGGCGCGCATCTGGCGCGGATTGATCCCGTTCATCAGGACGCCGCGGGCTTTAAGTGCGGGTGTCAGATCGGTTGTCGCGAGGCCTGTGCCGCTGATGTCGAAGATGACGATGTTGGTTTGGACGCGCGCAGGATCGTTCTGGATTCCAGGCAGCTTCGCCAGCTCACTCGCGAGGAACCGGGCATTGGCATGGTCCTCACCGAGCCGGTGCGGCATCTCTTCGAGGGCGATTAATCCCGCTGCCGCGAGCACGCCCGCTTGGCGCATTCCGCCGCCCAAGCGCTTGCGATATCCACGCGCGCGATCGATGGCTTGGGCCGTTCCTACCAGCATGGAGCCGACGGGCGCGCCGAGGCCTTTCGACAAACAGAACATCACCGAATCGGCCGGAGCGGCCAGATCGCGAACGTGGCGATTCAGATGGCACGCGGCGTTAAAGATGCGCGCGCCGTCCAGATGTACCTTGAGCCCGCGGTTGTGCGCGTTGGCGCAGATATCTTCGAAAACATCCATGGGATAAACGGCGCCGCCCGCCATATTGTGCGTGTTTTCGATCTCGATGAGCGAGGTGGGAGCGCAGTGCGGACTAGTGGGGCGAATGGCCGCCTCAATATCTTTCCAGTGCAGAACGCCATCGTTGGTTGGGATAGGCCGGAGCAGGCAACCCGAGAACCAAGCCAGCATCGAGAGCTCCCAATCGAGCAGGTGCGCTCGTGATTCGCAGATCACTTCCTGGCCATGCTCGGTGTGCATTTTGACCGCGACGGTGTTGCCCATGGTGCCGGTGGGCACAAAGAGGCCGGCCTCCTTGCCCATAATCTCGGCGGCGCGCTTTTCCAGGCGGTTGACGGTCGGGTCTTCGCGATAAACGTCGTCGCCGACTTCGGCTTCGGCCATGGCGCGGCGCATCTCGGGGGTGGGGCGAGTAACGGTGTCGCTTCGTAAGTCGATCATGTGATGAACTCGGCAAAGACTTCGTTCGAGAGGAGCACTCCACGATCCGTGAGGCGCAGACATGAGCCGTCGCGCTCGAGCAGCCCCTCGTCCAGAAAGCGCTGGATGGGCTGTTCGAATTTGAGCCAGTCTTCGGCGTGCGGCTGGATACCGTGCGTGAGGCGAAGTCCGACGAAGAAGCGCTCTTCGGCTGCGTTCGCGGATGTTTCTTCGATGCGGGCCGATTGGCCGCTGGCGATGCGCTCCACGTATTCGGCGGGCGACTCGATGTTTTGGCCGCGTATGGCGCCGTCAAAGGAATGCGCATCCGCGCCAAAGCCAACGTACGGTTCCAGGCGCCAATATTTCAGATTGTGCAGCGATTCGTAGCCGGGACGGGCGAAGTTGGAAATCTCATAGCGATGAATGCCAAGGCCGCGCAGGCGCTCGATTGCCGATTCATAAAATTCGACCGTAAGCTCGTCACCCGGGACATCGGGCGCGCCGTAACGCTTTCCGTTGAGCAGGATCTCAGCCCCAAGTCGGCTGTCTTCGTCGATTTCGAGCATGTAGACGGAGACGTGCGGCGGCTGGAGGCGATCGATCCACGACAACGATTCGTTCCACGACGCGCGGGTTTGTCCCGGGAGGCCGGCGATCAGGTCAATATTGATGTTGTCGATTCCCGCAGCGCGCAGGGTAGCAATTTCGCGCTCGACGATCTCGGCGGTGTGCTTGCGGCCCGTGCGAGCCAATTCGCGCTCGACGAACGACTGCGCGCCCAGGCTGATGCGATTGATGCCCGTGCGAATCCAGGCTGCCGCGCGTTCTTTGGTGACTGTGCCGGGCGCGGCTTCGATGGTCGCTTCCTTCCAACGAAGACCGCTTGCTGGCGCGCGCGGCTCGGTAGGGAGCGTTTTTAGAATACGATCCAGTTCGCCCGCGGGCATGCCGCTGGGTGTCCCGCCTCCCAAGTACAACGTCTCCGGTTGCCACGGCCAGGGATGCTGAACGATCTCGGAAATAAGGGCGTTGACGTACTTCGTCTCCAGTGCGCGAGGAAAAACGCCGGACGCGAAGTTACAGTAGGTGCACTTTTGCGCGCAGAACGGATAGGAGATGTAAACGCCAGCCATCTACAGCGAAACTTCTTCGCCCAGTTGCTTGGCGATGGCGTCCTGGATCAATTCGGTCAAGCTTTGGCCACTGGACAGCAGAACGAAGTCGCTTTCCACGCTGTCCCAATCCAGCTTGTAGCTCTTGGAATGCGCCGAAACCCAAATCTGGTGAACGGGCGCGTTGGGGCTGATCACAAACTTAGCGGGGGGATCTTCGAACTCAATGGTCAGCGCCCCGGCGTTGAAATCGGCTTCAAACGCGGCATCGTCGGACGCGGCGGTGAGCCGGCGATATAGCGCCTGAAGCGACTGGTCGGCCTGGTTCTTGAATTCCTGATCGTCCATGGTACTTTGGGGAGCCCGAACTTTGATTTTAGCTGAAGGGCGGCGGGACCATTAAAAAATGTGCGACTTTGGGCCGGGATGCCGCATCTGCTAACCTTGGAAAGTTGCTCATGATGGAGTCGGCCTGTCTTCGACACTCTGAGATCCCCCACACCACGCGGCTCTTTTCCGATTTTCAGTACCATTTCGACCGGGTCGCGCGGTTCTATGCCCACGATCCGCACGATGGCCGGAGCTATGCCGCTGCCGCGAAGCAACTCACTTATCCCGACGATCGCCGGGCGGCGCTGGTGGCGGCGCTGGAGCCGACCAATAGCGAAAAGGCATCGCTCGATCTGCTGGCGCGTCCGGGGACCGTCGCTGTGGTCACCGGCCAGCAAGTGGGGCTGTTTTCGGGACCGGCCTATACGATTTACAAAGCGCTGACCGCCGTTCGCCTGGCCGAGCGGTTAAGTGAACAGGGCATTCCCGCAGTCCCGATGTTCTGGCTGGCAACCGAGGACCACGACGTTGCGGAAGTAAATCACGCGTTCGTGTTCGGGCCGGACCACAGGCCCGTTCAGCTCAGCGTGAACGTTAACGGGGGATCGGAGCGGCCGGTGGGAGGAATTCCTATTGCGTCGCCGCCGGTGGATCGCCTGCGCGAAGTCCTGGCTGGATTCCCTTACGGCGATGAAGTGGCTGAATTGGTGCGCGCTGCCTATCCGGCCGGCGCAACGTTCGGAGCGGGATTTGACGCGTTATTGAGGCACTTGCTGGCGGGCCGCGGCCTACTTTTTGTGGATCCGCTGGATGAATCCGTGCGGCGTTTGGCGGCGCCCTTGCTGGAGAGGGCAGTGCAGCAAGACGAGGGCTTGCACGGGAAGCTAATCGAGCGCGGCAAGGAGCTGGAAGCGGCGGGATATCACGCGCAGGTGCACGTGGAAGCGAAAACGTCGCTGGTGTTCCTGCTGGATGGCGAGCGTCGAGTGGCTTTGCGCCGGCAAAACGGCGAGTACGCGTCGAAAGGAAAATCTTCCGGTGAGCGGAAGTATTCGGCCGAGGAGCTGATCGGCCAGGCGGAACATTTATCGCCGAACGCGTTGTTGCGGCCGGTGGTGCAAGATTACGTGCTGCCGACTGTTGCGTACGTCGGCGGACCCGCGGAATTGGCGTACATGGCGCAGTCGGAAGTGCTGTATCGCGAGCTGCTGGGCCGGATGCCCGTGATGGTGTCACGCGGCGGATTCACGCTGGTGGACGCACGCACGGCCAAGTTGATGGATCGCTACGGACTGATGATTCCGGCGTTTTTTCACGGCGAAGATTCGGTGCGCGACCGGGTGGCGCGCAAGCTGGTGCCGCCCGCATTGACGGAGGAATTCAGCGAGGTGCGGCGCACGGTGTCGCAATCGGTGGAGCGGTTGCGCGAGGAGTTGGCCGGGTTCGATGCGACGCTGGCCGCGGCCGCCGGCAAGAGTTCGGCGAAAATCCTGTACCAGCTTTCGAAGATCGAGCACAAGACGGCGCGGGAAACGTTAAAGCGCAACGAGCGCGGCGCCGCCGACGCGAGCTATATGTCCGGGCTGATTTTTCCGGACAAGCATCTGCAAGAACGCTATTATTCGATCCTGCCTTTTCTTGCCAAACACGGCATCAGCGATTTGATGGACACGCTATATGAGCATTTGCAGCTGGAGTGTCCGGATCATCAAGTGCTGGTGGTGTGAATTCTGGCGGAGAGGGGGGGATTCGAACCCCCGGTAGACTTTAAAGGCCTACGACGGTTTAGCAAACCGCTGCTTTCGACCACTCAGCCACCTCTCCGGTCTTTGGGCGGGTCTAAAACGGATGGTAGCACAGGCCGTTACTTCTTTTGAAAAATCGCGACGTACTGGCTCTTCGGCACTAAGTCGCGCTTGGCAACCAGCCGGAAGCCGTTGGTTTCCACCTCCTTGATCAGATCGTCCTCATCCAGCCGGATGTGCCTCACCGCGAAGTCTGGATCGGCATTATTCATGGCGCCCGGCCGCTTGAAATACTCGACGATCACTAGCTTTCCGTCCGACAACAAACTGTCGCGAATATGTTCCAGC
Source organism: Bryobacteraceae bacterium (assembly GCA_052148835.1). Lineage (GTDB taxonomy): Bacteria > Acidobacteriota > Terriglobia > Bryobacterales > Bryobacteraceae > Palsa-89. Next base: position 51,180 of record JBKQHJ010000255.1, read on the forward strand.
ATCGCCTCCGGGTAGTCGAAGTGGTGATACACATCCAGCACCAGCACGCCTTCCAGCGTGTCGGCCGGCAGCTTCGGATCGCGATCGGTCCCCAGCACGAACTGGATGTTGTTCAGACGGCTTAGTTGGGCCTTCATTTTCGCCTTGTCCAGAAAATCGTTCTGGATATCTTCGGCGATCACGTGGCCGGTGTCGCCGACAGCATGGCTTAGGTAAGGCAGCATGAATCCGGTGCCGGTGCCGACATCGGCTACCGTGGAGCCAGGCTTCAGGTCCAGGGCGTCGACGATGTCGCGGGGCTTTTGACGCACCTCGCGAGCTGGATCGTTCAATCCTTTTGCAACGTTCGCGCGTCCTTGGGGCGTTTTGTATCCTTCGTTGGCATCGGTGGCCACCTGCGCGAACGCGGCGGTGCATAGCAGAATGAAGCAGACTAGTCTTCTCATAACGACTTCTCCATGGGCATTGCAAATGGCGGTTCGACTAAAAAGTCGTGCGCCGACATCTCCGCCAGCGCCTCTCGAATCGATTGCTCCGACGTCGGCTCGACGGTAATGACGAACGGCAGATCGCCGCGGTTATCGTTCGGCAACTGCAAAACCGCTTCCAGGCTGATCTGCTTCGCCGCGAGCGCGCCGGCCAGGCTCGCGATGATTCCCGGCTGGTCCATTACGCGGAATCGCAGATAGTAGGCCGAGTGTTGCAGGGTCACGGGGATCGGTTTGTACTCACCCAAGCGTTCATGCGCGAAGGGTGAAACGCGCTCCGGGCTTCCGCAACGGATTTCGCGCGCCACTCGCATCAGATCGCTCACCACCGCCACGCCAGTGGGAGCCGCGCCCGCGCCGCGTCCATAGTAAAAGGTATCTTCGCCATATTGGCCGCGCACCCAAATGGCATTGTACGCCCCTTGCACGCCGGCCAGAATGGTGGACTGCGGAATCAGCGCTGGACGCACCGATAGGATCAAGCCGGCGGCGGTTTGGTGTGCTCCGCAAATCATCCGGATGGTGTGCCCCAGCTTGTGCGCGTACTCGAAATCGAGCGGCAGGATGCGCCGGATGCCTTCAGTATAAATGTCGGACGGCGTAATCTTCTCGCCGAATGCCAGGGCCGCCAGGATGGCCAGCTTGGACCGCGCATCGTAGCCATCCACGTCGGCGCTCGGGTCGGCCTCGGCGTAACCCAGCCGCTGGGCTTCTTTCAAGACCGCATCAAAGGATGACCCGTGCTTTTCGATTTCCGTGAGAATGTAGTTGCTGGTGCCATTCAAAATTCCGTAGAGAGCCGTCACGCGGTCGCCTGAAATGCCTTCGCGCAGCACCGTGTGAATCGGGATCCCGCCGGCCACGCTAGCCTCCATCGCGAGATTGATTCCGGCCGCGATCGCGCGGTCCCAAATCTCGGCGCCGCACTGGGCCATCAATTCTTTGTTGGCGGTAACCACCGACTTCTTGTGCGCGATGGCCGCATCGATGATCTCGCGCGCCACCGTTGTGCCGCCCACCAGTTCGGCGACAATGTCTACTTCCGGATGCGCCACCACCTGGCGCCAATCGGCCGTGCGGAGAATGGAATCGGCTGGTTTGCTCGCCTGAAGCGACCGGCTGCACAACGCTCTCACGCGCAATGGAAACCCTAGTTTCAGTGCGATCTGTTCGGCGTTCTCGGTAAGAATCGCGAGCGTCCCCGAGCCCACGTTTCCCAATCCGATGATCCCAACGTTCACGGCCTGCATATAGCGCTATTATCCGGGATCGCGGCCACCGGCCACAATTACGAATGATGGCGCAAAAGAATTACTGAGGCAAATTGGCAAGGAACGCATTCATCTCGCGCAGCACGTCCGACTCGTTCGACAGAAAGACGTAGTGATTTGCGTGAGGTAATCGGACTACGTGGGCGGAGGGCAGGCCGGTTTCAAATGCTTTCGCTTGAGCCCCGGTAGTAACCTCGTCGCGCGCTTCAAACGCTGCGCGTTCGGCGGCATCACCACTGAGGGCCGGGCCTAGATCGTGCGGGAGCGCGTATATCGCGAGAATCGGCACGTGGATATCGGTGTACTTCTGCTCGCCCGCGATGATGGCCGCACTTACAGTTGGCGTGGGTGCGGCAGCTTGGGCAGCGAACAATGCGGCGGGCGTCGCGTCGAGCTGCTTTTTCTGCTCCTGCAGTTCCTTTTCAAAGGCCGGGAGTCTCGTTTCCAGCAGTTCCCGAATGATTGGCCTGGAATCCGCCGGTCCCTTACCGGGCAACAACTGATCGAGCTTCCTCTGCAACTCGACCAGGTCGACGCTGAAATCTCCTCGCGCGCGATCGTAATACGCGTACGAATATCCGGCGTCGAGATAAATCAGTCCCGCTACCTTTTCCGGATGCCGCGATCCTACCGAGCTCAACTCCTCACCGCCGATCGAGTGCCCTACGAGCACAGGTTTGTTCAACTTCAGTGAATCGATCACCGCCAGCACGTCGTCGCCAAGCCGATCGGCGGAATATCCGGCAGCAGGCGCGCTGGATGCGCCGAATCCGCGCCGGGTGATCCCGTACACGTGATAGGTGCCGATCAACTTCGGTGCGAACTTGTCATATCTGTGGGCGTTGTCTCCCAGGCCAGTGAGCAGAACCAAGGGCCGGCCGGAACCTCCCCAATCGAGGACCTCCAGTTTCACGTCCTTGTCGACCGTTACAAACTGAATGGTGTGCGGCGTTGGATCTTTCGGCCATGCCGTTTCTCTGGTTGCACGCCGCAATTCGAGCGGCAGCGGCTGGAATTGCGTCCAGGTGCCGGCGATGGACTGACCGTCCGCGCTGAGCTTCCCTTCGAACGTGCCTCGCACCGCGTTGACCTTGAGCTTGAGGCTCGATCCCTCCAGCGTCACAGAATTTACGGGAATCGCATCGGTACTCTGATCGATGCTGTACATCGAGGCTTTCCAACCGCCGCTGTCGCCCTTCGCGATTTCGAAGATGGCCCGCAGTTCTTGGGGGCCCACTTTGAGCGTTCCTTGCCAGTTGCCCGAAAGGTCCTGCGCATACAGACAGCCCGCCGTGAGCGCTACCAGCGCTCCAATCGACAGAAGCACCCGTGTCATTGGCGATCTCCTTCCGCAACTGTAGTTAGGCGTTAAGACGCCAAAACTGTGGGGAATGTTCCCACTTTCGTCATTTTGCACGAATAAAGATATGACAAAGCCAACGCACCGCGCCACCGTTGCGTCTTATGTTTCGAAAATGCGGTGCTCCTTTTTCAGAAAACGGCGGTTCATCGCAAGCTTCGCTCTCGCAGCGCTCGTAGTCCTGCCCGCCGCTAGCGCGGACACAACGTTCGAATTCCATAGCGGATTTTGGATCAACCTGCACCACTTTCTTTCTGAACAAGCGATGGCCGATACGCCGCCGGCATCCACTTCTCCCGCCTGGCGGAAAGCCGTGGATTACTACCGCCGCGAAGTGGTGACGCACGATTGGTTAACGGACGAAGCTGCCCAGATTAACAACCGGTTGGCCAATCTGGACGACGCAGCCTCTCTTCGCGACTCCGGCCTCGCGCCGGACTTGATTGTCGCTCTCGACGCCGCAGCCCCCATCTACAAGGCCCAATGGTGGCCCAAGCACGACCGAGCCAATCGAGCATGGATCGACGCCGCGTCGCCCCTCATTTCAAAATATGGCGAAGCTCTAAAGACGGAGCTGGCGGCTGCGTTTCAAACCGACTGGCCCAAGACGCCCATCCGCGTCGACATCGCTGAATATGCCAACTGGGCGGGTGCTTACACCACGCTCGATCCCACCCACATCACGGTTTCGAGTGTGAACGCGGGCTATCAAGGGAACGCGGCGCTCGAAATGCTATTCCACGAAGCCTCCCACGCCATGATCGCCAAAATTCGAGCCGCGCTCGTGGATGAAATGAAGGCGGAACATAAACTGCTACGGACCAGGGAGTTTTGGCACGCCGTCCTGTTCTACACGGCAGGAGAAATGGCTCGTCGTCACCTGGAAGGCTACACGCCGTACGCCATCAAGAACGGACTCTACGATCACGGCTGGGCCGGCGGGCTTGAAGTGCTAGATAAGGACTGGAAACCATACTTGGATGGAAAAATCGACCTCGCCACCGCCGTGCGCGGCGTTGTGACGGACTACGGCGTGCCCGATAAAGCTTCCACTGGGCCCAGCCATCAGTAGTGATATCTCGCCTGCAGAAAATCCACGCGAGTCCCGGTTACTTTGTAGACCAGCCTGTGCTCCTGCGTGATCCTTCGCGACCAGGCGCCGGCTAGCTGGTATTTCAGAGGCTCCGGCTTACCGATTCCTTGAAACGGGTCAGGGAGAACCGCCTCGACCAGTTGCAAGATGCGTAAGGCCGTACTGCGATTCGTTTCGACCCACCAGCGCAGATCCTCGCGAAATTCGGGCTGGAAAACCACTTCGCGCTCATTTTTGCGGCCCAAGACCTATCTCCCGCCGTAACCGTTCCACAGAGGATGGTTTGCCTGTCCGCCGCTGACTTCGTCCGAGCGCGGCCAGCAGACGCTTGGCATTAGCGGGCGACCTGAGAAGGTGCGCCGTTTCCATTAGACCGGCTAATTCCTCGGCTGGAATCAGCGCCACGTCCGGTGAACCGCGTCGGCGCACAATCACCACTTCCTGGTTCTCACCTACCTGATCCAGTACGGTTGCGAGGTTGTCGCGGAGGCGCGTGTAACTGGTCTCAATCGCCATCGAATCTAAGTGTACAGTATTCCTGTACGTCTAGGACGATGCGCCTTTTACTTCGCTGCTTCCCGATACAGCGCGAACACCGCTCCCTGCGGATCCGCCAGCATCGCCACGCGGCCCACTCCCTCAAAATCCATCGGACGCAGCAGGACCCTGGCCCCCAAATCCATCGCTCTGTTGAACGTCTTGTCCACATCCTCCACCGCAAAGTAGATCAGCCAATGCGGCGGCTGGTGGGCGCCACTCGGGCGAGCGGGCGGGACGCCGCCGATGTAATTCTCGCCGTTGACGATGTGGAGGTAGCCCGATCCCTTTCCCTCGCCCGCCTTCAGCTTCCAGCCAAACAAACCTTCGTAAAATGTTTTCGCGCGTGTCTGATCCGGCGTGTTCAAATCCGCCCAACAGAACGAGCCTGGTTCTCCAGTCACGCCCAGACCGCTGCGTTTGTTCGGTTCCCACAACGACAAAAACGCGCCCGTGGGATCCTGAATCAGGGCCGCTCTACCGCGGTCCCCCACATCGAACGCTTCCACCACTTTGCCGCCTAGTTCCGCGACCTTCGTTGCCGCTTCATCCGCGCTCGAGACCGCTACATACAGATGCCAGTGAGGCGAAATGCCCGCGGCGCTCTCAGCAGGACTAAGAGTGAACGCGCCGGCCGCAATGCGACCATCGAGTTCTAAGAGACTATAGGTGTCGTTTGGCCCGATCGGAACATCCCGAACAGCCCACCCGAAAAGCGCCGAGTAAAAACTCTTGGCGGCATTGCGGTCGGAGGTTGCCAGCTCAATCCAACAGAATTCGCCCGGTGCGAAGCGTTCAATAGTCGGCATGACTCGATGATAAATCAGCCCGCGAATTGCTGGCCTATGATGGAAGAAGTGGCGTCACCATGATTTCCACCAATACCTTCCGGATCGCGCTCGTTTTATCCTTTTCGCTCGCCGTGACCGCGCAGCAAGGTCCTCCCGAGCACCCACTCCCAACACCCGAGCAGCCCGAAGACGTTCGGCTGCCCAACGGCAAGCTACAGCGTGAGGAAATTCTGAAGGCCGATTATCAAAAGACGCTGGAAGACGCCCGCGCGCTGTCCAAATTAGCCGACGAACTGAAGGCTGATCTGGAGAAAAGCGACTACAATGTTCTCTCCGTCGGCACGCTCAAGAAGACCGACGACATCGACCGGCTCGCGAGGCGCATCCGCGACCGGCTGCGGCGCAATTAGGCGCGTAATCGATATGTTACGCTGTGTCAGAGCCGCGACCGCCAGGGAGCCGGTCCCGCCGATTTTCGCGAGCTAATCCACATTCATGGTCCCCACACGAGAAAAAGCACAGTTGATGAGCGCCTCCGAGATCGACCGAACTCTCGTTCGGCTGGCGCACGAGATCCTCGAGAAAACCGAGAATCTTCGCCGCCTGGCGTTCATCGGAATCCGCCGCCGGGGCGTTCCGCTCGCCCTCCGCCTCGCCGAAAAGATCAAGAACCTTGAGAACCTCGCTGTTCCCGTTGGTTTCCTCGACATCAATTTATATCGCGACGATCTTTCGACCGTATCCGAAAAGCCAGTGCATAATGCCACGGAGATCAGTTTCCCCGTCACCGGCAAAGACATCATACTCATGGACGACGTGCTTTACACCGGCCGAACCATCCGGGCCGCGCTCGATGCGCTTTTCGACCAAGGCCGGCCGGCCCGCGTTCAACTTCTGGTCCTGATCGATCGCGGCTGGCGTGAGCTTCCCATCGAGGCGCGTTACGTGGGCCGAATGGTTCAGACCAGCGCCAATGAGATTATTGAAGTGAAGTTCAAGGAAGTGGATCAGAGCGATAAGGTTTTGCTGGTGGAGAAGACCTAAAAAGAAAATGGCCGGTGGACTGTTGGGAATTGAGCCGCTGGATCGAGTCGAGATCGAAGCCATCCTCGACCGAGCCAAACGTTTTCAGCCGCGCCAGACCGACACGAAAAAATCCGACCAGCTTCGCGGGCGGATGATCGTCAATCTGTTCTTCGAAGCTTCCACGCGCACCCGCACCAGTTTCGAAATCGCCGCCAAGCGCCTGGGAGCCGATGCCATTTCTATTACGGCGTCCGCGTCCAGCGTGTCCAAAGGGGAATCGCTAGTCGACACGTTGAACACGCTCGGCGCCATGCATCCGGATGCCATCGTCATGCGCCACGCCGCTTCCGGCGCTCCTCACTTTCTGGCGCGCTATCTGCCCACGCCTATCATCAATGCCGGGGATGGCACGCACGAGCATCCTACTCAAGCACTGCTGGACGCACGCACCATCCTGGACCGGCGCCCAACGCTCGAAGGCCTGCGTGTGGCTATCATCGGCGACATCGCGCATAGCCGCGTCGCTCGCTCCAATATGTACCTGCTCTCGAAATTCGGCGCCCAAATCGTGTTGTGCGGACCGGCGTCGCTGTTACCTCCCGAACTCGCAAAGCTCGCGCCGAACATTAGCCTCACGCATAAGATGCAGGACGCCATTCGGGACGCCGACGTTATTATGATGTTGCGCGTGCAGCTGGAACGCCAGCACGAAGCCGCGTTCTCGGCGAACGAATACTTCCAGTTTTACGGGCTGCGGCTGGAACACATGAGCGCAGCCAAACCGGACGCGATCGTGATGCATCCGGGCCCCATCAATCGAGGGCGCGAAATCTCCTCCGAAGTGGCGGACTCGCAGCGCTCCGTCATTTTGAACCAGGTGGAAAATGGAATTGCGGTGCGCATGGCAGTACTCGAACGAATTCTTGGAAATTGATAGATAGAATGTCGAAATTGATTATTCGTAATGGCCGCGTGATGGACCCCGCCAGCGGCCTCGACGCGATTCGCGATGTGGCAATGGCACACGGGCGTATCGCCGCCATCGGCCAGAATCTCGACGCGACTGGAGCCGCTGAACTGGACGCCACGGGGCTGATCGTCGCCCCCGGCTTCATCGACATGCATGTCCATTTGCGGGAACCGGGCTTCGAGTATGCCGAGACCATCGAGACTGGCTCGCGCGCCGCAGCCGCCGGTGGATTCACGTCGGTCTGCTGCATGCCCAATACGTCGCCCGTCAACGACAACGCGACCGTGACCAGCTACATCATCGAGCGCGCCGAGCGCCATGCTATTGTGAACGTCTTTCCCATCGGCGCCATCACTAAAGGAAGCGCGGGCGAAGAACTGGCAGCCATCGGTTTAATGAAAGAAGCGGGCATCGTCGCTATCTCCGACGATGGGCGGCCGGTCATGAATGCGCGCGTTATGCGCCGCGCCATGGAAACTGCCCGCTCCTTCGGCCTCCCCGTGATCGATCATTGCGAGGACTTGCACTTGAGCGCGGGCGGCGACATGAATGAGGGCGTCGAGAGCGTGCGCCTCGGATTGCGCGGCATTCCCGCTGCTTCTGAAGATGTGATGGTGGCGCGCGACATTCTGCTGGCCGAATTAACCGGCGCGCGATTTCATGTCGCCCACATTTCTTCGCGACACGCTGTGGAAATGACGGCCTTCGCCAAAGCCCGCGGCTTGGCCGTGACCGCGGAAGCGACGCCACATCATTTCGCCATCAGCGACACCGAAATGCCGCCTTATGACAGCAACTACAAAATGAAGCCGCCATTGCGTTCGATCTGCGACATCGCCGCCATCACGCAAGGCATCGTATCCGGCGCCATTGACGCCATCGCTACCGATCATGCTCCACACGCCGGCAGCGAGAAAATGCAGGAATTCGAACAATGCCCGTTTGGCATCCTCGGTCTCGAAACAGCCATAGGGATTACGTTGGAACGCCTGGTGCATCCTGGAAGGATCACGCTGATGCGTATGATCGAGCTCTTCACCACGGGCCCGGATCGCGTGCTGAATCTGAACCGTGGCCGTCTCGCCGCCGGCTCTCCCGCCGACGTCACGCTCTTTGACACCGAACGCTACTGGACCTACGATGTGAACCGCTCGGCGTCTAAAAGCCGCAATTCTCCTTTCGATGGCCACACGTTTCGCGGTGGTCCCGTGGCAGCCATCGTTGACGGAAAAGTGGTTTGGGCCGCGGACCACGTCGCCCTAGGCGTACCCGCAGCCTCGCAATAGAGTACAGTTACTAGAGACTTGGACCCTTCCTTTCGCCATCGCCAGATTCCCGGCCGCCAGGCTCGCGGCGGATGCCTTTGGTACGCCATCGTTGTCATCGTTCTGTTCGTGCTGCTGCGCTGGCTCTGCGGCTGGGCCATCGATTACCAGTGGTGGAAGGAAATGGGCCAATTGCGCACCTGGTTCAGCATCCTGGCCTATAGCCTGATTCCGGCCACCGGCGCCACCGTCATCGCGTTCATCATCTTCTGGATCGCGCACTCGCTAGCGCTGAAACAGGCTCACGTGCGTCTTCGGGAGCACCCGCTCTATGCCAAACTTACGGCGCTCGGCATTTTTCTTCTGGCTTTGATCGTCGCCCTTTCGACGCTCGATACCTGGACCGTGGTCCGCTATTTCGGCGGCCGCGATCTGGGCGGCGCCGCCACCGCTTGGCACGATCCTGTGTTCGGAAATCCGCTCTCTTTTTATTTGTTCAAAATTCCGTTCTATTCCGACCTGCTGGGCCTGTTGCTCGGCATCGTTGTTCTAGGGGCCTTGATTTATTGGGTTGCCGAACGAGCCTGGGAACTCACTGGCCGCGTTGGCGATTGGCAAAACGTGCAGGCCATCAGTATTAGTCAGCTTGGGTTGTCAGGCGCATTGAAGAGCAATTTCGTGCGGGGACTGGGCGCCGTGTTCCTCCTTTCCCTGGCCGCTCGATTTTTTCTGGCGCGCTATAGTCTGCTGCTCAATGAACACGGCAGTTTCATGGTCGGCATTGATTACGTGGATCAGAATATTGTCCTGCCGTTGCAGTGGGTCGAAATCGCCGGATGCGTCATCTCTGCGGGCCTGCTGATCGGCGGCCGCTGGCGTAGCGCGCTGATTGCGGTGGTCGCTCCTATCATTTTGCGCGCGGTGGTTCCACCCATCGTCGGCGGCGTGTTCGTCCGGCCAAATGAAATCTCCATCGAGCGTCCTTACATTCAAAAGCATATTGAGGCTACCCGGTCAGCGTTTGGAATCGACCAGCGCACGCGCGAAATCGATTTCACAGCGGCGCCCAACGAGCCGGTCGATTTTAAACAGCACCAGCCTTTGCTCGACAACGTGCGTCTCTGGGATTGGCACGCCTACCACGACGCCATCACGCAGCTCCAACCGTACCGGCCCTACATTTATTCACTCCCGGATGTGGACCGTTACACCATCAATGGCAATCTGCGCCAGATGATGATGTCGGCTCGCGAGCTAGACCTGACGCAGCTCGGAGAAGCCGGAACGCGTTGGATCAATCCGCACTTCATCTACACGCATGGTTATGGCATCGTAATGGCCGAAGCGAACCAGGTTTCGCCGGAAGGCCTTCCGGTCTTGATCGTCAAGGACGCGCCACCCGTCGTCAGCGTCCCTGGTTTGAGGCTCGCGCAGCCCGACCTGTATTACGGCGAAAACGTACAGGACCCCGTCTTTGTCGACACCGCCCAGGCCGAGTTCGATTACCCCTCCGGCGACCGTAACGTTGAAACTCACTACCAAGGCAAAGGCGGTTTTCCGATTTCGTCACTTCTGATGCGCACCGCCGCCGCGGTTTCGCGCGAAGACGTGAACATACTGTTGACCAGCTACCTCACCGCTGATAGCCGCATGATGATTCGCCGCAACGTGACTGCGCGTGTAAGCGCGATGGCGGATTTTTTGAACTGGGATCCCGATCCCTATCTCGTCCTCACCGACGCGGGCCGCCTGGTTTGGATCATCGATGGCTATATGACTTCCGATGTCCATCCTTATTCGGCCAAAGTTGGGGTGGAGGGCATCGGTGAGTTCAACTACATCCGAAATTCGGTGAAGGCGACTATCGACGCTTACGACGGCACGGTGCATTTCTACGTGTTCGATCCCGATGATCCGCTGCTCCAGGCCTACCGGAATCTTTTCCCCGATTTGTTCGAACCGGCCTCGGCCATGTCAGACGATCTGCGCCGTCACGTTCGTTATCCCGAGTTGATTTTCCGCGTGCAGTCCGATATTTATCGGCTGTTTCACATGAGGGATGCCGATACGTTCTACAACAAGTCCGATGCTTGGGATACCGCGAAGTACACCAATGAGCAAGGCGGCACACCAGGGCCGGTCGCGCCGACTTACGTGGTCGCCACACTGCCAGGGGAAACCAAGCCCGAGTTCTTGTTGATGACGCCGTTCACCCCGCGTAATCGGGATAATCTGATCGGCCTGATGATGGCGCGTTGCGACGGAGAACATTTGGGGGAGAAAGTGGTTTTTCTGCTTTCCAAGCAGGAGATCATTCTCGGCCCCATGCAAATAGAAGCGCGCATCAATCAGGATCAAAACATTTCCAAGGATTTGACGCTATGGAACCAGCAAGGCTCGCAAGTGCTGCGCGGTCAGATGCTGGTATTGCCCATCGAACACACGTTCTTGTACGTAGAGCCGATCTACATCCAAGCATCGCAGGCCAAAATGCCGCAATTGAAGAAGGTCGCTCTGGCGATGGGCAACAACTTAGTTTACGCCGATACCTATCAGCAGGCACTGGCGCAACTGGCGGGCGAGAAATTGCCGGTGGCTCCCGAGCAAGCTCCTGGAGCGCCGGCCTCCGCGGCGACAACCTCTGCCACGCCCGCTCCATCCTCAACGCAACCTGACGCGCGGATCGCCGAAATCCGTCAGCACTTCGAACGTTATCGGCAACTGGTCTCCCAAGGAAAACTGTCCGAAGCGGGCAAGGAACTGGAAGCAATTCAGAGCCTCGTCCAAAAATGAGCGACTAGTCTTTGATTACTAGTCTGGTATTCCGGCCAGCTTGGCTGTTTCCTTCCAGAGCCGCTCCGCTGCGGCGTCATCCTGCGCGAACTTGGATGGCTCGGCAGGTTTGCACTTGTAAAAGTAGAGGCCGCTGGTCTTCACCACCTCATCCGAGGATGCCAAATATACGATGGTTTCCGCTCCCTTTTCGGGACTGATGCCAAAAAATTTCATCATGCCGCGGAACGCCGCAGCGCCAAAACCCGAGGCGTCCTCGGCGATTCGCGTCTTCACGAACCCAGGGTGCAAACTATTCGTTGTGATGCCGGTGCCCGTTAGCCTCCGAGCCAGTGCGCGCGTGAAAAGGATGTTCATCAGCTTTGAGACGCTGTAAGCGCGAAGGCCCTTAAAGTTGTGTTCCATCTGCAGATCGTAAAAATCGATCGTTGCGCGATAATGCGCGTGCGAAGACGTATTGATCACTCGCGCGAAAGGCGAAAGTTGTTCGCGCAAACCGTGTGTCAGGACGAAATAGGACAGGTGATTGGTCGCGAAGGTCAGCTCCAAGCCGTCTTCGGTAACCTGGCGCTCGCTGAAGGCGGCGCCGGCATTGTTGATCAGCACATCGATGCGCGGCTCGGCGGACCGGATTTCCGCGGCCAGCCGATTCAGGTCGGACAGGCGCGAAACGTCGCCATAGTGAACCCGGTGCGATTCCGCCGGCGCAATCGCTCGCAAGCGCGCCAGCGTGTCCTCGCCGCGCCTTTGACTGCGTGCCACCAGGACGATTCGCGCGCCCATCGACGCCAGCCGCTCCGCTGCCACCTGTCCGATGCCGGAGGTGCCGCCTGTGATCACCACTACTTTTCCTTGCATGGCTGCCAGTCAGTCAGTGTACCCTAATTGGGGATGCGGATCGTTTCTGTTTTGATCGCGGCGCCGCTGGTAGCTTTGATGCTTACGGCCTGCCACAAGAAAAAAGAAGAACCGAAAATTGTCGTCCCTGAAGTCTTTCGCGTCAAGTTTCAAACATCGCAAGGCGACGTGGTTGTGGAAGCGACACGAGCCTGGGCGCCGCATGGAGCGGATCGATTTCACGAATTGGTTCGCATGAAGTATTTCGATCAAGGCCGGTTTTTCCGCGTGGTGCCAGGATTCATTGCACAGTTCGGGGTTCACCGCGACTTCAGCGTGCAGGAGAAATGGCGCACCATGTTCATTCCCGACGATCCACCGCGCGAGAAGAACCTGCGCGGTACGCTGGCTTTTGCAAAGTCGGATCCGGGCACGCGCGCCGTTGAAATCTTCATCAATCTGGCGGACAACAAAGCGCTCGACGACCAGGGATTTGTTCCTTTTGCCAAGGTGGTTCAAGGCATGGATGTGGTGGATAAGTTTTATTCAGGCTATGGCGAGATGCGGCCCGAAGGCAAGTACATCGACCCCGGCCGTGTGGAAGGCGAAGCCAACGAGTACCTGACCCAACGGTTTCCCAACCTCGATTTCATCATTCGCACGGAGTTTGTACAGTAAGGAAACCTTCGGGAATCACGATCATCTAACTTGCGGCAGGCACGTGAGTAAACGGAAGAAGCTATGGTTAGGCGGCATTGCGATTGTGGCGCTACTCCTTGGCGTAGGAGCGTATATTGCCGCCTCCATGATCGCGAAACAATTTGAGCCAACGTTGCGCGCGCAGGCCATTCAGTACCTGCAAAATCGGTTTCATTGCGACGTTGAGTTGACGGCGCTGCACATAAATCGCCCCAAAATGTCGGCGATCCAGATTTTGTTGCGGCATGGCCGCGGCGCGCTCGTGGATGTGGAAGGCGACGGCTTGGCGATGCGGTTTGGCGGCGATCGCACCCGGCCACCGTTGTTCAGTATCAGAAAGGTTTTGTTTACCGTTGATCTGGGCGTGTTGTTCGAGCCGAAGAAGTCCGTCAACTTCGTGTCGCTCGACGGAATGGAGATCAATGTTCCGCCTAAAGGCGAGCGCCAAAGCTGGCGGGGCGGCGAGGGATCAAATTCCAATGTGATCATCCAGAGCGTCCAAATTAAGGATGCGGCGCTGGTGCTGTTGCCGAAGGATCCCGGCAAAAAGCCGCTCCGATTTCAAATCGCGAGGCTGCATCTCCAATCGGTGGGAGTAAATTCCGCGATGCGTTACGATGCCGATCTGACCATTCCGAAACCACCGGGAACGGTAAAAAGTTTCGGCGACTTCGGGCCGTGGGATGCATCCGCGCCGGGGGACACGCCACTGAAGGGCAGCTACACTTTCGACAACGCCAACCTCGGGATTTTCGCGGCAATCGCCGGCACGCTGTCGTCCAAAGGAACATTCGACGGGAGCCTGAATTCCGTCAATGCCCGGGGTACCACATATGTTCCGAACTTCCAGTTGAAGATGGCGGGTAATCCGCTGCCGCTTTCCACCACGTTTGAAGCGCAGGTGGACGGGACGAACGGGAACACCGTCCTTAAGCCCGTGCGGGCGACTCTCGGCCATACTAATTTCACTACCACCGGCGCGGTCATCAAGCAGGAAGAGTTTTCGCAACGCGGCATCGATCTGGAAGTCACCATGCCGAATGGCGACATGCGCGACCTGCTGCGTCTTTCCATGAAAGGGTTGCCCTTCATGGAAGGCTTCATCAACATGAAATCGAGCATCGAGATTCCGCCGCTCACGAGCAAGGTGAAGCAGAAACTCGTGCTGGACGGCAGGTTTGATTTGCACGGCGCAAAATTTCTGAAGTCGACCGTTCAGGACCAGATCGATCAATTGAGCCGGCGGGGGCAGGGGCAACCGAAGAATGAAGAGATCGACGAAGTTGTCTCCAGGATGGAGGGCTCCTTCCATTTAGAAAACGAGGTGATGATGTTTCGATCGCTCGCGTTTGAAGTCCCCGGAGCAGCGGTTTCAGTGGCGGGAAATTACAACTTGGCGAAGGACACGCTCGATTTTCACGGCGCGCTCAAGCTGGATGCGAAGTTGTCGCAGACCATGACCGGCTGGAAACGATGGGTGCTAAAGCCGGCGGATCCTTTCTTTGCAAAGAACGGCGCCGGAACTTTTGTGAAGATCAAAATCGAAGGCGACGCCCATCATCCGAAGTTCGGGTTGGATCGCTGACGCCATTATTCCAAGCCAGCCCGCTGCAACATCTCCAGGAATTGACGTTGGGTTCGCATGTCGATGGCTTCGGCGGCGAGCTTGCCCTTACGATCGTAGACAAAGCTCTTGGGAATGCCGGAGATTTGTAAAAGCTCGTTGACTTTGCGCCCCGGATCGAGAAGGACAGGATAAGTAAGCTTGTGCGCGGCGACAAACGGCGCAACCTTTCCTGCCTCTTCGTCCGAGATGGCCAGAATCACAAAGCCACGCGATCCGAAGCGTTGATACAGAGCCTCCAGATCGGGCAGCTCCTTTCTGCAAGGGGGACACCAGGTGGCCCAGAAATTCACCAGTACCACTTTGCCTGCTAGGGCCCGCAAGTTCCATTTCATTCCGTTCAGGTCCGTGAGGGTGAAATCAGCTCGCTGGCGGCTTTGATCGTCCGCTTCCAACTTCTTGGTGGCGGCTGCGAACCGCGGATCGTCCAGTGAAACACTCACGTGTTCGTAGCGAGCTAACTGCGCCAGCGTGATGTAATCCTCCGCGGTCTCGCCCCGTTTCGATACCACGGGGTGTTGCTGCAGCGCTTGGGCCAAGGTAGTGGCGACTTCCTGCAGAGTTTGGCGACCGGGATCGCCTTCGGTCACCAAGTTGGCTAGCTGCTCGGCCAGCGGCTCTTTCAGCTCCGACGTTGCCGGCAGCCGACGGATGTCAAGAGCCAGCTCTCGGGTCACTTGGCCACGCTCGGCATCGGGAAGCTGCCGAAGCTGCTTCAATTGCGCTTCGATTTGCGCCGCGTTATTCGGTGACTCTTGGGCGCTAAGATACATCCAGCTTGCAACAAGCAGCGCCAGCGAAAGTGATTTCATACGAACTCCATCATCTTCGATAAAAGTCCCGTGCTGATCCAGAGTACCAGGGACACGGCGCCGATCAGCTTGCCCTTGGCGGGGGCCAATAAGGAGGCCTCGGAAACGATTGTACGGCGCACGGACAACTGAAAGACGGTCGCGATAATCAAAAGCAGCATCTTAATCCAAAAGACTGGATTATCGTGCCATTTCGCGGCCTGTGCGGTAAACATTAAGGGACCGGTAAGCATCAATAACGCGAAACCGCGCCAGGTCCAGGGCGCGAGCGCGGCGGCAACTTGATGGATGGGCTGGCGGCGCATCGCCACGCCGAGTAGTCCCAAGTCGGTCAGCAGCAGGGTTCCCACGAAAAGAGCGAGGCCAATTAGGTGGATACTTTCGAAAATCGGAAATATAACACGTGAGCTTTGCATGAATGCGCCGACCGGCGAGCGCTGGATCCATTCAAAAGCTTCGCAAAATGGGAAGTCGTGCGTTAGGCCGCGTGGCCTCATAGCGCCTCATAGCCCACGGCCCGTCCGGCGGCAATGACACAGATCCAACAAGCGATAGACACCGCGCCAGCAATACGGGCACGCGCGGGCGTCAGAGGGGCCGAATCCCAGGCGCCGACGCCGCGATAGACGCCCACATGGAAGAGCAGGGCATTCACGCCTGCCACCGCAAGGAAGAGAAGTTTCAACGGAAAGAACAAGCTTCGATAAAGCCTAACCGGTTCCGACCAGGCCAGCAACGATCCGGTGGCGGCCATGAAGACGAAGCCGGAAAGCGTCCAGGGCAGCACTTGGCGTACCACGCTCGACACCGGCAGCCGGCGCAGTCCCAAGCCGAGCAACCGCAGATCCACAACGACAATGGTACCCGCGACAAGGAAAATTCCGACGCAATGAAGAACATTCAGGATCGGATAGACCCAGATGGACTCGCGAATAGCGACGCTGAGCGGCGTTTGAAAGATCCATTGGCAAATGCTAAGCATGCAACGCCTGCTTCATCAATATTACGCCGATCGCGGCGAGAGCGATATTCACCGAGATCAAGAAACGTGTGCTGCTGAGGCGGCGATGGATGGCGCGCCCGAGGAAAATCGCGACCAGAGCTGGAGGCAGTGCGAGCAGAAAATAGTTGCTGACAGCGCGCGTCCACAGCCCGGTGAATGCGTAGCCGGCCATCCCGACAATGCTGGCGATCAGAAAATATCCCTGCAGGGTGGCGCGAAATTGCGCGGGCTGCCAACGGCGCAAGACACCATACACCACGAGCGGCGGTCCGTTCATGCCGTACGCGCCCCCCAGTATTCCGGCCGTGAAGCCGAACAAAGGCGCCAGGCGGTCGTTGTGCAATTCGGGCTTGCGGCCGGTCAGCGAATAGAGCGCGAAAGCGATAATGAACGCGCCCAGAACGGCTTTGATAGTGGCTTCAGAAACGGTCTTCAAAACCAACAGGCCGAGTGGAATGCCGAATAAAGTGGATAGCACCAGCCAGCCCGCGCTGCGAACGTGAACGTTGCGCCAATCCTGAATGACCACTAGGAGGGCCACGGTGATGGACACTAGCACCGCGAGCGGCGCTGCCACCTGGACTGGTAACACCAGTGCGAGAAGCGGCACGGCGACCAGTGCTTCACCAAATCCAAGGGCGGAGCGAATGAGGGTAGCCAGAAAGAGGACAGCCAGGATCTCGACGGTGGTCGCGCTCAAGCGGCCCTGGGTTCCTGAATAAAGATGCGCCTGCTGGCGTCAATTTTGGCATAAAGCAGAGCGCCGCCGACGCAAAGCGCGGACGTAACAAAAAATGGAACGTCCCAGCCGAAATCTTTGACCAGATATGCGAGCAGGGCGGGCGAAATCGCACCTCCGATATTGCCGCACATATTCATGACGGAAGCGGTGCAGCCGGCGAAATCGCCGCCAATGTCGAGCGGGATGGCCCAGGAGACGCCAACGGTCAATTCCAGGCCGCCGAAGGCCAGGCAACTAAAGGCGACGCAAAGTTTGGGATCGTGGGTGAGGGTGGCAGGTAAAATTCCGAGAGCCGCAATGAGGAAGCCCGTGATGCCAACGATTCGGCGCGCGTGGGTCACGTTGCCGGAGCGGCGCAGCGACAAATCGGACAGCCAGCCGCCAGCCAGAGCGCCTAGAGTTCCCGCGAGCAACGGCAAGCTGGCGTAGAAGCCCATCTGTTTAAGATCGAATCCGCGATGGGTGTGCAGATAGGTCGGAAACCAGTCCAAATAGACCGAGAACGCGTATTGGTAGCAGAAGTACATCAGGGCCAATTGCCAGACTGTGGGACTGGACAAAATGCGGCGCCAGGGAACGCGAACGCCAATCTGCTGGCGCGGACCACCGGTGGCGGAATGGATCAATTCCAATTCGGCGCTGTTGACGCCGCGATGCTGCTCGGGAGAGTCGCGATAGTAGAAGAACCAGACGGCGGACCAAACCAGTCCGAGGCCCGCGAACGCGAGAAAAGGCATGCGCCAGCCGTAGCGCAGAATCATCCAGACCACGATCGGTGGTGTAACTGCCGCGCCCAATCGTGATCCTGCATGCGTGATGCCTTGCGCGAAACCGCGTTCAGCCGGGAGCATCCAGCGGGAGAGCGAGCGCGTGGCGATCGGAAACGCGCCGGATTCGCCAACGCCGAAGATGAAGCGGATCGCAATCATGGATGCCGCGCTCCAGGCAAACGTGGTGAGGGAGGTGAAGATGCTCCACCAGGTGGCGATGATTGCGAGCGCGCGGCGCGGACCGATTTTATCGCCGAACCAGGCGCCGGGAATTTGAAAAAGCGTGAAGCCCCAGCGGAAACTGGCCAGGATCCAGCCCACGGTGATGAGCGAGAAGCCGAATTCTTTCTGGATGAGGGGCATGGCCGACGCGATGATCTGCCGGTCCATGTAGGTGATCATGTAGACGGCGACGGTGAGGGCCAGTACGACGTGGCGAGTGCGGGTGGGGCGGAGTGAGGGAGCCTCACGCGGCGGCGTTGAGGTGGCGGTGTGCGGGGCGGGCATCATCGGCGGGGACGATCCGAAGGGGCATCATAGCAGGATTGGCGATCGGCGGTGCAGGGCCAATGTGGATGTATAGTAGAGGCATCCACACCACAGGAGCGCAGCGAATACAGGCATGACCACCGCGTCCCCAGCAGCGGGCATCAGCCCGGAGTTTATCGATCAGATTCGTACCAGGCTGTCGCGCACTACCGTCGAGCACTACATCAACGGCCGGTGGACCGAAGGCGCGCGCGGCGAAACATTTGAAACGCTGGACCCTTCCACTAACCGCGTGCTCGCCCGTGCCTGGCGTGGGCATGCCGAAGACATCGATCGCGCGGCCCGAGCGGCTCACGCAGCGTTTCAAAAGTGGGGCCATGGCAAGGCCAAGGATCGCAAAAGGTATTTGCTCAAGATCGCCAGCCTCATCGAAAAGCACGGCGACGAACTGGCCACCACCGAATGCCTCGATGCTGGTCAGGCGCTCAAGATTGTTCGGGCCCAAATCGCGCGCACCGCGGAAAATTTCAGTTTCTACGCCGAGTACGCCGAGAAGGCCATGGACGGACGCACCTACCCGGTGGACACCGAGTGGCTCAATTACAGCCTGCGCGTGCCGGTGGGGGCTTGCGGCATCATCACGCCTTGGAACGCGCCCATGATGCTGTCCACCTGGCGCATCGCTCCGGCGCTTGCCACCGGTAATACAGTGATCTTGAAGCCGGCTGAATGGTCGCCACTCACCGCTTGGAAACTGGCGCAAATCATCGAAGAGGCTGACCTGCCGCCCGGCGTCTTCAACGTTGTCCAAGGCTTCGGCGAAGAAGCAGGTGCGCCGCTGGTGGCTCATCCGCTGGTCCCGTTGATCACGTTCACGGGCGAAACCACAACTGGGTCCATCGTCATGAGGACTGGAGCCGATCAGTTGAAGCGCCTGTCGCTGGAGCTGGGCGGCAAATCGCCCACCGTTATTTTTGCCGATGCCGATTTGGATCGCGCCCTCGACGCCACCGTATTCCAGATCTACAGCTTCAACGGCGAGCGCTGCACCGCTAATTCGCGCGCTTTGATTGAGGAATCGATCTTCGAAGAATTCACTCGAGCGTTAGCAACTCGTGCCGCGCGTGTGAAAGTCGGGAGCCCGCTCGACCCCGATACCGAGGTCGGCCCGCTCATCCATCCGGAACATCGCGATCGCGTGCTGGGTTACATCGACATCGGCAAGCAGGAAGGCGCGAAACTTCTGGTGGGCGGCGAACGAGTAGGATCGGAAGGCAACTACGTCTCTCCGGCCCTATTCACCGGCGAAAATCGAATGCGCATCGCGCAGGAAGAAATCTTTGGACCGGTGCTGACCGCGATTCCGTTCAAGGACGAGGCCGACGCGTTGGCCAAAGCCAACGACGTGAAGTATGGCCTGGCGTCGTACCTCTGGACCAGCGACGTCACACGCGCGCACCGCATGGCGCTGGCGCTCGAAGCCGGTATGACCTGGATCAACAGCCACAACGTGCGCCATCTTCCGACACCCTTCGGCGGCGTCAAATTCAGCGGCACGCATCGCGAGGGCGGGGAACACTCGTTCGAGTTTTATACCGAACTGAAGCACATCGCGGTGCCGCTCGGATCGCACGCGATTCCTAAATTCGGAAAAGGCTAAACCAAATGTCTGTCTTTCCTCGCGTCATTCGCATCGGCCATGTCATCCTCTCTGTGACCGACATCGCGGCATCGCGTCACTTCTACGTCGATCTTCTGGGTCTCAACATTGTTCACGAAGACGAGCGCGAGCTTTACTTACGAGGCGTCGAGGATCGCGAGTGGAGCCTGAAGTTGGAGCTAGGCCCGGAGCCCGGGGTCCGGCAACTGGCGTATAAAGCAGGGTCGGAAGCGGCGCTGGACGAGATTGCCGCGATCGCCCAAGCGGAAGGACTACCCGTTCGTTGGGACTCTGAGCGCGACCGGCCGCGCATCCTGCGCATGCAAGATCCCTTCGGTTTTCCAATCGCCTTTTATTACGAATCGGTCAAGCATCCGTGGCTGCTGCAACGTTTCGACCTGCATCGCGGCCCGGGCATTCAGCGAATCGATCACATCAATGTCCTCTCGCCGCAAGTGAAGCAGCTCTCCGAGTGGTATCGGAAGCATCTGGATTTTCGCCTCACCGAATTCACGGAAGATGAGACTGGCCGAATCTGGGCCACCTGGATGCAGCGCAAAGGTCACGCGCACGATCTGGCTACCACCAACGGCGCCGGTCCGCGCTTGCATCATTTCGCTTACTGGCTGCCCGACGGCGCGCGAATTTCGCAACTGTGCGATATCCTGGCGGGCGCGTATGAAACCGACCGCATCGAGCGCGGGCCTGGACGCCACGGCATCACCAATGCCTATTTCTTATATCTGCGTGATCCCGACGGACACCGCATCGAACTCTACACATCCGATTACTTGAGCGTCGACCCGGATTTCGAGCCGATTCGCTGGCAACTCCACGATCCGCGCCGCCAGGCTTTATGGGGCGGACACGCGCCTAAGAGCTGGTTTCTCGAAGGGAGCGTCGTCGAGGCATTTGGCGGCGGGTGGGTGAAGGTGGAGGAATCGGAATTGCAGGGCCTTCCGGCTTACGTCCGGTAAACGACCATCGAAACATTTTGCGTCCTGACGGCCTCCGCCCTCGTATTCTTCTTTAGAAATGATGCCGACGGCCGGCTCAGCGACGGAAGCGAACCCGGAGGCGGCGTCCGAAATGGATTTTGCCGAAGTGTTGCGCGCAAATCAGTCGATGGTATTCAGCCTGGCCTTTCATTTCCTCCGCGATCACGGCGCCGCCGAAGAAGTGGCACAGGACGTGTTTCTGCGGCTGTATCGCAAGATCGACGATCTGGAAAGTCCGAAACACGTCATCTTCTGGCTGAGAAAAGTAACCAGCCGCCGATGCATCGACTATGTTCGCAAGCGCGGTTCCGAAAGCACGATCGCGTTGGCGGATACCTCGGAACCATCGGCCGCCGAGCAGCGCGGCGACCCGCTATTGAGCCGACGATTGCGGCAACTGATCGCGACATTGCCTGAAAAGCCGCGCATGGCGATGGTTCTCCGCTATCAAGAAGACCTGACGCCCGAAGAAATTTCCGAGGTGCTGGAAATGCCGGTACGGACGGTGAAGAGCCATTTGCATCGATCGCTCGCCATCCTGCGCGAGAAAATCGAGCGGAGTATGGGAGACATTCGCTAATGGACGATTTTGAGCGGCAACTGAAAGACGCCCTGGCTCGCAAGGAGCAGCCGCCGTGGTTTGAGGGCAAGGTTCTCGCGGCGGTATCGGCGAAACGTTCCAGGCCTGTCTTTCTGCGTTGGGCAGTGGCAGCGGGCGCTGCCGCGGTGCTTACGTTCAGCGTTTGGACGGATCATCAAGCCGCCGTGCGCGAACGGGTGGAGGGGGAAGCGGCCAAGGCACGATTGGAACTGGCGCTGAAAATCACTGTCACGGAGTTATCGAAAATTCAAGAAACGGTGCGGACATCGACGGAGGAAGAATGATCAAGCTCGCTTTTATAACTTGCCTTGCCCTGGCGCCGCTCGGCGCGCAGGAAATTAAACTTCCCGCCAGCTTGGAACGTCTCGCGGCCAAGGCCAGCGAGGTGGTGGATGTCACCATGGACGCGAACCTGCTTCAACTCGCCAGCCGCTTTCTTTCCGACAAGGATGCGGATGACGCGAAGGTTAAGAAGCTGATCGCGGGTCTGAAAGGCATCTACGTCAGGAACTTCGAATTCACGAAAGCTGGAGAATATCAGGAGTCCGACGTCGAGCCGGTGCGCGCGCAGCTTCGAAACCCCGCCTGGTCGCGAATTGTCGGGGTGCGCAGCCAGAAATCCGGCGAGAACGCCGAGGTTTACGTAAAAACCGAAAACGGCAAAATCGGCGGGCTGGTGGTTTTGGCGACGGAACCGAAGGAACTGACCATCGTCAGTATCGAGGGCGCCATTGATCCGGATCAGTTGAGCGAACTCGGCGGACACTTCGGAATCCCGAAGGTCGACGCGCGCAAGGAGAGCGGCCATGGCAAAGACGAGTAAAAGCATTCTGGTGGCGATGGCCGCGCTGCTGGTTTCTTCGGCCATTCTTCAGGCAGCCGATCGCCCATTTGACGATATCGTACGCGCCATTTCGGATGAATTCCAGATACATCCGATGCACATTCCGTTTTTCGGCCTGGTCAACTTCGCGACGTTCATGGTTCATCCGGCCGGGGTCGAACATTTGGATCTGGCCGTATTCGAAGACGTGGAGTTGGATCGCCGGGATCTCGAAAAAGTGATCCGTTCCGCCCGCCCCGAGTGGCTGCCGTTCGTGCGGGTGCGCGAGCGGCAAGAAACCACGCTCCTCTACATGACTCCCGAACAAAAGGATTGCAAATTGTTGGTTGTGTCGCTCGCTTCCGGCGAACTAACTTTGGTGCAGTTGAGGCTCAACCCCGAAGCGGTTCAGGCGCTTTTCCGAAGACCGGAAAAACCGGTCCACAGCCCATTGTCCCGGACCGAAAATCAGGACGATCAATGAGGCGACCAGGAACGTAAAGGGAGCGGCCGCGGAGAATTTGTCGGGATCGGAGACGAAGGACAATAACGCCGCTCGATCGCCCACCCAATACGCGACGGCCATGTCGGCGGCCAGCAGGAACGCGATCACGCGCGAGCCCAGCCCGAGGGCGAGCAGAATGCCGCCGACGAATTCGAGTCCTGAAATGAAGGGGGCGGTGAGCGACGGCGCGGGAACCCCGATACTGCCGAAGTAGCCGGTCACTTTGCCGAGGTCGCCCAGCTTTCCCCAGCCCGTCTCCATGAACTGCCAGCCCCAGTACAGGCGCACAAGCAAGAGGAACGGCGTTTCCAGGCTGGAGGCAGCGCGCACGAACGTTTCATAGAACTTCTGTAGCGTCCGCATTATGCGTCTCCACGACACAACCAGCCGAGTTGCGACCAGTTCGCAAACCAGCTCTGGACCTTTTGAGGGTCCAGATCGGCTTCAGAGTCCAGCGCCGCGCCGATCGGCTGGCCTTGGCCGATAGTCTGAAGCAATTTGAACTCGCCGCCTTCCAGCCTCCGGTAATACACCGTGAATTCGACGCGATGCACCGCCAAAAAAATGGTTTGCGGCTTGAGCCGCGCGTATCGCCGAACGATATGTCGCTCGGACGGAGCGGCTACGGCATTGCTTGCCGCGCCACGTCCTTCGGAGTGCTGCCGCACTTTAATACGCAGCTCGTCGACGGGATATTCCAGTTCCAAAAGCGCGATGTGAGGCTGCAAGGCGATAGAAAGTTCGGGCCCGAGTTCCAGCAAGTCTTCCGGACCAAGCGGCTTGCGCTCGGCGTTATCGAAAGCCTCGATGTGCGCCCATTCCAATCGAACCATGTCGAGGGCGAGCGCGAGGTTTTTCCCAGCGAATTCGGGATGCCCGGCGAGCCAGGCTTCCAGCCGCGAGCCGAGGTTTCGCAAAGTGAACGACTGCGAAGGGCAATCGGCCAAATAGGCGTGCGAGAGGCGCTGGAAAGCCCGCTCGCCTAAGACCGCGCACAATCCCGGAAAATCCTCGCTGAAGGAATCCAGAATGCGATACCAATATTGACGGTGATAAATTGCCAGCCGCTCGGGAGACGTGAGCCGGTCGTTCGGCTTCACCAAATCCTTGGCCTCCGTGCTGATGGAGGCGTTGAGTGGGCTCATCACCGCGCCGGCGATGCGCCGCTGAAAATCCATCAACGCGCTCATCGACCCACCGCCGGAACCTCGATGAATTGTTCCGCCTTGCGTGCCTCGGCGTGGACTTCGTCGAAGGAGGGAATGCGGTCGTCCCATTCAAGCAGGGTTGCTGTCGGGCCTATGCGCCGGATGGCGTGTTCATACAATCGCCACACAGGATCGAGCACCGGATGATCGTGTGTATCGAGAATGTACTTCTCGAACTTGGAGTGTCCGGCGATATGGATCTGCGCGACGCGATCGGAAGGGACGCTATTTAAGTAATCGTACGGATCAAAACCGTGATTTTGCGACGACACATAAATGTTATTGACGTCGAGCAAAATACCACAGTCGGCGCGCTCCACCACCTCGTTCAAAAATTCCCACTCGGTCATCTCGGAAACGTGAAACTCCGCGTAGCTACTCACATTTTCCACCGCGATTGGAGTTTCCAGGAAATCGCGCGCTTCGCGAATTTTCCGCGCCGTCACCTCAGCCGCTTCGAAAGTGTACGGCATAGGCAGCAGATCGTGGGTATAGCGGCCGTCTACGCTGCCCCAGCACAGATGATCGGTCAGCCATGGCGTCTTAGTCCGCTTCACCAACGCCTTCAACCGCCGCAGGTGCTCGCGATTCAAGGGCTCAGCCGACCCGAAATACATGGACACGCCGTGCTGAACCACTCGGTATTGTTCGAGAATCCGATCCAAAATTGCCAGCGGACGGCCGCCATCGAGCATGTAATTTTCAGAAATAATTTCAAACCAATCGACTACCGGCCTGCGCTTCAGGATGTGCTGATAGTGCGGAACGCGCAGGCCGATGCCGATGCCGTAATCGGTGTGGCCATTGAATCGATTGGCTGGCACGATGGAAACTCCGCGATGAATGGGCGCGGTTCGTTATTTCTTCGAGCCGTCGGTGGCGCAGCCGCCCTTGCCCTTACAAGAGTTCTTGCCCTTGCAGCCGTTGTCGCTGGAGCTGCAGCCGCCCTTGCCTTTGCAGGAATTGAGGCCCTTACAAGCGTGCTTCTCCACCTTGTCGTCCGCGGCTTGCCCGGCAATGGGGCTGATGGCGGAAGCGCTGGTGTTGGGCGAAGTAGCCGCGCGGGCTACGGTACCGCCTAGCAAGCCGGTGAAGGCCGCCGTGAGTACCAGGGAACTTTTTGAAAGTTTCATGACTTTAATCTCCTTAAGAGGTTTTGTCTAGTGAGTGTCCGGATCAGCCGCCACTCTCGCTTAGGGATTCGATTGCCAGCGCCGAGAAGTCACGCTGGAAAAAATGAAACCGAGGAAAATACAGGCCACGATTACCGAAACGTGCCAAACCACAATATGGTAGACGTTCAAATTAGGACAATCGATCTCGAGAACGGTCAATCCAACCAGGCCCGCTAAGGCGCCCGCTGTAGCGCCGGTGAGCGTGGGCGACAACCAGGCGCCCCGCTTTAAAAGTAGCGCGAACAGAATTCCGGCGGGAACGGCGAACAGCATCCCGAGACGCAAGCAGAGCAGGCCGTTGCGTGCGAAGGCGTGTTCGCTCGCGGGTTGAAACAGCACTCCGAATACGCTTAGCAACGCGCCGAATATTCCAGCCCCGATCCATATTCCTGACCGCGCATGCATCGCCAGCGGCGACATCAGCCGCACAATCGAAAAGATCAGCGCCGCCGCGGCGGCCACCAGCAGCGAAAAAACGGCGATCCGTTGAACGCCGCCCAGCGCGTCCCATCCACGCGGCGCGC
The DNA here is from genome assembly GCA_052148835.1 of Bryobacteraceae bacterium. Taxonomy (GTDB): domain Bacteria; phylum Acidobacteriota; class Terriglobia; order Bryobacterales; family Bryobacteraceae; genus Palsa-89. The sequence goes on from JBKQHJ010000255.1 coordinate 77,244, forward strand.
CCAGATACGCGCCGAGCGCGCATACGGCGGCGAAGACCCCTGCCACCCCTACCAGATACACCTCCGGCCTCGCCAGCTGCTCCACCGGCTTCAGGTCGGCGATGACGGATTGTTCGATCCTTCGCAACTGATCCGCGCGAAGCGGTGGCGGACTCGTCATTTCCTTGTCCTCAGCGGTTCGAGAACGCCGCGCAGGCGCTCATACGCCCGGTGCGCCTTTTGTTTTACCGATCCGACGCTCGACGACGTGGCGCGCGCCACCTCTTCCAGGCTCAGCCCGTTGACCTTGAGCAGGGTCAGCACCTCGCGCTGGCTAGGGGGAAGATCGGCGATGAGCTGATCAAAGGACGGAACATCGGTTGGTTCGCGGCTGGCAACCGCGCGTTCCGGCAGCACTTCAACTCCAATTTCGCGCGCCGCGACGCGGCGGCGTTTGCGATAACTGTCCACGCGGACGCAGCGTGCGATGGCGTAAATCCACGGCACAACAGGCTCGCCGGTCCGATAGGTGTGTCGCACGCGATGGATGCGCAGCCAGGCGTCTTGCAGCATATCGCCGGCGTCGTCGGCATTTCCCAACTGCGCGGCGAAGAATCGGTAAAGCTGGGGGCTCAGTTGCTCGATTAGGGACCGAGCGGCAACTTCGTCAGCCTGTTGATATCGCACCATGAGTTGCTCAAGGGAGTCTTTGCTAGGCGGACCCGGGGAGGACCCGGCCATCGCGTGAGATCCCTCCAATTGTTGTTCGCTCGAGGAGCTCATCAAGTTACGGTCCGGTCCATCAAGTTACGGTCCTATAAACGAGGGGCAACAATATTTAGTTTATCCGAGGACTTGGCCTCACCCTAACGACCAGCGACCTCAACAGGCCGGCGGCTTCGGTGCACCCATTGCGTAACCTGCACGGCACTTCCGAAGGCGCAGAGGACGATGAACGCCAGCATGATCCACCCGGTTTCCGGGGCAAATCGGAGAGAGCGCGCAAGAAATACCAGGCCGAGGAGCCGCCGGCGGGGTACTCGAAGGCGCTCGCGCTGGCGATGACCACAGTGAAGGGAAACGGAGGCGGAGCCAGGCAAGCGGTCACAATCGCAATCGCAGCCCGGCTGGTCATACGGCGCTTGAAGTACTGAAGGCGCCGGGGCTTCATCATTTTCTTTAATCCCTCTTCGCGGCCATTGCGGCAGACGGCATCCAGGAGCAAAACTCCGAGCGTTGAGCCGACAGCCGCCATTGCCAAATAGAACGGCAGAAACGCGTGATTACGGGCCGTGAGCACCACTATCAACAAATCGTTGCCGAATGGCAGGAAGAGGGAGGACGCCGACCAAATCTGGGGCGATCGCTACGCGCAGAAGGCTGACCGCGAGGACGATTTCATCGCGGCCTGGAGAATTCACAGATGGTGATGGAATACGGAAGGTTGGACTAGGCGTTGGTTTGGGCCGCCTGCGCGTTGAGCCGGGCCCGCATGGATTTCATCATCTCGCGCGAGCTGGCCGATCGTTTGCGGCCGTCGGGTGTGGCATCAATCAGCTTTTCCAGATGAATCGCATAGTGCGGACCGAATGCCTGGCGTAGTTCGGGGAGAAGAGGCTCGATCTTCGCAAACACTCCGATTTGCTCACCATTAGCGTCATTGAAAAGTTCCAGACCGATGGCGCCGCGGTTGACCAGCGCCGCCGCCATGTCCCAGTAGGTGAGCACCATGCGCAGATGGCCGCTATGCTCGCCAAACATGGCGCTATTAAAGTCCGCCATCGATTGCGGATTGAACTCGGCAAAATACCAATTGCGAGCCGCGCGCATGGTTGGTTCACGACGCAATTCATACAGCTTCAGAATGAGACCAGCTTCGTCTTGAATCGACATTGAATGACTCCTTGGTCGGGATTAACAGCGCTCCAGCGCGCCTTTCATGAGTCTAGCAAAGCCATCTGCAATTATTCGCGGTACCGGATGAGCGCATCATCCAAAGCTTCCTTGAGCGCGCCGAGCCAGGGTTCGTAGTTCCGCCATTGGAAGAGCCCGTCGCGGAAAATCGGCTGGCGGACCTGCTCTGAGCTTGCCGTGCTGACACTACGTTTTGTCTTGTAGAACTCGACGCAAGCCGGTTCAAATTCAAGGCCGCAGAATTCCAGGATGCGCCGCACGTTTCCCTCGAGATCTTCCACGATGTCCTCGTACCAGACGCGCAGTATCCGCCCGGGAAGGACCGCGTCCCAGTGTCGCATCACATCGAGATAGGTCCGATAATAACGGGCGATATCCTCGATGCTATAGGTAAACTCCTGCCCGCGGGCGAACAATTGCTTCAGGTTGCTAAAGCAGCATGCCATGGGTTCGCGCCGCGCGTCGATGATTTTGGCATTCGGCAGCATGAGATGGATCAGCCCCAGGTGACGGAAGTTGTTCGGCATCTTGTCGATGAAGAATGGCCTGGGCCCACGGTAGGCGCGCGTTTCCATCATGTAGCGCTGGCCTAGCCTGCGGAAATCCTCGGGCGCAAGTTCTGTGAGTACGCCCGGATACTTCCCTCGAAATTCGAGCACGATGCGCTGGATGTCGGCGAGTTCTTGCGTGCCCTCGACCTCGGAGTGGGAGGCGAGTATTTGTTCGATAAGAGTGGATCCGGAGCGCGGCAGCCCGACGATGAAAATCGGGTCAGGGTCCGGAAGGCCGACATTTACGCGCGCGGCGAAAAACTGCGCGGTACATATCTCGATCTGCTGGCGCGTATTCGTTTCGGTGATGCGTGGATGGTAGCGGCTCTCGGCGCGCTTGAGGGCGTTGCCGCGCTCGTAAAATAGCCAGGATTCCGCAAATTCGCTCCGGTCCTCGAGTGCCTTGCCGAGCGCGAAACACAGATGGTTTCGGTCGGCAGGATGAGCGCCCGGCGAAGCCTCCTGAGCGCGCATATGCGCGATCTCGTCCCCAGAAAAGCGATAGGCCTTGAGATTGGCTAGGCTCCACCAGGCATCGCCGAAGCTCGGTCTGGCGGCCATCGCCAGTTGGTAGGATTCGACCGCCTCCTTTCCCCGTCCGATAGCCTTAAGGGCGTGGCCGAGCGACACGTGCAGTTCAGCGGACTCGGGCGAGGTGACCACCAGCTCGCGATACAGCTCGATCGCCGGCTCGTGGTCTCCGAGGCCGACGCAGGCGGCGGCATAAAGCGATAGATAATGCTGGTTGCCGGGTTCGAGGTGCAGCAAGGCGTCGATCTCTTCACGCGCGCGCAGATACTTCTGTCGGTCCATCAGGACACGGACGTAATCCAAACGCGCAGCCAGGTAATTCGGTGCGCGTTTCAGAACGGTTTCGAGCAGCAATTCCGTCTCATCCAGCACTTCGTGTTGGTGCTCGATTCTGGCCAGCAGCCGCAGCGCCTCGACGTCGTCGCCCGACGTGAGCAGATATGCCCGAAGGATGTTCTCCGCCGCGGACAGGTCGCCATCCGAGAACAAGCTCCCGGCCCGTACCACCTCGAGCGGAAGGTGTTTCAGGGAGGCGACGCGCTCGGCTGCGGCCGCTGCATTTCTTACGTCCCCCGTCATGCGATACAGGCGTTCGAGCATGCTCCAGCTGGTCGCCAGCGCCGGGTTGATGTCCACGGCTCGTAGAAAGGCATCGATCGCCCGCGGCGCATCGCGCAAGGTCATGTAGCAATAACCGCGCTCCTGGTAGAGGAGGCTGAAGCGCGGATGTTGTTGCTCCAGTCGCTGCAAGTTTGCTAGCGCTTCGTGGATCCGGTGCAGGCATCGCTGGTTGGCGGCCATCAGGTAAAGGGCGTCACGATTTTGGGGCGCTGCAGCCGTCAGCAATTCGGCCGCGCCGAGCGCTTCGCGGTGCTGCCCACTCTTGCTGAGTTCACGGATGCGGCCTAGCTCGAGTTCGATCGGCAAGGGCGCGGTCGAGCTTTGCATGGTACATGCCCATGATACCGGCGCTCGATGAAACTCGTAACACGCCTAAACAAAATTCATCGCCAATTCATCGCGGCGTCATCGGCGTGCGACGGAATTTCCTTAGTCTCGTAGCTGCTCATTGCTGGCCCGGGGATATGGGCCAGCGAGAGCTTCGCGCCACATACTGGATCCGAACCGCGCGATTTCAACAAAAGGGGAGAAACTTCATGAGCCATATCGATCGGCGTAAATTCCTGCAATTGATGGGCATGTCCGCCACAGTGGGTGCGCTCCAAGCGAACATCGCCAAGGCGCAACAAATTCCGGCAAACAACGGCACAGCAACGATTCGCGATGTTGAGCATATCGTCATCCTGATGCAGGAGAACCGCCCGTTCGACCATCATTTCGGCACTCTTCGCGGGGTGCGCGGATTCTCCGATCCACGTGCGGTCAACATTCATCTCCCGCTACAGAGCGGCACAGGCAGCGCTCCGGCCTCCGTCTTTTTGCAGCCGGCCGGCGCGGCGAACGTGGCTGCGGGATTCGGCGTACCGCCGGGCACTGTGGGTGGCCCATCGGATGGGGTGGATGTGATCCCGCCGTTCCGCGTGAATCCCGACAGTGTCAGCCCGGGCCTGAAGACCTTGGGTCTCACCTATCTGCCGGGTACCGATCATAGTTGGCAGGCCAGCCACGCCGGATGGGATGAGGGTCAGTACGACAACTGGGCGAACACGAATGGCCCGATTGCCATGTCCTACATGACACGCGAAGATCTCCCGTACCACTACGCTCTGGCGGATGCGTTCACGGTCGGGGACGCCTACCATTGCGGGATCCTAGGGCCAACTAACCCGAATCGCATGTACCTGTGGACGGGTTGCGTCGGCAACGTAAACTACCTGGGTGCCGGCGGCACCGACGGCCATGGCGCCGGACCGGTCACCTACAACGGCCTCAGCATGAACAATGCGTACTTTGTTTGGAAGACGTTCCCCGAAACTCTGCAGGCGGCCGGCGTGAGCTGGAAGATTTATCAGGATCTCGCCGGGACAACCTTCGCTCCGGATTTCGGGGATGGGACGGGTAATTCCTTTGCCGGCAACTTCACCGACAATTCGATGCTCTACTTCAATCAGTACCTTACTGCCGCTCCGGGCACGCCGCTGTTCGACAAGGCCTGTACTGGCACTGAAATCATAGACATTATTCCGAGTGGCGGTGCGCCGGCGCACGACTGGAAGGCCTGGGCCGAGCACCTGTTCGACGACTTCCGAAGCGACGTGATGGGCAACAAACTGCCGCAGGTTTCCTGGATCGTCGGGCCAGCCGGTTATACCGAACACGCGGATTGGCCAATCGACTACGGGGCTTGGTACATTTCCCAAATTTTTGGGATTCTGGTTTCCAATCCCGAGGTCTTCAGCAAGACTGTCTTCATCGTCAACTATGATGAGGCCGACGGGAGCTTCGACCACCTTGTGCCGCCGTGTGTGCCGCCGACGCCCGCCACTGGGGCCTCCACAGTCAGCATCGAAAATGAGATCGTCACAACGTCGACCCCGGCCGGCCCAATCGGCCCCGGCACGCGTGTGCCGCTTATTGTGATCTCGCCCTGGACCAAGGGAGGCTACGTCAATTCGCAGGTCTTCGATCACACCTCGGTGATCCGCTTCATCGAGACACGTTTCGGAGTACACGAGGCCAATATCACACCTTGGCGCCGTGCGGTGGTTGGTGACCTCACGTCCATCTTTAACTTTGCCAACCCCAATTCCGCTCCCGTCTCGCTGCCCGGCACGAACGGCTTCTTGCCGCCGGTGGCCGAACTGGCGGGAGGCAACGTCAACACCTTCGTCCCCACTCTGGGTGACGTGATCATCGGCGTGCCGGCCCAGGAAAAAGGTATCCGCCCGGCGCGCGCCTTGCCCTACGAGTTGAATGTTCACGGATCGGTTAATGCCTCCAAAAGCACGGTAAGCCTGACGTTCTCCAACACGGGCCGCGCTACTGTGGTGTTCCAGGTGCGTTCGGGCAACCCCGCGGATGCAGTGCGCTTTTACACCGTGGAACCCGGCAAGACGCTGTCTGATACGTGGGTCGTTACCTTGTCCTATAATTTGTCTGTTTACGGTCCCAATGGCTTCGTGCGCTATTTCAACGGCAGCGTCGGCGCTAGCGCAGCGGCTCTCGATGTTCTCTCCAGCTATGGCGAAAGTGATTCCGGCTCAATCAATTTGACAATTACCAATGTCGCCGCCAACGACGCCGACATCAACGTACTCGATGCCTATACGGGCAAGTCGGGCGCGTTCCATCTTAAGCGCAACCAGACGTTTGAAGATGAGTTGGCGCTGGATAAGTTTCATGGCTGGTACGACCTCATCGTCACGGTTGCCGAAGACACGACTTTCAAATACCGACTTGCAGGTCACGTCGAAACCGGACAAGACAGCTTCACGGATCCCGCTATGGGGGGCCTGGTCACCCTCAAGGGCTGATGTATATCGAGCCGCCCGTCACTGTATCAAGCGGGAAAAGGGCTCGGAACTGACGTTGTAGACTCCGTTGAACGGGTTGTCTAAGTCGGTCATCACTACGTTGGCCAGGATCAATACCGCTGCTACCAGGACGAAGCACGCGGCGCCGGCAAATGGATGATGGAATGGATAGACGAAGACCAGAACCAGCAGCGCTATCGACAATGCGTTCACAAACCCCATCAGCGTGGGAGGAATCCTAGTCAGGCTTTTGGTGATCCGTTCGTCGCGGTGTTCCCCGGCCTCCCGGGCGATATCGATCAAGCGTTGTTGAATCGTCGCCTCTTCCGGACTGGACGGAGCCGTCCGGATCACTATCGTCATGAGCGTGATGAAACAGTTCTCAGTTGCTGGATCTTTTTCTCGTTTGCCGAGCGCCTGCCATTCGGACCCGAGAACCGCCTGTGCATACTCGGCTATCGAACGGCGAATCGCGCGAGTCGAATCCACGTTCACATAGCGGCTGAAACGCAATAGTTCGTCGAGGGAATAACATTCGCGCATCACGAACTTCTCGACGTCGGTGAATTGGCCCCAAATCACGTAGATCACAAACGCATACATCACGGCATAAATGCTGCCGAGTAGCAGGATTAATGTGTTGATGCCTTCGGCGTCGCGCGCTGTGATTTCGGAAAAGGGCGTTCCGCGCAACAACCAGTAGCAGGAAACAGCGATCGCCAGCAATGCGCCTCGTGCTAATAGCTGGCCCGCTACGGCTTTCCAGTTCATTCCAGAAGTTTCCAGGATACCCTCAAAGCCACGCTGAGACACGCTGTACGCGTGCGCTGAACCTGCCACTAGTGGTAGCGGCAATTACCTCGAAAGGGTGTCGCGGCCCTGGTGTGTAATCGAGCACAATAAGTTACCAAGAGGTTCCTGGGGTCCAAGCCGAGTGGCGTGGGGCCTTTGCGGATCGGGGCGGTTGCCCGCCTGGGTCCAAGGAGATCGAATTATGGAGATAACCACGGATGAAGTGAGCCGTGCCCACCGCGAAGACTTCTATGGAGCCCTCAGGAAAAGCGATCTGGACAAGCTGTCTCAGATTTACTCCGATGACTACATGCTCGTCAGACCCGACGGAAGTACGTTTTCTAAGGCGCAGATTCTGGATGATCTCAAGACCCATGCCATGAGGTTCAGCTCCATCGAGCTGACGAATGAAAAAATTCGAACCTACGGTTCAGTCGGCATTTTGAGCGGCGACAGCAAAATCGCGACGGTGCGCGATGGAAAAGAAAGCGAAACCGAGTTCCGGATCGTATTGCAAGCGGAGTGACGGCATCCAGCTGGTTCATTTTCAAAGTAGTCCGCTTCCGAAGTAGTAGTGATAGCCCAGGAAGCCGCATCTTAAGAAGTTACACACGAAGTTACACACAAGGAGAAACACATGGAATCGAAGACGAATGTCGTGCTCGTACACGGCGCGTGGGCGGATGGTTCATCGTGGAGCAAAGTGATTGTGCTCCTTGATCAGAAGCGATTTAACGTTACCGCGGTGCAACTGCCGCTAACTTCACTCGCCGATGACATCGCGATCACTCGAAACGCACTGGCGGCGCAAAAGGGACCCACCGTGCTGGTCGGCCACTCTTATGGCGGAGCTGTAATCACGGGGGCCGCGAACGATGCGCTCAACGTCACCGCGCTGGTCTATATCGCTGCTTTCGGCCTTGACGAAGGCGAGAGTCTTGAGAGTCTTAGCCGGCAAGGCCCCGCCACGGCCGGCGCCGCGCAGATTCGCCCCGATGAGCATGGTTTTCTCTGGATCGATCGCGACGGATTCGCGAAAGTCTTTGCAGCCGATGCGGACCCGGTGGAAGCACGCGTCATGGCGGCGGTACAAAAGCCGTTGAGCATCCAATCGTTCACCGAAAAGTCCGGGCCACCGGCTTGGAAACATATTCCCTCGTGGTACCTGATTTCCTCGAACGATCAGATGATTCCGCCGCAAGCGGAGGAGTTCATGGCAAAACGCATGGGCGCCACTGTTCGCGCGGTGCCGGCCAGCCACGCGTCGATGATCTCGCATCCCGGTGACGTCGCCGCGATGATCGGTGCAGCCGCGCAGGCGGGCGTAGCCGAAGCAGTAGCTATGAAATAACGCCGATCCATAAAACACCAAGGAGTCTCATGAATGAACTGCTGAACGTGGCCGTAAAGGCGCACGGCGGTCTTGACCGTTGGAACAAAGTGAAGTCGATGAAAGTTGCCGCATCCATCACGGGAGCCATCTGGTTCGTCAAGAGCAAGGGCGACGCTCTCAAGAATGTCGTGATGACAGTTGCTACGACGGTCGAGCGATTGGTCACGGATTTCCCCGGGCAAGACAAACGGTCCCTCTTCGAGCCAAGCCGAATCGTGATGGAAAAGGTGGACGGGACGCTCATCGAGGCGCGCGATGATCCCGAGGAGTCCTTCCAAGGTCAGCGGCGAGAGACACCTTGGGATGACATTCACGTCGCGTATTTCTGTGGGGAGGCGTTGTGGACGTACCTCAATACTCCGTTCCTCTACACCCATGAAGAATTCAAGGATGAAGAGATCCCATCGATTCAGGTGGAGGGCGAAACCTGGAGGCGTCTGAAAGTCACCTTCCCAGACTACGTAAAGAGCCACGCGCGCGAACAGATCTCCTGCTTTGGGCCGGATGGTTTGCTGCGCCGGCATGATTACACGGTCGACATCCTCGGCGGTGCGACGGGACTCAACTACGCCTCCGAGTACCGTGACGTCGACGGAATTATTGTGCCGACAAAACGCCGAATCTACGCTTACGAAGGGGACTACCAGCTTGTCAAGGATCCGCTCCTGGTGGCAATCGATATGGGTGAGATCGCCCTGGCATAATGCTGCCCTGTTCCGTTCGGCTTTCGACGGACCGCTGCTCTCAGCAGCCGCTTACACCCCCGAGAGTGCGGCGGAGCACATGGGTACACCGACTACAGGCCCCGTGGAGTTGCCGCATGAGCGGGTTTGAATAACGGCGCTGCTCACAAAATATTCACCGCCCGCGCGGCTAGCAGCGCCACCGTAGCAAGCGAAATTAGTGCCTGCACCATCATCATCAATTTGGCCCAGCGCGAGAGCACCGGAACATCGGTCGGTGAAAATGCGGTGCTGGTGTTAAACGCCAAAAACAAATAATCTACAAAGCCTGGACGCCAGTTCTTATCGCTTTCCCAGGGCGTGATCATTTGGGGGAACAGGAACGCGCCTTCTTCATGCGCGGACTGCAGATCGCGCGCGTTGGGTCCGCCGGCGTCCAGGCGCCAATACCAGGACGCGAATACCAGAATGTTGATCACCCATAGCGCCGCGGCGGCTCGCAGCAACTCGCCCGGAGGATCCACGTGGCGCGGCAGGCGGACAATCAACAAGCCGAGCGACCATACCATGAACAATGTGACCACGCCGGCTACGGTGTGGCTGAGCGCGCGATTCAGGAGCTGCTTGCCCACCCGGTGCGCCACCACCGTCGGGATCAGCAACAGCGTCACAACCACCAGCAATAGCCATTCCTGGCCGAATCGAAGCGGCGCTGGAATAACGAAGTGTAAGCCGCCTGTCGCGAGCAGAGCCAGTACGGCTGGCCAGCGGGGTTCGGCGGTTTTAAGCTCTACGCTTCCTGGCTCGGCGGGGTTGTCACGTGGCCGGACCTTGAGTTGCGCCATATGGGACAATGTAGCAAGTCCATCTCCCCATGAAGGTCGTGGTTCAGAGTTCGTCGTTGATTTTTACGCTGCTCTCGATCATCCTGAACGTGCCGATTACGCGCGTCAAACGCAAGCCGGTCGGCCGCCAAGAGACGATTCGGGAGCCACGTAGCGCAACGGGCTAGCGCCGCATTGTTGTGGATAGGCAACATCGCTCGGCTGAAGAAAAAATCATGGCCATCTCACCTCGGTTTGCATTGGCGCCTGACCCGGAGCTCTCCAACCATTCTTCTGGCTGTGTTTATTCCTTCGATCTGGACGGGAACGTAATCGAAATGAGCGCGGCCATGGCTCACGTACTTGGCTACGCCCGTGAAGAAGCGGCGGGTCTGAACCTGGGCCAATTGCTCGAACCGCAATCCTGGAAGGAATCGCGCGAGCATATCCTTCTGCAACTGGGAGGAAGCGGGCCGCAACAGGTAAATCTGACCGCCATCGCCAGAGACGGTAGCCCGGTGCGGCTGGCTTTAGTGCGGCGTTTGTTGTTTGAACGCGGGCGTCCGGTAGCGGTTCAGGATGCCGGGCGTGTTCTGTCCGATTTTGCTGCCGCCGCGCCCGCCGCATTTCAAAACACGAACCATCTGGCGCTAGGTGAATCCGGCCGTTTTGCTGAGCAATTGAAGCAATTGCACCGGCTAAGCACCACCAGCTACTTCACTCTCGAGCAAGCCCTCAAAGATCATTTGGAAACCGGCTGCCGGCTATTCCACCTGCCCGTTGGCGTTTTGTTTCAGGTGGACGGCTTCAACGGGCTGGTTCTGGCGTCGCATGGCGTCGACGACCTGAAGAGTCCGGTTCCGTTATGGCAGACCCGCGCCTATGCCGTGAACAGCCGCCTGCGGACGGTGACTGCGTCTGAGCCCGGCCTGCCGGGGGGCGGTCCAAGGCGTGAGTTCGAAACGTATATCGGAACGCCGGTCTGGCTTGGCTCGGAATTGTTCGCGACGCTCAGCTTTTCCGGGCCGTTCGACGGTTCGTCCCGAACATTTTCCAATTCTGACTGGGAATTGATCGAATTAATGGCGCGCAGCATCGGCCGTGTAGTGCTGGAGCACCGCATCCAATCCGAGCGCGATCGGCTGCAGAGCCTGGAGAAAAATCGCAACCGCGTGCTCGAAATGGTGGCCGAGAACGAAAGCATCGCCACCATCCTGGACGAAGTGGTCCATTTGGTGGAAGCGCAATGTCCAGGCGCGCTCTGCTCGCTGCTGCTGCTGAAAGACGAAATGCTCACCTGGGCCGCGGCGCCGGGATTTCCGCCCGAAGGGCTGCGGCTGTTGAAGCCGTTTCGAGTATTGCGCGATACGGCGGGTCTAGCGGTGGCCGAGGTGGCTCGCGGTACGGTGTTTTGGGACGACGTACGCGGTTGCCCGTTTTGGGCCGATCGCACGCACTTGGCCGCGCAGCTCGGTATTGAGAGCTGCCGGTCGACGCCCATTCTGTCGGGTGATGGGATGCTTCTCGGAATGCTCGCGCTGCACTACAAAGCCGGACAGACGCGCGACGAAGGCGATGCGGAGTTGTTGCAAGCCGCCAGCCGTCTGGCCGCTCGGGCTCTGGAACAACGCGGCTTTACCGAACGGCTGGAGTTCCAGGCGCGGCACGATTCTCTCACCGGCCTGCCCAATCGGTCCTACTTCATGCAGCTGCTCGAAGCCGCGCTCGTCGATGCGAGCGAGCGTTCTGGCAGCCTGGCCGTTCTGTTCATCGATCTCGACCGTTTCAAGCAGATCAACGACATTTTGGGTCACGCCATGGGAGACCGCCTGCTGAAGGAAGTCGGCCAGCGCTTAAAGCGTTTGCTCACCGAAGACGATCTGGCCGGGCGAATGGGCGGCGACGAGTTCACCATTGTGCTGACGCGCCAGCCGGATGAGCAAGCCGCGGTACTGGCCTCGCAAGAATTCCTGAACGCTTTTCGGGCGCCGCACCAGATCGAAGACAACGAGCTTTTCGTCACTGCCAGCATCGGCGTCGCCCTCTTTCCGCGGCACGGGCAGTCTGTCGCCGAGCTGCTGCGCAACGCGGACCTGGCGATGTATCACGCCAAGAATACCGGCAAGAACGATGTGATGGTGTTTCGCGCCAAGGATCACACCGCCAGCCTGGAGCGGCTGCGATTGGAGAACGCGTTGCGCCGCGCGCTGGAGCATCAGGAATTCGAGCTGCTCTATCAGCCCGTGGTCAGCATGAATGGGAAAGTGGAGGGGCTGGAGGCTCTGCTTACCTGGCGGCATCCGATTTATGGCACCATCTCGCCGAAGCAATTCATTCCCATCGCCGAAGAAACTGGACTCATCATCGACATCGGATCGTGGGTCATCCAGCGCGCCTGTCTGGAAGCGGCCAGCTGGCACAAAGCCGGTTATCGGGCGGCTAGGATTTCGGTGAACGTATCGGCGCTGCAGTTCGAGAGGCGCGATTTTTTGGAAACGGTGGCCGCCGCGCTGGCGCTGAGCAAACTGGCGCCCGAGGGCCTGGAACTGGAGCTCACCGAAAGCTACATCATGAAGGATCTCCCCCAGGCGGCCGCCCGGCTGACACAGATTCGGAATCTGGGCGTCAGCATCGCGATCGACGATTTCGGCACCGGCTATTCGTCCTTGAGCTACCTGAACAAGCTGCCCGTTGACGCGCTGAAGATCGACCAATCGTTCCTGCGCAACCTGGAGCCGGAAAGTTCGTTCGCTGTGATCCAAAGCATCGTACGCATGGCGCATAGCATGAACCTGAGCGTTGTCGCGGAGGGAGTGGAGACGCGCGCCGAGCTGGACCTGGTTCGTGTGCTCGGCTGCGACAAGGTGCAAGGCCACGTGTATGGTCATGCGCGCAGGCGCGACGAGGTGGAGGCGTTGCTCGCGACCAAGGATTCGCTGCGGCCTGTCGATCTGTAGCAGACAGAAGAAGTGTGGGGCGGACACCCTGGTCCGCCCCGGACCCCCAGGTCCGGCCTATTCCGTGGCCAACTGCAGCAGCCCGGCCAATTCGCGGCACTCCGCGACCAGCCGCGGATCGGCCTGCGGATCGATTTTTCGCAGCAATTCGTAACAGCGATTTTGTACCGACCACAATACCAGCGGAAAGGGCAGGGAACGAGCGGCGATCAGATTATCGCGGAATTTGGTAAGCAGCGCGAGGTTCTTGGGATCGTCGAAGAAGCGGTCGCCGCCATGTTCGAGGTTGCGGCGGAGCACAATTTCAAGACCAGCCTGATCTAAAGGAACGCCCGCGATGCGCATCTCCTCCAGGAAACTCTGAATGGTAGCCTGGTCGATTTCTGGAGCGGCCAGAGCTTGGCGCAGCAGGCCGTTCAGAGCCACTTCGGCGGCGGCTTTCAGCTCGCGAGGGACCGGGATGCCGCAGTCGCTCATGAAGCGCAGCAACTGCGCCTGGTCCTCATAAATCTCGCGCGCCACCGCGAACGAGTGCTCCACGGTGGATTCCAACACCTCCGTCAAGACCTTGCGCTGCTCGTCGCGAAATAGATTCTTGAGCGAATACGTGTGCCCGGCAAATCCCTGGTCCAGGCAATGAATGGTCGTCGCCAGGTCCGAACGGCCGAAGGCATCGCGCGTGGACCTGGTGAGATCGCGGTAGGCTTCTTCAGAACGATACAGCGCCACACCGCCATGCAGATTGTGGTCTCCGAAGTGCAGCACGCCGTACATCAGCATCTCGGAATCCTGCGTAATTTCCGAGGTGAAGCGGGCCTTGCCGAAGGCCAGCCGCATCTTGCCCGAGCGCTTCAAGCGGTAATCTTTGTTATTCACTGAGTAAGCGTAAATGCGCGTGTTGCCGGCGTAGTCTTCAAACAGCGAACTCATGGCGTAGTGCGCGCCGAGTTTGAGCAGGTCCACGCTGGCTGGCTTTACGAATTTTTCGTAAATGGCCGCGCCGTCGCCATACGCGGGGATGTTGCTCTTGGCGAGCGCCAGCTTTTCCAGGAAATCTCGCTCGAAGCTCCGATCGCCATTGTTGCCGAAAAGTTCTTCGGCCAGCTGTATCACGCGTCCCGCGTACTGGATCACCTGCACGGTCTCGATGCCCGACAGCTCGTCGAAGAACCATCCGCAACTGGTGTACATCAGCATGGCGTGGCGCTGCATCTCGAGCAGCTTCCAGGCGGTGGCGCGATCGCCGCTCTTCATGTTCTTACGCCGGAAGTTGGCGGCGGCGAAACGCTCGCGGCTTTCAGGCGCGCGGTCCAGGATCACGTGAATATAGTTGTTGCGCGCGGCCCACGGATCTTTGAAGAAACGCCGCGCCATTTTTTCGTAGTGCGGCGCGATTTCGTCCCGCAGCCAATCCAGGGCTTCGCGCAACGGCGCGCGCCATAGCTGATTCCATTCGCCGTGGCCGCCCGAGTTACAGCCGCAATTAGAGTTCCAGCGCCCCACTCCGTGGACGCAGCTCCAGGCTGTGTTCTCCAGGATCTCGACGTCGTGCTCGGCCGGCTGCTGCTCCAAAAATTCGCCGTAGTTGGTGACCTTCGCCAGTCCGTGCGATTCGATGTGGTCGAGCGCGTAGGCCAGCGCCATGTCGCCAAACGCGTGGTGATGGCCGTAGGTCTCGCCGTCGGTGGCGATATGCGCCAGTTGCGGGCCCACGCGCTGGTCCGAGAAGCCGTCCAATAGCCGCTGTGCAAAGCGGCCGCCGTTGTCGAGCAAGCGCTCAAACGCCACCGCTCGCGAAATGGGCCCGTCATAGAAAAACAAATTGATCGAACAGCCCGAAGGCAGCTTCTGCCGGTACACGCGCGCTGGGTCGATGCGCTGGCCGGTGACGTCGATGCCGTCCATGGTCTTGGCCTGCGAGGGCGCCAGGATGCTGAATTGAATGCCGCGCTGCGCCATCAGGTCCAGCGTTTCCAGATCCACCGCGGTTTCGGGAAGCCACATGCCTTCTGGATCGCGGCCGAAACGAAAGCGGAAATCCTCGATGCCCCAGATCACCTGCGTCAATTTGTCGCGCGCATTGGCGAGCGGCATGATCATGTGGTTGTAGCACTGCGCCAGCGCCGAACCGTGTCCGGAAAATCGCTGCGCGCTCACGCGGTCGGAATCCAGGATCGATTGGTACGCTTCCGGCGCCTTGTCCTTCATCCAGGACAACAACGTGGGACCGAAGTTGAAGCTGATGCCCGAGTAGTTGTTAACGATTTTCGCGATGCGGCCTGCGGCATCCAGGATGCGCGCGGCGCTGTTGGGCGCGTAGCACTCCGCGGTGATTCGCTCGTTCCAGTCATGGTAGGGAGCCGCGGAGTCCTGCAGCTCGATCGCTTCCAACCACGGATTCTCGCGCGGAGGCTGATAGAAGTGGCCGTGAATGCAAAGATAGCGGTTTTCGTTCACGTGCGAGTTGCCGGCTTCACCACCACGGCGGTGCCGTAACAAAGCACCTCGGTTACTCCTTGCATGATCTCGGTTGCATCGTAGCGGACTCCGACGATGGCGTTCGCCCCCAGTTGCGCGGCGTGCTCGGCCATGCGCTGGAAGGCGTGTGCGCGGGTCTCTTCGCAGAGGTTGGTGAAAAGCGTGATGTCGCCGCCCACCATGGTTTGCAAGCTGGCGCCGAGTGTCCCGAAAATCGAACGGGACCGGACGATGATGCCCCGCACGATTCCGATGTTTCGCTCGATGGTGTAGCCATCCAGCGTGAACGCCGTGGTCACCATGGAATCCAAAACGGCTGTGGAAGATTCGTTCATCGCGGTAAGGCTAGTATTTTAGCATTGGCTTTCGATGGCGTCGGGCGTCGCGTCAAGATGTCGCGCTAAGATAGTGACGAATGCAGCACGTCGGCACGCCCGAGCTGATGGTCTTGTTGCTCATTGCGGTCATCTTGCTCGGCCCGAAGAGTCTTCGACAGGTCACGCAGGAGTTGGCCGACGCCCTTTCTAATTTCCGGGGCGGCCCTGGTTCCCCATCTCATCCGATACCGGCCGACGATTCAAAGCTGTTAAATCGCAAGGCCGACCGTTCCGATTAGTGCGGCTTCTTTCCCTCTAACTTAGCAACTCGTTCCGACAGAGCTTCCATTTCCAGGTCGATGGCCCTCAATGCCGCGGCGTGAGTTCGCTGGCGCGCCTCCGACGGCGATGCCCAATTGTGGAAAGCGGTCAGTAGCTTCGTTTCCGTCGCTTCGATCCGTTCTTTCAATTTCGTTTCCGTCGCTTCGTTTCGTTCGTCGATATGGGTTCGCAGTCGAGATTCAAACGTCTCGATGCGCGCGGTAAGACGTGCCTCTAACTGCGCGAATGCCTGTTGTAGGTCCGCATCCACAAGGCCAGGATAACACTTCGACTACCGAAGTCTTTTCCATCACCCCCCCTAGGCGAAATCCGCAGGCTGCCGATGGATCATATAGAAGTGGGAAGGCCCCAGCACCTGGTCACCACCGCTTGAAGAGAATTTAATGCAGTGTATCTAACTGAATTATGCAGCCGGCCGGGAGTTAGGCCGCGTCCAACGTATCGGGCCGCTTGTGTCGGTGATAACATTGAAAGTCACTCGTTAGTCCATGCCCTTTCAGATTCAACCGGTTAAGGAATTCCTTGTCCGGCCCGCATTACCCTCGGCCATCGCTCGAATGAGCGATCTCGCGTATAACGTGCTGTGGAGCTGGGACCACACGGTGCGATCGCTGTTTCGCCGCTTGGATTCGGCGCTTTGGAAGAACTGCGGCCACAATCCGGTTCTCATGCTGGGCCGCGTGCCGCAAGCCACCCTAGAGCGCGCGGCGGCTGATTCCCGGTTTCTTGCGGCGTATCGCAGGGCTTGCGACCGCTATTCCAACTATCTCGAACGGTCTGATCCGGCCGACAATCGGCTGATCGCTTACTTTTCCATGGAGTACGGACTGGTGGAATGCATGCCGATATATAGCGGCGGCCTGGGCGTCCTTTCTGGCGACCATTTGAAAGCAGCCAGCGATGGCGCGGTTCCCCTGGTTGGCGTGGGTCTCTTGTACCAGAGAGGCTACCTGCAGCAGTCGCTCAATCCCGACGGCTGGCAGCAGGAACGCAACCCGGTCAACGATTTCTATACGCTTCCCGTGCGGCCCGTCCGGGAAGAAGACGCCAAAGACATTCTGGTCAGCGTGAAGCTGCCCACTGGCGTGGTTTTCATCAAGATCTGGAATATCGACGTCGGGCGCGTCAAGCTCTACCTGCTCGACACCAATATTCCGGAAAACGAGCGCGCCGAGGATCGCGAAATCACCGCGCAACTTTATGGTGGCGACAACATCACACGCATCCGCCAGGAAATTGTCTTAGGCATCGGCGGCCTGCGCGCTCTCGATCGGCTCAACTTGAAGCCCACGGTCTGGCACATGAACGAGGGCCACTCGGCATTCTTGGCCATCGAGCGCATGCGCCGGCTCATGAAGGAATACAAGCTCTCCTTCGAAGAGGCTTTCGAAGCCAGCCGCTCCAATAGCGTTTTCACTACGCATACGTCGGTGCCAGCCGGCATCGATCTGTTCGACCCGAGTTTGTTGTACGAATATTTCGGTGAATATTGCTCGGAGAGCGGCATCCCCTTCGACAAATTCCTGGCGTTGGGGCGTTTCCGGCCCGAGAATCACCATGAGCCCTTTTCGATGGCCATATCGGCCATTCAGACCTCTGCGTTCCGCAACGCGGTGAGTAGTCTGCATCGGCAGGTCTCGCAGGAAATGTGGCAGGAGCTGTGGCCCAAGCTGCCGGTGTGGGAGGTTCCGATCACATCGGTCACCAACGGCGTGCATCTGCTGACCTGGCTCAACGGCGATCTGGCGCAGCTTTACGATCAGCACCTTCAGCCAGAGTGGCGCGAACGCAATTCGGACCCCCGCATCTGGGATTTGGTGGAGGACATTCCGCCGCAGGAGCTGTGGGAAGCCCATCGCCGCCGAAAACGCTATCTGGTCTCATTCGTGCGCGAGCGCGTTATCACCGCCGCTGTCGGTCGCAAGGCGCCAGCCGCCGAGCAACGGCGTTTGGCTGAAGTGCTGGACCCCGACACTCTCACCATCGGTTTCGCGCGCCGCTTTGCTACATACAAGCGCGCCACTTTGCTGTTTCGCGACATCGAGCGGCTGAAGCGGTTGCTGACCCATCCCGAGCGGCCCGTACAGATCGTCATCGCGGGAAAGGCGCATCCGCGCGACCTTCCCGGAAAGACCCTGATTCGCGAAATCGTGCAACTCTCCCGGGCGCCCGAGATCGCCAAGCATATTGTTTTCGTCGAAGACTACAGCATCGAAGTGGCGCGCGAGCTGGTGCAGGGCGTCGATTTATGGCTGAATACCCCCCGGCGCGGCGAAGAAGCTTGTGGGACCAGCGGCATGAAGGCGGGTGTCAATGGCGTGCTGAATCTCAGCATCCTGGATGGCTGGTTTGACGAAGGCTACGAAATCTCCGGCGGCTGGGCCATCGGCGACCGGGAAGTGTACTCCGACGATCAGGACGAAATTCACGCGCGCGCCATCTACTCCATACTCGAAAACGAAATTGTGCCGATGTATTATCAGGACCGCGAGGGCGGCGTTCCTGTGGAGTGGATGCGCCGCATCAAGCAGTCCCTGATGCATCTCAGCCATCAGTTCAACTCGGGACGGATGGTGGGTGAGTATCTGACGCAGCTTTATGAGCCCGCTCATCAGGCCTACCTGGAGGTTTCCGACGATTGCTTCCAGCCGGCTCGCGATCGCGCGCGTTGGAACCAGCGGGTCCAGGAGGTTTGGGATAAAGTAGGCTTTGTCGAGATCGGTCCGGGTCCTGACGTCTCGGTGTTGACCGGCCTCCCTATTCCGGTGCGCGCGGTGGTGAATCTGGCTGGTCTTTCGCCTCAGGATGTCCGCGTGGAAGCGGTGGTTGGCCGCATCGGCGTAAATGGGAATCTCGAAGAAACCCAGGTGATGACGCTTCCGGCCGCCGAGCAGGCTGGTAACGAATATGTGTTCTTAAAAGAGTTCGTGCCGCATCAAACGGGTAGGCTAGGGTATTCGCTCCGAATTAGTCCGAATCACTACGAGGATCCTCTTACCCGGCCCTGTAACTCTTTGTTGAAATGGAGTGCTGGTTGAGCCTGGTATCGCAGAACCCTTAGTACTGACATGCAAATGTCACCGGATGATAGTGAGATTTCAGTAGCTTCTGCCGTTGATTCGTGGTACATAGTTATTTAGGCGCAAGCGGGACAACGTCTTTTCCAGCTTTAGCCGGTTCCCGCAACTATCCTCCGCATTGATCCTCAAGCTCAACCAGCAGTGGACCTGTGCCGAACACCTTCCAGGTGAGGTTGCGAGAGCGCGACATCCAGGAGTCGATTTTATACATGGACGACGACCGTAAATACCGACAACGGGGCTACATGGATAGCAACGGGGGAGCCAAAGACCGCCAGTTTCACGATCGGCCCAAGCCCCCTGGCCCCCGGCCGCCCATCGACGTCACTGGTCCGCGCCTTCCCCGGCTCCTTCAAAACGTAGTGGCCGCCCGTTGTTTTAACTGCTCCACCGCTCTCGCATCCGATATCGATTGGAAGGGAAAATGCCCCAAATGCGGCGTGGCATTGCACTGCTGCAAACAGTGCGCCCACTTCGAGCCTTCCACGCGCTTCCAATGCCTGAAACCGGTGCCCGCACGGATTGCAGTGAAGGATCAAGCCAACGATTGCGATTTATTCAAGCCCCGCGTAACAGTCGCCCGCGACTCCGCTCCCGCCAACCACCAGCCCGCCGCCCCTCCACAGCAAGTTCCTCGCACACCCAACGACGCCCGCGCGGCGTTCGACAATTTGTTCAAGAAGCCGGAATAGGCGCTCGTCTACGCTCGCGTGTCGTTGGCGCGGGAGACCAGGCTGTTGCCGTCATCAGGCGGTCCCACAAGAAAGTACAGGGATTGGCTGATAAAGTCCTTCAGCTCCGACCGCTTTACTACCGCGTCCAGGAACCCGTGCCGCAACAGGAACTCGCTGGTTTGGAATCCGGCGGGGAGCTTTTGCCGGATGGTCTGCTCGATCACCCGCGGTCCCGCAAAGCCGATCAAGGCTCCCGGTTCGGCGATGTTCAGATCGCCGAGCATGGCGAAACTCGCCGTCACGCCGCCGGTGGTCGGGTCCGTCAGAACGCTGATATAGGGAATGCGCGCCTCATCCAGGCGCATCAATGCGCCCGAGATCTTGGCCATCTGCATCAAACTGACGGCGCCTTCCTGCATGCGCGCGCCGCCCGACGCCGAGACAACAATCAGAGGGACTCTGTGTTCCAATGACCGCTCGATGGCGCGCGTAATCGCTTCGCCCACCACCGTCCCCATGCTGCCGCCCACAAACTTCAGCTCCATCGCGCAGATGTGGACGCGGCGGCCATTGAGGTTGCCGCCGGCGGAAATGATGGCGTCGCGTAGGTGCGTGGCTTGTTGCGAAGCGGCCAGCCGATCCTGGTAGGTCTTCGAATCGACAAACGCCAGCGGATCGGTGGACGCCAGCCCCTGATCGAACTCCTCGAACTGCCCGTCGTCGAACAGCAGGCTGAGGCGGGCGCGCGCGTCCAGCCGCTCATGGTGGCCGCACTTAGGGCAAACCTGGTGATTGTCCTCTAGAGCCTTGCGCCAGACAATCTGGCCGCAATGGCCGCATTTGAGCCAGAGTCCTTCCGTGCGAACGCGCTTCTCGCCTTCCTCCGTCTTGAGCAAAGCTTTGTCTCGAGTGAACCATGCCATCAAATTCCAGTATAGGGACTATCCGCATTCCGAGGCTTTGCAACCAGAGAGACGCGTGCATGCATAATAGCTCTCATGCGAGGCGTCATCTGGTTGCTAACTTGTTTGGCCTTGAGCTGCGAAATCCCGGCAGAGGCGGCTAGCTCGGCCCCGGATCCGGCTCTGCTGCAGGCCGACCGGGCTTTCGTTCAAGCCATCGAAATGCCGGATTACGCCCTGCTCGATCGACTTCTCGATCCCGATTTCACCTGGACCGATTCTCAGGGAACCACACTAACAAAAACGGACATCCTGCGAAATGTTCCACCCCTCGCGATAAGAAAACAGGATAACGCTTCGCTGAAAGATTACTCCTACGGCCAGCTCGGCGATGTCCAGGCGAATCTCGGAAGAGCTCACGTATTGCGCGTGTGGGTGAAGCGGCCCGACGGATGGAAGGCCATCGTGTATCAGGAAGTAATGTCACTCGCCGCGCCTCCGTCCTTTGCGCCAGGCGCCGGACGGGATTGTGAAAACCCGTGCCAGGCCATCCCGTACCAGCCCAAGAATCCGGTGGAGCAGCAGGTGGCGGCGGCCTATTCGAAGCTCGAGACCGCGGCCATGGCTCACAACTCGGCGACGTTCGCGACGCTAGTGGCCGGCGAGTTTGTAGCGGCCAGCTCCAATAGCGACAAACTCTACGACAAGCGCGGTCGCATGCGGGACTTCGACCGCGCCAAGATGTCGGGAGTCGCTCCCACACCGCTGGTGTCAGCGCAAATGTTCGACTTCCCGGACGTGGTCCTGATGCGGTCCGAGCACCACCCCGATCGCGGAAAACCTCTGCACGTTACGCGTGTGTGGATCAAGCGAGATGGAGCCTGGATGGAGACGTTGAGTTATCAAACGTCCGTCGTTGCAAAATGATGTTTTCGATCCTTAGTTGTGAGTGGGAGCAGGTGGAAACTTGGCGATCGGCCTTCCGCCGTTGAGGAACCGCCGGAGTTGGCCGTCCCGAAAAAGCGCGTATCCATCGCGTGTTTTGAGGCGCAGCGAGGTGCCATCGCGTTGGATGCTGTCGACCGCGAACTCCAGCGGATACTTCTGAATTTCGTGCGTGCTCCGGTCCCATCGCACCAGACCGCCGGGCACCGTGGATATGTCCTCGACAAACTGATCCAGCGCCAACCACACTCGATCCCGTTCCACCAGGATCGCGCTCACTTCGTACCGCGCTACTTCGGGCGGAGAGAATAGCGTGTAGGTTCGCGTCGAGGTGTCGAAGTATCCAAACGCGCCGACGCCTGTTTCACCTTCGCTGTCGTAGTAACTTTTGCCGAACCAGATTTTGCCGTCTTCAATCTGATACGGCCCGATGACTTCCTGCCGGTCGTAATGATCCGTCGCGAGCTGGTTGATCCTTACATCTTCGGCACGAAGCCGCCTGTAGTCCTGGGCGGTGCTTTGAGGCAGCGAGTACAATTTTGTGCGGTTCCCTCCGACCGTCTCGACAATACCGTGCGAACGCAGTCCAAAACCGTCCTTGCTGTATTCGAGCTGGAACCGACCGGCGGGACCGAACTTTACCAGTTCGGCCGCCAGCAAAAGCAGAAGTATCGCGGGGCTCATGTGGCTTCACCTACAAACCATCTTCTCCCATGTGCAGCCTTTAGGCGTGAGAGAATAAGCTCAAGTGGAGCACAAGTTTGTTGGTGACTAATCAACAGCTATACCTTGCGATCGGCATTCCGATGTTGTTCAATGCCGCGCTGCTGGGGCTGGCCCTTTCCCTTTTCAGCGCCAAGTTCGCCGCCATCGATAAACGCTTCGATGATATGCGCGACCTGTGGCGCGCGGAACTTCGGCGTGTAGAAGAGGTGCTCGACGCGCGCTTGAAGCACATCGAAGAACGGGGATGACTAGCTGACCATTTGATGCCGGCGAGAGCGTCGACGGCATCCCAAGTCGCGTTGGAGCCTACGCCGGCGCGGGCATATTCAGCGACGACTTCGCCAAGGCCGCTTGCAACACGCCGATCGCTTCAAATTCCGCCAAACCGCGCGAAATCGAAAGCTCCGTTACCAGCATGTGCCGTGCCCGCTCCAACATCTTCTTCTCGCGGAACGATAGCGGCTTTTGCGACTGTAATATCAGCAGCGTCTTCAGAACCTCGGCGATCTCGAGCAAGCTGCCGTGTCGCATCTTGTCCGAGTTCTCCTTGTAGCGGTCCTTCCAGTCGGCGTTTCGGTGCGTGTTGCCTTCCGCCAGAAAGCTGAGCACGCGCGCGATTTCCCCGTTACGGGTCACCTTGCGCAGCCCAATCTCCTCGACGTGCGAAAACGGCACCATCACCGTCATACTGTTATAGGTGAGTCGCAGCAAGTAGTAGCGCTCAAATTGCGCCCCGAAAGAACGAGTGCTGATATTCTCTACGGTGCCGATCCCGTGATTTGGATAGACAACCTTCTCGCCGATCTGAAACAAGGTCATACAGAGACCGCCTTGCGCCTTGGCCTGGTTGATCAGTCGAATGGTTGTTAGCCAAACTACTGACGAACCGGAAAGACGATGTTAAGACCGAACGAGGTAAGTTGTCAATAGCCTTTACAATGTCGTGTCTCCTCAGTTACTTTGAGTGACCCGATCCATACACTTTCCCGTAGTGTCAATTCCGAAAACCAAAGCTTTTCATGGGATTGTTACTGGCGGCTGGATCGCAAATCCTGTATTCTCATGGATAAGCCTTTTACAAGCTGGGTGGCAAACGAAGTGCTCACATTGTGCGTTAAAAGTTGTAGCGTGACGTGTATCTGATTTGAGAGTTCCTTTTTCGGTTTGAGAGTTCCTTATTCAGGTGGTTGAAGCGGAGACGGCCGCTTGCGCGATCTTAAGACCCAATTCGCCAGTGCGCTCCTGTTCGTACTGACAGTGGCAGCGGTGTGCTGCGCCGTCATCAATTTCCACCAGCAAAGCCTGTATCACCTTCCGGATGATGGAGTTACGTGGGTTGACCGTCCGGGCGCCGACGGTCAAAATCAGGTGCTCGCGCTGCATGTAACTCCCGGCAGCCCGGCCGACCACGCCGGCATCCGCTCGGGCGACGTCCTGCTCCAGGTGGCCGGCAAGCCGATCACGAACACCATCGACGTAGCAAAAGGGCTGCAACAAGTTGGGCTCTGGCTTAAGACCGAATACATCGTTCGCCGCGACAACGTTCCGGTACCGGCGCAAGTTCTGGTCGGCGAGGGCGTCGTGCTGGACCGCTCTCTCTACTATCAGTACGCGGTCGGTATTGCGTACCTGTTGATTGGATTATTTGTCTACTACCGGCGGGTCGGCGCGCCACGGTCCGTGCATTTCTACGTGTTGTGCCTGACCTCGTTCATTTTGTCGTGCTTCCATTTCACCGGCAAACTGAATGCGTTCGATCAAGGCATTTATTGGGGTAACGTGGCCGCTGGAGTTCTCGCGCCCACCATCTTTCTGCATTTCTGCGTGGTGTTCCCCGAGAAACCCGGTTGGCTCAAACGGCCGGGCGCAAGCGCGCTTTTCTATTTACCCGGCGCTTTACTTTTAGCGGTTTACCTGTTGGTGGCAAAGGGGATGCTGCAAGTAGCGGCTTCGCCGGTGGAGGTCAACTGGCTGCTGGACCGGGTGTGGCTGCTGTTCCTGAGCGCGTTCTACCTGGCCGGCACGGCGGTCCTGGCGATGAAAACGCCGAAGGCCGAGGACCCGCTGGTGCAGCGGCAGTTGAAGTATATGCGCAACGGCGCGCTGCTAGGCATTTTGCCGTTCACTTTGATCTACTCGGTGCCATATCTGATCGGACAGATCCCCGGGCATTACCAGAAAATGGCGGTGCTGTCGTTGATCCTGCTGCCGCTCACATGGGCCTACGCAATCTTGCGCTATCGCCTCATGGACGTCGACATTATTTTTCAGCAGGGCTACGTTTATACCCTCGCCACCCTGGTGGTGCTCGGAATTTTCTACGGCCTCATCTTTTCCTTTGCGCGCCCGGAAGATTTGAGCCCGGCCGCGATCGTGGGCCTGATTCTGTTTGCCACCTTCATCTTTCAGCCGATTCGCGACTGGCTGCAGGAACAGCTCGACCGCTACTTCTTCTATAAAGACCGCTACGACTATCGCCGCACCCTGATCGAGTTCGCGCGCGAGCTAGGGTCTGAAACCAACCTCGACGAAATGCTGCGCTCGGTAGGCGACCGATTGGTGCACACGCTCTCCATCCAGCACGTGGCTTTCTTTCTGGAAGGCGATGGTTCTGGAAACGACGGCGGGTTCCACATCCATATGACGCAAGGCGTGAAGAAGTACCGCGGCCAGAAGCACCCGCAGGAGCTGGATCTAAGCTTCCTCAGCTCGCATCCCGGAAAACCATACTTGTTCTTTGAGCGTACGCGGCACTTGCTGGACGCGGTATCGCATGAATGGCCCATTTCCGTGCGGCGAACCATTTCCGAGCTGGATCTGACGTATTATTTCCCGTGCAGCGTTCGAGGCCGGACCATCGCCTATCTGGCCCTGAGCCGGACCGATAAAGGCGACTTCCTCTCGAGCGACGATGTGGAGTTGCTCACCACCCTCGCCGGCTACGTCAGCATCGCTGTCGAGAACGCGCGGCTGTATACTTCGCTGCAACATAAGGTGGAGGAATACGAGCGGCTGAAGGAGTTCAGCGAGAACATCGTCGAGTCCATCAACGTCGGGATCCTGGCGGCCGATCTGAACGATTGCGTGGAAAGCTGGAACACGCAGATTGAACGGCTGACGGGCATCCGGCGGGAAGCCGCGCTGGGACGGCCGCTTTCCGAGCTTTTCCCGCGCGAGCTGTGCGAGATGTTCGATCAAGCGCGCGGACAGACCGGCGTCCACAACATCTATAAATTTGTTTTACCGCCGCCCGCCAACGCCAACGGGCATGAGAACGGCAACGGAAATGGAAAACCAAGCCGCCCCGCCGTTCACATCCTGAATCTCGCCATCGCGCCGCTCGTCTCTAAAGACATGCGGCAGATCGGCCGCCTCATCATCTTCGACGACATCACGGACCGCGATGAGCTGGAGCGGCGTCTGGTGCAGGCCGACAAGTTGAGCTCCATCGGCCTTCTGGCCGCTGGTGTGGCGCATGAAGTGAATACGCCGCTGGCGGTGATTTCCACTTACGCGCAGATGCTGGCCAAGCAGATTTCCGAAGACGAGCAGAAATCGAAGCTGCTGGACAAGATCGCCAAACAAACTTTCCGCGCGAGCGAGATTGTCAATTCGCTGCTGAGTTTTTCTCGCACCTCGCCCAGCGAGTTCGTCGAAGTGGACGTGAGCAAAGTGATCCACGAGACCCTGAATCTGGTGGAGCATCAACTGAAGAATGCGGGCGTGCAAGTAAAGCTGGACGCGCCTCCGGCCTTGCCGGCCGTCAAAGGCAACGCGGGCAAGCTGCAACAAGTGTTCCTGAATCTGTTCTTGAACGCGCGCGACGCCATGGACTCCGGCGGCACGCTTTCGGTCCACGCCTGGACCGAGAACGGATTTGCGCGCATCGACGTGGCCGACAACGGGCAGGGCATTGCGCCGGAGCATCTGGAGCGCATCTACGATCCGTTCTTCACCACCAAGGCCGCCCTCAAAGGCACCGGACTCGGACTTTCGGTCACCTATGGTATCGTACGCGAACACGGCGGTAGCATTGAAGTGGAGAGCCGTCCTGGCGCCGGCTCGCGTTTCCGCGTTGAACTGCCGCTAGCTAGCCCGGCAGCCAGGCGAAGCTTGGTCAACACTCGGGAGTGATATGCGACCCTCTTGCCAAGCCATCGCGCAGTGCGTTGCCGGGCGATCACAGAAAAGAAAGCCGGTGCATGCCTGATCGACTGCCTCCCGATGAACCTGCCTCTCTTCCCAAAGGCCGAATCCTAGTAATCGACGACGAAGCGGACATCCGCGAAAGCCTGGAGACTCTGCTCGAGCTCGAAGGGTACACCGTGGAGCTGGCCGAGAACGGTGGCGAAGGTCTCCGCCGCTCAGAATCCGCCAGCTACGACATCATCCTGCTCGATCTGATGATGCCGGACCGTTCCGGCATGGAAGTGCTGCGCGAGATCCGCGAGCGCGACCAGGAAACTCCGGTCTTCATGATCACCGCCTATGGTTCGGTGGAAGTAGCGGTAACCGCGCTCAAGAACGGCGCGAACGATTATTTCTCCAAACCCTGGGACAACGAAAAGCTGCTGATCGAGATCGATC
The DNA here is from genome assembly GCA_052148835.1 of Bryobacteraceae bacterium. GTDB lineage: Bacteria > Acidobacteriota > Terriglobia > Bryobacterales > Bryobacteraceae > Palsa-89. Next base: position 104,353 of record JBKQHJ010000255.1, read on the forward strand.
GCATGATCGCGCACAGCCGGCTGGCGCGCGAAAATCTCCAGCTCAAAAAAGCGCTCAAGCAGCAGTACAGTTTTCCGAACATCATCGGCAAGAACGACCGCATGCTGCGCATCCTGGATCTGGTAACGCAGGTGGCGCCTAGCCGCGCGACCATCCTGATCACCGGAGAAACGGGCACGGGCAAAGAGCTGATCGCCAAAGCCATCCATGCGAATTCGGCGCGCGCCGACCAGCCCTTTGTGGCCGTGAATAGCGGATCGGTCCCGGCCGACCTGCTCGAATCGGCGCTGTTCGGGCATGTGAAAGGCGCGTTCACCGGCGCGATTGCGTCGCGTAAAGGCTATTTCGAAACCGCGAACAAAGGCACCATCTTTTTCGACGAAATCGGGACAATCAGTCAGGAGACTCAGGCCAAATTACTGCGTGTTATTCAGGAGCGCGAGTTCATGCCGGTCGGGTCCACCGAAACGGTGAAAGTAGACGTGCGCATTATCGCCGCCACTAATGCCGAACTCAAAAAGCTGGTGGATGACGGCAAGTTTCGCGAAGACCTGTATTACCGGCTGAATGTGATCAATCTGGCGCTGCCGCCGCTGCGCGAACGCAAGGAAGATATCCCGCCGCTCGCGGATCATTTCTTGACCAAGTACAGTCGAGATAACGAAAAGTTTTTGGACCCCGATGGTAAGAGTCTGTTGCGGCTGGAGCCGGACGCCATGCAGTTGCTGATGGAATACAACTGGCCCGGCAACGTGCGCGAACTTGAGAACGCCATCGAGCGCGCGGTGGTGCTGGCTTCGCAAGCCATGGTGCCGGTGGACGTGCTGCCGGATTCGATCCTGCAGGAAGGCGGCGTCAAAATCCGCCGCGATGAGACGGGCGCGCTTCCGGCCGACGCCTCGCTGCCCGAAATCCTGGCCGATTTCGAGCGGCGCAAAATCATCGAGGCGCTCGAAGCGTTGAACTGGAGCCAGACCGACGCGGCCGAAAAGCTGCGCATTCCGCTCTCGACGCTCAATCAAAAAATCAAGCGCTTGAGCATCGAGATCAAGCGCAAGGGCGGGGCAGCGGGGTAGTGTATTCCTCGCTGTGTACGCTCGGACATCATGGTTTAACGGTTCCGAGTACCAGCGGATCCACCTTCAATTCGCCCGTTGATGCAGCGATCAGCGCCCTGCGAATTGGCCAGGATATCTGGACGGAACTCGTTTCTGTACTCCCAATCATGAAGGTGATCAACTGCGGCGACCCCCCACCGGATTTCCACTTTCAGCTCCTCGTTGACGCCTATGCGCGTTTGGAGCGGGATCTCTTGGATCGGCTTGCCGTGTAGCCGGCCAGCCAGCCGCGTCTCCAAGGGAAGCTTGCCATTCAGAGTAAACAGCTGCAACCCAAGCTCATCGGCAACGCTCGGATCATCGTTGCCCTGCAAGTAGATCGTGAACGTAGGTCGCTAACGGCCGTCTTTGCGGAAGCGTGGGACTCGCAACACGGCCTGCAACGCAGTTAAGGGACCCAATGAATCATGGCGCCACATTGAGAACACACCGGCCGGGGAGTCCAGATCCAAGTAAAAGGTCTGGCTTGGCGCGGGCAAAAACATTGGGACCGCGGTCGGAGGTTGATCCGGTGTCTGCGCGAAAGCGCTGGCGCAAAGCAAGAAGCCACAGACCACAAAGCGTGCGTTGCGGCCCCGCGTAACCGCGTCGATGACCGTGACCATTTCAATCCAGGATGCGTTAGGCTCGCCTGTTAGCTCGCGGCCGTCGCCTTGGGTAGCGAAAACACACCGATCTGTTGAAACAGAGTCGCGTTATCCGCGTAGAGCCTGCTTCGAATCACCTTGCCGTTGCTTACATCAGTGACGTTGCAAGCGTGCAATACGATGCTCTTGTTGGTAGGCGCGATTCCGGCAAAGTTCCCCTTATGCGTGCCCCTCGCGACGAAGCGAACCACGACGGAATCTCCACTAGCGATTATTTGTTCCACTTCGAGGCGCAGATCCGGAAACGCCTTGAAGATATTTTCCACATTCTGTCGTACTCCCGCGCGGCCCTGTATGGGTCCGGGAGCGGTTTCCGAGTGTCCGACGTACGATTCGTCGAATCGGCTCACGTAGCTCTCGAGGTCCCGAGAGTTGAGAGCGGCAATCTGTAGTTTCGCGAGTTCGATGTTTTCTTTTTCAGCCATAAAGGCCTCCCCATTGTTGACGTGACGTGCCGAACGTGCAGTGCCGAGTATACTCTCGCGTGCTGCTCGCACACAAGCACTCTGGGGAATACAATATTGACAACCACCATGGGACACGATCTGCGCTACGGCGTCCGGCAGCTACTGTCAACCCCGGCTTTCACCCTGGTCGCCATCCTGTCGCTCGCGCTCGGAATCGGAAGTTTTCTGCCCGCACAGCGCGCGTCGAAGGTCGACCCGATGTCTGCTTTGCGGTGCGAATAACGTATGTCTATTAAATCCCAAGCCGAGTTCGAGAAACTGCGGATTATCGGAAGAATCGTGCGTCAGGCACTCGACAAAACCGCGGCTGCGGTCCGGCCCGGCGTGACAACTCGGGAGCTGGACGAGATCGGCGCCGGCGTTTTGAAGCAGCATGGAGCCGAATCGGCGCCGCCGAAAGTTTATGGATTTCCAGGAGCCCTCTGCATCAGCGTCAACGAAGAGGCGATCCACGGAATTCCCGGCGACCGTGCGATTCAGACCGGCGATCTGGTGAAGCTCGATCTGGTAGCGGAGAAAGACGGCTTTTATGCCGACGCCGCGGTTACCGTTCGTGCCGGCGAAGTCAGCGAAACAGCCGACGCGCTGGTGCGTTGCGCCACCAGAGCGTTTTACAAGGGACTGCAATCGGCGCGGGCTGGAAACCGCGTGCACGAGATTGGCCGGGCGGTGGATCGCGAGACCCGGCGTAGCGGCTTTCATGTGTTGCGCGATCTATGCGGCCACGGCGTCGGACGCACCATCCATGAGCCGCCCAGCGTCCCCAACTATCACGAGCCTCGCCTTCGAGCTCGCCTCAGCGAAGGGCTGGTGATCACCATCGAGCCCATTATTTCCGCTGGCGCTGGGGAAAGCGTGCTTGAAAAAGATCGCTGGACCATTCGGACCGCCGATGGCAGCCTCTCGGCGCACTACGAACACACCGTCGTGGTTACGAAAGGCGAACCGATTTTGTTGACTGCACCGGCTTAGTCGAACGGCAAGTCTTTTTGCGCGCGAGCCGCACTGAGCGCGGCCGATTTCGCCATGTCTACAACGCCAACGTCATTCGCAAGGCTGCGTCGATTTCCTTCACTACTCTGCCCGCAGGTCCGGCACGAGCCATATTGCTGGTAATCATCGCAACAATAGTTTGCTGAAGTTCCGTTCCGAGCCGGTCGGCTTGGATAATCAGTGCAGGTCGGCGCTTCGAGCTTCGCAAATTCGAGTCCGGAAACAGAACGAGGACGACGTCACCCCGGCGGCAGTTCATCGTAGGCAGCCATTTCGGGCCGATCCCAATCCTCAGCAAACCGGGATAGGCGGTGACGCAGGTCCGCCGCCTGAGTTCCGTCGATCCCCTTTTCACGAAGATCGACCGGTTGCGCGGCTTGGACCCAAGTGACAATGACGCGTGAACCCTCGGCTTCGGCCAGAGGTTCCATCAATTCGATCTTGCCGTTACGATAAATTCCTTCGACCGACTTCACCATATATTCAGGATCGCGCGAGGTTTATTGCCCCGCCACCACAAGCATCGGCTGACCGGAAGCCACTCTCGGGTAGGAAGCCGGAATTCGAACGCGAGCGCTTAGTCGAACGGCAGGTCTTTCTGCGCGCGCGCCGCACTGAGCGCGGCCGACTTCGCCATGAACGGATATGGATTCACCGGCGTGCCGCCCATCCGCACTTCGTAATGCAGATGCGGCGATGTAACCCGGCCGCTCGCGCCAGAGCGCGCGATCACGTCGCCGCGCCGGACTTCCTGGCCCGGCACCACACCGAAAGTCGACAGGTGGCCGTAGTAGGTCTGCACTCCGTTGCCGTGATCGATAATGATCAGCCGCCCGTAGCCGCCTTCCCAATCGGCATGCACTACGATGCCATCGCCCGCCGCCCGCACCGGCGTTCCCATAGCAGCCTCTAGATCGACGCCGGTATGGATGGCGCCTTCACCCGAAAACGGGTCCGTCCGTCCGCCAAACGGACTCATCAGCCGGCCTTCCACAGGCCATAAACTGGGGCGGATGTGAATCTGGTATTGCCGCGGATATTCGTGATACATCGCAGAAATCGTGGAAGTCTGGAGGAAATTGTATTGGGTGAGCGATTCGTGGAAGCTCGGGGTCAAATTGGATGCATTCACCACGTCGCTCGAGGTTCCCGGCTTGCGCTTCAGCCCATAGGCCACCGAAACCTCGCCGGCGAAGTTCTCTAACGTCGCTAACTGTTCGTTCTTTTGATTGGTGACGCGCTGCAGTTCCTGGTACTTGGTGCGTAGCGAATCCACTTCCTGGCGCAACGAGTTGTAATGAGCCACCTTCCAGCTCATTCGTAAGTAGCTGGAAAGAAAGCCCAACATCGCGACAAAGGACAGGACCGAAATAAGGAACCCGGCATAGATCACTTTGTGTGGAATGTGTACGCGTCGCAAGCGGCCGTGCAGGGAATGCGCAAGCACAACCACAAAGTAAGGCTGATGTGGCATCAATCTCCTCAGATTAGTTCGGCACGGACCCGAAAATTCTGCACGACGCGGGCGGAACCGTAGCCGGAGAGTACCAACTAGAGTACTACTCTAGTCTCAGGGCGAAGGCTAAGGATAATTCATGTGTCGGCTGAGTGTCAAGGATACTAAGCGTATCACGGCTTACGTTCTCGGGTCGATCCCGAACCTCCGATCTTGGATGGCACGCCTATGGGCGCGCCGCTTCGGTTGTCACCGCGCGTGCCCTGTGATAACGTCGGATTCTTACAAACCGAAAGCGAGGGCCCTGATGACCCGCATTACTTTTGTTTCTTGTTGCCTCGTGCTTGCTCTTACCGGCTGTTCCAGCGCGCCACCCAAGCCAGCCGCCAAGGCGCCGGACAAGATCCAGGGGAAGGCCCAGGTGGTTCTCTCGGAAACAACCCAGTTAGACGCCTCGCTGAACGCGGGTGGACCTTCCGTCTACCTGGTCGACGGCCTGAATCGCTATCGGCTCTTCTTCACCAAGGCGTTTCAGGTTGAACCCGGGAAAGAGTACATTGCCGAGGGCGTCTATGCACAAAAAGCCATCGATGCGATTGGAGATCCCGATCTGGGCAAAAACGGCTATCCACTTGGAACCAGCTGCGACAGTGTCGTGAGGACGGCCTGGCCCACCCTGTCCTTTGATGTAGTGGATTCAAACTCCACCAGTTTGTGCGCCAAGGTGAAACGCTTTCCCGCCAGGCCCGTATTCCTGGTGACCGGAATTCAGCCCGTTACCGGCGCCGATGCCGCGAAACAGAAACAGGCGGCCGACGCTGCGGCGTCTGACGAGAAGGAAGCCCCGGAAGTCGACGTTCCAGCGGATAAACAAAGCGCTCTCCTCGTCGCGGGTCCCACTGTCCTGACAGCGCCGCTTTGGGAACCCGAGGGAGGAACGGTTCGCTGCAAAGTCGTCATCGATGAGGAAGGCAAGATAGCGAAACTCAACAGCGGCTCGGAACTCTGCGAGAGCGTGCCGTGGGTTCAATTCCGCTATAAGCCCACTGCCAAGGCAGGCCACCCAGCCAGTGTGAATACCGAGGTGGAAATACGCTTCGACCCGCGAAAGTAGCAGCCCCGCCAGGTGGAAGTTTGTACTCGCCGCATTAATCCCACACCTGCTATCCTTGATCCTAAGATCCGGAGCGATCCTAAGATTCGGAGGCACATGAGTTGGCAGAAACTCGCAGTCCTAGGCTGTATTGGCGCCACGATAATTACGGCCGCGCCCGCCGCGGTTGAATTTCACAAAGATATCGAGCCGTTATTGCAGGCTCATTGTCAGACCTGCCACCGGCCGGGCGAAATCGGCCCCATGCCGCTGCTGACCTATGCCCAAACACGGCCCTGGGCCAAATCCATCCGCCAAGCGGTGCTCACCGGCAAGATGCCGCCTTGGTTTGCCGACAACAGCGTGCAGCACTATAGCAACGATGCGTCGCTTTCGACAGCCGAAATCGAAACCATCAAGAATTGGGTGGACGCTGGAGCGCCGGAAGGCGATCCGAAATTCGCTCCCGCCGCGCGCGCCTTCTTGGACGGCTGGAACATCGGCCAGCCCGACATGGTAGTGGAGATGCCCGCTGCCTACCAGATCCCGGCCCGCGGCACCGTCGAATACACCTACATTATTATCCCGACCAATTTCAAGGAAGATGTTTGGGTGCAGCGCATGGAAGTTCGTCCATCGGACCGAGCACATGTCCATCACATCGTTCTTTACGAGCGCCAGGCGGGATCGAAGTGGCTCAGGGAATATCCTGTCGGCGTGCCGTTTGTGCCGGCGCCGCGTGAGGGGACTGAGGGGCGTTCGAGTGACGGTGACCGCACCATCGAGGGTTCACTCGCCGACCAGTGGCTGGTCGGTTACGCGCCAGGCACTCAGCCCTACAGCTTGCCCGACGGCACCGCGTTCCGCATCAAAGCGGGTTCCGACTTTGTTCTTCAGGTCCACTACACCACCAACGGAACGCCCAGCGCCGACCGCTCCCGGATCGGGCTGGTATTTTCCAAAACGCCGCCCACCAAGCGCGCCTTTATCGCCAACGTCGCGGATGCAAGATTCGCGATTCCGCCTGGAGATCCAAACTATTCCGCCAAAGCCGAATATACTCTGGCATCCGAGGTCCAGGTTCTGGCAGTGGCGCCCCACATGCACTTGCGGGGCAAGGCCATGGATATGCGAGCGATTTACCCGACCGGCGAATCGGAAACGTTGTTTCACGTGCCGCATTACGATTTCAATTGGCAGATCAACTATTACTTCCCTACGCCAAAGACTCTGCCGCGCGGCACAAAGCTAGAAGTCACCGGGACCTGGGATAATTCGGCCAACAATCGCTTTAACCCGGATCCGAAAGCCGAAGTCCACTGGGGCGATCAGAGCTGGGACGAGATGCTGCTCGGTGTCACCATGCTGCAGATCCCGCCCGACGCCGACCTGGACAAATTGTTCCAAGCGCCGAAGCGGGACGTTGCCGAAGCCAAGCCGTAGGTCACGCACAAAGGCCGCTCGTTCCCAGAGTGTTCGCTCTTTGCGTCAGACTCGTTTAGCCCCTTAAGTAAAGCTAGGTATATTATTGATTTAGCATGAGTTGCTGATCCATCCGCGAGATTTCCAGGCTCGCGCGCCCGGCAATCACTTCGATCGCAAACGCCGTCTGGGAACGATATTTCATCCAGCCCTAGTATCTTTAGTACTGCACTCCTATTTCATATCCCGAAGACTATGATAAATTTGGACGAAACGAAACTGTCACACGAACGTAATCTGCCTTCCAGCGCTTTTGCATTGGACTGGCCGGGATGGAGTGCCTTTCATGGAGATGACGCTCAAACTCGGAGAACCTGTACAAAAAAAACATAGCACTGGATCTGCGCCGGGGCGAGTTTTCTGGATAACGGGATTGTCTGCGGCGGGCAAGACCAGCATCGGTCGCGCACTGACGGCACACTTGAAGGCGTCCGGCTTTCCGGTAATATTTCTCGACGGAGATACGCTGCGCGCGGTCGCCGATGATTTGGGCTATAGCGCCAAGAATCGCCGATCGGCTGCGATGCGCAACGGCAAACTCTGCCAGATGTTGGCGGGGCAAGGCTTCGATGTTGTCTGTTCCACGATTTCTCTATTCCATGACGTCCAACGTTGGAATCGCGAAAACATACCCAGGTACAACGAAATTCTGGTTCGGGCTCCGCTCGAGGAACTGAAGCGTCGCGACACCAAGGGAGTCTATTCGGGAACCGACCAGGCAAATGTCGTCGGCCTGGACATTCCCGCTGAGATGCCGGAAGCTCCCGACCTTATCCTGGAGAACGATAGCTCGCTGAAGATCGAGGAAGCGGTGGCGCGCATTATGGAACAGGCGTCGCAGGTAGAGCGCGCGCCGGCGTCCGTGAATCGGAGCAAGATCCAATTTGCCTCCAAGGCTGAAACACTCGAGCGGCTTGCTCCACTGTTGCGAAGCGCTGCAATCCTGCCGCAAGTTCGCTTTTCGGTTGCCGAGTGGCGCGCCGATCAAGAGAGTGTTTTGAAGCGCATCTCTTCCTCTGTCTGGGGATCGAAAGCGCTCATCGTCCGTAGCAGCGCCAAATGCGAGGACTCCAGTTCGGAATCGAAGGCAGGAAAATTTACTTCGGTAGCGGGCGTAACCGGGGCCGCGGCCATCCCGGCTGCTGTCGAACGTGTCATCGCGTCCTACGCCGGCAGCGATAGCCAGGACGATCAGATTTTCGTGCAGCCGATGCTGCTCGAAGTGTCCATGGCCGGCGTGGCGGTCACGCGCGAGCCACAGGGAGGCGGGCCCTACTTCGTCGTCAATTATGACGATTACTCGGGACGCTGCGATGCCGTCACCGCGGGAGTGGCCGACCAGCTCAAGACGTTTATCTGCCTCAAGTCCCGCAACGAAAACATTCCCGTTCCTCTAGTGCCGGTTCTGGATCTTTTGCGCGAACTGGAGTCGCTACTCGGCCGCGACGCGATTGACGTGGAATTCGCGGTGGACAACCACGGCGCTCTTTATCTTCTCCAGGTCCGGCCGCTGGTGGTAAAACCATCGTCGGCGGATTCCGCACAGATCGCCGAAGCAACCACCGAGATCGCGCAGAAAATCGCGCTTTTAACCAGGCCCCATCCTTATCTGCACGGCAATCGATCGGTGTTTGGGGTGATGCCCGATTGGAACCCCGCCGAAATCATCGGACTGAAGCCGCGGCCTCTGGCGCTCTCGCTCTACAGAGAGCTGATCACCGATGCGATTTGGGCCTATCAGCGGGATAACTACGGATACAAGAATCTGCGCAGCTTCCCGCTGCTCACCAGCTTTCATGGGCTGCCCTACATCGATGTCCGCGTGAGCTTCAATTCATTCCTGCCGCGCGACATGAAGCCGGATTTGGCGGAGCGGTTGGCCAACTACTATATAGAGCGGTTACTGGCCCAACCGACACTGCACGACAAGGTCGAATTCGAGATTATTTTTTCGTGCTACACGCTGGACCTGCCCGAGCGGCTGCTGGGGCTCGCCCGGCACGGCTTCTCGAAACAGGACATTGCCGACATCACCACTTTGCTGCGCGGCCTGACGAACAAAATCATCAACAACCAGAACGGCCTGTGGCGTCACGACCGCGAGAAGCTGGAGGAGCTGGTGGAACGCCTCCCGATGGTGCGGGATGCTTCCATCGACAAGATTTCCCGCGTGTATTGGCTGCTCGAAGACTGTAAGCGGTACGGGACTCTTCCGTTTGCCGGATTGGCGCGAGCCGGATTTATTGCCACGCAGTTTCTGAATTCGCTGGTCTCGACGGGCGTATTAGACCGGTCCGAGCACGCCCTGTTCATGTCGGATCTCGAAACGGTGGGCTCCCAGATCGGCCGGGATTTCGCCGGTTTGACCAGGAACGCATTCCTGGCCCGTTACGGACATCTTCGTCCCGGAACCTACGATATTCTCTCGCCTCGTTATGACGAGGCGCCCGACCTGTATTTCGACTGGTCGGCTCGCCGCCAGCACCAGGCCAGCACCACGCGCTTTACGTTGTCCGTCGCTCAGATGCGCTTGATCGAGCGCTTACTGAAAGAACATGGCATAGAGCATGACATCCTGAGCCTCATCGACTTTATCAAGGGCGGAATCGAAGGGCGGGAGTTCGCGAAGTTCGTCTTTACGCGGAGCCTCAGCGACGCTCTCTCGCTGATCAAGCAGATCGGAGAAGAAAACGGGCTTTCCATCGAGGATTGCTCCTACCTCGACATCGCCGACATCCGTGCGCTCTATGCCGAGAGCGGCAGCGTTCCGGCGCGGCTGAAAGCAAGCGTCGCGGAAGGCAAACGCCGGCACAACCTCACGCGCGGGATCGTGCTGCCTCCGCTGATCTCATCGCCGGAAGATGCATTCGCTTTCCACCTGCCGTCCATCCATCCGAATTTCATAACGAAGAAAAGCGTCACCGCGCCGGTCAGCAGCATCGGCGATTCACCGGCCGCGCTCAAGGACACGATTTTATTTGTTCCCAGCGCCGATCCCGGTTTCGATTGGATCTTCAGCCGGGGAATTGCCGGGTTCGTCACCCAGTTCGGCGGCGTGAATTCTCACATGGCGATCCGCGCCAACGAGCTAGCCATGCCGGCCGTGATCGGCGCCGGTGAAACCCTATTCGGACGCTGGAAGAGCGCGGACAAGCTCTGCCTGGATTGCGGCAACCAACAGGTGCAGGTGATCTCGTGAAGTCTGTTGCCGTCACCCAGCGCGTGGTCGTCGACCCGCCACACGGCACACGGCGCGATTGTCTCGATCAGGTGTGGCCGAAATTCCTGCTGCGCTGCGGGCTGCTTCCCATTCCGATTCCCAATTCGGTGGACGCCGCGTTGGAACTCTGCGAGAACGTGAGCGGCATCGTGCTTACCGGAGGAAACGATTTAGCGGCCTATGGCGGCGATGCTCCGGAGCGCGATGAAACCGAAACCGCGCTGCTGGACTTGGCGGAGCAGCGGGACTTGCCGGTGTTAGGGGTTTGCCGCGGCATGCAATTTATTCAGCACCGCTTTGGCACCCGTCTTGAAAAGGTCCACGGCCATGTTGCCCCCCGGCAGCGGATTTCGATCGATGGCAGAAGTGTGGAAGTGAATAGCTTTCATAACTTCGGCGCGACGGAGGTTCACCCTCCGCTTAGCTGTTGGGCCATTGCCGACGATGGAGTGATCAAAGCCGTCAGGCACCGGGAGCGTCCGATTGTCGGCATGATGTGGCATCCCGAACGTATGGAACCGTTCTCCGCGGATGATGTAGCCCTGTTTTCGGATTTTTTCGAGGCGTCCGCGCTTGCGACATCCGCGGTTTCGAGGTCCACCTCCGCTCCTTCGAGGGCTAAATGACGCGCGCCGTCATTCTCGCCGCCGGACGTGGCAGCCGCCTGGGCTCCCTTTCCGACGATCGTCCGAAATGCATGGTGGAGCTCGCCCGGAAGCCTCTCATCGAGCGTCAAATCGCGGCGCTGCGGCGCGGCGGTGTCTCGAGCATCGGCGTGGTGCGCGGCTATCTCGGCAATAGGATCGGCATCGAGGACGTTACGTATTTCGAAAATCCGCGCTGGGCCGAAACCAACATGGTGATGTCGCTCGCGGCGGCGGCTCCCTGGCTCGAGTCGGGCTCCGTGCTCGTCAGCTACGCCGACATTTTTTACGGACACGATGTCATCCGGGATCTGGCCGCTTCATCCGGCGATCTGGTGGTCGCCTACGATCGCGATTGGCGAAGTCTGTGGAGCCGGCGGTTTGCCGATCCGTTGAGCGACGCCGAAACGTTTCGGACCGACGCGCGCGGCGGCCTGACCGAGATCGGAAAACGAGCGAAGCAGATCGACGAGATCGAAGGCCAGTACATGGGGTTGCTCAAATTTACGCCCCAGGCCTGGCGCGCGGTGGAAGCCTTGCTGGCCGCCCGGGATGCCAAAGCTCGCGACCGGATGGACATGACGACGCTGCTCGGTGCGCTGCTCGATTCGGGTTTCCCCATCGCCACGCTCCCGACAGCCGGGTCATGGGGTGAGATCGACAGTTCGGAGGATTTGGAGCTTTACGAAAAAATGATCCGGGAGGGCGAACTTTGTCTCGACAATTGAGCCTGGCTTTTTGCGAGCGCCCCCGGTCGCTGCGGAAACGGAGATTCTAAAAATGACTGCGACAACAACAACCATAAAACACGGCAACTTCGACAGCTTGGCGGGCGATTATGCCCAGTATCGTCCGGGCTACTCTCCTAGCATCGTTACAGCGGTTCTTTCGCTGGTGGGACGGCCAGCCGCTGAAGTGGACGCGGCCGATGTAGGCGCCGGAACCGGCATTTGGACCAGGATGCTGGCGTCGCGGGGCCTGCGCTCTGTTACCGCGGTCGAGCCGAGCGACGAGATGCGCCGGCAGGGTGAATTGACATCGAAGGATCATAAGATCGTTTGGCGCAAGGGTAAAGCGGAAGAAACCGGGCTGCCGTCCGGCGCTTACGACTTGGTCTCCATGGCCTCGTCTTTTCATTGGACCGATTTCGACCGGGCCTGCGCGGAGTTTCAGCGCATGTTGCGGCCCGGCGGACGTTTCGTCGCGCTGTGGAATCCGCGCATGGTTGAGCTCAACCCCATGCTGCACGAAATCGAGCAGGAAATCACGCGCCTGAACCCGGGCGTGAAACGAGTATCGTCGGGGCGCTCCGGCCTTACCGAAAAATTGACGGACATGTTATGGGCCAAGGCGGGCTTCGATGACGTGGTCTACCTGGAAGGGCGGCACGTGGGCGTGCAAACCCCCGCGCAATATTTGGGCGCCTGGCGCTCGGTGAACGATTTGCGGGTCCAGCTGGGGCCGGATCTGTTCGACAAATTCCTGGAATTCGTGGAACGCAAAACCGCGGGTGTGGCGCGGATTGAGACCACGTATCTGACCCGTGCCTGGGCCGCGCGCCGCACCTAAGAAGGACTGCTCGCCGTGAGTTCACTGCTGGTAAAAGAACCGCTGAATCCGCCCCACTGGGTTTCCTGCGCCGACGAAGTTTTCGAGGCCAATGCGCAGTTCCGCGCCCAGCAGTTGGAGGGTTCAAAGAGCCTCATCGCGCAGAAAATCGAGGACCTTCGGCACTACGATGTCCCGGCGATGGATCGGGTGGCGGCCATCATAATGTGGGGCCGAAGCGGTTCGTTTCTGCTCGCCAGTTATCTCGACAACCACGAAGATGTGATCGCGCTCCCGGAAGGCCGCGCCTATAGCTTGTACGACTTTTATGAGCGCTATCGCGCTTTGCCTTTGCGTGACAAGTTGATCGGATATACGACCTTCGACCCGGACTATATTCAGTTCTTCAAGGGTGATTTCGCAATTTCGCCCACCCAATATTATGCCGCGGTCGAAGCCATTCTCGAAGTTTATGGCAATCATCCGCGGGAGTTCCTGGAATCGCGCCGGGCTTTCTTCCTGTTTGTACATGTGGCCTACAATCTCGCGCTGGGTCGCCGGCCGTCGGGCTCTCAGCCCTTAATCATTTATCCGCAGCACGTATGGGATAAAACTCTGGCGCGGGATTTAGTCGAGGATTTTCCGCGGGCCAAGTTCGTCCATACTGTTCGCGATCCGATCTCCTCTTGCGACGCACTCTTCCATTTCCATCTGGATACGTTGGTCGCGAATCATATCTTCCTCCCGCTTTCCTCGCTCCGATTTCTCGTTGATAAGGACCGCTCTCTGCCCGGGATGGAATCGCGAACGCTGGCCATTCGCTTCGAAGATATGCATTCCGATCCCGCCGGGACCATGCACGATTTGGCCGATTGGCTCGGCCTTCCCTATCAAGACACGTTGCTCGAAAGCACCTTCAACGGGATTCCGTATGTGATGAAGCGCGATGGCGTCGCCTGGTCGGGCCGGCGCGTGGAACAGGTAAAGCGGCTCTCGCGGCATATCTCGGCCAAGGATCGGGCGCTCCTATTTGCGTTCTTTTACGAAGACTTCGCGGCGTGGGGTTATCCCTACCCGAACATTGTTCGATTTCTACTGGTTCGGTGCATGGTGTTCTTGTCGCTCATTCTTCTCCCGTTGAAAATGGAACGCATCGCCGCAAGAGCGATTTTCAAGGGCAAGATCCTGCCGGCGATGCGGCGCGGGGACCTGGCGCGCGTAATAAAATCCTGCACTTCTCTGGCATTTTGCCGTGTCAGAATTATTCGGCTCTTGACACTGGTCTTCGTTCGCCGATCTATCTTCCAGACGGCGGTGTTACAGGTTCGACGCCACCCGCAACCGCCGGGGCGGCGCGACGTGGCGGTCGAAGAGCTCCAACATACGGCCTAGCGCTAGGGCGCACCGCAAGGCGCCCCCTCAACCGCCATCGCCCGGCACCATGCGTTCTGCGAGATGCTTCGGATATTCCAGCAGTATGGTGCCGAAGATCTTGCCCCACTCCGAGACGAACAGCTTCCGCGAACTGGCATCCTCCCACCAATCGTCGGGATGGTAATGGTCGTCGGGCGCTCCGATGGTTATGAATTGGAGGCCCGGGCAAAAGAGCCGAAACACGATGGATGCTCTTCGCGAATGATAGGCGCTCGTCACCAGCAATACGCGCTTTACGCCGCGCCGGGCCAGCTCCCCTCGCAGCACGATCGCTTCATCGATCGTGGATGGCGCATGGTGCAGAAAGTATTCAAATGAATCGACGCGGTAGCCTTTCCCGGCGAGGAAACTGATCGCGGCTTCCCCTTCCGGGCGCCTTCCGTACATAGTGCCGCTGAACAAGACCACGGGCGCATAACCTTGCACGGCCAGATCCGCGCCCTTCACCACTCGCGGGCCCCAGAAGTCGCCACCCAGCACGACAATGATGTCGGCGCGTTGCGGGGATTGAGGTGAAACCAGGAAGTCGCCCAGGTAGGAGAGAACGGTTTTCCAACCGATCAGCAAAAGTACCGACAGAACGACGACTAAAATGAGGAACGAGCGAAAGAACCAGCGACGCAGGACCGGCCGTTTTGGAGGCGTGCGGGCAACGATAACTTCAGTCTATCCCAGGGCGGCCTGTTTCTGCCTTTTCCGTTGCTACAGTGATGTACATGGCGACTGGCGATCCACGATACCCCATCGGTCCATTCGAGTTCGGTGTACGCCAGACGAGCGCTCGCTGTTTCTCTCACAAGTAGCCGAGGCGCCCGCGAAGATGCGGGCCGCGGTAGCAGACCTTTCGGACGCACAACTCGACACGCCTTACCGCGACGGCGGTTGGACCGTCCGCCAAGTGGTCCACCATCTTCCGGATTCCCACCTCAATTGGTACGTTCGCGCCAAGCTCGCGCTGACCGAGAATGAACCGGCCATCCAGCCGTTTTCCGAAAATCTCTGGGCCGAGCTGCCGGACGGCCGGGGCGGGGCTATCGAGCCGTCGCTTAGAATCCTGGAAGGCATCCACGCTCGCACGGTTCTATTCTTTGAATCGCTGGCGCCGCCGGATTGGACGCGCAAGTTCTTTCATCCCGAGCGCGGCGTCCTGACCATTCAAGATATCCTTTCCGCGCTTGCCTGGCATTCACGGCATCACACCGCCCACATTACAGAGCTGCGCCCGGCGCATGGGATGGATGGCGGGATCTCAACGAGACTAGTTTTCGGGCAGGGGCTGCGCGGATTCTGAGCCTAGGCGAGCGGGAACCACCGAAGAGCCCGCATCGCCCGTGAGGCGCGATTCGTCAAAGGCTGCATTCAGCTTGCGAGCCAGAATCTTCAAATTCATGCCGGTGTTGATGGTCCCGTGGTCTCCGGGAACGCTTACGACCTGGAGATTGGAGAGAACCTTGCTCCAACCCAAAGCTGGGTCGTCGCTGAAAAACTCCGTCCCCGATTCGGCCTTCAAGAGGCAAACCCGGCCGGGGTATGGCTTCGCGCGCCAATTCTCGGCCGCCAGGAGTTGCCGCCCGGCGATATCGCTGGCGATTCTTGGCACCCCCACGCCCACAGTTGTGGAGACCTTATGTAATGCCCGGAAAAGATAGCGCCGAAATCGTTCCACTAGATGACTAAGGCCCTCTGGCCCGTGCACGATGTGGTCGACATGATATCGATAACGCCGCATTCGATCCTTCCAAGATTCAAGAGCTTTCGAGCCCGCCAAATAATTGGCATCGATCAGCGCCACCAGGGTAGGTTCGGCCCCAGCTTTCCGCAACTGTCGAGCCATCTCGATGGCCACCAAACCGCCGAACGAATAACCAAGCAGGCAAAACGGCTTATGTGCGTCCCAAAGTTGACGCGCGCCCCAAACTTGAAGCTGTTCGATATAGCTGGCTGCTAGTTCCTCCACAGTGGAAAGCCGGTCGAGCAAACTGAACGGCTGTAATCCAAATAAAGGTTGCTCTGACCCCAGTTCCAAAGCTAGCGGCCGGAATAAAATCAATTCACCGTTCAAAGCACCGATACAAAACATCGGCGGCTTTGTGCCGTTGGGCTGAATTGGGACGACAGGCAAGGGCGGCTGGACTTCGGAATCGCGGATGATGGCCGCCAGGGTCCGTACGGTAGGCGCATAGAACAGAGTTCCAAGTGGCAAATCCACGTCGAAACAAAACTTGATTTCGGAGAAAAGCCGAATGGCCAACAAAGAGTGTCCGCCCAAATCGAAATAGTTATCGGTGACGCTGACGGGATAAACTCCTAGTAACTCCTGCCACACGTTGGTCAACCGCTCTTCAATATCATCGGCGGGCGGAACCATTTCGCGTCGCGCTTCCGGATTAAGTTCCGGTGACGGCAGTGCTGCTCTGGCGAGTTTCCCGCTGGCGGTTTTAGGCAGCGATTCCAGCGCGACGAAAGCCGACGGGATCATGTATTCGGGAACTCGCTCCCGCAGGAATGCGCGCAACGCCGGCGCATCCAAATCCGATCCGGCCGGAACCACGTATGCCACCAGCCGTTGGCCGCTGTCGGACTCCCGCAACAACACGGCGGCATCCCGGACCTGGTCGCTTTGGAGAAGAGTTGCTTCGATTTCCCCCAGCTCAATGCGGAAACCGCGCAACTTGACCTGGTTGTCGTTCCGGCCCAGGTATTCGATATTGCCATCGGCCAGGAACCGTGCCCGATCGCCGGTTTTGTAGAGCCGCACGCCGGGATGTTCATCGAATGGATCCGGAATGAACCGCTCGGCGGTGAGCTCGGGACGGTTCAGATATCCGCTCGCTACCGCGATGCCGCCAATGTGCAGCTCGCCCGCAACGCCAATGGGAACCGGAGCGAGATGCCGGTCCAAAATATACGTTTTGACGTTCGCAATCGGCCGTCCGATCGGCACCGTTGCGCACGGCGCTTGCGCACCGCAGTCCCAATAAGTAACATCCACGGCCGCTTCCGTTGGGCCGTACAAATTGTGCAATTGCGCTGATATCTTTAACGTGCCTAGGCGCTGGAAGAACTTTTGACGCAAGTCGACCGGCAGCGCCTCGCCGCTCGCGAAGACACGTTTGAGCGAACCACAGCGATCCAAATTCCCGGCGTCCAAAAACTCCCTCAGCATGGACGGCACGAAATGAATCGTCGTGATCCGTTCGGCTCCGATCGTTTCGGCAATATAAGCGGGATCTTTGTGACCGCCTGGTTCCGCGATAACGAGCGTCGCGCCGGAAATAATCGGCCAGAAAAACTCCCAGACCGACACGTCGAAGCTGTAAGGAGTCTTCTGCAGCACACGATCGCTCGCCTGCAGCGGATATTGTTCCTGCATCCAGAGAATGCGATTCGCCACGGCTTCGTGAGTGTTTGTGGCAGCTTTGGGCGCTCCGGTGGATCCGGAAGTGTAAATGGCGTAAATGGGGTCCGTGGGTTCCACCGCGATGCACGGATTCGAAGCCGGCTGACCTTCCCTACCTTCGTCGCGCGAATCGAGCACGATCGTCTGGCTGCCGTACTCGGCTAAGTTTCGACTCCAGTTTTGCTGTGTGATCACGCATGCAGGGCGCGAATCGTCGAGCATCATGTTGAGGCGCGATGCCGGAAGCTCCGGGTCGTAGGTTACATAGGCGCCGCCGGACTTCAAAATGGCGAGCAGCGCCACAACCATTTCAAACGACCGCTCCATGTACAGGCCGATCAACGATCCGTTCGCCACCCCGTTTCGTCGAAGCAAGTGCGCGAGTTTGTTGGCGCGAGCGTTCAGTTCGGCGTAGGTGAGCTCGCGGCCCCGAAAAACCAGCGCACAGCGATCCGGGTTCGCATCCACTTGGGCCTCAAATAGCTCGTGAATACGCAGGTTCGGGAAACTCTTGGCCGTATCGTTCCAATCTACCAGCAGCGTGTAACGCTCCCGTTCGGTGAGCATAGGAACCTCGGAGATGGACTGCTCCGGATGGGCCAGCAGTTGTTGCAGCAGCTGTTGAAAGTGAACTTGCAAACGCAGGATAGTGGCGCGGTCGAACAGGTCGGTGCTGTACACGAAGCGGCCCGCTAACGCATCCGGGTGCTCGGAAAACTCAACGAACAGGTCGAAACCCGTAGCGCCGCTGTGGGCCTCCATGTCGGTGACGTCCCAGCTCTCCGGAAAATCGGTGAACGGCGGGCGCATCGAAAACAGGACCTGGAACAAAGGATGACGGCTCGCATCGCGCTTGGGCGCGAGCTCGCGTACGATGGCATCGAACGGAATCTCGCTGTGCGCCAAGGCGCCCAGCACCGTACTTTTGACGCTCCCCAGGAACTCCCGGAACGAAAGATCGGCGCCGACCCGGGTGCGGTAAACAACCGCATTCAGAAAGTATCCGATTAATGGTTCCAACTCGGGCCGGCTGCGCATGTTGGTGGCGCCGCCCACGATGATGTCTTCTTCCCCGGAGTAGCGATAGAGCAGAACCTGGAACGCGGCCAAAAGAATCATGTAAGGCGTAACGCCTTCGCTTCTGCCCAACTCTTTGATGGCCGCGATCAGCGGCGCGGGTATGGTGCAGGTTTCCATGGCGCCGCGCCAGGTGAGGGCGGCGGGACGTGGCCGGTCGGCTGGGAGCTCGAGCGACGGCGGGTCCTGGGAGAGTGTCTCGCGCCAATACTTTATCTGGGCGTCGTGAGTGTCACTGGCAAGAGGTTGCTGCTTCCACGCCGCAAAATCGCGGTACTGGACGGCGAGTTCGGGAAGCGGAGAGGGCTGGCCGCTGGAATACGCGCGGTATAGAGCGCCCAACTCCGCAATCATCACCCGATATATGGACACGCCATCGAATACCAGATGGTGCAGGGTGAGATAAATCCGGTGATAATCCTCGGACCATCGAACCAGGCGCAGGCGAATCAGAGACGCGACGTTTAAGTCGAAGGGACGGCGAACATCTTCCGTTGCGATTCGTGCGGATTCTTCCTCCCGTTCTTTAGGGGAATGATGGCTGAGGTCGACGAACGGCAGCATCACGTGAACATTCGAGTCCACTCGCTGAACCACCTTTCCATCGATCATCGGAAAGGCGGATCGCCAGAGCTCATGGCGGCGTGCAATCTCGTTAAAGCAGCGCTCCAGGACCACCGGGTCCAGCGGTCCGCGCTTATGAATGGTCACCGATTCGTTGTATATGGGAGCGCTGCCTGCCAATTGGGCGTGGAACCAAACCTGTTCCTGGCCCGGTGAAAGTGGCGCCTGGTGGCCGGTCTCCCGCGGAATCGCAGGCGCCGCCGTGCTGCTCGAAACCTGCAATTCGCCACGGCGAAACCTATCGAGAAGTTGCTGCCGGGCTTCGGAAATCGCGTCGGTAGCCATCATCGGTGAGAGCGCGCCTTAGTGGACCAACTCGAAACGCGACGCCGGGAGTTCCTCGCACACCGCGTCAAAGCGAACCGGCAGGGCGCTTAATCCCCGCAACCCGAGATTCTCACGCCAAACGAAATCTTCAGACGCCAGCTCCAGGTTTTTCAAACGCCGCAAGAGCGTACCGAAGGCGATCTGTCCTTCCATGCGCGCGAGTGGCGCTCCGAAGCAAAAATGCGCCGCCCAACCAAACGCCAGATGTCCCTTGTCCCCGCGCTTTAAATCGAGCACATCCGGATTGGGGAAACGTTCGGGATCGCGATTTCCCGCCGCCAGAACCGCAACCACCGTCTGACCACGGCGGATCAGTTTACCGCCCAGCGCAAAGTCTTCCTGGGTTACGCGCGCCGTGTGCTGGATGGGACTTTCAAATCGCAGCAACTCCTCGACGGCCGAAGGAATAAGGGACGGATCCTGCTGCAACATTCGCATCTGCTCGGGATGCCTTAGCAGCGTCAACAAGCCGCTACCAATCAGATTGGTGGCGGTCTCCTGCCCGCCGATCATCGTAAGAATGCAGTTGGCGATAATCTCCTCTTCGGTCAGGCGGACTCCATCCACTTCGGCCTGCACCAGAGAGAGGACCAAACCTTCATGAGGATCGGTTTCTTGCTGGCGGATGGCCCCTCGAAAATACTCGGTCATATCGCGGACGCTGGCGGCCACGCGCGCCACGCGATCGGGGTCATGCAGGAAATTTCCCAGAATTTCGGCGAAATCGATGGACCATTGCTTCAACTTCTCGTGATCGCTCACCGGGACGCCCAGCATTTCCGCGGTGACGATGGCGGGCATGGGCGCGGCCACGTCAGCCACGATGTCCACCGTTCCCCGGCTGATGAAGCGGTTGATCAAGCTGTCGGCGATGTCCTGAATATGCCCGCGTAGGACGGCCACTCGCGCGGGAGTGAACGCCGCGGCGCACAACGTTCTCAAGCGCGTGTGATATGGCGGATCGCGAAACAACATCTGCTGGGCCATGACCTGAATGATCGGGTTCATCGCCGCCAGTCCCATGTCTTCCAGCCTCTTCGCGGTGAGTGTGCGGTCCGCCGACAAACGGCTAAGAACGGTAACTATGTCCGCATAGCGCGTCACGATCCAGGAATGCAGGAAGGGGTCCCAGTGGACGGGGTCGGTTTCACGGAGTTCCCGATAGAGGTGGTATGGGAAGGCCATCACCTCCGGCTCCATGAGCCGGCACAAGCTGATGTGGGCGTCCAATGTTTTAGTCCGGATGAGCGGCTAGAAAAAGAGCGACCTCTTGATCGCTCATCGCGTTGAGCTTCTCGATTAACTGGCGATCCAACTCGGCGGCCAGGCGTGAAACCGTTTTGGCCTCGAAAAGATGCCGGAGACCTAGTTGAATGCCGAAGCGCTCGTGTACTCGCACTGCGACCTGAGTCGCCAGCAGGGAGTGGAAGCCGAGGAGGAAAAAATTGTCGTCTGCTCCCACGCGATCCACCTCCAGCAGTTCAGCCATGATCTTGACGAGAGTTTCCTCGGTCGGCGTACTGGGCGTTCGATAACCTTGGTCCTCGATGCGATTCGCCGCGGACGGTTCGGGAAGAGCGGCGCGATTCAATTTACCATTCGAATTAGAGGGCAGAGCCGGCATTCGAACGAAGGTGGAGGGAAGCATGTAATGCGGCAGACTGGCGGAGAGGAATTCGCGCAAACCGGATGCAGTCAGCGATGTTGTTCCGCGCGGCACAACATATGCCACTAGAGTCTTAGCCGCGCCCGCATTGGAAGAAGCCCGGTTGGTAGATGAATAGCTGCGTGCCACCACCGCGCTGCGGCAACCCCGGGATGACGGTTCAGCGCGCAGACGATTTCGTCCGTTTCGACGCGATATCCGTGGATCTGTTCCTGACTGTCCACCCGCCCGCGGAATGCAATCTGTCCGTCCGGGAGAAGACAACCCAAGTCGCCGGTTCGATACATACGGGAGCCGGGACTGACACTGAACGGGTCCCGCAAGAATCGCTCAGCCGTCAACTGGGGGCTATTGCGATAGCCGCGCGCGACGCTGCTTCCGGCAATATAGATTTCGCCCACTTGGCCTGGCGCCACCGGCTGGCCGTCGCTCGCGAGAATGCGGAACTGTGTGTGCGCGATCGGCTTGCCGATCGAAGGCGGCGATGTCGGCGCCAAGTCCGGTGGTGCAGCCGCGATGATGCCCGACGTCGCCACCACCGTGCACTCGGTGGGACCATAGTTGTTCACTACCGTGAACGGCAGCCGCGGCGCGGGATAGCGGTGCAACGCTTCGCCGCCGGTAAGCAAAAATCGCAGCGACGTTTCAGCGGGCCAGGCATGGCCTACCATGGGTTCTGCAAATATAGTCGGAACGAACGACACGGTAATGCGTTCTTTGACCAGCCAATTGCGCAGCAGATCGGCCGACGTACGCACCTGCTCATCCACCAGCACCACCGTTGCGCCGGCGCTCAAGTGCGGCCAGATTTCCCACACGGAGGCGTCAAAGCCCACTCCGGCCAAATGGCTGGCCCGATCGCGCGACGTGATCCCGAAGGCGTTCCGATGCCAGAAGATGAGACTTAAGAGATTGCCATGGGTCACCTCGACGCCTTTCGGCTCGCCGGTGGATCCCGAGGTGTAGATGACGTAGGCCAGATTTTCTCTGGCGACAGCGACGGGCGCAGTCAGAGGGTCGCAGTGGGCGATGATGGACGCGGCATCTAGATTGATGGCGCGAGGCGCCAGGCCGGCCAGACGGGCGGCATGAGGACCACGCGAGATGACTAGCGAGCCTTGAGCATCGTTCAGTATCTTTTGCAGGCGCGCATCCGGCCAACTGGGATCGAGCGGCAAATATGCTCCGCCCGCGAGCAGCACCGCAAACGCCGAGACGATGAAGTCGAAGGATCGCTCCAGGCACAGCGCTACGGGCACCTCGGGACCTACGCCCAGCGCGGTCAGATGCCCGGCCAAACGCATGGATTGGCTGGCCAGTTCGCCGAACGTCATCGTATTCGCACCGGCCGAGAGAGCGATGGCTTCCGGAGCCGACTGGGCGGCTCGCAATACAAGATCGGCCACGCACGCGCGCCGCGCATCGGTCTCTACCACCTTTAGCCGAGGAAGAACTCCGCTCGCCAGCGTGCAATTACTAATAGCGGTCGGTTTAGGTGAGGTAGACATAATTTAGTATGCTCGCGCGCTCGAACGGCCTTCAATGCCGCTTCGGTACTGAGACTGCCGACGGAGCTTTGTGATTTTAGTACTGCTAGGAAGGAGAGAGAATTGATCTGCCGTTGTAATTCCAGAATCTGGCAACCAAGTCACGAGACAGCAGTGCGATTCAAACGTTGACATTCGGCTTCTGAACAGGAACGCGAAGGCCAATTCGACGGGGTAAAGACAGACCCTTAAGCGTGCCCCTGAGTTTTTCCTTTACGTGGAATTCTAACATCGTTGGTACTAAGTTCAAACGTATTTCAAAATGTCAGTGACTTAGTAGTACTAAAACTGACAAACTAAAGTTTGCGCTGACCTTGTCAGCCATCTCGTGAGATTGCCGGGCCTAAGTGTTGAGTTACTTGACCATCGGAGAAACCTACTTCTTGGTTTTCCCGATGGCGCCCGCGCAGGACGGCGCGCCGCAGGAGCAGGGAAACGTCCGGACATCCTTGTCGAAGTTGTAGTTTACAGTCAGCTCCTCGCCCCGGCGGATGGCCCGCAGGCTTATATAGAGCACGTGGCCTTTCAGGATGCGGCTCACCAGATTGGGATCGCAGCTATGGTTGATGATCTCGGCGCCGCTCCCACCCACCGAGCCATCCAGCGTCCAATAGGGATCCACCGCGAACAGATAGGTATAATCGCCGTCGCCCCGGATCTTCGCTTGTTTACGATTCAGGCGCTGGCCGGTATATTCAATCACCTTACGATTGGCCGGAATTCGCTGGCCGGCGAAGACCCCGTACCGGTGGATCTTCGAACGCCGGATCTCAAGCTCAAAACAAGTGAACTTCTCATCTAATCTGGGCGCTTTCACTAGATCGGTTCCCATGGATGATCCATTTTAGCCAACCCAGACTAGGGCGGCGGTCTATAGCTTTCTTTCGGATTCGCCGATCAATAAGGTGTCCAACCTAGGACGAGTACAGGGAGGCGCCCTATGCCCACTGATTGCGCAACCGACATGGCACTGCCGGATTCGCAGAGTTATGATTCCCAGATCGAGGCTGAACTTCGAGCGTCCGACGGAGCATCGAAGTCCCTTAAAGGCTTGTTTTTCGGGTTTGCCGCGTCGGTGACCATCGGGCTTGCGCTGGCCAGCTGGTATGTCGGTGTTCGTATTGTTTCGGCCGACGAAGTCGCGCCGGCGGCACGAGTTCCGGTGAGCGCGGCTCCA
Organism: Bryobacteraceae bacterium; assembly: GCA_052148835.1. Lineage (GTDB taxonomy): Bacteria > Acidobacteriota > Terriglobia > Bryobacterales > Bryobacteraceae > Palsa-89. The sequence goes on from JBKQHJ010000255.1 coordinate 128,273, forward strand.
GCTCCTCCAACCCAGGCCCCAGCGGTTCAGGCGGCAGCGCCGTCAACTGCATTGGAAGATTCGATGGCGGAAGCATATTGGTACAGCGTGCCGCCCACCGAGCTCTATTTGCAAGTGGACGGGCTTGGACCCAAACAGGACGCGAGCTTTGTAAGGTCGCTCCAGGCCAAAGGGCTTCCGGCGCGGATTCAGGCGCAGGCTAGCGACAGTGCACGCATCCTCATCGGTCCGTTTTCGAGTCATACCGAAATGGAGCGGGCGCAGCGCAAGCTCCAATCGTCGGGCATCCTGGTCATCGAGGCTATGAATTAACGTGAGGCTGTGAATTAACGTGAGGCGGGGAATTAACGTGCGGCGGGGAATTAACGCCTGAAACGCGTCTGGACTAGAACAGTGGCTGGGACAATCGCGATTCTGGTATCCTGCAAGTTTCGGGGCGGCTTCGCCGCCAGTGCTCCTACCGCTCCCACGGGGCGCCCTGCGACGTAGGGGACAAGAGCGAGCCTTTGATGCGAGACCAGGCGCAAATGTCCCTGAAAATTAGAGTTCGCACCGGCAGTTCCACGCGCTCCGCGGTCGCGCGAGGATACCGGATTCGCCCGACCTCCTTCATCCTTTCCATTGGTTTTCACGTGCTGGTGGTGACCGGACTGTTATTATTGCCGCACGTCGAATCCGAAGATGAGGCGCACAAAAAGCCGATCTACGACGAGCTGATCAAACCGGAGGCGACGAAACTGGTTTGGTACAGCCCTCCCAAGCGACAACTACCGGATGTTTCGGCCGAGCAACGCATCGGAACCTTCCCTCGGCCGCGCGCGCCCAGGAAGGCAGAGACGGCGATTATCGCGTCGGCGCCCAAGCCCAAATCGGTGAAACAATTCATCTGGCAGCCGGTGCCTAAGCTGGAAATTCATCAGGATTTGCCGGCGCCCAATCTGATCACCAGAGCTGCCATGGCAATTCCGGCGCCGCCCCCGCCTCCGGAGCCCAAGCCGAAGGTCGATAAGCCGGACACGGCGGGCGTGAAAGCTCCTCAGCCCAACATTTCGCCTCCGGCGCCAAACGGGGACGTGAACAAAGCGGAGCAGACCAACACTCAGCCGGTGGAGATTCCCAAGCCGCGGAAAGCTTTCGTTCCGCCGGCGCCCAGCCAGCGTCCCGCGCGCGCGGTGATTCCGGTGCAAACGGCGGACGTGCCGCCGCCCGACGCCAACATTACCGGGGCCGCCACGGCACGCTCGATCCTGCCGGAAGGAATCGGTGCACCATCGTTCTCCAAGGGCGCTCCGCCGCCTCCCAACGCTCCCGCGGGGCCCGCGAACCAGGCAGGCAACGGCAAAATAGACATTGCCGTGGTCGGTCTCAATCCCAACGACAAAGGGCAAGTGCCGGACGGCTCCCGCCCTGGCCAGTTTGCTCAAGCGCCCACCGTGGGGGAGGTCGCCACGGGCGAGGTGAAAGGCGGTTTCGGAGTTCCGAATCTCACCATTCGCGACGACCACAAGGCCGTGCCGCCGCCGCATGTGGATCCACCGCGCAAAATCGTCCTCTATGCGGACCGTCTGCGCAGTTTGCCGGTCTCCACTCTGTCGGTTCCGTTGCATCCGGCTTCACGCACCATCCCGGCGTCGATTGAAGGCCGATTTCGAGGCCGCAGCGTATACACCATGGTGATCCCGATCGAGAATCTGGCGGAGTACAGCTCCGACTGGATCATCTGGTTCGCCAAGCGCGAGCCCAACCCTGGCGACGCTCCCGCGCTGAACGTGCGCGCGCCCATCCCACTGCGCAAGTTCGAATCGGTGGAACCGGTGCCACCGGGCGCAAGGACGGAAATGCGCGTTCAACTCGCCGGCGTGATCACCAAAGAGGGTAAATTTCAGGTAGTCGCATTGCTGAGGAATCTCGCTCCGGCTCTCGAAAGCGCGGTGCTTCGCGACATGCAGTCTTGGGAGTTCAAGCCGGCTACGCAGGACGGTGCGCCGGTGGATATCGACGTGGTGCTCGAGATCCCGTTTAGCCTGCCGCCCCAAGTGGCGCAGAAATCGGATTCCAGCCGATAAAAAAGGCATGCGGCCCGATTAGGACCGCATGCCCGGTTTTTAAGCACTCCAAAGGAGAGGAGGATTATGCGTTCGCTTGCGCGGCGCGCCGTTTCTGGTACACCATCCCGGCCGCGGCCAGTAAGCCCGCCAGCAGCAAGCCATAGAAGCGTGGCTCAGGAGTGGCTGTGCCCGGGGTGCCTGTGATCGTATCCAGCAGGATGTAATGGCAGTCCGCTTCGATCGCGACCCACTCGATACCCGACGTATTCTTGGTGAGGGTGAGCGCAGATTGCGCCGTCGTACCGTTGGTGGAGATTTGGCCGGCGGTGGTTGTTCCGTTCAAAGTCATCGAAGCCGGACTTACATTCTGGTTCTGGACTCCGCCGTCTTGCCAGTAATCCGAGACGACATCGGTGTTGGCGTTGATACCCGCCTGGATTAGAAAATTGAGCGTCGTCCCCTTAGCGATGTTGCTGCCGAGCTCAAGGACGAGGACATTGCCTTTGGTGGAGCTGCCGTCCGCACTATCCGTGATACCGTCCTGATTGCTGAAGTCAAAGTTCGTTTCCGCAGGATCATACGGCGCTATACCAATACCCTCATCGAAGACGCTGTCGTTGGTGGAAAACAGCCCGTCGATGGTCGAGTTGTTAGCGCTGTAATAAGTCCCGCCACTGGAGTTATTGGTGACCTGCTCGCCAAAGACGGTGACGGTTCCCGTGACGGTGCTTCCGCCAATCGTGGAGTAAGTGGCACCGTCACTTACCGTCGTCGGGTTGGATCCAAAACACCACGTATTCGTCGCGCATGTCGTGGCGCTGGCAACTGTCGCAAGCGACAGCGCACTGGCAAGAACAATCAAGTTAGAAATTAATTTCATTAGATTTTACTCTTCCTCCGGAATTCACAGTTCCAATAAAATAACTGGGTAAGGACCAATCATAGGACAGGTTACGGAAAAAAGCGAGGCCCTGTGGTACCAATCGTTTACATGGGACCCACAGTACTTTGCCTCGGTTTTCCATCCTGGCTCCTTCCGCATGGGCTCGATTTAGTTCATGCGATTTAGCAGATCATTGGCTGCGGTCTCGATCTCTTTGGGAGGCCTCAATTCCAGGGCATGCGAGAGCAGGGTCTTCGCTCGTGCCCGGTCTCCTTTTTGATACCAGGCCATGGCGGTGTGGTAGGCACAAGCCGGGTCGTCGGGATAGCGGCGGATAAGACGGCCGAAAATATCCAACGCATCGTCATTTTGGTCTCTCTTCAGGTAAACGAAGCCGAGGGTATCGAGAAAGATGGGATTGTTCGGCGCCTGGCTTACCGCATCGCGCGCCAGCTTCACCGCTTCGTCCAGGCTGTCGCCGGTCTCGGCCAGCAGATACGCCAGATTGTTCATCGCAACCGCGTCCTTGGGCCGTGCGGCCAGCGCCCGCCGGGCTACTTGCTTGGCTTCCTGCGCCCGGTTCTCCGATTCGAGCAGGAAGGGCAGCAAAACCCCCGGCCGGGGGTCTTTCGGCTGCAGCGCGGACGCTTTTTGCAGGGTCGAGATGGCGTTATGAATATCTCCCTTGAGCTCGAAGACGTTCGCCAATTCGATATAGGGATCGATGGAATTAGGTGTTAAGTTGGCCAGTGTACGCAGGTTCTCGATGGCGAGATTGTACTTCCCGCTTCGCAAGTCCGTCGCGGCCATCAAGCGACGGATGGCGGGCGATCCATGCGATCGCGTCAATTCCGCGTCCAGACGGGACAATGCCTTTTCGGGCTTATTTTGCGCCAGGTCTGTGTCCACCAAGCCCGCCACTGCCCGCACGTCGGAGGGATGCGCTTCCAGGATTTTGTTGAAGGCGGCCTCGGCAGTGGAGTAATCGCGCCTTTTCAAGGATACATAGGCCAGTTCTAGCTGAACGTCCACGGACTCGGGGACTTGCCGCGTGAGACTACCCAAGACGGAGCCTGCTTCATCTAGATTGCCCTGCTGCAGCAAAGCGCTGCCGCGCAGCATGCGCGCCCGAAGATTGGCCGGATCTACCTCCAAGGCCGCTTCGGTCTCTTGCAATGTCTGGATGAGGTCGTGTTGTCTGAAGGCGATATCGGCCAGCAGTATGTGAGCGTCTAAGAACTGCGGCCGCGACTTGACGATTTCCTGCAAGCGCGTTCGCGCTTCCGCAAAGTCATGGCTCTCAGCCAGCGCGCGGGCCAGCAGAAACTTAAGGAAAAGATCGCTCGGATTCTTTTCTAAGAGGACGCGCATTTCTTGAATAGCTTCGCCGGGTTTGCCGGCCCCCGGCGCGTCGAGAAGAAGGGCGGCCCGCAGCGCGCGAGCTTCCGCGTCATCCGGGTATTGAGCGATGGTCTGATTCAGAACGTTGAGGCCCTCTTTGCGGTTGTTCTGAAGCAGGAGGACTCGTGCAATCCGGTTTTGATAGAGAAGTTTGTCCTTCTTGCGCTCGTTGCTTCCGGCGCGATACTGTTCCAGAGCGTGGTTGAAATCGCCAATGGCCTCATAGAAATCGCCGGCTTCCACATGCACCCTGGGATCTTTACCGGCGTGGGAAAGAAACATCTGCATGGTCTGGTCCATCTCCTGCTTCCTATGCGCCCCCGCATAAAAAGCGGCTAATTGCAGGACGTAGGGATTCTCCTTGGGATTGGCGGCCACTTTGCGCTTGAGAATGTTCTCGGCGTCCGCGGTGCGATTGGCCACCGTGTAAATCCGGAACAGCGCATCATAGATGTCGGCCGCGCTCCTGTCAGTCTCTAGAAACTCCAGGCCGACCTTCTCGGCTTCGGCCGGCTGATTGGTGCGGAACAGGGCATCCATCAGGCCGTCGACAATCTTCTCATCCTTGGGATGCGATTGATGGGCGTGACGGAACAGTTCCACGGCCTCCTCCGGGCGGCGTTCCAGCATGGCCAGGTAGCCCTTGATACGCAAGCCCTGGCTCGAATCGGGGTCGCTTTTCAGCCAATCGCTACTGAACTTAACTAGCAGATCATAGAGAAACTTGGGGCGCTTGGAATCACCGATATATCCACCCAACAACAGATTGGTCAGATCGTTTTTGGCGTCCTGGTTGTCCGGCATCAGCCGAACGGCGTTCTCGAAATCCTGCAAGGCTTCGGCTGCGTCGTTCTGCTTCAGTTCCGCCAACCCGGCTCGATAGTACGCATCGCCAAAGGTGGGATCTTTCTGGACGGCTTTCCGGAAATTCAGCGCCGCGTCGGCAAATTGCCCGCGAGCATATGCGGCGTTGCCCTTCTCGAAATAATTGTACGCGCTGCGGCAGCCGCCAAGAAAAAGAATCGACGGCAAAGCAATAACGGCCAAACGGCCCGGGAAGCTGGTGAGAAACATCGCACCGTCAGTTTACACAAGAAAATGTGGCCGCACCCAGCATCGGTAGTAATGAGCGTACTGATCCATGGGGTTACGGAAGCTCTTGGCGCCTGCAAGCCATTGAAAAATCAAGTGAAATCCGGAAGGGCTAGTACGTTCACGAGTATGGTCATGACCAGTGTCTCATTGTCCACCATGAGTCCCGACCATAATCTGAGCCTGCATGAAAAAACTAATCTTCGGCGCGGCGTGCGCGCTATTGGTCCTGACGATTGGCGGAAGCGCCGAAACGCTCGACGTAACGAACAGCTATAATTTTCCACTCTCCGGCGGCGGTGGAGGAGCGGCGGCCACGCTGAACGGCGTGTCGGTGGAAATCTTCTGCGACGATTTTGACAACAATATTAGCCTGGGCACGGACTACTCGGCGAATGTGACAACACTCGGGACCAGCGCCAGTTTGAGCGATACACGTTTTGGCGGCGTCTCGGGACTCGGCTGGACCCAGTTCGCCACGCTCGGCAGTCAGGACGATGCATTCTTCAATGCCGGCGGCGCTGGATCGACGGCCCTGGCGCGCTACGCGATGGTGGCGTATTTGGTTTCGCTCTACAATCAGACCCCGGCCGACTATCCGGTGGACAATCAGATTCAGGACGCCATATGGAGCATAATGGATCCGGCCGGAGAAACCGTCAGCGATCCCGGTGTGAACGGCACAAGTTTCGTGGAGCAAGCGGCGAACTGGTACATGGGCATGGACAACTCGGCGAACCTGACCGCTCTGAACAATTTCTTATCGCATTACCAAGTGGTCAGTCCGGCAAGTATGGATTGTGCCAATAGGCTCGCCAACTGCGGGTTCCAGGAACAGATCGTGGATGCGAATCCGATTCCGGCGCCCACGCCGACTCCGGAGCCGCGCGGCGTAGCGTTGATGCTGCTCGGGGTATTTGCGATCGGCATGTTCGGGTTCGGCAGAGCCCGCGCCGCCGGTTCGGGCGTTCACCTCGCGAGCTGACAAATCTTCGTCGTATTTTCAAATCCCTAGGCCGGAAAGCGGGTTCGCGCGCCTTTTTTATGCTGTTACACCTTAGTTGAAAAGTTCAGCAGTAGTTGACGATTTCAGCCTGAATTGAATTCAGCTGGCCTGGCTTGGATTCGACTCGGCTGAATTCAACTTCAACTTAGGAGGACGAGTATCACATGCAAAACCTGCGCCTGATTCCACTTGCCGCCTGCTTGATGGCGCTGGCCCATGCCCAGACGCTGGTGGACCTGAGAACGCAAAGCAAGAGTGTCAATTTTACCGCCCAGAGTTCCACCAGCCCGTTCCAGGTGGGAACAGCTCTGCCGGTCACTTGTTCGGTGGGCCAAGCATTCTTTCAAGCCAACGCCGCAGTCGGCTTGAATCTGTACGGTTGCACCGCGGTCAACTCATGGACGCTTTTTTCGGCCGGCATCATTTTGGGAGATGTCACGGGCACGCCGGGCGCGAGCGTCGTAAGCAAGATTCAAGGCAAGGCTGTATCGGCAACAGCTCCAACCAGCGGACAATCCCTGGTCTGGAACAGCACAACCAGTAGCTGGACACCGCAAACGGTGGGGGGAACCCAAGGTCCCACTGGGCCGCAAGGCCCGCAAGGTGCTACCGGCGCGACCGGCACTAGCGGCGCTACCGGGTCTCAGGGGGCGGCTGGAACCAATGGCGCCATCGCTCATATTGAAAATGCCGGCACAGCGCTTCCGGTGGAAGCGTCTTTGAACTTCACCGGCGGAGGTTGTACGGACGATCCAACCAACAGCCGCACCGATTGCATTGGTTCAGGCGGCATAGCCGGAGTAACTGTGGATCTGAACGGAACGGCGCAGGGCACGCAAGCAACGCTGAATTTCATTGCTGGCACCGGCATTGTCCAGTCGTGTGTGAACAATGCAGGGGCATCGCGCGTCGATTGCACTCCATCCTATAATTCAGCGCTTATACCAACACACGACACCATACACGCCAACGAAAGCTATTGCTTGTCGAGCAATGGAACCACTGCCTACACCTGTACCATGCCGGATAAAGCCCTCACCGCGTACTCCGCCGGGCAAATGTTTCTGCTCAACGCCGACACCACTTGCGCGGCCTCCTGTACACTGAACATCGACGGCGTCGGAGTGAAGACCATCACCAAGAGCGATGGCGTAACCGCTCCAGGCGGCGCCCTCGTCGCCGGGCAGGCCAAGCTTGTTTGGTATGACGGAACGGTGATGCGTCTGATGTTCTAATGCATTCGTGGTCAGTGCCCTTCTGTTTGTTCAACTTGTCACCCTCTCTCACTGGGCCTCCGGTACTACTTCAGCATGTCTGGAGGCCAACCACAGTCCTCCCCTCCTTCCTCTCGCACCCCGGCTAAGATCTGGCGATTCATCGAATTGAATCACTAGTACTCGAACCAAGTCCGTTCCGTACTAGTACGAACTAAATCCAATTGTTCTTGGCATTAGGGCCTTTCCGGTGTGAAATAGAGAAGGCTAAGGATCGGCAGGAGTTCTTCTCAAGCCTCGCACCGCTTTTGAAGGAGCACCGCATCCTTGGCTGAGTAAGCTAAGGAGATGACGTGTTTTTGATTCTTACGCTGGGTGCTCTGTCGGTTGTTCTGGCACTGTTCATCACCCCGTTGGTGCGAGACTTTCTCGGCAAGCGTTTTCTCGATCATCCCGATGGCATTCGCAAAAAGCACGCCGCGCCCGTTCCACGAGTGGGCGGTATCGCCATCCTGATTTCTTACGTCATCACTTTCGCTGTCGCGCTGGCCCTGCCGTTCACCTACACACAGCATCTTCATCACGAGCTTCCCAATATCTTGCCGCTGACGTTAGTCGCGTCGGTGGTATTCTTCACCGGCCTGTTGGACGATCTGGTTGGACTGGCGGCCTGGCAGAAACTTATCGGCATCACGGGCGCGAGCGTCCTAGCCTATTTTTCTGGCATTCACGTGGATATCCCCATACTGCATCGGCTGGGGGCCTGGCCTTGGCTCGGATTCGCGATCACGGTGATTTGGCTGGTAGGCTGCACCAACGCATTTAATCTGATCGACGGCATGGACGGTCTCGCCGCGGGCATCGGCTTGGTTGCCACTGTCACTATGCTGCTGGCCGCGCTGTTGCAGAACAACATACCTCTCATCCTGGCCACTATGCCGCTGGCTGGGTGCTTGCTCGGCTTCCTGCGCTACAACTTCAACGGAGCCTCCGTTTATCTGGGTGATTGCGGCAGCCTCACGCTCGGATTTTTGCTCGGATGCTTCGGCGCGCTGTGGAGCAATAAGTCGGTCACCTTCGTGGCGCTGACTGTGCCCCTGCTGGCCGTTTCGATTCCGTTGCTCGATGTGGCGCTCTCCATTCTGCGCCGATTCTTGCGTAACAAGCCGATCTTCCAGGCAGATCGTGGACACATCCATCACCGGCTCCTGGACCGGGGTCTTACTCCCCGCAGCGCGGTACTCACCATGTACGGCATGTGCGCCCTGGTGGCTGTTCTTTCGCTGCTAGTTAGTGCGCTCCACAATCAGTTCAGCGGCTTAATCGTAATTCTGTTCGGCGGCGCCGTTTGGATCGGCATCAGCCAGTTGAACTACTCCGAGTTCGCTTCCGCCGGCCGCATGCTGTTCGGTGGCAGATTCCGGCGGATCATCGATGTAGAGACTCGCGTGCAGGAGTTTGAGGCGAACCTGACTAAAGCCGCCAGCGTCGAGGACTGCTGGAATCACATTCGCAGCGGCAGCCGGGACTTTGGTTTTCACGAAGTGCGCATGAGTTTCAGCGGCCGGCTTTTCGAGGAGCTTCACACCGCGACGGCGACGGCCAAGCCTCGCTGGCAATTGCGCATCCCGCTTCCGGATTCGCAATACGTCAACTTCTACCGCGGCTTCGATAGCGAGATGGACCCGCTGGTGATCAGCGCGTTCGTCCAGGCTGTGCAACGCGGGTTAGAAGGCCGGGCCGCTGAACCGGCCATGGGAGTAATTCGCATGCCCGCCGGGGCCGATCGGTTCTACGTCGCGGGCGCGGCTGCCGGGCCGGGCGAACCAAGACGCGCCGTGCGCTAGGATCCGAGCGGCCCGCCAGATCAGAAGTTCTCCGTCACTTCCACGTCCCGTGCCGTTTCCTCGCAGAGCGCAGCCTCCACGGCTTCACAGATCACGTGGTAAGTGACCAGGTGAATTTCTTGGATCCGCGGCGTCTGGGAAAGTGGCACGGCCAGCAGAACGTCCGCGTGTTCAGCCATTGCACCCCCGCCCGCGCCCGTTAATCCGATGGTCCACGCGGCCTGCCCATGTGCCGACCGGAGCGCTTCCACTACGTTCTTCGAATTGCCGCTGGTGGAGATGCCCCACACCACATCTCCCGCCTTCGCCAGCGCCTCTACTTGGCGAGAGAACACCGAGTCGTAACAATAATCGTTGCCCAAGGCCGTCATAATGGCCGGATTGGCGCTTAGCGCGATGGCCGGAAACGGGCGGCGATCCTGGAGAAAGCGGCCCACCAGCTCCGCGCAAATGTGCAAGGCGTCCGCCGCCGACCCGCCGTTTCCGCAAACCAACAGCTTGTTCCCGGCCGACAATCGCTCTACCAGTAGATCGATGGCTTGCTGGATTTTAGCGGGATAGGAAGTCGAACAGATCGAACTTAAGTTGCGCGCGGTGTCTTCAAAAGCGGCGGTGATCGCGAGCGGGCGTTTCAAGCGAACCGATTTCCCCCTAACTCATCCTAACCGATGGCTGTCGCCCATAATCGATTGCCGTGCCAGTGTACTATCTAAAGATGAGACGACGAAGTAGCGATGAATAGGTATGCCTACTGCACTTGTGACCGGTTCCTGCGGACTCATCGGTTCGGAAGTTTCCCGGTTCTTCGCTCGCCAGGGATTTCAGATCCACGGCATCGACGATAATCATCGCGCGATTTTCTTCGGACCCGAGGGCGACACCAGTTGGGTGTTGGACCTCTTGCGTCGCGAGATCCCAGGCTACCGGCACGCGGCGCTCGACATCCGCGATCGCGAGGGCGTGCTTCAATTGATCGAGCAAGTGCGCCCGGATTTAGTCATCCACACCGCGGCGCAGCCTTCCCATGACCGCGCCGCAGCCATTCCATTCCTCGACTTTGAAGTGAACGCTCTTGGAACTCTCAATCTCCTCGAAGCCGTTCGGAGATCGTGTCCCGAGTCGCCTTTCATCCACATGTCGACCAACAAAGTATATGGCGACCGGCCCAATTTCATTGCGCTTGAGGAACTGGACACGCGCTTTGGCTATGCGGACCCCGCTTTCGAGAACGGCATCGCCGAGGATCTTTCCATCGATCAGAGCAAGCACTCTCTGTTCGGCGCTTCTAAAGTGGCATCGGACATCCTGGTTCAGGAGTACGGCCGCTACTTCAACATACCCACCTGCTGTTTGCGCGGCGGCTGCTTAACCGGTCCGAATCATTCCGGCGTCGAACTGCACGGATTTTTGAGCTACCTGATCAAGTGCAACGTGGAAGCGCGCGATTATAAGATTTACGGCTATAAAGGCAAGCAGGTTCGGGATAACATCCACTCCGAGGACGTGGCGCGCTTCATGTTCGAATTCTGGAAGGCGCCGCGCGTGGCCGAGGTCTACAATCTGGGCGGCGGCAAGTCCAACGCCTGCTCGATTCTCGAGGCTTTCCGTATGGCCGAACAAATCACCGGCCGCGCCATGCGCTATCGCTATGTGGAGGAGAACCGCATCGGCGATCACATCTGCTACTACAGCGATCTTCGAAAGATGAAGTCGCACTACCCGGCCTGGGACATCAGCAAGAGTCTGCCTCGAATTTTCGAGGAGATCGCTGCCAGCTGGATGAACCAGCGCGTCATTGCATGAAACTGCTGATTACCGGCATCTGCGGCTTTGTCGGCAGCTCGCTGGCCCGGGGCCTTCTCGAGCGGCACGACGGTCTCGAGATCGTCGGCATCGACAACCTGATGCGGCCTGGCTCGGAGTTGAATCGCGCGCGGCTGCGCGAATGGGGCGTGACGTTGGTGCATGGCGACATCCGCCTGCCGAGCGATTTGGAATCGCTGCCGGCGGTGGATTGGGTGATCGACGCAGCGGCCAATCCCAGCGTGCTCGCGGGCATTCAGACCGGCTTCAGCAGCCGGCAGTTGGTGGAACACAATCTGAATGGCGTCGTTAACGTGCTCGAGTACTGCAAAATGCACAAAGCCGGTCTGCTGCTCCTGAGCTCCAGCCGCGTGTATTCGATCGCCGCGCTTGCTTCCCTCCCTCTGCGGTGGCAGCACGATTCCCTTTGTCTGGATGAAACAGCCCAGCTCCCCGCCGGGATCTCCGGCCGCGGTATCGGTGTCGACTTCTCCACGCGCGCTCCGGTTTCGTTGTATGGCAGCACCAAACTCGCGGCCGAAGCGTTGGCGCTCGAATATGGCGACGCGTTCGGATTTCCGGTTTGGATCGACCGCTGCGGCGTGCTGGCCGGGGCGGGGCAGTTCGGCACGCCGGATCAGGGTGTGTTCTCTTATTGGATTCACGCTCACGCCAGCCGTCGCCCGCTGCGGTTCATCGGCTTTGCTGGCACTGGTAAACAGACGCGCGACATATTTCATCCCCGCGATCTCGCCTCGCTCGCCGACGTTCAACTGAATTGCACCCGGTCCGGCGGGCAACGGATCTATTGCGCAGGCGGCGGACTTGGGAACGCGATCTCGCTTGCGCAACTGACCGCGTGGTGCGACCAGCGCTTCGGTAAGCACACCCCCACTGAGGACCCGAATCCACGGCCCTACGACATCCCTTGGGTGGTGATGGACTCGCGAGACGCCCTGAGCGATTTCGCCTGGCGCGTCGAATACCCGCTTCCAAAGATTCTGGACGAAATTGCCGAACACGCCGACCGCAATCCGGACTGGCTGGAGAAGAGCAGCGCATGAAACCGCCCGTCCCGGAACCCCAAGAGCCGATTCGTCTGCTGTCGGTAGTGATCCCGGCTCGCGACGAGGAAGGGCGCGTGGGGGCCACGGTGGAGCATTTGTACGTCGAGCTCCGCTTGCACGGCATCGAGCACGAGATTGTGGTGGTAGACGATGGCAGTACCGACCGGACCTGGGACACTCTCGAAGCTGCTCACCTGCGCGTGCCCACCCTGCACGCGGTACGGAATACCGGCGAGCACGGGTTCGGCCGGGCGGTCACCTTCGGTTTGGAGCGCGCCCGCGGTGACGCCATGGTGGTGATGATGGCCGACGAATCCGACGACTGCCGCGACGTCGTCCGCTACTGGCAGGTTCTGAACGAAGGCTGGGACGCGGTGTTCGGCTCGCGCTTCGTGCGCGGGGGCGGCGTGGTCGATTACCCGCAGCACAAACTGCTGCTGAATCGCGCGGCCAACCTGTTCTTGAGGCTCATTTTTCATGTTCCGCTCAACGACTTCACTAATGCTTTCAAGGCTTACCGTCGAACTGTGATAGAGGGCTGTCAACCATTTCTGTCTCCGCATTTCAACCTGACGATCGAGATACCCCTCAAGACCATCGTACGCGGCTATTCTTGGACCGTGATACCCATCACCTGGAGAAACCGGCGTTCCGGTGTCTCCAAGCTCAAGATTCGGGAGATGGGAAGCCGATACCTGTTTATCGCGTTGTATTGTTGGCTTGAGAAATATTTCTCGCGTGGCGATTACGTCCGGAGGGAAAATCCGAGCCGCGACCGTGAACTTACTGAACCGCGACCGTAAGGAAGCGACACCTGCTTACTGAACCGTGACCGTGAGGGAGCGTTCCCTTAAAATGGTATATCTATGAAAATCATCGTTACCGGCGGCGCGGGTTTCATCGGCTCCTGCTTCGTGCGCCTGGCTCTCCAGAATCACTCGTTGGAAATAGCCAACCTCGACAAGCTGACGTACGCCGGCAATCTGGAGAATCTCACCTCGGTGGCGGACAACCCGCGCTATCGTTTCTTCAAAACCGACCTCTGCGATCAGGAAGCATCGCGCCGCGTCTTCGACCAAGTGCAGCCTGAGGCGGTGGTGCACTTCGCGGCTGAGTCCCATGTCGACCGCAGCATCTTTGCGCCCCAGCCCGTATTTGAGACCAATCTCCGGGGCACCTTCAACCTGCTCGAAATCATGCGGGAGCAGCGTGTGTCGCGCTTCATCCACGTCTCCACCGACGAAGTTTACGGCAGCTTGGAGCCGCCGCTCGAGGCTGACGAGCAGTTTCCGCTGCAGCCCAGCAGTCCTTACTCGGCGGGCAAGGCCGGTTCCGATCTGCTCGCGCTGAGCTATCACAAGACCTACAAGCTTCCAGTGGTCGTGACGCGAGCCTCGAACAACTACGGCCCGTGCCAGTTTCCCGAGAAGCTGATCCCGCTGATGATCACCCATGCCTTCGACAATAAGCCCCTTCCGGTTTATGGCGACGGAATGCAGATTCGCGACTGGCTGTATGTGGAAGATCACTGCCGTGCCATTCTCACCTTGCTGGAGAAAGGCCGCGACGGCGAGGTTTACAATATCGGCGGCAACCGATCCCTTCCGAACAAAACGGTAGTGGAACAAATTCTTTCCATCACCGGGAAGCCATCCAGCCTGATCGAGTATGTGACGGACCGCCCGGGTCATGATCGCCGCTACGCGCTCTCGAGCGAGAAACTGACGCGCGAGACCGGCTGGAAGCCCCAGATGAATTTCGAGCGTGGATTACGGGCGACGGTGGACTGGTATCGCGACAATCCGGAATGGATCGCGCACGTGCGAAGCGGCGAATATCAGAAGTATCACGACCAGAACTACGCGAATCGCAACCAGGAGCTGCGCGAAATCTCGCGTTAGGCGACTATAATGAATCTAAATGGGTAGGACAGCAATGCGGCTGTGCGCTGGGGTGTGCGCCAGGGTGTGCAGATGAAGGGCGTTGTGCTCGCGGGCGGCACCGGCAGCCGTATGTTCCCGCTCACCAAGATCACCAACAAACATCTGCTTCCGATCTACGACAAACCCATGATCTACTACCCCATCCAGACGCTTGTCGATGCGGGGATCCGCGAGATCCTGGTGGTCACCGGCGGCCGGAACTCGGGTGATTTCCTGCGCTTGCTGGCCAACGGCCGGGAGTTCGGTTTGAAGCATCTGGATTATACCTATCAGGAAGGCGAAGGCGGCATCGCCGACGCGCTGGGCTTGGCCGAGCACTTCGCCGACGGCGGCCGCATTTGCGTCATCCTGGGCGACAACATCATCGAGCGCAGCATCCGGCACATGGCTGAGGATTTTGAGCGGCAGAAAGCGGGAGCCAAGATCCTGCTCAAAGAAGTCCATGACGCCGAGCGCTTCGGCGTGGCGGAAGTTCGAGGTGGTCACATTGTGGGGATCGAAGAAAAGCCCGAGAAGCCCAAATCCAATTTCGCTGTAACCGGCATCTACATGTACGACGAAACGGTCTTCGATAAGGTGCGCCTGTTGGTGCCTTCCCGCCGCGGTGAATTGGAGATCACCGACGTCAACAATGCCTACATTGCCGAAGGCACCATGACCTACGCGCATTTGGAAGGCTGGTGGACGGATGCGGGAACCTTCGACTCGCTGTTGCGGGCCGGGAACCTGGTTTCTGAGACGCGACGCAGCGCGCCCACCGAAGTTGCAGGAGCGCTCGGGCAATGAGTTCCCCCGCCGCCGAAGGAACCGTCGTAACCATCGCGACACCCGCCTGCCAGAAGGGCATCGGCGATGTGATCCTTGCGCCGGACTCCCAGCATCTGATCCAAGGCGTGCGCATCCATCCGTATCCGGTGTGGCCGGACGATCGCGGCTATTTTCTCGAAATCGCCCGCCTGGGACATGGCCTTCCCTCCGGTTTTCCCAAGGAGACGACGCAGATTTCAGCTGCGCTCAGCTATCCGGGCACCATCAAAGCTTTTCATTTCCATTTGCGTCAGACCGATTGTTGGGTGCCTCTGGACGGCATGTTGCAAGTGGCGTTGGTGGATCTGCGACGCGACTCTCCCACCTTCGGGGTTCGCAACACACTCTATGTGGGAGCGCTGCGACGCTGGCAAGTGCTGGTGCCGCCAGGCATCGGACACGGTTATAAAGTGATCGGAACCAGCCCCGCCATGCTGGTTTATCTTACCGATCGCTTCTACGATCCGCAGGATGAAGGCCGCATCCCGTACGACGATCCCAAAATTCAATACGATTGGGAAACGCAACACAAATAAGTCTTAAACCGTTCGCAGATATTTCCAATAAATCCGGAAAACGTCTCGAAATGCCACAAAAAAGTCGAGCGGTTTAACCTTGGAGCCGCCGACATCTTCCCAGGCGTTCAGCGGATACTCATAAATTCGCTCGGCGGCGATTTTGGGCGAGCCCAGCTGGCGGATGTAGCGGGCTAAAATCTCCACGTCGAATACCCAGCGTGTCCGAAATGGCTCTGCCATTAGTCCGCGAGTCCCATCCCGAACGCGGAATATCTTGGCGCCGCACTGCGTGTCGTAGATCGGCAGGCGCAGCAGGGTGGAAACCACGGTCGCGAAAACCCGCCCCAGGTAATGCCGGCTGGTCTTGCGGTGGACATAACGTCCGAGTAACTTCACCCGCGAGCCGAACACCATGTCGAGATCGGGTCCGGCGGCAAATATCGCCATAAACTCTGGAATCGCCTCGAGCGGCGTGGCCAGGTCGGCATCCCAAAAGCCGGCGTACTCCGCACCTTGGTCCAGAGCGAAGTTGAGACCCATCCGAACCGCTTCGGCCTTACCCTGATTGGCGGGCGAACGGAGGACAAACACGCGATCCTCTCGGCCTTTTCGGAGGTTCTCCAAGCGGTCCAGTGTTTTATCGCGGCTCCCATCGTCCACGAACACGAAGCGGACCTCAGATTTCGAAAAGAATTGCTGAAATTGATCGACAGGAAGTCGAAGCTCCTCGTTGTAGCAAGGCACAACGATCATCACCCGGGGCTCATTCACCTTAACAGATCATAGCAGCCATACAGGAATTAGATGGTTCAGCCGATAGGCCTTAAATGGGAACGGCAACCATTCCCGAGAGCTTTTATATGTATCTTTGGCGCTCCCCCACCCTGCCAGGGACGCTCTACGTAGCACAGGGCTTTGAGGAGACCGAAGCCTTGTACCGGGGATTGGCGGAGGATGGCTACATCGTCAAGTTGATCCACACGGCCACCAACGCCGAATTCGAGCTGAGCGCCGGAAGACTTTGCCCCTCCCCAGGCTCCTTGCTTCCCAGCCAGCCGATGAGCCAGGGCTTGAGCGCTTTGGCGACCGCCCTGCGTCCGCTCCGCCTCCGGGGACAAGAGCGCCTTACAGAAGCCGTTCCGCCGGCCGAGCAACCAACCGCGCCGCCGTTCGCCAAGCCTTACGAACAGTTGAGATCGAATCTCGTAACTTTAGGCCGGGGATTGACGGAACGCGTGGGACTCCAAGCGGCCCGCTGGGTCGCTCGGGTGGTACCCAAACGGATTCTGTGTTCCCGCCGTTTTTTCCATGTGTGGGAAGCTAACGGCTATCATGTTGTGCCCCTTTTCTATGAATCGCCCGTGCCTCAGCCTTCGGAAATAGCCGAATCCTTATGGCAGCAGCCTTCCGAAATGGTTGCGACCCAGCTCCGGGAGAAGGCGCAGCTCGGTTTGCTGGATGCATTTCAATCGCGCTTCAAAACGGAGTTCGACGCCTTCCCTCGTAATTCTTCAAACGGCCGTCAGCGATTTCACTTAAATAATGGCTGGTTCGAA
This sequence comes from Bryobacteraceae bacterium, assembly GCA_052148835.1. Lineage (GTDB taxonomy): Bacteria > Acidobacteriota > Terriglobia > Bryobacterales > Bryobacteraceae > Palsa-89. The sequence goes on from JBKQHJ010000255.1 coordinate 145,458, forward strand.
AAAATAGACGCGGAGATTCTTTATTCCATGATACGCGCGTTCCGGCCAGCTCGCATGATAGAAATCGGATCGGGAGTGACGACTACGTTATCGGCGCAAGCGATTCGAAAAAATCAAGAAGACAGCCCGGGCTACGATTGTGAATTTACGGCTATCGAGCCTTTTCCAGCTCGCTTGGATCCAGACACGCTGCCGCCCAATTTCAGACTAATCGAAGAACGCGTTCAACAAGTGCCGCTCAAGGAATTTTCGGCGCTGCAGGCCAATGACATCCTGTTCATCGATTCGAGTCACGTTTGCCGCACCGGATCGGACGTAAACTATGAAATTCTCGAAATCCTGCCGCGTTTAAGCAAAGGAGTCCTAATCCACTTCCATGATATTTTCCTGCCTTGGGAATACCCTCGCTCGTGGGTTATTGGCGATCATCGATTCCTGAGCGAACAATACATGCTGCAGGCCTTTCTCACTTACAACCCCGAGTTCGAGGTCGTATGGGGTTCGTATTATATGCTCCGCAAGAACCCGGAGGCTTTGAAGCAGGCATTCGCTACATTCCGAGAAAACATCACGGCTCCCGGGACATTCTTGCCGGGCAGCTTTTGGATTCGCCGAGTCGCTTAATTCGCGCGAAAATCGGAGGCGCTCAAGGCGGATCTCGCAGGCTGCCGGGGCCAGTATTGGCTGCTCGGGGCCAGCATTGAATGGACAACTACTGAATCGGCCGGATGGAATCCCGGTCCACTTCAGCGGACACGGAGCGCTGCAGAAGGTTGACCGACACCACCAGGCGCGCTTTCCCTTTCACTTCGACCAGAATGCCTTCGACCCCCGCGAGCGGTCCGCGTTCGATCAGTACCGTCTGGCCGACCTGCAAATAGGGATAAGGAGTGACCAGCAACCCAGAGTCGACCATTCGCCGCACTCTTTCAATTTCGGCGTCAGGAATGTGCTGGGGCGATTTGCCGAAGCCGACGACATCCACTACGCCGGGGACGGTCAGGATCGGAAGGCGGTCGTTGGGATCGAACCGGCAGAAGATATATCCCGGAAACAAGAACTGATCCATCTGCTTGGTGCGGTCGGACCAGCGGCGTTCCACTTTGTAGGATGGCGCGAACTGTTCATAGCCACGCTCGCTCAAGTGGATTCCGGCGACTCGTTCGTAATTGGAACG
>JBKQHJ010000256.1:0-8661 GCA_052148835.1 Bryobacteraceae bacterium
CCATCAAAGAAAAGATGTCGGTGTACCAGGAAATGTCGACGGCCATGCCGCACGACCTGGTGAACGCCACGCCCGTTATGGCCGCGATCCGCGAGTTCTTTGGCTCGAGCCAACTCTCGCAGTTCATGGATCAGACAAACCCGTTGTCTGAGATCACGCACAAGCGCCGTCTGTCGGCGCTTGGACCAGGCGGTCTCTCCCGCGAGCGCGCCGGATTCGAAGTGCGCGACGTGCATCCTACGCACTACGGCCGCATCTGCCCCATCGAGACTCCGGAAGGCCCGAACATCGGCCTGATCTCGTCGCTTTCGTGCTTCGCCCGCATCAACGAATATGGATTCATCGAGAGCCCGTATCGCCGCGTGCTGAAGGGAACGGTGATCGATGAAGTCCGGATTTTGAATCCGGGCGATTCATCCTATAAGGTCGGCGACGTGATGACGCGCGCCGAAGTGGATAAGGCCAACCGCGATCTCAAGGAAAAGAAGCAGGGAATTGAATTCGAAGCCCATTGCGACTACCTGTCGGCATGGGAAGAAGACAAATACCTGATCGCGCAGGCCAACGTCCAGCTCGACGAAAAGGGGCACATCGTCCCCGAACTCGTCAACGCCCGCCAGGCCGGCAACTTCGTGCTGAAGCATAAGGACGAAGTGGAGTACATGGACGTCAGTCCCAAACAGTTGGTCTCGGTGGCCGCCAGTTTGATTCCGTTCCTCGAAAATGACGACGCCAACCGCGCTCTCATGGGATCGAACATGCAGCGCCAGGCCGTTCCGCTGTTGCGCGCCGAAACGCCGTACGTCGGCACCGGAATGGAGAACGTTACCGCGCGCGATTCAGGCGCGGTCGTGATCTGCAAACGCTCCGGCGTCGTCGACTCCGTCGATTCCGAACGCATCATCGTCCGCGTGGAAGGCGGCGGGGCGCATGAAGGACAGCTTTCGCGCGAAGTGGGCGCCGACATTTATCAGCTCACCAAATTTAAGCGATCGAACCAAAACACCTGCATCAGCCAGAAGCCCATTGTGGCCCAAGGCCAGCGGGTGAAGAAGGGCGACGTGCTGGCCGACGGTCCTTGCACCGATCAAGGCGAACTGGCGTTGGGACGAAATGTCCTGGTCGCGTTCATGCCCTGGCGCGGGTATAACTTTGAAGACGCCATCGTGGTGTCGGAGAAGCTGGTCAAGGAAGACTACTACACTTCGATCCACATCGAAGAGTTCGAAATCGAAGCTCGGGACACCAAACTGGGGCCCGAGGAAATCACGCGCGATATTCCGAATATCGCCGAAGCGTTCCTCCGCAATCTGGACGAAAGCGGCATCATTCGCATCGGCGCAACGGTGAAGCCGGGCGACATCCTGGTGGGCAAAGTGACGCCCAAGGGCGAAACCCAGCTCACGCCGGAAGAGAAGTTGCTCCGTGCCATCTTCGGCGAAAAGGCCGGTGATGTGAAGGACGCATCACTCTACTGCCCACCCGGAATCGAAGGAACGGTTGTCGATTGCAAAGTTTTCTCGCGCAAGGGCGCTGATCTTGACGAGCGTTCGAAAGCCATTCTCGAATGGCAAATCGAGCGCCTGCATCGCAACTTAGAAGACGAAAAACGCATTTTGAACGACGAGCGCGCCAAGCGCCTCACCGATCTGCTGGAAGGCAAAGAAGTGCTGGCCGACCTGCACGATGAAAAGACCAACAAAAAGCTCGTGTCGAAAGGCTTGCAGCTTACCCGCGACGTAGTGGAAAAGCTGCGAGCGCGCGATTTGAAGCGCGTCAAGTTCGCCAACAAAGACGTTCGCCTCAACGAGCAGATCGACGAAATCGAGGAAATGACCTCGCGCCAGATCGCGGTGTTAGAAAAGATCACCGAAGAAAAGATCGCCAAGCTCCGCAAAGGCGACGAATTGCCGCCCGGCGTCATCAAGCTGGTGAAGTGCTACATCGCCATGAAGCGCAAGCTTTCGGTCGGCGACAAGATGGCCGGCCGTCACGGCAACAAGGGCGTCATCGCGCGCATCGTTCCTGAAGAGGACATGCCGTATCTGCCCGATGGCACCCCGGTAGAAATCGTTCTGAACCCCTTGGGCGTTCCTTCCCGTATGAACGTCGGACAGATCCTGGAAACGCACCTGGGCTGGGCCGCGCACGCTCTCGGCCTGCATTTTGCGACGCCCGTGTTTGACGGCGCAACCGAAAAAGATATCAAGGCACAACTGAAGCAGGCCGAGCTGCCAAGTTCCGGCAAGGTCCAGCTTTGGGACGGCCTCTCCGGCCTGGCATTCGAACAACCCGTGACCGTGGGCTACATCTACATGCTCAAGCTCTCGCACCTGGTGGACGACAAGATCCACGCCCGGTCCATCGGTCCTTATTCACTCATCACGCAACAGCCGCTGGGCGGCAAGGCCCAGTTCGGCGGACAGCGCTTCGGAGAAATGGAAGTGTGGGCACTGGAAGCCTACGGCGCCGCCTACGTCCTGCAGGAATTACTAACGGCCAAGTCCGACGACGTATACGGGCGCGCCAAAATCTACGAAGCAATCGTCAAGGGAGAAGCGGCCGCCGAACCCGGCGTGCCGGAATCATTCAACGTCCTGATCCGCGAGCTGCAATCGTTATGTCTGGACGTGGAGTTGATGAAGAAGCCGCGAGAAATTTTGGATACCGCCCTAGCGGCAGACTAATAGTTTCAAGCTGCGGATGAACGCAGAGAAACGCGGATCTTATTATCTGTGTTCATCTGTGTTCATCTGTGGCCCTAATAAGGAGAATTCATGTATCGTTCCTCTCCGTATGACAGAGCAAATTTGATCGCCGACTTCGATTCCATCCGGATCAGTCTCGCCTCTCCGGAAAAGATCCGAAGCTGGTCGCATGGGGAAGTCACCAAGCCGGAAACGATCAATTACCGGACTTTCAAGCCCGAGCGCGACGGGCTGTTCTGCGCGCGCATCTTCGGCCCCATCGCCGACTGGGAATGTTTGTGCGGAAAGTACAAGCGGATGAAACACCGCGGCGTCATCTGCGACAAGTGCGGCGTCGAAGTGACGCTGTCGCGCGTGCGCCGCGAGCGCCTGGGCACATCGAGCTGGCCAGCCCCTGCTCGCACGTCTGGTTCTTCAAGGGCCTGCCCAGCCGCATCGGCTACCTGCTCGACATCACGCTGCGCGAGCTCGAGCGCGTTCTATATTTTGAAGCATTCGTCATCGTCGATCCCGGCGAAGTGGCCGAGCTCTCGCGCGGCGAAGTGATCACCGACGAGCGCAAGCGCCAGCTCGATCAGGAATTCCCGGGAAAGTTCGTCGCCATGATGGGCGCCGAGGGAATCAAGGAACTGCTCAAGAAGGTCGACGTCGAATCGCTCAGCCTCGAAATTCGCGAGCGCATGAAGACCGAAGTCTCGCAGCAGAAGAAGCTGAAGTACGCCAAGCGCCTTCGCGTGGTGGAAAGCTTCCGCAAGTCCGGCAACAAACCCGAGTGGATGATTCTGGACGTAATTCCGGTGATTCCTCCCGAACTTCGTCCCTTGGTCCCGCTGGATGGCGGACGTTTCGCCACCTCCGATTTGAACGACCTGTACCGCCGCGTGATCAACCGCAACAACCGGCTCAAGAAGCTGATTGAGCTGCACGCGCCCGATGTCATCGTTCGAAATGAAAAGCGCATGCTGCAGGAGGCGGTCGATGCGTTGTTCGACAATGGCCGCCGCGGCCGCGTTCTGCGCGGAGCCAACAATCGTCCGCTCAAGTCGCTCTCCGATACCCTCAAAGGCAAGCAGGGCCGCTTCCGCCAGAACCTGCTCGGCAAGCGCGTGGATTATTCCGGCCGCTCGGTCATCGTGGTGGGCCCGGAGCTGAAGCTCCACCAGTGCGGTCTGCCGAAGAAGATGGCGCTCGAGCTTTTCAAGCCGTTCATCTATCATCGCCTCGAACAGCGCGGCCATTGCACCACCATCAAGCAAGCCAAGGAACTCGTGGAGCAGCAGGACCCGGTGGTTTGGGACATTCTGGAAGAAGTTATCAAGGACCATCCCATTCTGCTCAACCGCGCGCCCACGCTGCACCGTCTCGGCATCCAGGCCTTTGAACCAGTGCTGGTGGAAGGCAAAGCCATCAAGCTGCACCCGCTCACTTGCACCGCCTTCAACGCCGACTTCGATGGCGACCAGATGGCCGTTCACATTCCCCTGTCGCCCGAAGCACAGATCGAAGCATCCACTCTGATGCTTTCGTCGAACAATATCTTGTCGCCCGCGCATGGCGCGCCCATCGCGGTGCCGACGCAGGACATGGTGTTGGGCCTCTACTATTTGACCAAAGCGCGCCCCGGCACCAAGGGTGAGGGGCGCACCTTCGCCTCCACCGACGACGTGCTGATCGCGCTTGAAATGGGCGAAGTGGAAACGCTGTCGCCGATTAAGCTGCGCCACACCGGCCGAGTGATCGACCTGATGAAGGCGTTCGACAACCAGAACGTCCTGCACACCGAGCCGATCGAATTCAACAAGCAGTACATGGACACCACGGTGGGCCGCGTCATTTTGAACGACGTCCTGCCCAACGAGATGCCCTTCATCAATGGCTTGCTCAAGAAGAAGGGGCTCACGCAACTGGTGCAGTATTGCTACCTGAAGTATGGGCTCACCATCACCGTCCAGATGCTGGATGAAGTGAAGAAGCTCGGCTTCCTCTATGCCACACGTGCCGGGATCTCCATCGGCATCGACGACATGGTGGTGCCCGAAGAGAAGCCCAAGCTGGTGCGCGACGCCGAGAAGGCGGTCATCGAAGTCCAGCAGCAGTATCAGGAAGGCGCTATCACGCAGGGCGAGCGCTACAACAAAATCATCGAAATTTGGTCCAAGGTCACCGAGCGGGTTTCGGACGAAATGTTCAAATCCATGGAAGAGGACGACCGCACGGGCCGTTACCTGAATCCGATTTACATCATGGCGGACTCCGGCGCCCGCGGATCGAAACAGCAGATCCGCCAGCTGTCCGGCATGCGCGGTTTGATGGCCAAGCCTTCGGGCGAAATCATCGAGCAGCCCATCACCGCTAATTTCCGCGAAGGCCTGGACGTGCTGCAATACTTCATCTCCACGCACGGCGCGCGCAAGGGCTTAGCGGATACGGCACTCAAAACGGCCGATTCCGGTTATCTCACGCGCCGTCTGTGCGATGTGGCGCAGGACGTCATCGTCACTGAAACCGACTGCGGCACCGGTGACGGCATCTACGTCGAGCCCATCATCGAATCGGGCGAAATCATCGAGCCCTTGCGCGACCGTATCGTCGGCCGCGTGGCTCTCGAAGATCAGTTCGATTACGAAGGCAACCTGATCGTCGGTCTCAACAAGGAGATCACCGAAGACCTGGCGGGTGCCATCCAGGCCGCCGGCATCGAGCGCGTGAAGATTCGTTCGGTATTAACCTGCGAATCGAAGCGCGGAGTCTGCCAGCTGTGCTACGGCCGCAACCTGGCGACCGGCCGGATGGTGGAGCGCGGCGAAGCGGTCGGGATTATCTCGGCGCAGTCCATCGGCGAGCCGGGAACGCAGCTTACCATGCGTACCTTCCACGTCGGCGGAACGGCCACCGGATCGAGCGAGCAGTCCAAGCAGGACGCCAATTCGGACGGTTTCGTCAAATTCATCGGCGTAACAACCGTTCGTAACGCTAAAGGCGAGCTGATTGCGATGAATCGCAACGGAATTCTCGCGATTATCGACGAAAAAGGCCGCGAGAAAGAACGTTATCCCGTTGTTTACGGCGCCAAAGTTCTGTTTGAGGATGGCGCGCGGGTGAAAAACAACGACATCCTGCTCGAATGGGATCCGTACACCTTCTCGATTCTGACGGAAGTCAGCGGCAAGGTTCATTTCAAGGACCTCACCGAGGGCACTACCCTGCAAGAGCAGGTGGACGAAATCACTGGCATGTCGCAGTGGGTGGTCACCGATTCTATCGATGAAAAGCGCATTCCCACCGTCATCATGCGGCCCGAAGGCGGCACCCGCTCGGACGAAAAGCGTTACCTCATGCCAACCCACGCGCACCTCATGGTGACGGATGGGGAAGACGCCCACGCGGGCGACGTGATCGCGAAGATCCCCCGCGCAACTACCAAGACCAAAGACATCACCGGCGGTCTGCCGCGCGTGGTGGAACTGTTCGAGGCCCGCAAACCTCGTGAAACGGCCATCATCGCGGAGATCAACGGCATCGTGCGCTACGGCGAAGTGGCCAAGGGCATGCGCAAAATCAGCATTACCGCCGACGACGGGGAGCAGAAGGATTACAACATCCCGCGCGGCGTGCACATCAATGTCCAGGAGAGCGAGCGTGTGAAGGCGGGCGATCCGTTGATGGACGGCCCGCGCAATCCGCACGACATCCTGGCCGTGCTCGGCGAAAAAGAGCTGCAGAAATACCTGGTCAATGAAATCCAGGAAGTGTACCGTCTGCAGGGCGTCAATATCAACGACAAACACCTGGAAGTCATCTCGCGGCAGATGATGCGCTGGGTGAAGGTGGACGACATCGGCGACACCGAGTTCCTCCCCGAAGAGGTGGTGGACAAGTTCAAATTCCGCGAAGAGAACGAGCGCGTGCGGGAGGCCGGCGGCAAACCGGCCAACGGCAAACCAGTGCTGCTTGGTATCACCAAAGCGTCGCTCTCGACTGATTCGTTCATCTCGGCCGCGTCCTTCCAGGAAACCACGCGCGTGCTGACCGAAGCCGCCATCAACGGCAAGGTCGACTATCTGCGCGGCCTGAAGGAAAACGTGATCATGGGCCGCCTGATTCCGGCCGGCACCGGCATGGAGTATTATCGCGGCGTCAAGATCGCGGGCGAAGACGTGGTGGAGGAAGAGCCCATCGCGGAAGAAGTTTCGCTCGCTGGCGACCTCGGCGGCTACGAAGACGAAGCGCGCAGCATCTACGCGGGCGGCTTGACCGAAGAGCCGGGCGAAGAGCCGACGCTAGCCGAATAAAATCGCGCGATAGCGCAAAACCCAAGGCGGGCCTTTCGAGGTCCGCCTTTTTTGTGCTTGCGCTACACTGATGCCGTGCCCCAAAGAATAACAATCGGGCTCGATCCCAAGGTCCTGCTTTGGGCGCGCAGGAGAGCAACGGACGAAGGGACCTCGCTCTCAAAGCTGATCGGCCGGTTACTCGCAAAAGAAGGGGCGGACGCCTACTGGCGTGCCTACGACGAGTGGAAGCGCCTCTCGGACAATCTCGGAGCGTCCATCGACGCCTCTCAGCGCTTCACTAGAGATGAAGCTCACGAACGCCGCTAACTTCGACGTCATCATCATCGGCGGCGGCGTCATCGGCGCCTCTATCGCCTGGCGGCTCGCCCGCAACAGCTTTCGCGTTCTGCTGTTCGATGCCTCGACGATCGGCTCGGAAGCCAGCTCCGCCGCGGCCGGGATGCTCTCGCCCGCCGGCGAATTCGAAGATCCCGCTCTCCGCCACTTCGCGATCGCGAGCCTTACGATGTACCCCGATTTCATCCGAGAAATCGAGGCGGACAGCGGCCTGGCCGTGGAATTTCGCCGGACTGGCGCGGTGGAACTCGTGCTTGCTCCACGCCCTGGTTCGCGCCTACTCTCCCCCGCTGAACTTCGCGCGCTTGCCCCGCTCGTCCGCCACGACGCCCCCGGCGCGATCTACTTTCCCGACGACGCCATCATCGATCCCGCGGCTCTTATGACCGCCCTTCGCTCCGCCTGCCTGGCGCGTGGCGTCTGCGTCCGGGAACAGTGTTCGGTTGCCGAGATCCGCGCCGATTCAGAAGGCGCCACTATTGCCGGAGCCCGCGCCCGTAGCGCCGTTCTCGCCGCCGGCGCATGGTCGAGCAGCATTGCAATCACAATCGACAGTGAGCCGCACTCGCTTCCACGCTCGTTCCCGGTCAAAGGTCACCTCCTCGGCTACCGCCTCCCCCCTGGATCGCTCGCTACCATTGTCCGCCAGGCTCACACCTACGTCCTTCAGCGCGCCGACGGCTTCACCATCGCTGGATCCTCCACGGAGGACGCCGGCTACAATCGCATCATCGATCAAGAGATCGTTTCAAACATCGCCGCGCGCGCCGCTGAGCTGGTTCCAACCCTCCGCGGCCTCCAACCTGAATCCGTCTGGACCGGTTTTCGCCCCGCCACCGATGCCGCCGCCCCAAATGTCGGACGTGTTCCATCTAGCCGGCTTTGGCTCGCCTACGGCCATTACCGCAACGGCATCCTGCTTGCCCCCGCCACCTGCGATCGCATCTGCCAGGAAATCGCGGCGACCCTGGCCGCAACGGCTAGCAACCGCTAAAATAACAGCCGGGGGTTCTATTTGGGCCGGCTTGCGCTGCGCCTTCTGCTTTCACTGGCGGGCGTAGCTATCGTTACTTACATCGCGTTCACCGTAATTCCGCACAATCCCACCACGGTCGGATTTGCGTATTTGCTGCTGGTTTTGGTGATCGCGAGCACCTGGGGCCTCGCCGAAGCGACTTTAGCATCGCTCACCGCCACGCTCGCTTTTAATCTGTTCTTTCTGCCTCCCATCGGAAAGCTCACTATCGCCGACCCGCAGAATTGGGTCGCGCTTTTTAGTTTTCTCGTCACCGCTCTCATCGCCAGCCGCCTTTCCGCGCGGG
>JBKQHJ010000257.1:0-2711 GCA_052148835.1 Bryobacteraceae bacterium
ATCTTTTCGGCGACGATATAAAAGCTTCGATCCACGCCGTTGCGATTCCCGTTGCCGTTGGATTTGATGGGCGCGGACCAGGCTTTGCAGGCGTCCTGCAGGTAACGGAAATATTTTTCGGGTTCGAACAGACCGTCCGGATGGTCGACGCGCAGCCCTGATATGTGGCCTCTCCGCACCAGGTCGAAGATCAGGGCGTGCACAGCTGAAAATACTTCTGAGTCCTCCACGCGGATGGCGGCGAGATCATTGATGTCGAAGAAACGCCGATAGTTGATCTCGTCGATGGCCACTCTCCAGAAGCTGAGCCGGTACGGCTGGCTCTCGAGCAATCTCTCTAGGCGATCGAAGCTGCGGGGATCCTCCAGCTTGCCGTTGATATCGTCGAGCGCGCCCTGGATCGCTTCGCGCGCCTCGGGGCTGGCCTCGAGCAGCGCCGACAAACGCCGCCGCACGATCTCCTTTTCGCGGTGGCGCTCCCGGATTTTGGCGTCGTCGGTTTCGGTCTGGCCCGGCAAATGGCCTAGCGCGGTGATGATGCTTTCCAGCTCGGCGACGCGCTCTTCGGACGGACCGAGCTGATCGCGCAGCTTGGCAGCGGCCGGCTCCAGGATGGTGATCCAGGTACCCGGGGCGAGCGGACGGGAGACGCCGTAGACCACAATCTCGAACTGGCCTTCCTGGTAGGCAACTTGGATTTCTTTGTTCTCCAGCACGCGGCCGAACTGGTCCCCCAACACCGGAAGAAGAACCTTGTTCGAGAGCTCCTCTTTGGGAGGATGCCAGTCAATATCAAAGAAATTGGCGAAAGGGCTGCTGGGTCCATTCTCCAGAACATCCCACCACCAGGTGTTGGAGGCATGCGAAACGCACATGTGGTTGGGGACCACGTCGGCAATCAAACCCATTCCACGGCGCTGCAGCTCGGCCGAAAGCCGCAGGAAGGAATCTTCGCTGCCGATTTCCGGATTGAAACGCGAATGGTCCGTGACATCGTATCCGTGCAGGCTGCCGGGGCGCGCCATGAGGAACGGCGAGGCATAGATGTCGCTGATGCCCAGGTCATCCAGATAGCCAGCCAATGCCGCGGCGTCGTCAAACGTAAACAAATGATTGAATTGAAACCGATACGTGGCCGAGGGAGTATAGACCGGCTGAGTCTTACGGCGCTTTGTCACCGTGAAACCTCCCCTACTTGGACTCCGAACGCGCGAGAAGATTTCACTTGAATTAGGGTACTAGTCGGGGAGCGGGGCGTCCAGAAGGCCGAGCAGCATTCGAATCGGGATACGCGCCCATTCCGGGCGGTGGGAAAGTTCGCGATCGATGTCTTCAAGCGCCTGTTCGATCAGGCAGGCATCCAAGAGTACGCGGACTTGCATCGCCTCCGAAGGCAAAAGAGCGGGGTGCGCCGCGGAGTTCTCGTTCAGGTAACCGCGCAGGTAGGCCGCGCTCACCCAATCGCACCAGTAACTCGCCCACAACTCCAGCGCCGGGACAACCTCGGGGCGGCGCGTGACGCCAGGGATCTGATCGAAGAAGACCGCCTGGGCCGCGTACTGAAACGAAAGCAGCATGCTGGCGACATCGCGCAGCGGAGCCCGCTTGATGCGTTGCTCACTGAGCGGGCGATCGGGCCTTCCGTCGAAACCGATGATGACGAAATCTTTGCCGGTGTGCAGGACTTTCTCGAGGCGCAGATCGTCATGAACGCGAATGCGAAGGGCGCTGATCTTACGGTCTGGAATCAAGCGAAACCGGCTTCGGATTTTCTCGGTTGAGTCCAGCAGTTTCTGCGCGTCTTTCTGCTCCGGCGCGGGCAGCGCGCTCAAGCCGGATCTTAGGAGCATGGACGTTTGAGCGGTCTGCCGCATTACGCCGTGATACAGGCCCAGGCGGTAATGATCGGTGAACGGCTCGGGCGAAATACGCGGGTCGATGAAATTGGCGCTCAAAGCGCGATGCAGTTCCGCCGTCCGGCGTCCCAGCAATTGCGCGGTGTCGAGATAACCGCCGATGAGTTCGTGGACGTGGGAGGGAACCTCGAGACCTTCGAGGTCGAGCGGATGATGGCGCCCTTCGAGACCCGCGCCCTCGGATTCCTTGCGAGCCAGGGCGGCCTCGAAAAACTGGCTGAGCGAGTCCAGCGTATAGTGCCACGCGTCGCCCTGGTTCTGCACAAAGGCGTGTAGGGAGGCGACGATGATCGGATCGCTTTGGTCGGATCGATACTCGATGGTTCCGGTGAGAGGAGCGATATTCGGGAACTCGCGCTCGGTCAGATAAGCCCCCATTTCGACTTCCGGATGAACGCCTGGCTCCACTTTGCGGTAAATCTTCAAGATGAAACGATCGCCATACGCGATTGAGGTGTTGCTTTGTTCGCTTTTGATCACTGCCGGCCCGAGATCGGGATGGCTTTTGCCCCAGGCGGCGCGAAAGGCGCGGGTATGAGACCCCATGAGCTCACCGGAGCGCCCGCGAAAACGCCTGCGCCGGGCGATGGCGCTGAGCATCGCATCGCAGAACTGAGGATCCCAGGCAGCGCTGTACAAGATGCCCTGGGAGCCGTCCTGCGCCTGGAGCTGCGCGACGGAGACGTCGGCCAGCTTGGTCCGAACCTGTTCGCCCGCCTCGCCGATCGCCACCGAGCCCGGAAGAACGTACAGTTCCGGATCGTCGTCGATGTAGTCCACGCGGCCGAGCAGCAA
>JBKQHJ010000258.1:0-113531 GCA_052148835.1 Bryobacteraceae bacterium
CCGAACGATGGGCGACCAATGATCTCCGGCATCGGCCGATGCATACACCTGTCCACCGGTAGTGCCGAAATACACGCCGCATTCGTCGAGCGAATCCAGCCCATGGATGCCGTGAGAAGCGCGGTGCTGAACGAGGCCGCGGGTTTGGGTTTGCCCGTCCACAGCGAAGACGTTCACGTGAGCGTCACAGAAAGCGGCGTCAAGATCGACGTGCTTTACATCGTGCACGTCGACATCGCAGGCAACGCCATCGATTTACACTTCCGTCCCGCCGCGGGCGGTTAATAGACGCGCGCTTCGGCTGGCTCGAATGCCTCGATTCCGATCGAGAGCACTTGAACCCGCTGCCCTTCCCGCAGTTGCTGCAGGAGAGCTTGCCGGCAGTTCTTGAAACGCACCGCATCGCGATAGGTGTTCACTTCCGCGGTTATTTCGATGAACTGCACTTCCTCTATTTCACCCACACTCAATTCACGCTGCAAGCTCTTCGGAATATCGTGGAGAACCAGGCGAGAGTAGGGCGGGATACAGACGGCCGGAACGCGTTTTTCCGCTTCCCATCTGGGATTCCGTCCCAGGAACCAGGTTTTGAGCCGCGCCCACACGGTTCCGTGAGCGGCCTTTGTCGCCGAAATTACAGGCGCTAAATCCGCCGGAGACGCCAGTCCGAGCGATCCCGCGCCAAACCTATGCACGACCAGATCTTCCCCATCGGTAGCCAATCGATTGGGATACGTATGCAGCGAATAGTCACACATTCTTGAAGCTCCTGCGGTTGAGACGCACTCAAACGCCACTTCGGAACTTCGAGTAACCGTGACTTACTGCCGTGGGGACGCGGGCCAAAAAAACTAAACCCGCCTCAATCCACAAGGGAAAGAGGCGGGCATCGGATAGCCCTCGGAGGAGTGAGCTAGTTCCTTTAGTAGTGTCGCTCTTCTGGTACAAACTTGCAACCAATTTTTCATCCTCTGGGCGGGCCTCAGGATCCTTACATTTTTTTACATTAACGCCCCAGCAAGGCTTCCACGGCCCCTATGATGATGCAGAGCACGGCAAAACCCACCGTTCCATACTGAATCCAGGACCGAGTGGCGCGGACGATCTCGATGCCTGTATCGTCCAGCCAAGCGCTGCCGAGGGTTTTCTCGGGCACCGCCGGAGGCATTGACACCGCGGTCGTCGCCTCGGCGGGTTCTTCCGCTGGTTCCAGGACAAGCGATAATGCCGGATTCTCTAAATCTTGCTCCAAGCGCCCTTCATCTTGAAGCAAGCGCTAGCGGCAGCTAATAGTAAATTTGGAGTTTTGTACCGGTACAGGTGTCCGGATGTACTAACCGTAACAGGCGTTCACCTGGATGATGTCGGTGAGGAAGCCGATGTCGTTTTGTGATAATTCGGGAACGGCGGTTGATGGTATTGCGGCGTGGGATGTTTCTCCAGCTCCGACATCACTACTTGAACCGCCTTCTCTAGCTGCGGATCGTGACCGGCGCGAACCGCAGCCGGATCGTATTCCACTTCGATATCCGGTGCGACGCCGTGATTCTCCACGTCCCATTCGCCCTTCAAATTGTAGAAAGCCAAGTCTGGGGCAGTTACCGAACCGCCGTCGATGAGCGAGGGGAAACCGACGATTCCGACCAGTCCGCCCCAGGTGCGCTTGCCGATCAGCGGCCCGATGCCGCGCTGGCGGAAAAGCCATGGCATCGCGTCACCGCCGGAGCCGGCATATTCATTGATGATCATGGCCTTGGGGCCGAAGATCGCTTCCTGCGGCGTGGTGAAAGGCTCGCCGGCGCGCGTCATGAAGAAATTGGTGAGCGGACGGCTCATATTGTCGATGATGTAGTCGGCGATCTGGCCGCCGGAATTGAAACGCTCGTCGATGACGGCGCCTTCCTTGTCTACTTGCGCGAAATAGAAGCGATTGAAGTTTCTGAATCCACCTCCCCCGGTATCGGGCAGGTAGACGTAGGCCAGGCGGCCGCCGCTCATCTGATCTACTTTGCGGCGATTCTCTTCGATCCAATCCAGGTTGCGCAGCGCGGCTTCGTTCTCGACGGGGACGACGGTTACCTCGCGCGACCCCGACCCATCCGGGTTCGGGCCCACACGCAGCACCACCGATTTGCCCGCGGTCTCCTCGAAGAAGCTGTAGAGGTTGGCGGGCGGCGCCACATCCCGGCCATTCACCGCCAGCAGATACTCACCCGCAGTGACGTTGACCCCAGGCTGAGTGAGCGGAGCTTTCATCTGCGGGTTCCAGTTTTCTCCGCTGTACACCTTCGCGAAACGGTACCGGCCGTTTTCGATTTTGTAATCGGCGCCGAGCAGGCCCCCTTTCACGCGCTTTACTTCCGGGAATGCGCCGCCGCGCACGAACAGGTGCCCGACGGTCAGTTCGCCCAACATTTCCTCGAACAGGTAATTTAGATCGCCGCGGCTCGATACGGTCTCCAGATACGGCTCATACTTCTGCTCGGCCGTTCGCCAATCCAAGCCGTGCAGCGACGGATCATAGAAGAAGTCGCGCTCAATGCGCCACACTTCGTGGTACATCTGCTTCCATTCGGCGCGAGGATCGATGCGCGCTTCCATGCCGTCCAGTTTCAGCACGCCTTCGCCCGGTTTGGCAGGTGTACCGGCGGCCGAGATCATCCAGTTGGGGCCCTGCCGGTACAACATCTTTTCGCCGTCTTCGGAAATCGTGAAGCGCCGCAGGTTTTCGAGAACCTTGTCGGTCTTGCGCGTCTTCAACTCGAACTTGTAGAGGGTGGCGGTTTCCCGTTCTTCGGGCGGCGCGGCGGGATTTTGCACTCTCTCGGTCAGGAACACGATTCCGGTTTTTCCAGCGTCCAATGAAATGTAATCGCGCGCGGGGATGGGCAGCGCAAGAATGCGTTGATCGATACCGGCGAGATCGATTCTGACTTCTGGATTCTTGGATTCTGAATTCTTGTTTTCGTTGTCTCCCTTGTCTCCCTTGTCTTCCTTGTCTTCCGTCTTCGCCTGGGCCTTCTCTTCATCGCTCTCAGGCGCCAGCGGCGACGCGTCTTCCTTGCGCAGCACCGCCACGTAGACGCTGCTCGATGTGGGACGTTCGTCGCCCGACATGTCGAGCCAGGCAGTGGTCAGGCCGACGTTAGTGCTGGCGGTGAAGTAGAGATACTTGCCGTTCTTGTCGAACTTGGCGAATTGGGCGTCGCTCATTCCGTCGGAAGCTTGATGCGCCTGGCCGTCCGCGAGCGAATAAAGGAAAACCGCGCGCAAGTGATTCTTCAGGATCTTGGTGTAGGCGATCCATTTGCCGTCCGGCGACCAATCGGGATTCAGGCCGCGCTGCGGCGTGAAGTAGGTATCCTTGTCGATGCGGACCGGCGGCTTTTTCTTCTGATCCTGGGTCTCCAGATCGATGTACCAAAGCTGGCGCTGGCTGTCTTCGTAAGCGATCTTCTTGCTGTCGGGCGACCAGATGGGATCGTAATAAAAGGCAGGCGGCGTGCCGAGGCTAATCTTGGTGACGTCGCCCATGCCGTTTTGCGCGCGCAGGTGCAACTCGTACTCGCCGGATTCGTCCGAAAAATAGGCGATCTGCTTGCCGTCCGGGGACCAGGATGGGCTGCGCTCGGCGATGCCGGACGTATTGGTGAGATTGCGCACGTCGCCCTTGTCGGCGGGCACGGTGAAGATTTCGCCGCGCGCTTCAAAGACGGCGCGGGCGCCAGTGGGCGATAGCCTCGAGCTGGAAATGCGCGAGCCCAGTTTTTCAAAGGAAGGCCGCAGAGACGGAATATCGCCCGAGACGCTGATCTCGACTTTTTTCGACTTGCCCGATTTCAGATCAAACAAATGAATGGAACCGAACTGTTCGTAAACGATGGCGCCCCCTCCCGCGCTGGCCGATTTCATGTCGTAGCCGTCGTTATGAACCAGCGGCGTCACCTTTTTGGCCGCAGTGTCATAAACGAAGAGGGAGACCGGGCCCGCGCGATCGGACAGGAAGTAGACTTTGTCGCCCAGCCAGATGGGATTAAAATCGTTGGAATTTTCGCGGGGGATCTTTTCGACTTTAGCATCCGCGATATTGGCCAGCCAAATGGAAGTGGTCTCGCCGCCGCGATAGCGCTTCCAGGATTGGAACGCAGGCGCGATGGGCATGTAAGCGAGTTTGTTCGCGTCCGGAGAGTACGAGCCGTCGTAGGCCATCGGCAGATCCACGGGCGTCTCGAAGCCGCCCTCGACCGGGATGGTAAAGAGCTGCGTGATGCGCGAATAATTAGTGCGATCGGACCGGAACAGGATCTGCTTGCCGTCGGGCGACCAGCCCACCGGATCGTCAGCAGCCGGGTGATAGGTGAGGCGCTTGGGTATGCCGCCCTCGGCCGGAATCACATAGACGTCCCGGTTGCCTTCATATTCGCCTTGAAAAGCGATCAGCGAGCCGTCGGGCGAAAAGATCGGATCGGTTTCGATGCCCTGCCCGACCGTGAGCCGGGTAGCTTCGCCGCCATCGCGAGGGACGCTCCACAGATCGCCCGCGTAGGAGAAAACGATGTGAGTTTTATTGACGGTGGGTTTCTGCAGCAACAGAGGCTGATCGGCCGCAGCCAGAGTGCCGAGCGCGAACAAAACGAGTAACGACAGGCGCGCCATGAGACCTCCTGATGGGAACGTCTTATGGTAACGCCAAGCAACCGCTTGCTTACGCGCGCGGCTCCGTACTGAGCCGTGACCGTGAGGGAGCGGTCTACGCCATTTCGGCGGTGCGCTTCTTGCCGTAGAGGAAATAGATGAACAGCCCGATGATCAACCAGACGAAGAATCGTAGCCAGGTTTCGAGCGGCAGGCTGAGCATCAGGACCAGGCAACAGAAGATTGATATCCCGGGCAACAGCGGGACCAGCGGTACGCGAAAGCCGCGTTTTCGCTCCGGCTGCTTTTTGCGCAGTACGATCACGCCGGCCGAGACCAGGATAAACGCGAAGAGCGTTCCGATATTCGACAGGTCGGCGAACCAGCTCACATCGAAGATACCGGCTGGAATTCCAACCACGAAGCCGGCCACCCAGGTGCTGATGTGCGGCGTCTGGAAGCGCGGATGCACGCGCGAGAAAATGCCGGGGAGAAGGCGATCGCGCGACATGGCGAACCAGATGCGGGCCTGGCCGTATTGAAAGACCAGTAGCGAGGAGAGCATGCCCAGCAGCGCTCCGGCGGTGACGATCAACCGCAGCCGGTTCATTCCGATCATTTTGAGCGCGTTGGCCACCGGCGCGTCGTTATTCAATGTGTCCCAATGCGCGATGCCGGTGAGCACCAGCGCGACCGAGCCGTAGAGCAGCGCACAGATCGCGAGCGTGGCGAAGATTCCGATGGGCATATCGCGTTGCGGGCGTCCGCATTCTTCCGCCGCCGTCGAGACCGAATCGAAACCAATGTAGGTGAAGAAGACGATTGCGCCGCCCGACAGCACACCGGAATAACCGTTGGGCATGAAGGGATGCCAGTTGTGACTGTTGACCGCATGCGCGGCGCCAAACACGAAAAACAGGATCGCGATGAGTTTGATCACCACCATCGTGTTGTTGGTTTGGGCGCTCTCGCGGACTCCGCGCACCAGCACGTAGCTCAATATCAGGAGCACAATCAGCGCCGTCAGGTTGAAATATGCACCCGTGCGCTGGCCCTCTTCAAAAATCGGCTGCGAGAGCTTCGCAGGCAGATGGAAATGGAATAGATTGTCGAGCAGGTCGTTCAAGTACGCTGAGAATCCGACCGCGACGCTCATGTTGGAGAACGCGTACTCGAGAATCAAATCCCAACCGATAATCCAGGCGAAAATTTCGCCCAACGTCGCATAGGAGTAGGTATACGCGCTGCCGGCGATCGGGATCATCGACGCCAGTTCGGCATAGCAGATGGCGGCGAACCCGCACGCGATCGCCACCAATACGAATGACACCGAGATAGCCGGGCCCGCGCCTAGCCGGCCGCTCAGCGTAGACGCGGCGCCGCCGTTCAACAACAGGTCGAGCACCGGCGCTTTGAAGATCGACTTGGCCAGGAAATGTTCGCCCGCCGCGGCGGTTCCGGTGACGGTGAAAATGCCAGACCCGATGACCGCACCGATGCCCATCGCGATGAGGCTCCAGACGCCCAGCGATTTTCTGAGCTTCCGTTCGGGTTCTTCGGAAGCAGCGATGAGTGCGTCGATGGATTTGGTGCGAAGGAGCTGGTTCGTCATCGGGGGGCCGCTTGCTCACGCGCGCGGTTCAGTCACGCGACGCAAGCGGCTGGCGCTAACGCTTACTCTGGCCCTTCGACATTTTCCTGACTTTTTTCTTGAGAGAGCCTCGTGCGACGCCGGATGCCCGCTTCGGTTTGGGCGCCGCTTTCTTGCGGGCAGTACGCTTCAACTTCTTGCGCTCTGCTCTATCTTCAACGTGTTTCGTATTCATTCGTATTGACTAATCCTCTTGGATTCCTGCGTATTTTTCAACCAGCTTCTTCAGTCCGTAGCCGGGAAAGCTTACCGTGAGCTTAGCATCCTCGCCATCCCCTTCGCGACGGAGCACGGTACCTCGCCCATATTTAGGGTGGCGAATCATGGCGCCGGCGCGGAAGCCGCGCTTGCCGCTGACAGCGACACGCGGTTGGCTATTGGCTATTGGCGGCTTGGCGGTTGGCGGTTGGCTACTAGCTGTTGGCTGTTGGCTTTTGGCCGGTGGAGGAGCAGGTGTCTTTCCTCGCTCCTGGAAGAATTGTTGGATGTTTTCAACGGAGTTGTAAGTCTTGCCGGTGTACAGATTGCGCTTGGCGGTCTCGCGAACCTCATGTTGCTCGGCGAAGAGATCTACTTGAGGCGTGCGTTGATAGGAGCCTTGGCGCGAGCCGCCGAGGTCTTCCACCAACGCTCGCGGAACTTCGCGCAGGAATCGCGAGGGAATGGTGGCTTCCTGTTGGCCGCCGCCGAAGCGCCGCCGGTAACGCGCGGACGTGAGGAACAGCCGCTTCTCGGAGCGCGTCATCCCGACGTAGCACAAGCGCCGCTCTTCCTCCATGGCGGCTTTCGAATCGAGCGAGCGCATGTGCGGGAACAGTCCCTCTTCCATTCCCGCCAAGAATACGATCGGGAACTCGAGGCCTTTGGCATTGTGCAGGGTGAGCAGCGATACCGGCGCGCGTTCGTCGATAGCGTCCGCATCGGAAACCAGCGCTGCGTGATCCAGAAATTCCGCGACGTTTTCCCCGCGTTCGGCCGCTTCCGACGCCGCGTTCACCAGCTCATTCAAATTGCCGAGGCGGGTTTCGGCGTCCGGATCGTTGTCAGCCTGGAGCATTTTGGCGTACCCGGTGCGCTCCAGGATCTGGCGCAGCAGGTCGTCCACTTTTCCCTCGCCGGCGGCGACACCCAACTCCTCCATCATGCCCTTGAAGATGCGGAGCGCCGATTCGGCGCGGGCTGGAAACAGATTTTCCTCGAGCATCCGGCCAATCGCCGCCCAGACGCTCAACTGATTCTTGTTCGCGTACTCTTCGATTTGCTCGATGGTGCTCTTGCCGATCCCGCGCGCGGGTGTGTTGATGATGCGCAGCAAGCTGACAGTATCTTGCGGGCTCGCGATCGCCTTGAGATACGCCAGTGCATCCTTCACTTCAGCACGCTGATAAAAGCTGAACCCACCCACCACCACGTAATCGCGCCCGTAGCGCCGCAGCGCTTCTTCGATCTGCCGCGACTGGAAATTGGTGCGATACAGCACGGCTGCGCGATCCCCAGGATTTTGCGAAAGCAGCTTTTCGATGGTCTCGGCGATGAACAGAGCTTCCTGCTCGCCATCGAAGGCTTCGAATCGCCCGATCTTTTCGCCGGCGCCGGCTTCGGTCCACAGCCACTTGCCTTTGCGCTCGGTGTTATTCGCGACCACGGCGCTGGCGGCTTCGAGAATATTCTTGGTGGACCGGTAATTCTGCTCCAGGCGAATGACGGCGGCGTTCGGGAAATCACGCTCGAAGTCGAGGATGTTGCGAATATCGGCGCCGCGCCAGCCATAGATGGATTGGTCCTCGTCGCCGACCACGCAAATGTTTTTGTGCGCCTCCGTAAGCAGGCGCATCAGCTCATATTGGCTGCGGTTGGTGTCCTGGTATTCGTCGATCATGACGAATTCGAAGCGGCGATTGATCTGGAGGCGCAGATTCGCGTCGTGCGCCAGCAGCCGCACGGACTCGAGCAACAAGTCGTCGAAGTCGAGTGCGTTGGCCTGATGAAGGCGCCCCTCGTACTGTTCGTAGATGGAGGCGAGCTGCGACGTTTTCTGATCGGTGGATGCGCCGTAGACGTCTTGAGGCGATTTCTTGTGGCTTTTGTTGTGGCTGATCCAAGAGCACACCGCGCGGTACTGCATGAATTTCTCGTCCAGGCCGAGGCTGCGGAAAATGGCTTTGATCACGGCCACCTGATCGTCGTCGTCGTAGATGGTGAACTGGCGGGTATATCCGTTGCGAATCTCGGCGAGGCTCGCGCCGTCGCGGCGCAGCAATCGTACGCAAAAGGAGTGGAACGTGGAAACGAACGGACCATCCTTACCCCCGCCGCCGAGCAGGTTGTTCACGCGCGACCGCATCTCGTCAGCGGCCTTATTGGTGAAGGTTACGGCCAATATGCATGGGCCGGGGACGCGATGTTCCTCCGTCAGGTGGGCCATGCGATGGGTGATCACGCGCGTCTTGCCGCTGCCGGCGCCCGCCAGCAAAAGCAGGGGGCCTTCGACGTGAGACACGGCGGCTTGTTGTTGCGGATTGAGACCCTCGAGAAAATTCATCGTGCTAAGTGCGTTGGACCGCGCGGCGGGGGAGACCATTGCGATTTTAGCATGGCGCTGCCGATGGCCCTAGTACCGATGCCAAGCGATTGATCCTGCTGAAATTGGACCCGGCGAAGCCCACTGACGGCCCGATGCGAACCGCTGCCCGGAAAAGCTTTGCTTTCCTCCCCAAGCCCTTGTAACCTAACAATTTGCTAGTACGCCTCTAAGATCGAGCAGGCTACTAGCGGTTTAAGGCCTGCATGCTGGTTGAATTCGAACTGATTCAAAAAGCCCAAAAGGGCGATGATTCTGCGTTCAACCAAGTGGTAATTGCATACAGGAAGCGGATTTTAGGCACGATTGCCCGGCTGATCGGGCGGCCGGAAGATGTGGAGGATGTAGCCCAGGAGGTTTTTCTTAGACTCTACTATTCGCTCGATCAACTCAGGACGCCGGAAGTCTTTGAGCCGTGGCTGTACCGGCTCACGGTGAATGCTTCGTATGATTATCTGCGTAAGCAGCGCCGGCGCAACGAATCCCGGATGTCGGACCTGAGCGAGCAGCAGGTAATGATGGCGGACGCCGCTGCGGGCGGGAAAGCCTCTGGCGAGGAACAGCGTCAAAAGCAAGTAAAAGAATTGGTGGATTCGCTGTTGCAGTCGGTTTCTGAGCAAGATCGAATTCTTCTTACGTTGAAAGAAGTGGAAGGCTTGTCGCTGAAAGAACTTGAAAAGATTTACTCGGTGAATGAAAATGCTTTAAAGGTTCGGCTTTTCCGGGCGCGTCAAAGGGTACTAAACGCCTATCAAGCCAGCCTCAAAGGCAGCGGTGGTAAAACCGGAGAGCACTAGATGGGGTTAGAATAGTCTGGTGTCGGAGTAATTGAGGACAGCGAGGAGGCGCCGGGACGCGCATGGATCAAAATCAAGAGCTCGACAATTTGTTCGTAGGATACCGGGCGGCGATGCCCGATCCCGAAGCAAGTGTAAACTTCATGCCCGAGCTGTGGCGCAAGATTGAAGCACGGCAGTTCTTCCTCGCGCGGGTAAAAAAACTCACGCACGTGTTCGTCGCTGCCGCGGCCGCTATCTGCCTGCTGTTGGGAATCATGCTGCAGGTGCCGATTGCCGCCAATAGGCAAGACAGAGACCGGTCGGCGGTGAGCGGCAACTACGTGGACGTGCTGGCGGACGCGAACCCTACCGAGAACCTCACCGCCGTAGGTATCCGAATCGACTATACTGAACCAAACGGAAGATGACGCGCAAGAGCCTACCGATTGCATTTTACCTGCTACTGGTGTTTGTGAGCGGGTCGGTGGTAGGCGCGCTCGGATACCGGACGTACAACCCGCCAACCGCTCGCAGCGTAAGTGCGCCGGCCTCGCCCAACGAATGGAAGCAAAAGTATATCGAGGAGACGCGGTCGCGTTTAAACCTGACTGATGGCCAGGTGGAGAAACTAAAGGCCATGCTGGATCAAACCGAAGTGCGGTTTCGTCAGGCGCGCGAGAGCGAAAATCAGGAGATCCGGCAAATCGGGGAAGATCACTACATGCGTGTGCGCACGATTCTCACCGATGAGCAGATTCCCAAATACGAGAAGCTTCACGCCGAGCGTGAGGCGAGAGCGAAGCAGGACAGCCAAAAGAAGCAATAGCGCGTTTAGAGAGCAATATTGAGTGCCCGACCCTTTATCGCGTCGGGACCGCCTGCTTCTTGGTCTTCAATTCCTTCTTATCCTTCAGGTCCTGGGACTTCGCCATTTTCTTCTGGAAGCGGTCCACGCGGCCTTCGGTGTCGACTAGCTTTTGGCGGCCGGTGAAGAAGGGATGGCAACTGGAGCAGATTTCCACGCGGATGTCGCCCTTGTGGGTGGATCGTGTCTTGAAGGTGCTCCCGCAGGCGCAGATCACGTTGATCTCTTCGTAGGCGGGGTGAATAGCGGCTTTCATTGCAACAGATTCCTTTCGAAACTTCAGTGTACCGCACCCGTCAAGTGAAGCGGCACGAAAATACAAACCCCCGCACCACCATTGCAGGCGAGGCGGGGGCACGTTACTATTTTTCGCGCAGGGAAGCGGCCGTTCCACAGGAGCAGCGGCTTCGTCCACTGAACGAAACCTGAACGTTTAGCAGGTCGACTTTAGCAGTCGGCCACCTCTTGCGCGGAATTGAATCTACAGTCACTACATATACCCATGTTAGACTGGACCACCTCCTTTCTCAGTGATGCAACCATCATAAAACCGAGATGGAAATCTGTCAAACACTTTCTAGGGGCGCACAATTAGGCGCAGATGGTGAATCGCTAGCAACTAAATATAGTGGTCCAACACAAAATGCCCCGCATTCCTGCGGGGCATTGACGAAAACCAGAGGCAACTCCCGTAGCCTTGGAGATCAACCCTACTTGCGATAGCAAACTGCAATTCGTGCGCCAAGCTCATCGCGTGTTAAGTAGCTCATAATCCAGCGGCGGGCGATCATCAGATCCAAGTTCTGGAAGAAGCTCCCACGCGCCTCTACGGGAATCCGTAATACTGGCGGTACAATAACGTCTGATGTCGAGCGTTGCACAGTTGCAGCTTGACCCCGATGGCGAAAAATCGGCAGCAGGCGACGCCTGGCGCTCAATGGCTGCGTTCCTGTTCTCGGGAATGCTGATGTCGTTCCTGGGCGCGATTTTGCCCGCCTGGGGTTACCACCTACGGCCGAGCTTCACCGAAGTAGGCGACTATTTCCTGAGCCTGGCGCTCGGGCTACTGCTATCGGTGGGCGCCGCTAATTTTCTGCTTCCCCGGCGCGGGCTGAAGTTCGTTTTGGTTCTTGCCAACCTGCTGGCCTGCGGTGCGTTTCTTTTCCTGGCTCTTTCTTCACCGCCTGCACCGGCGTTGTGGCGACTATGCGGCGTGCTTGCGATCGGATTCGCTGCGGGGTTGTTAAATGCCGGCGTCTTCCATGCCATCTCACCGATCTACCAAGTGGATCGCGCCGCTACGGTGAATTTCGCCGGGCTGTTGTTCGGATCCGGCAGCTTGCTGACCGCGCTGCTGGTGGCAGGCACCTACTACGTCTACACCGTTCCGAGCATTCTGGTCCTGTTTGCCACGCTGCCCGGCCTCTACGCGATCATTTGCCACAAGGGCGATTTCTCCCGCCATCCTAACCTTCAAACCATTCCTCTGGCGCAAGTGCTGCGCGATTTTCGCAATCCCGGCGCGGTGCTGTTCAGTTTGTTGCTCTTCTTTCAATTTGGTAACGAGTGGTCCATGGCGGGATGGCTGCCGCTGTTTCTGATTCGCCGGCTCGGAATCAGCCCGAACGATTCGCTGCTATTGCTGGCGCTCTACTGGGCGTCGCTGCTGGTGGGGCGCATCATCTCGCAATTTATCCTGAAGCGCGTCAACCGCGCTTGGCTGCTGATCGGATCGATTGTCTCGGCGCTGCTCGGCATGATTGTGCTCGCGTCCACCAACAATCTGTTCGGCGCGGTGATGGGCATCCTGTTTGTCGGCGCTGGTTTCGCCTCCATTTATCCGTTAGTGGTGGAAAAGATCGCGCATCGCTTCCCTTATTACCATCCGGGCTTTTATAACGGCCTGTTTTCGCTCGCAATGACGGGAGGCTTCCTGGCCCCGTGGTTGCTCGGCTACTTCGCCGAAGCCTGGGGCATTCAGGCCGTGATGATTATCCCGCTGTTGGGCACGTTCCTGGTATTCCTGCTGCTGCTGCTGATTATGCTGGAAGCGAAGTTAAGCAGCCTTTCGCAGATTCCGCGAGCGGGCGTGTGAAGAAATACGCGATTCTTTGCTCGGTCGCCGTGCAACTCGTCGCCGCCGATCCCGAGCCCCGATGGGTCACCCTGAATCACGAGGCCGGCCAGGCAATTGAAGCGAAGAACTATTCGAAGTTACGCGAAACGCTGCGCGAACTGAAACCTCTCCTCCCTGGCAATCCCCGAATCGTGTACAACCTCGCCGTCTCGGACGCGGTGCTTGGGGACACAGCCGCGGCACTGGCTGGACTCCGAAATCTCGCCGCCATGGGCTTGGTCTACGACCTGACAGCCGACCAGGATTTCGCGCCACTTCGCAGTTCGAGCGAGTTTGCCAGCATCGTCCGGCGAATGGAGCAAAACAAGAATCCAGTCAGCTATTCCAGTCCAGCCTTCACGCTGGCCGAGCGCGATTTGCTTCCCGAAGACATCGCTTACAATGCCAGCACTCACCGCTTCCTGGTGAGCAGCGTCCGGCAATCGAAGATCATCCAGACCGATGGCGTGACCAGCAGCGATTTTGCAAAATCGGATTGGCCGGTGCTCGCGCTGCGCGTGGACGCACTCCACGGAGTCCTTTGGGCCGCAACCGGCTGGCTGCCGCATTGTGAGCGCTGCGCCGCGGCCGACCGGGACAAGAGCGCATTGTTGGCGTTCGATTTGAATTCCGGGGTGCTCCGGCAGCGGATCGAGTCGCCCGTGAAGGGCCTCCTGGGTGACATGACAATCAGCCGCGACGGCGAAGTTTACGTGTCGGAAGGAACCCACGGAGCCGTGTTGCGGTTGCGACCCCGATCCAAACAACTGGAGCGCCTGGATATTCCCGGCGAGTTCCCCTCTCCGCAAACTCCGGCTCTTTCGGGCGACGAGAAGACGTTGTACGTCCCCGATTATGTGCGCGGCATCGCAGCCATAACACTCTCCACGGGAGCAGTGACATGGATGCAACCGTCCGACGAGATCGCGCTGAACGGCATCGATGGCTTGTACCTGTTTCGCAACTCTTTCATAGCCGTGCAAAACGGAACTACGCCGGCGCGCGTCGTTCGATTTTCTTTGGACCTTCACAAGCAACAAGTGTTGGAAGCCAACACATCGGAACTGGGTGAACCAACACACGGGACTCTGGTCGGCAACACGTTTTACTTCGTCGCCAATTCGGGCTGGGATCGATACGACGATCAGGGGAAGAAGAAGGCGGGAACGGCTCCGGTGATCTCAACCGTTCGGAAGATCGCTCTAATCGGAAGATCGCTCTAAAATGACAAGTACATGCGCGCATTGCTCTGGTTAGCGCTATCGGTTTCGCTCGAAGCGTCCGATCTGGCATCCGGACTCGATCGTCTCATCGACTCTGCTCCCGCTCTCTCGCACGCCTTCGTGGGAATGCGGGTGGTTCGGCTCAGCGATGGCCACGTGCTCTACGCGCGCAATGCGGAGCGGCTGTTCGTACCCGCGTCCAACATGAAACTATTCACCACCGCGCTCGCGCTATCCAAACTCGGCGCCGACTATCGCCTAACGACACAAATCGGCGCTTCAGTTCCGGTCGATGCCGATGGAACACTTCCCGGCGACTTGGAGCTCATCGGCAGCGGCGACCCGAGCCTGTCGGGACGCGAATATCCCTATCGCAGCCACGCGCCGCCGGGCGCAATCTATTCCTTCCGCGCGATCGACGAGCTAGCCGATCAGCTGGTCGCGCACGGGTTGAAGAGGGTTGAAGGAAACATCGTTGGCGACGATACTCGCTATGTTTGGGAACCGCAGCCCGGTCCCTGGTCGTCCGACAGCGCCTCGCGAGAATATGGCGCGCCGGTGAGCGCTCTCATTCTGGATGACAATACCTTCGCGCTGACTTTGCGGCCGGCTGGACATGCGGGCGACCTGGCGCGGATTACACTCACGCCGCCTTTTGAAAATTTCGTCATCGATAATCGCGTCGTGACCATCGAACATGGCAACCGCTCGATCAAGTTCTATCGCAGCGCTTCCGGACGAGAGCTGCATCTGTGGGGCGTGATCCCCAAAGCCGACGCCGGATATGTGCAAGACCTCGCGATCGGAGACCCTGCGCTTTACGCGGCCGAAGTGCTTCGCGACGCGCTGCTGCGGCGCGGGATATCCATTCGTGGCGACGCGATGGCCCGGCATCGTTTCCCGGATGAGACGGCGCCTGAGCCGCGCAAATTGGAAATCACGCTTGCCGAGCACCATTCACCGCCGCTGGGCGAGCTTCTGCAAGTGGTGGACAAAGTCAGTCAAAACCTGCACGCCGAGATGTTGTTGCGCGAAGTGGCGGTTGCCTCCGCGCGCTCCGGCAGCCGCGAAGCCGGCCTCGATGTGATGGAAGAATTCCTTACGAGCATCGGCATATCCAGCAGCGAGTACCAGTTCAGCGACGGCTCCGGCCTCTCGGCTCGAACACTGGTATCGCCCACGGCCATCACGAAGCTCCTGGCACACATGAACCAGGCATCCATAAGCCAATCTGGGTTGCGCGAGGAGTGGTTCAATCTGTTGCCGATCGGGGGCGAAGATGGGACGCTCGGGTCGCGATTCGCGGGGCATCCGGACGCGCGTGCCATTCACGCGAAGACCGGGACACTCGATCACGTGAAGGCGCTTTCCGGCTACGCCGACACGCCCGCTTACGGCCGCGTCGCATTCTCACTTCTGGTGAATCATTTCGAAGAGCCGAGCCCGGGCGTGACGAAAACCATCGATCAACTGATTCTGAGTTTGCTCGAGTAGAACTGCGCTAGAATTAAAAAAACGCACCTGCGGGAGCCTACGCCAATGCCTATCTACGAATATATCTGTGACGACTGTGGAACGAAATTCGAGAAGCTGGTCCGTCGCAATCAAGATGCCGTCGCGTGCCCCAGTTGCGGCGAGGCGCATTTGAAAACCACACTCTCAACTTTCGCCGCCCATTCGTCCAATGGAAAATCCCAGGCCAGTCAGTTCCCCTCGTGCGCCGGAGGAATGTGTCAGACGCCGGATCTGTGCGGCCGGAATTAGCAGCCTGTCAGGCGTGTTTCGCTAAGACGCCTGGTTTCTAGCTTGGTTGACTTCCGCCAACGGCTCCGCTATAGTGCTGAAGTGCTGATGTATCAAGGGTTTGTCGGCCGATAGAGCCGTTGGGGACGTCCGAAATCGCTTTAACCCCGTCGTTTTTAATTCCGGCGTACTCGTCTTCTATCGCCCGCACCCGTTAGTTGGTTGAATCGGGAGTTTGGCTATGGCCAGCAAAGCAGATGAGCAGAATCTGAACCCGCTCGTGTCCGAAGAAGCGGATTACGAGCAGCTCATCGACGACTACACCCATTTTGCTCCACCACACGAGGGCGAATTGCTCGAGGGCCGCGTGGTGAAACTCCACGATAAAGACGTCATCGTCGATTTTGGCTACAAGTCCGAAGGCTTAGTACCCATTGAACAATTCGCTCAGCCGGACGGCAGCATCCAAGTGCGAGTGGGCGATCAGATTGATGTGATGGTGGACCGGCAAGGCGTGCAGCCTGAGGGTTACATCCTGCTGTCACATCAGAAGGCCAGCCGGTTGCGATCTTGGGAGACGTTGGAGAAGGCGCATCGCGATGGGCTGGTGGTTTCCGGGCGCGTAACTGGCCGCATCAAGGGCGGGCTTACCGTGGATGTTGGCGTTCCCGCGTTCATGCCGGGCTCGCAGATCGATAGCCGCCCCACCCACAATCTGGATTCCCTCCTCGGCCAGGATATTCCCGTCAAAATCGTGAAACTGAATCGCCGCCGCGGCAACGTGGTGGTGTCTCGCAAGATGGCGGTGGAGGAAGAGCAGCACTCGCGCAAGAGCGCGGCGCTCCAAGTCCTCGAAGAAGGCACCGTCGTCACGGGAATCGTGAAGAATTTGACGGACTACGGCGCGTTCATCGATTTAGGCGGCATCGATGGCCTGCTGCACGTCAGCGACATGTCGTACGGCCGCGTGAATCATCCTTCCGAAGTGGTGACGGCCGGCGACGAGATCACGGTAAAGGTATTGAAGTTCGATCGCGAAAAAGAACGGATTTCGCTCGGGCTACGGCAACTGGTTCCCGATCCTTGGGAGAGCATCACGGAACGCTATCCGCAGGGAGGGCGCGTGATAGGACGCGTTGTCAGCGTCACCGATTATGGCGCGTTCATCGAGTTGGAACCAGGTGTGGAAGGATTGATCCACATCTCCGAGATGACCTGGAGCCGGCGGATGAAGCATCCGAGCAAGGTAGTCAAGGTCGGCGACCAAGTGGAATCGGTCGTTTTGGAAGTCAAACCCCGGGACCGCCGCGTCTCGCTCGGCATCAAACAACTCGAGGCCGATCCGTGGACCACGGTGGCCGACCGTTATTCGCCCGGATCCGTGGTGGAGGGCCGAGTGCGCAAGCTCACCGATTTCGGCGCATTCATCGAAATCGAAGAAGGCATCGACGGGCTGGTTCACATCTCCGATCTATCCTGGACCAAGCGCGTCAAGCATCCCTCCGAAGTGGTGAAGAAGGGCCAGTTGGTGCAGGCGGTGATTCTCCAGATCGACGCTCCTAACCGGCGTTTGTCGCTCGGGGTGAAGCAACTGCAGCCGGATGCCTGGGAGTCCTTCTTCCGCGCGCATCAGGTGGGCGACGTCGTGCGGGGGCGGGTATGCCGGGCCGCGAATTTCGGAGTGTTCGTGGAACTGGCGCCGGGCGTGGAAGGCTTGTGCCACCGGTCAGAGATCCCCGGCACATCCGAGCATCGCCACGACGAATCGCCGCTGCCGATTGGCGAGGAGATGGATTTCAAGATCGTGCGGCTGAATGAAGCCGAGAAGAAGATCGGGCTCAGCGTCCGCGCTCTGTCCGACGACGAGGAACGAACGCGGCTCGAAGATTATCAGCGCCACGCCGCCGCTGCCACAATGACCATCGAAGAAGTAATGAACATCAGAGTCAAGGGTGAAGGCCGGTAAAAGCCCGGACTCAAGGGAGAGAAAGCACACATGACGAAGGCCGAGTTGATCGAAGAAGTCTCCCGGGTTGTGGAAATGACCCGCAAGGATTCCGAAGTAATCGTGGAGGCGATCTTCGACAGCATTGTAAAGTCTCTGCGTTCAGGGGATAAGATCGAAATTCGCGGGTTCGGCAGTTTTCGCACCAGGCAGCGGCAACCACGCGTCGGACGCAATCCAAAAACCGGCACGCGCGTGGAAGTGCCCTCCAAGCGCATTCCCTACTTCAAGCCCAGCAAAGAATTGAAGGATCTGGTGAACACCTCAGCCAGCGGCGATGGCCAACCGCCTGCCGCCCCCGCGTCCAGCGAGGCCGGGTCCGGCGGAGACGGTTCGCACAGTTTGTAATCGCATTTCCAACTTATGGACCACTTGTGGAGTCCGTGGCGCTACCAGTATGTTCAAAAAGAGAAAACTGGTAATGGATGCGTATTCTGCAACGCGGCTCGACCAGGGCGGGATGAAGAGAATTTCGTGGTCCATCGCGCCCGCAAGAACTTCGTCATTCTGAACCTGTATCCTTACTGCACCGGCCATTTAATGGTGGTTCCCTATGAGCACGTGGATACCTTGCAACAGGCATCGCGCGAAACGCTCGAGGAAATGATGCTGCTGGTGCAACAATCACAGCGCCATTTGCAGGAAATTTACCGGCCGCCGGGATTTAATCTTGGAATGAATTTAGGGGAGAGCGCGGGCGCCGGAATCGCCGAGCATATTCACATGCACGTGCTGCCGCGCTGGCCGGGCGATACGAATTTCATGACCACCGTGGCGGAAACGCGCGTTTTGCCGGAGGATTTGACAGTCACCTGGCGCAAGCTGCGGGACGCATTTGGGAAAGATAACCTCCGTGCCGAGTTAGAATGAGGCGTGCAAACGTTCGCATCAAGCCGTGACGCGAAAGAGTTCATCGTGAGCAGAATCGTGGTGGAAGCACAGCGCCAGAACGTTCCTCTATCTGAAGTCGAGCGGAAAATGCTATATTTTTCCGAAACTGCATGGACACTCCCTGACATTGCGGCGGTGAGCGGTACTTTTGATCGCAAGTGCGACCAAAAAGAGTACGTAAACCTCGTCCGCGACTTCTGCGTGTACGCCCGCGCAGATGCTCGATCGGATTTTGACGCCTGGAACGAGGCCGTGCGAACCCTCAGCCACGAAGATCACTACGTTCGGTCGCTTATAGGTGTGGCGACACCCCCGGTTCGACCTCGTGGCGACCTCGTGAGGCTTCTGGTGATCGCATCGACGATCGTCGGGGTTTTTGTGGCTATTGCTTTTTGGAAAATGACTGCAAGGTAGTCCTTTAGGGAGATAATGGTCGTATGGTGCTCAGCGCTCAAGAAGAATCGCTCATCAACGTAGTCCGGGCGCTCCCGCCGGCAGAGGCCGACAAAGTCCTGAATTGGGCGTGCCAACTTGCCAGTCTCGCAAATGGGCGGAAGATCGAATGGTCCGACTCATGGACTAGCGAGGATCTCGCCGATGCGGCAGGGGCTGCTGTGCAGCGGTTCGAAGATCAGGAGCGGGAGCATCATTGAAGCCTGGAGACGTCGTCGTGTGCGCATTTCCTGGCGCGCTTTTGACGAAAACTCGCCCCGCAGTGGTGCTTTCCACCGAAGATTACCATCGATACCGGCCGGATGTCATCGGAGGCCTGATTACGTCACAAGCTCCCACGCTCCTAGCTCCGACCGATTGTGCGCTGCACGACTGGTAGCAGGCAGGGCTCCATGCCGCCTCGTATTTCCGACTCTTTCCGGTAACGCTGCCCCAGCGCGAGGTCCGGCTCATCGGACGGCTCTCCGAAGGGGACTGGGCATCCGTGCGGGTGTGCTTCAGGGTTGGATTCGGCGACGAATAGAAAGAAGTATAGTGAATGTGCTTGCGGACCCTTTGCCTACTCACGCTTCTCTGGGCTCTGTCCGCGTTCGGACAAGGGCCGGCGCCGCGTGTCGTCGCGGTGACGATTGAAGGTGAGATCCATCCCATCACCACTGAAATCGTCGGCCATGCGATCGAGCAGGCGCAGTCGGAAAACGCCGCGATGCTGCTACTGCGGATCAACACACCCGGCGGACTGCTCGATGCGACGCGCGAGATGATTCAGAAACTAGACGCATCGCCAATCCCCGTAGTGACTTACGTGGAGCCCAGCGGCGCGCGAGCCGCATCGGCTGGATTCTTCGTGCTCGAAGCGGGCGACATCGCGGCCATGGCGCCGGGAACAAATGCAGGCGCGTCTTCGCCGGTCCTACTAGTCGGGCAAATGGACCAGGTGATGCGCAGCAAAGTGGAAAACGACGTGGCGGCGATGCTGCGCAGCATGATGTCGCGGCGGGGGCGTAACAGCCAGGTCGGCGAGCAGACCATCCGCGACGCGAAGTCGTTCACCGAAAAAGAGGCGGTGGATCAAAAACTGATCGACTTGGTCGCAAACAGCGAGCAACAACTCTTTGAGGAGTTGAATGGCCGCGAAATCACGCGCTGGGATGGGCGCAAGATGACGCTGCACCTTACGGGCGCCACGGTCACCGAGGCCAATCGAACGTTGCGCGAGCGGGTGGTGGCCGCCATTGCCGATCCCAACATCGGATTTATCCTACTGATACTCGGTGTTCTCGGGATTTACGTGGAATTCCATTCTCCGGGGATGATTTTTCCGGGAGTGGCCGGCGCAATTCTGGCGTTGCTCGGTCTTTCCTCGCTTTCCGTTTTGCCGATTACTTGGACAGGCGTCAGTTTATTAGTGCTTTCACTCGCCCTTTTCGTGTTGGAGGCGAAATTTGCTTCCCATGGAATATTGGGCATCGGCGGAACGATTTCGATGGTGCTGGGCGCATTGCTGTTGGTCAATGGACCGCCGGACATGCGCATTCATCTTTCCACGGCGCTCGCGGTGGCGCTGCCGTTCGCCGCCATCACGATGTTTTTGGTCTCGTTAGTAATTAAGGCACGCCAGAGCAAAGTGCTCACTGGCGCCGAGGGAATGATCGGAGAGCTCGGAGTTGCGCGGACGGCGCTGGAGCCGGAGGGGCAAGTTCTGGTGCACGGCGAATACTGGGACGCCATCGCGCCCACCAACATTCCTGTCGGCGCTCAAGTTCGCGTCAAGGGTGTTGCGGGCTTGAAGTTGCAGGTCGAAAAGACCGCGGGAGCACCGTGAGCGGAAGAGTTAGGCGGTAAGTCGGATAGCTAGGGGCGTTGAGATCGAATGTGCCGCCGATGCTCGGTGGACCATCCTGGCCGCCGAGAAATGTCACTGAACGCGCCGAAACAGTGCCTTTTACCAAGTCTTGAGGCTGCGGCCAGCGCCAAGTGCCCGAGGCGAGCTTAGTCGGCGAGCCAATCGTAAAATGCAAATCCACCGACAGCACCGACGAGCTGTCGCTGAGTAGGACCTGAACCGCCAACCGATCTCCGTCGCGCACCCCTCTCACGGACTGAACCTGCACGTAAGACAGGTTCCTGTGGCCACTTAGGTCCTCCAGAGGCGGCTTCTCGGGATGCGCACAACCAGCCAGCACAAAGCACAAAGTCAAAACGCAGCGCGGAGGCATGAGGCGCTCACTTGTCATTTAGTGTGCGACCGATCCTTTTCGTTTTCGCTGCAGAAATACTCAGTGACGTCGCTGTCAGGCTGAAGAAGCTCAGTGAATTTTACGGAGAATGATTTCGTGTACGCCTTGGGATCGTCGATGGTGACCTCGACGTCCATATGACCGAAATCCCGCCGGCGGAAGCGTTCCGTCACGCGCAAGGCTTCGCTGTGCGGGTGACCGATCCCGTCCAGCCAGGTCTTATCGTTGAACCCCACCGTGTCCACTGCAAGCGTATCGCCTTCCCACTTGCCAACCGAATACCCCAACCATAAGGGTTCGAGATCGGCGGGAGGTTTGCGGCCATCTGTGTAGACTTGCCGGAAAGTGTTCTCGTATTCATTTCGAATTACGATTAATCCAGGATTTTGAATAATCTTGAAAGGACCAGGCAGTAAGTCGTCCGCGGGAATTCCAATGGGCAGGCAATGCAACAGCGGAGTCTCTACTTTCGACCTCTGACGAAGGATCTCCACGAATTCGGGCCGGAGGGGCGAATCCTCCGGCTTTACGTCAGCGAGTATATTGACGAGGTATTTCGAAAACGCCGCTGAGGTGTCCCCTAACGCTTGATCCGCGCTCAAATCGCCGAATAGCCGCTTCATTTCTTCGACGGGCGTGGGTTCCACCTGCCAAACTCCGGATAGATCCGGCTTGCCGTGGGCCGCGCGAGGAGCCGGAGCGGTGAGATTCGGCCTGCCATCCGGCGTGCGCGGGGTCCCTGGCGACGGATAATTCAGCCACTGGGCGTGCGCGCTGGCGGTGGCCGCCATGATCAGGACGCAGAGCAGTTTATTCGGCACGGTTTTTCAGTCAAGATATTATCGCACTACCGGCCTGTGCAATCATTTACACTCGAAGGTGTTGGCAAAGCTTTTCCTCGCATTGGTGGCGCTGGGCGCGCTGATTCAGCCGGCGTCCGCCCTCGACCCGCGCCGCGCGTTGACGCAATACACCAGAACCGTCTGGACGCAGGAACACGGGCTGCCCCAAGACACCGTGCGCGCCATCGCGCAAACCAAGGACGGCTACTTGTGGCTCGGCACCGATGAAGGGCTGGCGCAATTTGACGGTTACGATTTCGTAGTCTTCAACAAAGAAAACGGCGCGCTGCCGAGCAACAGCGTCGGAGCACTCTGGGCGGCCAAAGACGGTAGCTTGTGGGTCGGAACGCTGGGCGGACTGACCCGCTATCACAACGGAAAATTCAGCACCTTCACGAAGAAGGATGGCTTGAGCGACGCCTCGGTCAGTTCCATCACCGAAGACCCCGCGGGCGCCATCTGGGTAGTGGCCGGCGTCTACATCAACCGCTTTCAAGATGGAAAGTTCACCAATTACAGCCCGCGCCTGGGACTGCCGATTCAGGCGCTGCGCACTGTGTACTGCGGACGCGACGGAAGCATCTATGTAGCCGGATTCGGCGGAGTGATGCGACATGAGGGCAATCGCTTCGTTTCCGTGATTGGACCGGTCGGCGATATCGTCATCAGCCTGCTGCAGGATCGTCATAGCAATCTTTGGGTGGGCGGCAGCTTCGGATTGTTAACGCGGAGTCCGGAAGGCGATTTGCATCACTACACGGTTCAGGACGGACTGCCGGATAACTACGTTCGCGCGATGTGGGAAGACCGCGACGGAAACCTGTGGGCCGGTACCGACGGCGGGTTGGCGCGCCTGGAGAACGGACGCTTCGTCAGCAGTCCGCTGGCCAGCTCGCATGAGCGCGAGTGGGTGCGCTGCATTTACGAAGACACCGAAGGCAATCTCTGGGTTGGAATGAGCAGCGGCCTCAATCGGCTGCGGAACGATCTGTTCAGCATGTACGGGGAATCCGAAGGCCTGCCGAGCGATGAGCCTACCACCGTTTATCAGGATCACCGCGGAAGGATTTGGGTCGGCTTTCACGATGGCGGTTTGGTGCAACTGGTGGATGGTAAGCCGGCGCGAGTTTACACGCAGAAGGACGGCCTTGCGAGCAACGAGATTTTCTCCATCCGCGAGAGCCGCGAGGGCGATCTGTTGATTGCCGCGCGCGGCGGCCCCAGCCGTATGCACGACGGCCATTTCATCAATCCCGTATGGAACGATCCACTCAACCGAAGGGTGGCGTTCGATTTTCTGGAGGATCGAAGCGGCCGCCAATGGGTGGCAACTCCGGCGGGAGTTCTAGAACTCGAAGGCGAGCTCAAGGGTAGCCGCTCGCGGATCGCGATTCCGGGCGGATCGCAGCTCAACAACGATGTCGTGACGTTGACCGCGACACGCGATGGCAGCCTGTGGGCCGGCACCTACGGCGAGGGGCTGTGGCGGCTGAATAACGGGCGGCTCAAGCTGTACACGGTGGCCGACGGACTTTCCAGCAATCAGATTCGCGCGTTGCTGGAAGGCACCGACGGCACCCTGTGGATCGGCACCTTCGGCGGAGGGCTGGATGCGTTGCGAGATGACCGGTTCTTCCACGTCACGGCTCGCGACGGACTTTTGAGCGACAATGTTTCGCATATCGAGGATGATGGCAACGGATCGCTGTGGCTGAGCACCACGCGCGGCATCTGCCGCGTCCGCAAGCAGGAGATTTGGGATCTGGCAAGCGGCCAAATCCACAAAGTGGAGCCGGTGAACTACGGTGTGGCGGATGGGTTGCGAAGCGCGCAGTGCGCTCCCGGATATCCGACCAGCCGCGGTGGCACGCGAAGCAGCGATGGGCGCTTGTGGTTTCCCACCAGCCGTGGTTTGGCCGTGCTCGATCCAGCCGCGCTGGATTCCAATGCCCGGACTCCTGCCGCCGCGCCCGTGGTTCATCTGCTTGAGGTAGTTGTAGACGGACGTGCTATTCCCATCGCGGATGGCGCAAGGCTCGCGCCGGGGAACGGCCGGCTGCAGTTTCGATACACCGGAATCTATCTCAGCGCTCCCGAGCGCGTGCGTTATTCCTATCGGCTGGAGGGGTTGGATCGCGAATGGATCAGCTCGGTAGCGCGTCGCGTGACGAACTACAACAGCCTGCCGCACGGGCGATATCGGTTCACTGTTCGCGCCGCGGTTCCCAATGGGCCTTCGAGCGAAGATTCGATCGCCTTCGAACTGCTGCCCCATTTCTATGAGACGGCCTGGTTTCGTTATTTCTGCGCCGCACTGGCGGCCGCGGCGATTTGGGGGCTTTATAATTTGCGTCTGCGTCAAATTCGACAGCGCTTTTCGCTGGTATTGGACGAGCGTGGACGGCTAGCGCGAGAAATTCACGACACACTGGCGCAGGGTTTCGTGGGAATTTCCTCGCAATTGGACGCGGTGGCGCTTACGCTCAACGGACACGTGGACATGGCGCGCAAACACTTGGAATTGGCGCGCAAGATGGTCCGGCACAGTTTAACCGAAGCCCGGCGATCGGTGATGGATCTGCGCGCCTCGGCGTTGGAGGGTCACGATCTGCCGGCGGCGCTCTCGGAGGCGGCGCACCAGTGGACGGCCGGATCTCCGGTACAGATTCATGTGGATGTGGAGGGCGAAAGTGGTCCGCTGCCTGAAGAGACCGAACAACATTTGCTGCGCATCGCCCAGGAGGCTGTGACCAATGCGGTGAAGCATGCGCACGCCAGCCAGGTGAACATCCATCTTGAGATGGCCCAGCGGAAACTGAGTTTGCGAGTGGCCGACAACGGGCGCGGCTTCGAGCAGGATGAAGCTTTTTCCGAGGTAGGCGGCCATTTCGGCTTGCTGGGGATGCGCGAACGCGCCGAGCGGCTAGGCGGCGAACTTCGTTTGCACAGCGAACCTGGTCAAGGGACCGAGGTCGCGGTAACGGTGCCCCTCTCGCGATGAACGGGCTCCCGACGGCAGATCGCGCGATTCGCATCCTCATCGCCGAGGATCATCTGATCGCGCGCGTGGGCGTAAAGACCATAATCAACGCTCAGCCCGACATGCAGGTGGTGGCCGAAGCCGCCAACGGCCTGCAGGCGGTGGAACTATTCCGCAAGCATCGTCCTGACGTCAGCTTGATGGACGTGCGCATGCCCGAGATGAACGGCGTGGAAGCGACGCAGGCGATTCGCGCTGAATTTCCCGACGCGCATATTATCGCGCTCAGCACTTATGGGGGGGACGAAGACGTCCGGCGTGCTTTGCAGGCGGGCGCTCGGGCGTATTTGACCAAGGATGTCCTGCACGACGAGTTGATCCGCGCGATTCACGCCGTGCATTCGGGCGAGAACTATCTACCGCCAGGCGTGGCGGCCGCATTGGAATCAAGCGCGCTGCCTGCCGGTTTAAGCGCACGGGAAGCGGAAGTGCTGGCGCTGATCGTGAAGGGCTATGGCAATAAGCAGATCGCGTACGCACTGGGCATCGCCGAACATACCGTCAAGAATCACGTAAAAAGCATCCTGAGCAAGCTGAGCGTGGACGATCGGACGCAGGCGGCGACGGCGGCGATTCAGCGCGGGATTATTCACTTGTAAGCCGCGCCTTACTCAGCCGCGCGCGTGAGCAAGCGGGTTACACGTCCATGATTTCGATCGCTTGATTCAGCGTCTGAATCCCATCGCGGCCGGGGCTCAATTTATACTCATGCGCGATGTAGCCGGAAAAGCCAAGTTCGGCGATAGTCTCCGCCACAAAATGATAATTCAGTTCCTGCGTACCGTCGATCTCATGGCGGCCCGGCACGCCACCGGTGTGAAAATGCGCGATCCATTGGAAGTTGTCGCGGATAGTCCGGCAGATGTCGCCTTCCATGATTTGCATGTGATAGATGTCGAACAGCAGCTTGACGCGCGGCGAGTTCACGCGGCGGCAGACCTCGACACCCCAGGCGGTGTGGTCGCACATCTGATCTTTGTGGTCGATTTTGCTGTTCAGCAGTTCCAAACAAATCGTCACGCCTTTGTCTTCGGCCTGCGCCTTCACTCGATTCAAGAACGCAACTGAATTGTCGGCCCCCTCGGCGTCGGACATCCCACGGCGGCTGCCTGAGACGGTGATGAGGTTGGGACACCCATTGGCGGCGCATTCGTCGATCGCCGGGCGCATCGATTTGACGAGATCGTCCTGAACATCCTTACGATTGATGCCGTCGGGAATCGTCACACCGGCGTTCGGAAACCGCATAGTCGGGATGAGGCCGTACTTTTTCAAAATTGGCCACTGCTGCGCGGGAGCCAGGTCGAAGCCTTTGCAGCCTAAGCGCGCGGTTTCGCGGCATATGTCTTCGAAGGGCATGGCGGAATCGAAGACGCCACGAGTGACGCACTGTTTCAAGCGGCCTTTACGGGGAACGGGCGCGGCGGGAGCCTGGGCGGAAGCTAGAGAGGGCAACGTTGAGGCGGCAGCAAGGCCGGTGACAAAATCTCTGCGTAGCATGAGCGGATTATACATGCGATAACAGATTTATGCCGACCCGGCGCCGCTTTCTGCTCACCGCTTCGGCCGCAACCACGGTGGTTCGACGTGCGCACGCCGACGCGACCGAGAAATCCGCGCTTCCACCAGCCATCGCCGCCCTTCGCGACCGCCGCTCGGAAGCCCTACCCATCCCGCTCACCGAACAGGAATCGCGCCTGGAGCGAGCTCGCGCGTTGATGCACGCTAACCGTATCGACGCGATCGCGCTGGCCGGGGGAACTTCGCTCGATTACTTTACCGGCATCCGCTGGGGCAATAGCGAGCGTCTTTTCACCTGCGTCTTTCCGCAAAAGGGCAATCCATTCTACGTGTGTCCGGCCTTCGAAGAGGATCGTGTGCGCGAATCGATGGCCGAAGCGCCTGATGGACGCGAATCGAAGATGCTGACATGGCAGGAAGACGACGATCCGTACGCGCTGGTGGCGCGAGCGCTGCGAAATGCCGGGCTCGGGGCGGGACGGCTAGGGATAGAGGAACGAGTCCCGTTCGTTTTCTCAGAGGGCATTCGCAAAGCTGCTGGCGCGGTCGAACTGGCCAGCGCCACGCCTGTCACCGCGGGTTGCCGCATGATCAAGAGTCCCGCGGAGCTTAAGCTGATGCAGCTTGCCAACGACGTCACGCTCGCAGTCTACGAAGCCGCCTGGAAATCCATCCATCCCGGCATGACTAACAGCCAGGTCAGCGATCTGATCGCCGCCGCATACGCCCGTACCGGTTTTCCGGGCGATGCCAGTTGCCAGGTGGACGCCTGGTCCGCGCTGCCACACGGTTCCCGTCAGCCGCAGATCATCCGCGAAGGCAGTATCGTTCTTCTTGACGATGGCTGCGAAGTGGAAGGCTATCAATCGGACATCAGCCGCACGTTCGTCATCGGCAAACCGACGGACAAGATGAAGCGAGTGTTCGATGTGGTTCACAAAGCGCAGTCGGCAGCGCTCCGGGCGGCCAAGCCGGGAGTGGCGTGCCAGGACGTCGACTCCGCCGCGCGCAAAGTGGTGGACGACGCGGGATTCGGTCCCCTCTACACACACTTCACGCACCGCGTCGGTCATGGTATTGGAATGGACGAACACGAATGGCCGTACCTGGTGAAGGGCAACACGCAACCGCTCGCGGCGAACATGACGACGTCCGACGAGCCGGGCATTTATTTGCGTGGAGAATTCGGCGTCAGGCTGGAAGACGACATGTATATCACTTCGGACGGCGCGAGATGGTTCACGCCGCGGAGCAATTCTTTGGAACAGCCGTTTGCGAGATAGAGCGAGCGGTTAGATGCCCGCGTACCAGGAATATCCAACTTCAGGCGCCGACGAACCCAAACCTTTTCCGATGTTCTTCAACGTGTCGGTGACGGTGATCTGGGACAGGTATTTGACGCTCTTGTAGCCGAGCTGGCGCGGCACTTTCAGGCGAAGGGGCGCGCCGTGATCCACCGGCAGATCCTGACCGTTCATGCTATGGGCCAGCAGGGTTTGGGGGTGCCAAACGTCCTGCATGTCCAGGCTGTCCCATGCGTCGTCGAAAGGGAAAAACACAACGTACTTGGCGCTCGGCAGGATTCCGACCAGATGCATCAGATCGGAAAGCGGAACGCCCGTCCATTCGGCGACGAACGACCAACCTTCTTCACAGGTGTGTTCGGTAATCTGGCTGCGCGAGGGCAACTGTTTCAATTGCGCGAGCGAGAATGAGGCGGGGCGCGCCACCAACCCGTCAACGGCGAGTCGCCAGTCGGCGAAGCGCCCGGAGAGATGACCCAGATAAGGATCCGTCTTCGGATGCGTACCGCTGACCTGCGCGACTTTCGAAATTTCATCGCGGCTAAATTCGCGGGCACGTGAGTGGCCTGACGTGATTATGTGTTGGCTGGCATAGGTAAGCGTTTCGCCGGGACCATAGACGCCGTTCCAATCCGGAGGGATGAGCCCGTAATGATCGGCAAGGCGCGCGGCAACGGCAAGCCCGGCAGCGCCACCGGCGGCGGTGAGTCCGGCAGTCATCAATTTGCGACGAGAAAGTGGATTGCTCACGTGCGCTCCTTGCTCGCGACGCGACCCGTGATCATCGTGCCGACACGCGCCAGGAAGCCCGCGCGCCAGACCATGGCGACATGGACGAAAAGGAAGAGAAGCAGGACAACGGCCCCGAAGAAATGAATGGTGCGCGCGCTTTGATGGCCGCCGAGCGCGGTGACCAGCCCTGGGAAAACCGAAGTGATGGCCGGCGACATGGCGAGGCCGGTCCAGATCATGAGCGGGAACAGAAGGAAAACGACAGCGAGATAGGTCAAGCGTTGAAGCGGATTGTAGCTGCGGGCGTCGTTGCTGAGAAGGCCGTCGAGTTGCAACCGCTGGGGAGCTAGATCGCGCTGAAAATGACGGCTGGCGAAACCGGAAGCGGCGTAGATCAGGCCATTCAACACGCAAAGCCATGCCGACTCGAAATGCAGATAGCGGCCCCAGCCCGAAGGTCCGCCCAGCATGAATGGCAGCGGCAAATCGAAGAGCGAGGGCGTGCCGAGGCCGCCAGTTTCGCCCCAGTAAAAGCGCGGATGGGCAAGTATAATGCCGATACCGCTGACGACGAGGCCGATGAAGCTAAGCGCGTTGATCCAGTGCGTGACGCGAATCAGAATCGAGTGGCGAGGCGTGGGCGAGGCTTCGAAATGGCGCTCCGCCAGCGACGGGATGAAAACAGAATCGGCCATTCGCGTTGGGGCGATAGTAGCACACGCGTCGGGTGGCCATTGGGAGCCGCTCAGCCCGCCTTAGACTTCTTCGGCGCGGCCGCTTTCGTCTTCTGGCGGCCGGCGACTTCCTTCGCCCGGAACTTCGCGATGCGTCCGATTAGCTTCACCGGAACGGGCTCGGAAAGCGGGAAGCGGATGGTACCCTTGTGGACCTGACGTGAAGCCAGTTCGTCTTTGAACTCGCTAACCACCCGCTCGGTTGCGGGGTAGAGCGAGTAGTGTTGCTTCCACCCAGCGAAGTAGAGCACTGCATCACCGCGCAGTTTGTAGGTCGGGATCTGGTACGAAATCACTTCGTCAGCGCGGGGGACGGCATCGCGAATTGCCTCGCGCACGCGTTCGAGTATCGGCTGAGCGGCCTCGGGTTGCGAGGAAATGTACGCGTCCACGGACTTGAAACCGGTCTTGGCCATAATAGCCCCGTGCCCCCGCCGGTTCTGAACAGGCAGCGGAACACTAGGGATTATCGCACGCGACTGCTGGCTCACCGCGCGGATCGGCTCCAGGAGTGATAACATCTTCTCCAGCAAAACCATGCTGGCTAGCAACAGAATGAGGCAAATTGTGATGAACGGAATAACGCGCTGGACCCTGGCCGCCGCACTCGTATTGGCCGGAAGCAGCGCGGTCTCGATCCGGGCCGCGGAACCGGATAGCGGCGGAATTGACGTGGTGCAGGTACGACCGAATTTCTACATGATCGCGGGCGCGGGTGGAAACATCGGAGTACAGATCGGCTCAGATGGCGTTGTGTTGGTGAATGCCGGCACTGAAGCGGCCTCCGGCCAGGTCTTGACCGCACTGCGGAAACTGACGCCATTACCGATCCGGTACGTCATCGACACCAACGCGGATGCGGATTTCGTGGGCGGCAACGCCAAGCTGGCCAAAGCTGGAAAAACCATTTTCACTAATGTACTCGGCAATCCGGCCCTCACGGAAGCGATGACGAACGGCGGCGCCGCGGCTGTTCTTGCGCACGACAGCATCCT
Organism: Bryobacteraceae bacterium; assembly: GCA_052148835.1. GTDB lineage: Bacteria > Acidobacteriota > Terriglobia > Bryobacterales > Bryobacteraceae > Palsa-89. The sequence goes on from JBKQHJ010000258.1 coordinate 30,351, forward strand.
GCAGCGGATGAGCGCGCCCACCGGCAAGGCAGCTCCGTTCCCCGATGACGCGTTGCCCACGGAGGCTTTCTACTCGAAGCGGTACACGCTGCGCATGAACGACGAGGGAATCGAAGTCCTGTACCAGCCGGCGGCCCATAGCAATGCCGACAGCTTCGTATTTTTCCGCGGCTCGGACGTGGTAGTTGCCGGAGACGTGCTGGACAAAACCCGTTTTCCTGTGATCGATATCGCGAACGGCGGCAGTATACAGGGAGAGGTGGACGCGCTGAATAAACTGATTGAACTGGCGATTCCACCGACGCCTTTTATCTACAAAGGGGTCGGGACATATGTGATTCCCGGTCACGGGCGGCTGTGCGAGCAAATGGAAATTGTGGACTACCGCGACATGGTGGTGGTGGTCCGCGACGTGATTGCAGACATGATGAAGCAAGGGATGACGCTGGATCAAATCAAAGCGGCTTCTCCGGCCAAGCCGTATGAAACGCAATATGGCAGGGAGCCGGGCTCCACGAACACATTTGTTGAAGCAATTTACAAGAGCCTGGGCAATAAGAAATAAAATCCAAGAAATAAAAGCATGCGATATTCAAACCAACTGTTCGCGCTAGCGATTGCCATCGTATTCCCGCTCGCGGCGCAACCTCCCGGCGGTGGGCGAGGCGGGCCGCCACAGGCTCCAAAGGCAGCCGCGCCTATTGACCTAACCGGCTATTGGGTTTCGATCGTGACGGAGGACTGGCGCTACCGCATGGTCACGCCCGCACCGGGCGATTACCAAGGCGTGCCGATGACTCCGGCCGCAATCAAAATCGCGGAGGCGTGGGATCCCGCCAAGGATGAAGCAGCGGGCGAGCAGTGCAAATCCTATGGAGCGCCGGCGCTGCTGCGCGTACCGGAACACCTGCACATCACCTGGCAGGACGACCGCACTCTGCGCATGGACACCGACGCCGGCAAGCAGACTCGTCTGTTTCATTTCGGGGATTGGAAAGATGTCGAGGGCGGTCCTTCGTTGCAGGGGGATTCCATCGCTCAGTGGGAAATTCAGCGTGCCGGCCCTCGGCCAGTAGGTGGTTCCCTAAAGGTGACGACATCCCATCTTAAGGCCGGCTACCTTCGCAAGAACGGTGTTCCGTACAGCGAGAACGCTGGGCTGGTCGAGTATTACGATTTAGTCCACGAGCGCAATGGCGACCTGCTGATGGTGGTCACAATTGTCGTTACCGATCCGATGTATTTGCGCGAGCCTTTTATTATCAGCTCCCATTTTAGGAAGCTGAATGATGACACGGGATGGAACCCTACAGCGTGTTCATCGAGATGGTAACAAGAGGGAATTAAAGATGAAATTGAATAAAAGCGGCCTTTATGCGGCAATATTCCTCTGCGTGGCCTTGCCGGCGACGGCGGAGATCGATCTGTCGGGCTCCTGGACTTCCAAGAACCACGAGGATTCCATGGAGCGCGGCGCCGGCCCAAACCCCGACGACTGGGCCGGCCTTCCCTTCAATGAAGCGGGCCGCGCCAAAGCTCTGGCTTTTTCGCAATCCACCATCTCCATGCCCGAGCGCATTTGCTGGTTCCAAACACAGTGGCATATCGCGGCCGGGCCTTTCAGCCTAAAAATCTGGAACGAAAACGATCCGTTGACGGGCAAAATCATTGCGTGGGTGATTGGCGGGTGGGAAACTCGCGCGCCCATGACTATTTGGATGGACGGCCGCCCGCATCCTTCGAAAAATGCTCCGCACGATCAGACCGGCTTTACCACCGGCAGCTGGAATGGCGATGTCCTGACCGCCTACACCACGCACTTGAAGACCGGATATATGCGCCGTAATGGCGCAGCGAGCAGCGACGAGGCCACAATTACCACTACTTTTTTCCGTCACGGAGATATGCTGACTCTGGCCTTGGTGATGGAGGACCCGGTGTTTTTGACCGAGCCGTATATTCTCACGCGGTCCTATATGTCGACTCCCACGCCCGTTGCCGTCGCGGGTCCGCCCTGCATCGTGGGATATGAAGGAGTGGAGGAGGGCCGGGTTCCGCATTATCTTCCGGGGAAAAATCCCTTTGTCGACGAGATGGACAAGATTTACCACATTCCGCAGGAAGCGTCGCTAGGCGGCGCGGAAACAATGTATCCGGCTTTCCGGGAAAAGATCAAGGACAAATTCACGATTCCGCCCAAGTGCACGCGGAACTGCGGCGTGCCGACGCCCGGACAGAATTAGAGCTGCAAGTCGCCGGGCATTCCGCGTGCCACTCGTGGCCTGAATCGTTCGGCATCCCGCCGCATCTCATATCATTGGCGTTCGAGCGCTCGGGCCAAGGTCCGGGAAGCCTCGAATGTTATCCTGAAAGAAAAAATGACCTACGATCTGATAGTGATTGGGAGCGGCCCGGGTGGCTACTCCGCCGCGGTTCGCGCCAGCCAATACGGCCTCAAAACCGCGATCGTCGAAAAGGACCCTAAACTCGGCGGCACTTGCCTGCACGTGGGCTGTATTCCGACCAAGGCGCTGCTCCACACGGCCGACCTCTGGGAGCATTTCGTGAATCCCGGCGACGAAGGCATCCAGTGCGAGAATCCGCGCCTCGATTACACCAAGGTGCTGGATCGCAAGAACAAAATCGTCTCGAAACACGCTAAGGGCGTCGAGTTCCTGATGAAGAAGAACAAGATCGATTGGGTGAAAGGCTATGCGACCATCCTGCCGCGGTCTAGCCAGCCTAACTCGGCCAGCGCTCCGCTCAAGGTGGAAGTGAAATCGGAAACCGGCGTCCAAACACTCGATACCAAGAATGTCATCATCGCCACCGGATCGGAAGCGCGCATGCTTCCCGGATTAGCGCCGGACGCCAAGACCATCCTCACCAATATCGAGATCCTGGATCTTCCGATCATCCCCAAAACCATGCTGATCATCGGCGCGGGCGCGGTCGGCGTGGAGTTCGCGTCCATCTTTAACCGTTTCGGGACCAAAGTCACGGTGCTCGAAATGCTGCCGCGATTAGTTCCAGTGGAAGACGAAGAGATTTCCAAAGAACTGGAGCGCTATTTCAAGAAAACCGGCATCCGCTGCGAAACCGGCGCCAAGGCCGAGAACATCACGCGCACTGAAAACGGCGTCCGGTTGTGCGCCGCGCTCGCAAATGGCAAGCGCGAGGACCTGGAGGCCGAAACGCTGCTGGTGGCCGTTGGCCGCAAGCCGAATACGGAAAACATCGGTCTCGAAAAGTTGAAGGTGGAGCTGGATCGCGGCTTCATCAAAGTGGATGAGCACCAGCTTACCGGCGAGCCGGGCGTCTATGCCATCGGCGACGTGGTGGCGGGAACGCCGCAATTGGCGCACGTCGCGTCGATGGAAGGGATGGTGGCGGTGGCCCACATCGCGGGCAAGCCGGCCAAGCCGATCAATCGCAATCGGATTCCGGGATGCACATATACCGAGCCTGGCATCGGCAGCGTGGGACTCACTGAAGCGCAGGCGCGCGCGCAGGGATTCGCGGTGAAGGTCGGCAAGTTCCCGTTCGTTGCGAACAGCAAGGCGACGATTCTGGGCATGCACGACGGTTTTGTAAAAGTGGTGGCCGAAGAGAAGTACGGCGAGATCCTGGGCGTTCACATTATCGGGCCAGAAGCGTATGAACTGGTGGCGGAAGCGGTGCTCGCGATGGAGGCCGAAGCTACCGTAGAGACCCTGATGGGCACCATTCACGCGCATCCGACGTTGTACGAAGCGATGGGCGAGGCGTTTAACAACGTCTACGGGCTCACCATCAATGCCTGAGATTCGCGACCTTGAAATAACGGACTTGGGGAGTATGCGCTACGCCGAGGCGCTCGCCGTTCAAAAAGATTTGGTCGAACAGCGCAAGCAGGGATTGGTTCCCGATCAACTCTTGTTCGTCGAGCACCCGCACGTCATCACGCAAGGCCGCAATGGCCATGCCGAAAATTTGCTCGCGAGCGAGGACGCGTTGCGCAGCGCTGGAATCGAGTTCTATCCCACCAACCGGGGCGGCGACATCACTTATCACGGACCAGGCCAGATCGTCGGCTATCCGATCCTGGATTTGCGAGAATGGAAGCGCGACGTGGTCGCCTATGTTCGGGCCGTGGAGCAAGCGATCATGGACGCGCTTGCGGAGTTCGGTATAGCGGCCGGAAGGATTCCGGGCTGCACTGGCGTTTGGGTGGATGGCAAGAAAGTGGCCGCCATCGGCGTGCATATCAGCCGCTGGGTCACTTCGCACGGTTTTGCGTTGAATCATTCGACCGATTTGCGCTACTTTCAGTACATCGTTCCCTGTGGGCTGACGAAACCGGTTACTTCCATGCAGGAACTGGGATCGGACGCAAGCCGCGAACAAGTGCTCGCCGCGTTGTCGACTCACTTTGCGCGCCAGTTCCACAATCCGATACTGAACCGCGACCATGAGGGAGCGGAAGCGGACGTTTCATACACGGAGACATATTCATGACAGACGTAGTAATGCCTCAAATGGGTGAAAGCATCGTCGAGGGCACCCTGACCAAATGGCTGAAGAAGGCCGGGGAGCACGTGGATCGCGATGAGCCGTTGTTTGAAATTTCCACCGATAAAGTGGACACCGAAATTCCGTCGCCTACCGCCGGCGTGTTGAAGGAAGTGCTGGTGGAAGAGGGCAAGACAGTGGCCATCAGCACGGTGGTGGGCCGGATCGAAGAAGGCGCGGGAAATGGGGCATCGGCTCCAGCTCCGGCCGCTGCGAAGGCCGCTCCGCCCGCGCCGCCAGACCAGAAGACTGCACCTACACCGCCTCCGGCTGTGAAAGCCCCTGCGCCCGCTGCCCCTAAACCAGAGCCTTTGCCCGAACCCGTTGCCCATTCCGCTGGTCCGTATCCGATCCCGGTAGAAGAGCCAGCGCCGGTAGTGGAAGCCGAATCGCCCGCCGGACCGCTTTCGCCGTTAGTCCGCAAGATGGCGCGTGAGTACGGCATCGATCTCAAGCAGGTTCGAGGCAGCGGCGCCGGTGGGCGCATCACCAAACAGGATCTGGAAGCCTACATGTCGGCGCAGGGAGCCCGGACTATGGCGCAAGCCAACGCACCGTCCACAGCAGTGGCTACCACGGCACCCTCCGCTCCGACCGTGTACACTCCGGCGGTACCCGCGGCTCCGCCTCCCCAGCCTCCGATGCCTCGCGCTGAAGCTCCGCGCGCCCGCGTGGAACCGATGAGCGTGATGCGGCAGCGCATCGCCGAACATATGGTGATGAGCAAGCGCATTTCGGCGCACGTCACCACGGTGCATAAAACCGACATGACCAGGATTGCCAAGATGCGCGAGCGCAACAAAGCCGAATTCCAGGCGCGCTACGGCTACTCGCTCACCTTCTTGCCGTTCGTTGCCAAGGCGGCCGCGGAAGCGATTCGCCACTACCCCATCATCAACGCTTCCATCGAAGGCACGAACATCATCTATCACAACGAAATCAATATCGGGATCGCGGTGGCGCTCGAAAATGGCCTGATTGTGCCGGTGATCCGCAACGCCGACGAGAAGAACGTCGTGGGCCTGCAGCGCTCCATCGTGGACTTGTCCACGCGCGCCCGCTCCCGCCAGCTCAAACCCGACGAGGTGCAGGGCGGAACATTTTCCATCACGAATTTCGGCACCTTCGGGAGCGTCTTCGCGACCCCGGTCATCAACCAGCCTCAGGTGGCGATCCTGGGCGTGGGCGCGGTGGAGAAAGTGCCGGTAGTGGTGGACGATGCCATCGCAATTCGTTCCATCGCCTATCTCGCGCTTACCTTCGATCATCGCCTGATCGATGGCGCGCTGGCCGACCAGTTCACCGGCAAGGTGAAATCGATTCTCGAGAACTGGTCCGAAGAAGTGCTCTAAGGTGCCGTTTTGTGACCTCCGACGAGATATTTCTGAAGTTCTCGGCTGACAAGCTGGAACAACTGTACGGCCGGATTCAGGATTGCATTGCGCGCCTGGGGCCCGAACAGATCTGGACGCGCAGTTCCGAAAACGAGAACGCAGTCGGGAACCTGGTGCTGCATCTTTCGGGGAATGTGCGGCAATGGATCGGCTCGGGCGTCGCTGGGTTGCCCGATAATCGCCAACGCGATACCGAGTTTGACGCGCGCGGTGGACAATCTTCCTCCGAGCTAGCCGAACTATTGAAGACCAGGGTCGGCGAAGCAGCCGGAATCATCCGCGCCGTGCCTGCTGCTCGGCTCACCGAACGCATCCTTCCACAGGGCTACGACGTCACGGTTCTCGAAGCGATCGCGCATGTTGTCGAGCACTTCTCACAGCACACCGGCCAGATCATTCTTCTGACCAAACTGCTCACAGGTGCCGATCTGGCTTATTATCAGCATCTTCGGGGCGCTGGCAAGGCGGCAGGCGCACCGCTCCCTTAGAACCCTTGACCGTGCCATACTTATATGGCAAAATTATACATATGAAGAAGACACTGCATATCGATCAGGCGCTCCTCGCCGAGGCCAAGGCAGCGTGTGGTGCTACCACCGACACAGACACCGTTCGATTGGGTCTGGAAGCGCTGGTCCGCCACGCTGCGTATCAGCGCATGCGAGCCCTCCTCGGGAGCGAGCCGAATGCGCAGGATGTGCCTCGCCGACGGGAAGAGCCCGCAGTGAAACATCAGAACGCATAAATGGTCCTTGTGGACACCTCGGTCTGGATCCGAGCGCTCTCCAATCGTCATCCCTTCGTGGACGAATTGGACCGGCTTCTTGACCGGGGTGCGGTGGCCGGACACGATCTGGTTTACGGCGAGTTGTTGATCGGCGACCGAGGCGGCCGCAAGAAGCTACTCGCTACCTACACACGATTCGCCCAAGCGGTAACCCTGCCGCACCAAGACGTTGTCGCGTTCGTCGAAGGCCGCAGCCTGCATGGGCGTGGCGTCGGCTGGATCGATGTTAGCCTCTTAGCCTCTGCAATTGTTGGCGGCTTGAAACTTTGGACCGCCGATCCCCGTTTATCAGCGATGGCCAATGAATTTGGTGTCGACTATCGGGTTCCCAACTAGCGGTGCAGCTTCCTTCAATTGCACGCCCGACAGCTTCAACCGCCGCGATTCGTTCATCAGAAATAGCAGCTTGTGCGTGGCGGCCGCGTAGCTGAATCCTTCGGCGCGAATATTCGAAATACAGTTGCGCTCCGCGTCGGTCCGGCCGGGCCGAGGCTGCCAGGTCATATAAGCACCCATGCTGTCCGCAGAGCTGAGTCCGGGACGTTCACCGATCAGAACCACCACCATTCGCGCTCCCAGCAGCTCGCCGATTTCGTCGCCGATGGCAACGCGGCCCTGTTCGACAATAGCGACCGGGGCGATCCGCCAATCCAGATCGCGCAACAAATGATCGAGCAGCGGGACGGCATGACGATGCACCCCCAGCGCCGAAAGCCCGTCGGCGATCACGAAAACGGCATCGAAGTCCCCCCGCATCGGAGTTAACCGTTCGCGCGACTCTTCGCTGAGACGCCGCCCCAGGTCAGGGCGCTTGAGGTATTCATCGCGAGTGCGCGCGGCGCTCTCGAGCGTGATCGACGACCGGCCCTTTTGCTTCAGCTCGAGCACCAGGGAATTCACGGCCAGGGGCAAATGAACCGCATCGCGCGCCTGGGCGTGCGCTAGCTGAAACTCGAGCAGTGCGCGCGTGGGAACGCTCGGACCGGCGCGGCCCAACTCCACGCGTGCCGGCGTGTAATCCCGCAAACGCGGCATCCCTTCAGTATGCCGCTACTTGTTCTTCTTGTTCTCGCTCGGGTTCAGGACTCTCAAGTTATCCGTGACGGAGAAAACGTTGGGCACCGTGTTGGCCTTGGTGCGGATGACCGTGTCGTCGAACTGATTATCCACCACGCCCTCCAGGGTCACATGTCCGTTCTCGACAATAATGTGGATCGAGGGCAGAGCCTGAAAACCGTAGCGCGTTCCGATGTTCTCGTCCCCGTAGATCGCGCGAGCCATCGCCCGCCGGATGTCCCAGTCCATGGAGGACAGCGGAAGAACCTTGATGTTATTGATTACCTGCGTGACGCCCGGCACCTTTTTCACGGCCTTCTCCGCGTCGGATTTGATATCCCAAGGCGGGTCACCCGGGCACGCGCCCTCTAGTGTGACAACACTCCCGTTCACCCGGAATGCAAGGTCGTCGAAGATGCTGTAGTACGGCAACGTCAACAGCTTGTGGCGAACCTGTTTGGCGATTTGGGTCTCGTTATCTGGCCCGGGCATAAAGGCATCGTTGTGGTCTCTGCTCGGATTGTCGGAGTTCGCGCCGAATCCGGACGCCGCAAACAAGGCGGCAATGGCAATCACGTTACGCATGGCGACTACCTCCCGTTTGGTGAGATGCAGCTCATCTAACTTGGTTACGGCCTTCGTTACGGCTTAAGTAGCAAGCCCGCCATGCGCGGCAACTCCGGCCGCATCTGGTCAAACCAGGCTTCGAACTCGGGCGCGGGCCGAAGTCCGAACACGGCGCGGAGATACAACGCGTCATGAAACGACGTGCTTTGATAATTCAGCATCACGTCGTCGGCACCCGGCACGCCCATGATGTAATTGACGCCCGCCGCTCCAAGCATCGTAAGAAGCGCATCCATGTCATCTTGATCGGCCTCGGCGTGATTGGTGTAGCAAATATCGCAGCCCATCGGTAGCCCCAGCAGCTTGCCGCAGAAATGATCCTCCAGCCCCGCGCGCAAAATCTGCTTGCCGTCGTAGAGATACTCGGGCCCGATGAACCCGACCACCGTATTGACCAGCAGTGGCTCGAAATGCCGAGCGAGACCATAGGCCCGCGCCTCGCAGGTCTGCTGATCCAAACCATAATGCGCATTCGCCGATAGCGCGCTGCCCTGCCCGGTTTCGAAGTACATCACGTTATCGCCAACCGTGCCGCGCCGCAATTCCAGCGCCTGGTCGCGGGCTTCGCGCAACATCGCGATGTTGACACCGAACGACGCGTTCGCCGCTTCGGTCCCCGCGATCGATTGAAACACCAGATCCACCGGCGCGCCGCGCCGCATCGCTTCCATGGTGGTGGTGACATGCGCGAGCACGCAGGTCTGCGTTGGAATGCGATACGATTCGCGCACATGATCGAGCAACCGCAGCAGTGTCTCGACGCTCTCCAAATTGTCCGACACCGGATTGATGCCGATCACCGCGTCGCCGCTCGCGTACGAGAGACCATCGATGATACTGGCGGCGATGCCCTTCGGATCGTCGGTCGGATGATTGGGCTGCAACCGAGTCGACAGCCGCCCGGCGAGCCCGATCGTGTTGCGAAACCGCGTGACCACCCGAATTTTGGCCGCCACGGTGACCAAATCCTGGAGCCGCATAATCTTCGAAACCGCGGCCGCCATTTCGGGCGTCAGACCGGGCGCGAGCGCGGCCAAAACTTCGCCGGTGGCAAGATCGCTTAGCAGCCAATCGCGAAAGTCGCCAACTGTAAGGTGGGCAACTGGGGCGAACGCGCCGGTATCATGCTGGTCGGCGATCAACCGCGTAACTTCATCCGATTCATAGGGGACAACCGGCTCTTTGAGGAAGGTCTTTAGGGTGATATCACCCAGGGCTAGCTGGGCTGCCACCCGCTCTTCCCGGCTCTCGGCCGAGATCCCGGCCAGATCATCGCCGGAACGCCCGGGCGACGCCTTGGCGAGCAGTGTCTTAATGTCGTCAAAGTGATAGACAACGTTGCCGATCGTGCTTCGGTACCCGCTCATGCCTCAGTGAATCCAGTGTAGACTGGATTGGCGGAACGATTGCTAAAAACCCGGATGAATCGTCGCATCTGATTCGTCTTATGGCCTGGGAACCGCTTACTGACGTGCGCGGCTCGGCTGGCTGGGTTTCAGAGCCGCGACCGTGAGGGAGCGGTATACTAGTAGTTTCGGGAGCGGATCATGAATACGTACTGGAAATTCGGCGCCATCGTGGCGATCGTGATTGGCGTGCTGGCTTGGCTCGCGATGGGCGGAGTCACCGAAAGCAAGACGTACTACAAGGAAATCAAAGAAGTGAATGCGATGGGCGCGCAAGCCCAACGTGAGAAGCTTCGCGTGAACGGTTACGTGGAACAAGGCTCCATCGTCCGCAATGGCGCCGCAGTGAGTTTTGTCCTGCATCAAACGCCCGGTGTGCTCCAAAAGGATCCGGTGCGGCTGGCCGTTGTTTACACCGGGATCGATCCGCTGCCGGACACTTTTAAGGACAACGCGCAGGCTCTCGCCGACGGAAGATTAGGTCAGGACGGCGTCTTTCATGCCAGCAAAGTACAAGCGAAATGCGCGTCCAAGTACGAAGCCAAGCCCCAAATGAAGACGGACGCGACACCAGCCCGAACCTAACTTTCCTCGCGTTCCGTTCCGAGGACTCAACAAAAACTCGCAATGGAAAATATCGGCGCTCTCTCGATTCTGCTCGCCTTCTGCTTCGCCGTGTTCGCCGTCGTAGCATCGGTGACCGGCAGGTTTAAGAAAAATTCCTTCCTGATCGTCAGCGGTCAACGCGCGGTCTATTCGGTCTGGGTGCTGCTGACGGTCGCGTCCGCGCTGCTCATCTACTCGCTCGAGACGGGCGACTTCCGCCTGGCCTATGTAGCGGCACACACCGATTCGTCGATGTCCCATGTCTACAAGTTCACGGCATGGTGGGGCGGGCAGGAAGGGTCGCTGCTGTTGTGGTCCTGGCTGTTGGCCACCTATTCGGCCATCGTGGTCTTCATGAACCGGCGCAAGTTCCGCGACATGATGCCGTGGGTAACGTCGGTCTTGATGGCTACCGAGACATTCTTCCTGATCCTGATTGCGTTTGTGCTCAGCCCCTTCGGGGTTCTCGAAGCCGGCCGCGGCAATATCGTCGAAGGCGTCGGCCAGGGTCTGAATCCGCTGCTGCAGTATTGGACCATGGTGATCCATCCGCCCATGCTGTACTTGGGCTACGTCGGATTCACCGTGCCGTTCGCCTTTGCGATGGGTTCGCTGATCACCAGGCAACCGGGCGATGCCTGGATTCACACTACGCGGCGCTGGACCATCGTCACATGGCTGTTCCAAAGCGCGGGCATCCTGCTGGGGCAAGGCTGGGCGTACGCGGTGCTCGGCTGGGGCGGATACTGGGCCTGGGATCCGGTGGAAAATGCCTCGCTGCTGCCCTGGATCACCGCCACGGCATTCCTGCACTCGGTGATGATGCAGGAAAAGAAGGGCATGATGAAGGTCTGGAACATGGTCCTGATTTCAGGGACCTTCTTCCTGTGCATCTTCGGAACCTTCCTGACGCGCTCGGGCGTCGTCAGCTCGGTGCATGCCTTCGCGCAATCGCCCATCGGCAAATATTTCGTGATCTTCCTGGCCCTCGGCATCGCGGCCACAGTGATTTTGATTTTTGAGCGCTTAAATTATTTGAAGTCCGAAGCGCGTCTCGAAAGCGTCGTCTCGCGCGAATCCAGCTTCATGTTTAACAACCTGATCCTGGTGGCCAGCTGCTTCGCGGTGCTATGGGGCACCATGTTCCCGGTGATTTCCGAAGCCGTGACGGGCGAAAAGATCAGCGTGGATGCGCCGTTTTTTAATCGCATCAATATTCCGATCGGTCTGGCATTGATTTTTCTGACAGGCGTGGGTCCTCTGATCGCCTGGCGCAGAAGCTCGCTCGAAAGTCTGAAGCGCGCGTTCCTGGTGCCAACGGTGTGCGGAGTCGCGCTGATGGTGCTGCTCGGGATTTTTGGCGCCTATGAGCATCCCTATGCGCTGGTCTCGTTCGGATTGTGCATGTTCGTGACGGTGACCGTCTTCACCGAGTTCTGGAAGGGCGCTTCCGCCATTCGCGCCAAGGACGGCGTCGGGCTGATCCCGGCGGCCATCACACTGACGCATCGCAATACGCGGCGCTACGGCGGATATCTGGTGCACATGGGCATCGTGTTCATGTTTATCGGCTACACGGGCGCGGCGTTCAATCAGGACGTCACCAAGGAAGTGCCGACGGGCGGCAATTTCGAAATCGGCAAGTATAACGTGCGCGTGGCCAACATCGAGTCGGGCGAGAACGACACGTACGCCTGGCAGAGGCTGGCGGCGGACGTATCCCGTGGCGGAACATCCCTGGGCACGCTCTACCCCGAACGCCGTCTCTACAAGGCCAGCCAGCAGCCGACCTCGGAAGTGTCTATTCGCAGACGCCTGAACGAGGATTTCTACATCAACTTCGCCGGACTTTCGGCCGACAACCGTCGCGCCGTGATCCAGGCGTACGTGTTTCCGCTGGTGTCGTGGATCTGGATCGGATTTTGGGTGCTCGCGTTCGGGACCATCGTCTGCCTGATCCCCAATAAAGTTCGTTTGTCTTATGCCCGGACGCAAGTAGTAGGAGTTGCCGAGAAACATGCGGCAGTTGAAAATTAGCTGGCTGGCCATTAGCTTGTTGGCGGGTGGCTGGTTGGCACAAGTCTGTTTTGCCCAATCCGCCGAAGAGCTCGAAAGCCCGGCGGTGAATCGCATCGCAACCAAGCTGAACTGTCCGTGCGGCTGCAAGACCAATATGGCTTGCCGCATGGACCCTTATCCTTGCCGCACCTGCTGGGAGAACAAGAAAAAGATCCTCCAAATGGAGCAGGCCGGGATGTCGGATGAAGCCATTCTGGCGTCGTTCTCACAACAGATGGGACCCGATGTAGTCGCGATCCGGCCTGGAATCATCGGCTCGCTTCTCTCTTACAGTGCCGCGGCTTTGGGGCTGCTGCTGGTGGTGTTCGTCATCCGCAAGTTGCGCCGTAAAGAAGCTACGGTCGCCGCCGCCGGACCGCCCGCGCACGATCCTCTGTTGGATCGCTATCACGATCAAATCGAGAAAGAAGTGGAAAAGCTCGATTGATGGTCCTATCCGCAGCCGTTGTTTTGGTGGTGGGGACCCTTCTGTTCACGCTCTTTGTCCGTTCCCAGGATGTGCCAGAGGCCCCGGCGGTTTCGCCCACCGCGCACCTGGACGAGCGCAAGGCCCAAATTTACGAAAATCTTCGCGATCTGCAATTTGAATTTCGGCTGGGCAAATTATCCGACGCCGACTATCAAAAGACCAAGCTCGATCTTCAGCGCGAACTGGCGAAAGTGATGGCGGAGATCGATGCAGTGCAGCCTGCCGCGCCGGCCATGCCTCCTCGCCCCCAACCTGCCGCCGCCAAAGTCTCCGATAAGTGCCCCCACTGCGGGGCCAAGTTTCCACAACCTCTAAAATTCTGCGGCGAATGCGGAAAGGCCATGGCGTGATGCGAACCATCCTCTGCTTTTTGATGGCTATGTCGCCCGCTTTCGCAACCGTCGACGGCGTCATCGTCAACGGAACCACGGGCAAACCGGAGCCCAACACGCTGGTAATGCTGATCCAGCCCACGCAGGCTGGGATGCAAAATCTCGGCACCACGAAATCCGACGCGCAGGGCAAGTTCAGTTTCGACAATAACGACGCCTCCGGCCCGCGGCTGATCCAAGCGATTTTCCAGGGCGTTCAATACAACAAAATGGTGCCGCCCGGCATGCCGTCCACGGGCGTTCAGATTCCGGTGTATGCCTCTACCAATAAAGCCGGCACCGCCAAGGAAACCCAGCACTTCATCGTGCTCCAGCCGGGCGACAAGGAAATGACCGTCAGCGAGGGATTGCTGTACCAGGGCGCGCCCGATGTCACGTTCAACGATCCGGTCAACGGCTCCGTGCGCTTCTATGTCCCACCTGACGTCACAGGGCCGATCGGCGTCACAGTGAATCCCGCGGGCGGCATGCCCATCCAACGGCCGGCCTTGAAGACCAAAGATCCGAATATTTACAAGATCGATTATCCGATCCATCCCGGCGAAACGCGCTTCGATCTGAGCTACACGGTGCCCATGGCCAGCCCCATGATTTTCACCGACAAGGAGATTCATCCGGAGGCCGCATCGAACCTGGTGGTGCCGAATGGCGTCACCGCCAAGAGCGACGATCTGGAACTTGCCGGGACGGAGCCAAAAACGCAGGCCAGCATTTACCGCATCAAGAACGCTAACTTCAAAGTGGAAGTGGATGGTAGCGGCGCGCTCGCGGAGCAACAGTCCCAAGGCTCGGGCGACGACAACGGCCAGCCGCAGGTCCAGGAAGTGAAGCCGCGGATTTACGGGAGCATGTACTGGATTTTGGGAATGGCGTTCGCCATCCTCGGCCTGGGATCAGTGCTGCTGGCGAGAAACCGCGCGACCAAGTAAAGCGCGCTATTTCGCCGGGCTACCCGGAGGCCGCGGTACGTCGAACATCACCATCTCTTTACCGTCCGGCAAAGTGCAGTGCAAGAACGTCCCACCCAGTTTGCCTTCTTTCAACGGATAAATGGTGACGGTCACTTTGTCGCCGGGATTCAAGGTGTGCTTGGTCCAGCCGCGCCGGCCGAGAAAGTTCGGGCTCATGCCCTCGATAGCCCAGGTGTCGACGCCGCCTTTGTCGTTAGGGACATCTATCCAGGTAAAGGTATGCGGATTGGTCCACTGAAATTCCTTGATGGTGCCGGTGATGGTAATCTGCTTCGACATGTCGAACATGTCGAAGGAATGATGGGCCACCGCGGGCGTAACGGCGAACAAGAACGCGAGCGCTAATGTAGCAAGACTGGTCCGGATAAAATTGATTCTCATTCTATGTCTCGGTTTAGTTTTTGGGGACTGCGAGATTGATTCCCGCTTTGCCTGAAGCGTCCACGAAGTTGCGATTATTCTGCTGGCAAATGTACTCGGCCAAGGTCCAATCGGGATGGCGGGCGTAAGCGGTCGTCCTGGTCAATGGCTTCGCCAGCGCCTCCGGATCGTCGATGGTGGTAGTAATTTCGAGGGTCTTCGGATCCCTCAGGTGAAAGCGCTCCACGATATGCATCTTTTCGCTGTGCTTCACCCCCATGTTCATTCCGAGCGGCGTATCTTTGGTGAAGCCGACCGAATCAACCACCAAGGTGTCGCCCTCCCAGTGGCCGATCGAGTTGCCGTTGTAGGTGAGATCGGGATCGTCGGGATGCGCCCGGCCATCGGTGTAGATGTGGCGCACTTGCATAAAGGCCTCAGCGATTACGGTAACCATCCCCGGCGTGTACAGGATCTCGATGGGATACGGCTGGGTCATGATTCCCGGCATTCCGGGCGGCACGCAGTTCGCCATCGGCGAATCGTGCGGAGGATTGGCCATGTAATCCTTCTGCATGGCCGCGTAGGCGGGCGTGAGCACGAACTGCTGGGGAGGGCCAAAGTCTCCGGCGCCTCGGGTGGCGCTGGATTGGGCAGCGCGGCGGCCGCCAAAAGTCATTTCCCAGACGCCGTTCATATCCGGCAATTGCGTGATCGACGCCCAGGTACCGCCGGGTAGCTTGCTCGCATCGGCGGAGAAGGCGGGCACCGCGGCAGCCATCAGAATCGCAAGAACTGGCCAGCGCATGAATGTTTTTTCCTTCAAAGGTCTACTATATACCATTGTTCGGCTTGCCTGGCAGTGCATGCGGGTGTGAAAATGGTATTGGGATGGACCAGCAAGAAACGCCTCCCGCCATGGACGCGGCTCCGAGTGTGAGTACGCCCAAGCGCTCGGTTTTGGGCTCGGTGGCGCATTGGGCGCGCGACCTAATGATCTCGGTGGTTCTGGCCATCTTCGTCATCCTGTTCATCTACCAGCCGGTGAAGGTGGAGGGCACCAGCATGATGCCCACGCTCGACGATCAGGAGCGCATCTTCATCAACAAGTTCGTCTACCGCTTCCACTTCGGCAACATCGATCGCGGCGACACGGTGGTCTTCTGGTTTCCGGGCGACCCAACGAAAAGCTACATCAAGCGCGTCATTGGAATGCCGGGCGACCGAGTGGAAGTTGTCGACGGCAAGGTCATCGTGAACGGGCAGGCGCTGGTGGAAAATTACGTGCCACCCGAGTTTCGCGATCAAAGTTCCATGTCCGAGCGCGCGATTCCGCAAGGCGAGTATTTCGTCCTGGGCGATCACCGCAGTTCGTCCAACGACAGCCGCGCCTGGGGCATGGTCCCGCGCAGCTACATCTACGGCAAGGCCGTGTTCATTTACTGGCCGCTCGACAAAATGGGCCTGCTGCGCTAGCCGCGGTTCCCGAGTTTTCTTCAATCCACGCCCGGCCTGGGTTATTCTGGGGTAATTCCTATGAAGAAGGAATCCTTCGACCCAGGTTTAACCACTCAGTTCAGCGGCGCCCTACGCCGGACCATTAACGCTGACGGCTCGTTCAACGTCAAGCGCAAGGGATTGCGCTGGCGCGACGCCAATCCGTACCTCATGATGATCGACACCACCTGGCCGCGCTTCCTTCTGATCGTGCTGGCGGGATTTCTGTGTGTCAACATGATCTTCGCGAGTCTGTACATGGCCATCGGGATCGAGTACCTGAAGGGACTGGAGTCCGACATGGGCCCCTTGGCGAACGCGTTCTTCTTTAGTGTTCATACCTTGACCACGGTCGGATACGGCAATGTTTATCCAGAGGGCCCCTGGGCCAATGCGGTCTCATCGCTCGAAGCGGCCACTGGATTGATGCTCTTCGCCATCGCCACTGGGCTGCTTTACGGCCGATTCTCCCGCCCCTCGGCGCGCATCGTCTACAGCAAGAAAGCGATCATGGCTCCCTACCAGGACGGAACCAGCCTGCAATTTCGCGTCGCGAACGCGCGCACCAATACTCTGATGGACATGGAGGCGCGGGTTCTATGGATGACGGTGGACACGAGCGACGGAACGCCGCGGCGGAACTTCATCGATCTTCCGCTCGAGCGTCCGCATATCTATTTCTTCGCGCTGACGTGGACCATCGTGCATCCGATCGATGAGGCGAGCCCGTTCTTTGGAAAGAGCAGCGAAGATCTGGCCAAGCTCGCCGGAGAGCTATTGGTTCTTATCCAGGGATTCGACGACACCTTCAGCCAGGTTGTTCACTCGCGCTATTCCTATCGCCACGACGAAATCGTTTGGGGTGCGAAGTTTACTCCGGCGTTCAAAGTGGATCCCAAGGGCGACCTGGTGGTCGAGGTGGACCACATCGACGCGATGAAGCTGGTGAGCTGATGGAGAAAGTTTTCGCCAAGGATCGCGCCGAATGGCGGCAGTGGCTGGCGAGGAACTTCGCGCGATACGAAGAGACTTGGCTGGTCTTTTACAAGAAGGCTTCCGGTAAACAGACCGTCTCCTACGATCATGCCGTGGAAGAGGCGCTTTGTTTCGGTTGGGTGGACGGCATGAAAAAGAAGCTGGACGAAGAATGCTACGCGTTCCGCTTCACGCCGCGGAAGGCAAAGAGCGCTTGGTCGAAATCGAATCTCGCCCGCGTGGAGCGCTTGATTACCGAGGGCAAGATGATGCCGGCGGGACTGGCAGCCTACCACTCCGGCGATCGATGCGAAGTGCCGCCGATGCCCGTGGCATTGCCGAAAGCCTTGGAACTGAAGTTTCGCAAGCAGCGCGCCGCTTGGACAAACTACGAGAAGTTTCCTCCGGGGTACCGCCGCGTGACCGCCGGATGGGTGGCCAGCGCGAAGAAGGAAGAGACGCGGCTCAAGCGGCTGGAGAAGCTAATCGAGTTTTCGGCCCGCAACGAACGCATCGAATTCATGTGACACCTTTTCGGCGACCGCGTCCGGCGTGCCGCGTCCGTCAATCAAACGAAAGCGCTGCGGATCGCGACGGGCTAGCTCGTGGTAAGCGTCGCGGACCAGGTGATGAAACTCGATAGCCTGCTCTTCGAAACGTAGCTCTGGAGCCGCGGCGCTTTCCCGCGCCAATGCTCGCGCCAATCCGGTTTCAGTGTCGATGTCAATGCAAATGGTCAAATCCGGCACCAGCCCCTTGCACGCGATTCGATCTAGCTGGTACACGGTTTCCCATCCCAGTCCGCGTCCCGAGCCTTGATAGGCGATCGAAGAATCCGTGAAGCGGTCCGACACGACAATGTTGCCTTGATGGAGCGCCGGCAAAATCCACTGCTCGACATTTTGCGCGCGTGCGGCAAACATCAGGAGCAACTCGGCGGTTGCGGCCAATTCTTTATTGGCGGGATCGAGCAGAATGCGCCGGATCTGTTGGCCGATCGGCGTGCCGCCCGGTTCGACGCTTTCGAGCACCTCTCGCCCCGCTTGGCGCAAGCGCTCGGCCAGCAAGCGAGCCTGCGTGCTCTTGCCGCTGCCGTCGGGCCCTTCAAATGTGATGAACAGGCCTGTCCCATGGCCGCGGCGGCGCTCAGTCGTAGACATAGTGCAGGACCTTCTTCAGATCCTCCCACGCTTCCTTCTTCGCGTTCTGATTGTAGGGCCTCAACAAATACGACGGATGGTATGTGACCATCATCTGAATGTCACGCCAGGTGTGCCATTTTCCGCGCAGGCGCGTCACGCCAGCGCCATCCTTAGCGCCGAGCAGCGCTTTGGCGGCCGTTCCACCAAGGGCGCAGATGGCTTTCGGTTTGATGGCCTGAAGCTGGCGATACAAGAATTGGCCGCAGATTTCCATTTCGTCGGGTTCCGGCGTGCGGTTCTCCGGCGGACGGCACTTCACGACGTTGCAGATGTAAACATCGGCGCGCTTAATCTGGATGCCTTCCTTCGCGGCAGTGCCTTCGATCATCTGCGTGAGCAATTGGCCGGCACGACCGACGAACGGCAAGCCCTGCTGATCTTCATCGGCGCCGGGACCTTCGCCGACGAACACGAGTCTCGATTGTTCATTTCCCGATCCGAAGACGATCTTATTGCGGCCTTCGTGCAGGCGGCAGCGCTTGCAGTCGCCCATGTCGGCGAGGATTTTAAGAAGGGAATCCTCCGCCGGTTCGAGGGTTGGAAGCTGGGGAGCTGCGGTTGGCTGTTGGCTATTGGCTTTTGGCAATGCGGCTGACCGGCGGTAGATCGTTTTGACGCCCAAGTCTTGATAGAACTCCAGGCGTTGTCGGAGCTGATCCTTTGTCATTGCGCGGCGTGAAGAGCCAGGCGAAGCTTCAGCACTTGATCGAAAATGCGATCGGCGATCTGGCGCTTGGGCGCCCGCGAGAGCGGAATGGTTTCGCCGGTGCTCAACACCAACACCACTTCGTTCTCGTCCGCTTCAAAACCAGTGGCTTCCTGGTTGACCAGGTTGGCAACCACCATGTCGCAGTTCTTCGATTCGAGCTTCTGGCGAGCGCTCTCGATCAGGTTCTCGGTTTCGGCCGCGAATCCGATCAGCAGCCGGTCGCCTTTTTTGCGGCCTAATTCAGCCAAAATGTCGGGCGTCGGATCTAAATCGAGAGACATGCGCATCGCAGTTTTCTTGATCTTGTGACGCGGCACCTGCGCGAGATGATAGTCGGCCACCGCGGCCGCCTTCACGATGATGCCGGCTTCGCTCAAATGCGCCATCACGGCATCGTGCATTTCCAGAGCCGTGTGAACGTGAACCACGCGCACTCCGCGCGGCTCCGCGAGTTCCACCGGTCCAGATACCAGGATCACTTGCGCGCCGCGATCGGACGCCGCTTGGGCCAGCGCGTAACCCATCTTGCCGCTGGACCGGTTGGAAATGAAGCGCACCGGATCGAGCGGTTCCTGCGTGGGCCCGGCGGTGATGAGAACGGTCTCGCCCTCCAGATCGCGCGAATGGAGGTTTAGACCAGCCCCTAAATTAACAACCACCTCGGCGATTTTTTCAGGTTCAGCCAGACGTCCAGGGCCGGTGGTGCCACAGGCGAGCAAGCCTTCTTCCGGCTCGACGACGATGTGCCCGCGTTTGCGCAACACGGCCATGTTTTCCTGCGTCGCCGGATGCGTCCACATGTTGTTATTCATCGCGGGAGCCAATACCACGCGGCCCGTGAACGCCAGGTACATGGTGGTCAGGAAATCGTCGGCAAGGCCGTGCGCCAGGCGGGCCAATAAATCGGCCGTGGCCGGTGCGATTACCAGCACTTCGTTATCCTGCGCGACGGCGATGTGCTCGACGGCGCTTGAAAGCGTCTCGTCAGAACTTCCGGATGCAAACAGGCCGGTGATTACTTTGTGGCCGGTGAGACTTGCAAACGTGAGCGGCGTGATGAACTCGCGGGCGGCGTCGGTCATCACTACCTGGACGCGCATGCCGCGCTCCATTAGCGCTCTGGCCAGCTCCGCGGATTTGTAGGCGGCGATGCCACCACCCACGCCCAGCACGACGTTCATGTCGTTCGTCTCTCGGTTACTCCTGCGGGACCAATTCCTCAGGCACCACGCGCAGCGAATCGGTATATTTCACCAAGCCGCGCCGCACCTCTTCCATCGACGTGACAGTCGGCTTCTTCGACGTGGTGGGAAGAAATGGACGGGCGCCATTCTGCAGTTGCCGCGCGCGCTTGGCGGCCACGATGATGAAGCGGTAGGTGCTCTGCTCGCTGTCATCGGGGATCGCATACATCGCGTTGTTTCTCATTCTCTCAGCCATGGCTTATTTCCTCATTCCTCTTTTGCGTCGTCATTGTCTTCATCATCATCGAAACTGTCGAGAATCGGCCTAACTTCCTCTTCCATCCGATCCCGGCGCAACCGTTCTGCTTCAACGATATTCACCAGCCGCGCCGAGGCTTTCTCAATGTCCCGATTGATGAGGACAAAGTCGTAGTGCGTGTAGTTCTTTACTTCTTTGGCAGCACCCTCTAGCCGGCGCTGAATTACTTCCTCGCTGTCCTGCGAGCGCGAACGAAGCCGCTGCTCCATAATCTGCTTGGAAGGCGGCAACACAAATATGGTGATCGCCTGCGGTATCGCTACTCTCAATTGTCTCGCACCCTGGATGTCGATGTCGAGTACCAGGTCCTTGCCCTCGCGCACGGCCGAGTCGAACGCCTCCCGATTAGTACCGTAGTAGTTACCGAAAACCTCGGCGTATTCGAGGAACTCGCCGCGCGCCAGACGATCCTCGAAGTCCTTACGGCTGACGAAGATATAGTCGACACCGTTGGTCTCGCTGGAGCGGGGCGGGCGCGTGGTGTAAGAGATGGAAAAGTGCAGGTTGGGCACCGTGTTCAGGAGCCGGTGCACCAGGGTTGACTTGCCTGAACCCGAAGGCGCCGAGATGATAAAGACGCTGATCATTCTGGGGTTATCATTCTGGGGTATCATTCTGGGGTATCATTCTGGGGTATCATTCGAGGTTGAGCGCCTGTTCGCGGATTTTCTCGATGGCGGCTTTGGAAGCGAGCGCCAGTTCCGTGATTCGAAGGCCCAAGTCGCCGAGCCCGCTGGTCTTCGAGAGGACCGTGTTGGTTTCGCGATTCAACTCTTGCAGCAAAAAATCGAGGCGCTTACCGACTTCGCCGCCAGCGTCCAGAATCTCATCCAGGTGCCGGGAATGAATTTGCAGCCGCGAGATTTCTTCGCCGATATCGCCCCGGTCGGCTAGCAGCGCGGCTTCCTGCGCCAGGCGCTGCGGATCGATGGTTGTATTGCCCAGCAGCTCCTGCAGCCGTTCGCGCAGGCGTTTGTGGAAGGCGGGAATCGCACCCGAGCGGATGCGTTGCATTTCTTCGGAGCCGCTCCGAATAGATGCGTTCTGCTCGCGGATAAATGCGGCCAGTTCCGCGCCTTCGCGCTCTCGAAACTGGTTCAGCGCTTCAACCGCTTCTTCGAGCGCCGCGAGCATGGCCTTTTCAACGGTTGGATCGGGCGCCGAGGGCTCAGAGGCGCTGAGAATTCCCGGCAGCGAGAGAATCCGATTCAGATCGGGCTGCGCCTCGATCCCTTCTTCGGCCGACGCCTGGCGAAAAGCCGCTACATAAGAGCGAAAAAGCGGCAGATTCAGGCCACCCGAGGCGCCGTCGGACGGCCGCAGCACGGAACATCGCACATCCACGTGGCCGCGAAGAATGCTTCGTTTGAGCGAGGCACGCATGGCGTGCTCCACCGAATCCAGTTCGGCGCCCAAATGGAAATGCAGATCCAGGCCGCGATGGTTGACGCTCTTCAGGCTGACGACGATGTCGCCATGGCCGGTGGTTTTCTGGACGCGGGCGAAGCCGGTCATGCTCCGAATCGGCAGGCTCATTTTTCGCTCATGGGTTCACTAACGGGTCCGATAGAAATTGCAATTCGTGAAGCCGTTGGTAGATGCCGCCGTGGTTGATCAGCTCTTCGTGCGTTCCGACCTCCGAAATGCGGCCTCGATCCATGACCACGATTTTGTCGGCCCGGCGGATGGTGGAAAGACGGTGCGCGATCACGATCACGGTGCGATTGCTCATCAGCGTCTGGAGCGCCCGTTGCACCAGCACTTCCGATTCGGTGTCCAGGTGGGACGTGGCTTCGTCCAGAATCAGGATAGGCGCGTTTTTGAGCAGCGCCCGCGCGATGGCCAGCCGCTGCCGCTGTCCCCCACTCAGTTTGGCGCCGCGCTCGCCAATGACGGTCTCATATCCCTCGTTCATCCGCTCGATGAACTCTTCGGCCAGGGCGTTGCGTGCCGCCTCGCGCACCTCGTCGTCCTTGGCCTTGGGGCGTCCGTAGCGGATGTTGTTGGCCACCGTGTCGTTGAACAGGAACGTCTCCTGAGCGACGGTACCAATCAGGTTGCGAAGCGAGGCGATCTGGAGGTCGCGAACATCGGCGCCGTCGATACGGATGGAGCCGTCGGTGACATCGTAGAAGCGCGGAACCAGGTTGGCGAGCGTGGTCTTTCCTCCGCCGCTCGGGCCCACCAGCGCCACCACCTCACCGGCGCCCACCTCCAGGCAAACGCCGCGCAGGGCGAATCCGTTGGGAGCGCTCGGGTAATGGAAATCGACCTGATCCAACACCACCGCGTGCTGGAATTTGCCCAGCCTCGCGGCATTGGGTTTTTCGACGATCTGCTGATCGCGATCCAGGTACTCGAATACTTTTTGCGACGCTCCCAGGGCTTGTTGGAAGATGTTGTGAATGCCGGTGAGGCGCTTTACGGGCTCATAGAGCATCAGCAGCGCGATCACGAAACTGGTGAACTCGCCGGCGGTCAACATCCCGCTCTTGATCTGGATGCGGGCGAAGCTGAGCAGGCCGACGATGGTGAGAGCGCCGAAACATTCGATGAGCGGCGACGAGAGCGCTTGCTGGGCGGTGTAGCGGAGATTGCTCGATTTGAATTTCGCCGCCGCCAAAGCGAATCGATTGGACTCCACGTCCTCGGCCCCAAACGACTTCACCACCTGATGCCCGCTGATGGTCTCCTGCAGGATTTGATTCAGATTCGCCGCTTCGTCCTGCGCCAGCCGGGTGATCCGGCGGATACGGCGTCCGATGCGCTGCGTGGGGACCAGAACGAAGGGCAGCAGCGTGAGGCTGACCAGGGCGAGCCGCCAGTCTTTCTGAAGCACAACACAGAGCAGCGCGACGACGGTGAAAGTTTGGCGCATCCAATCGGCCAGCATGTGCGAGGTGGCAACCTGAATCTTTTCGATGTCGTTCATGATGGACGACATCAGGCGTCCGGTGGAATTGGATTCGAAGAAGCTGGCGTCCTGCCGCAGCACTTTGTCGAACACGGTCTGGCGCAAATCGGTGACGGCCGAGAAGCCGACAAAATTGATGAAAAAATTCCCGAAGTAATCGGACGCGCCTTTGATGAAGAAAGTGGCGACGATGGCGACGGCCACCATGGTCCATACGTTGTGAATGGACGCTGGCAGGAAATCCTGCAGATAAACCGTGTGGTGAAAAACCGGGATGGTAAACAACGGCACCAAGGTGTCGGCCGAAGCGGGATTCAACACGCGGTCGAAAACCGGCGCGATCAGGAGGGCCGTGAGCCCTTGCGTTGCGCCCACCAGAGCCATCAACAGCACCGAAAACAACAACGGCGCGGAGTAAGGCCGGACGTAATGGAGGAGGCGCCGGAATTCTCTCATGTGGATGGATGGGGAGCGGACAGCGGAACAAGATTGTCGATGGCGCTGACAACTCCCGATACTTCGACGGCGTGGATTCCAACGGGGCTGCTCAGTACCGCGTTCTCGGTGCGCCAGGGACGCCAGTTGTCGACATCGGACGAGCCGAACAGCGCCACCACCGGACGGCCGAAGGCAGCGGCGATGTGAGCGGGTCCGCTATCGTTTCCGACGAAGATCGCCGCGCCCGCGAGCAGCGATTTTACTTCTTCGAGCGGCGCGCCTTGAAAGCAAGGATATTCGCCGAAGGGCGATAGATCTTCATTGGAGCCCGCAATAAATACGGGTTCCAATCCGAGCTCGGCATCCAGGTGTTTTGCGGCGGCCAGGAAGTTTCCCGCCTGCCAGGTCTTGTCGGCCTGCGACGCGAAGGGATGCAGTACGGCATAAGGACGGGTCCGAGCGTTGGGCTCCGCAAACAACCGAGCGCGCGGGATTTCGGATTGGGGTACGCCCAGATAAAACATAGCGGAGGCGAGATGTTCCGCGGTGTGAACCTTGCGATCTATTTCCAGAATTTCCTGGGCGCGCGGGATGCGCACGTTATACATCGGTTGAAAGCGGAAATGGCCGAATCCGGCGCGGAGTCCGGAGGCCGCGGCCAGCATCAGGCGCACGCTCGTGGCGCCGCCGTGAAAGTTGAGCGCCAGGTGCGGCCGAAACCGTCCGACGCTCGCGGCGTTCGGCCCGAGAATTTGATCGACGTCGGGATTAAGAGCGAACACCGGCGCGAAACGATCCTCCACCACGATCGCTACTCGCAAGTCCGGCCGCGCCTGTTTCAGCAGCGAAATGGCGGGCGTGGTCAACACGCAATCGCCCAGCGACCGCAAACGGATGATCGCCATCCGGGCGCCGGATGGCAAGCGGTCTAGCACATTGGTCATCTGAGCTTGCGACTTACTCCTCGACCTTCGCTTCGTCGATCAGCATGACGGGAATGTCGTCGCGTATCGGGTACACGCGCTTGCACTGGACGCATTTCAAACCGCTCTGGTCCGGCTTCATCTCCAGTTCCGCTTTGTCCAGCGGACAGACCAGAATATCGAGCAAATCCTTGCTGATCGCCATGGTTTCGATTCAGTTTAACGCATCTATTGTGTCGCCATGAGCGGCAACACGACACGCACGAGTGCGTGCGCCACGTCAGAACGTGAATCGCGCTTGCAGATCGATGCGGCGGTTCAGGCCGCTTTGCGCGAAGGCGCCAACGCCGCCCGCCAGCGTATTCGGTTCGCCGAACAAAGGCGTGGTCACGATCCCGTTGATGGGACCGGGATTCACGTGGTTGAGCAGGTTGCGCGCTTGGACCGAGATGGTCAGGTTATAGCGCTGGCCAGTAGATCCGCCGCCGAAGCCACGGAAGAAGCCGCCCGGACCGCCGCCCGGTCCACCACCGAAACCGCCGCCCCCTCCGCCACCGAAACCGCCGCGCCCGCCGCCTCCGCCACCGGGATTACCGCCGCCTGGGAAGTTGCCCTGATTGTTGCGGGCCGATGCCTCGCGCGATCCGCCGAAGCCGAACGTCTTGGCCAGCCGGAAATTCAAGCTGATATTGCCCGGACTGCGGCCGAAATTGCGCGGCAGGATCGTTTCGCCCGGTTTCAGAACGCCGTTGACGTAAGGATTGGGATCCAGATACAGGCCATCGATTTTGTACGGCGTGGGAGTGGGCGAGATCCCCGGGCGCGCAGGAAACAGCGTCCCGGTCAGGTCAGTTCCGAAAGGATCCGTGCCCGTGATGATGTTAAACGGCGCGCCGGTGTTGCCAGTGAAAAACGGCGATGCCGTGATGCCCCACCACGTGGCGATGTTGCCGCCCACGAACACACGATTGCGTTCGTCGTTGAAAGAGGGCCCATACTCGCCCTGCATGCTGTAGGGATTGGCCGACAGCGTCCCGATACCGTCGGTATTGCTGTAGGTGCGTCCGTACTGGTAGTAGCCGTTCAGCGACACCCGCTGGCTCAACTGCGTGCGGACGTTGGTGATCAACTGCCACTGGTTATACAACCCGCTCGACTCCATCAGCAAGACCGGATTCGTTTGATACTCCGCGTAGAGTGGAAAGATCCCGGTACCGGGCCCCGTATAAGAGCCGGGCAGCGGCGCGTTGATATCAGCCGACCGCAGCTCGTGCAATCCATGAGAATTCACGTAGGATTCCGAAATGGTGGTGTTCTTGGGCAACTGGCGCTCCACGGTGAACGCCTCTTGCAAAATGTAGGGGGCGTGCAGGTTGGAATCGAGCAATTGGAGGGTGTGCGGCGCCAGCAGTTGGAGGCCCGTCGGGAGCCCGGCAATATTGGGTTCGAAGGGAATCGGATTCGCGGCGCTCTGCGGAATCACATACTGTTGCTGCAAAAATCCGTAGCGTTCGGCGGTTTCGATGTTCTGTTCGCTGACGCGGTCGTAGAACATGCCGAATCCGCCGCGGAACACGGTTTTGGGGCGCGGGTTGTTCTTGTTTTGGCCGGGCGCCCAGGCGAAGCCGATGCGCGGCGCCCAATCGTGCCAATCGTGAATATCGGTCTGGGTTTCGAAGCGCAAGCCCAGGCTGAGCGTGAGATTGGGTTTCACGCGCCAGTCGTCACCCACGAACGCGCCGACGTCCACCATATTGACGTTCGCCAGGGCGATTCCCGTGGTGATGCTGAATTGCGAAGGTCCGAGCCCATGCTGCTGGAGCGCGGAGGCGAGCGCCGCACCCGTGAGCGGCGATGCGGCCATGAATTGCAGCGTGTCGCTATAGAGCTGGATGGAGCTGAGCGTCGCGCAATCGGCCGGATCGGGACTGGCGATTTCGCAGTTCAAGCCGCCGATCCCGCCGGGGTTGAAATCGTACGATCCGCCAAAGTTTTGCGGCGAAAAATTGTTGATAGTGACGGCGCGCGTGCGCACGCCGAACTTCCAGGTGTGGGAGCCGCTATTCACCGTGGTGTAGTTCTGCAGCTCGTAGTGATTTTCGGTGTCTGTGGTGCGGCCCACCTGTGCGCCGCCGCCGTTGAACGCTCCGGCCACGGTAATGCTGGGCAGAAGGCTGTTGGCCATCTGGTCCTCTTCGGTGTGATAGATCTGAAAGCGCGTTTCGTTAATGACCTTGGAATTGATGACCGCCGTTTCGATGATCTGCAACGTGTGGTCGGTATCGAGCGTGTGGACCGCGCGGGATAGCAGGCTGAGGTTCCCGGCGCCCTGATCTTCCAGATCGTTGCGCGTGTAGCCGTAGCGGAAGGTTAGGGTGTTGTTGTCGTTGAGCTGGTAATCGATGCGGGGGCTGATGCGGAAACGGTTCTGTGGCGCGGAAAAGACGCTGTTGAACGGAACGGGCAGGAAGGTGTTGGGGTCCACCTGGAAGCCATTGATGATGTTTCCGTTGTTGATGTCGCGATCCTGAACATCCAGGAAGAACGATGCCTTCTTTCCCAACGCTCCGCTCAGGGAACCGCCGAAATTGCGCTGCAGAAAGGGCGCTTTCTGCGCGGCAAAAGGATTGCGCGCGTCCCAGATGCCGTCGCCGATATCGGCGAAGACATTGCCATGCAGCTTGTCGGTGCCCGGCTTGGTGAGAATCTCGATGCGTCCGTAGCCCAGCTTGTCGTATTCGGGCGAAAACGGATTCTGGTTGATGCGAATTTCGCGGATGGAATCTTTGGACGGCAGCGTGCCGCCGGTAAATCCGTCGATGTAAATCTGGCCGCCGCTCGGTCCCGCGGATGGGCCCGCCAGCGCTTCCAAATCAGCTTGCAGATCGTCGGGATCGTCCGAGAGCGCCTGCAAATCGGCGCCGCGCAGCACCAGCGCGCCCGCATTTTGAGAAGGATCCACGCTGACTTGTGGTCCGGCGTTTTCCTGCACGGTAACTTCCTGCTTTTCGGCGACCACTTGCAACTGCAGGTCGGCGGTAACGTTGGGCGCCCCTGTTAGATCGACGGCGAAGGGCTTGGCCTGTTGCAGCCCGGGCGACGCCGCTTGAACCGTATATTTTCCCGGCGCCAGACCCGAGATGGAATAGTTGCCATCGTCACCCGACGTTGCCGTTTTCACCGGACCAGCGGCATTGGACACCGTGACGTTGGCGTGCGGCACCAGCGCTCCGGATTCGTCGGTGACAACGCCGTGTACATTCCCGGGAGCTTGGGCGTACGTGGCCGGCAGCAAAGTCAGCAGCAGCAACAGAAGTAACAGTAGAGGTTTCATTGAATGTGTTTATTATTGGGCGAACGCCGTGCAGCCAGCTGCCAGGATCATTCCTCCGGGCCGCCGCCACCGCCGACGTCGAGATTCCAGGACCCTAGGTTTACTTGTCCGGCGGTGCGCGGAGCCGCTGCCAGAAATGGCTCGACACCCGCGACAAAAGAGAAGGCCGTAATCGAAGAATCGTTGGGGCCTTTGGAGCTGGAAACGATTACAGCATCGCCTTTTTTTAACTCCGAAAGCGATAAGTGCGGCGCCTTGTCGAGGATCTGCTGCAGGTCGCCACCCGTACCGCCGCCGAAGCGGCCACCACCGCCCGCGCCGCCCGGCCCGCCGCGAAATCCGCCTGGTCCACCTTGATCCCCGCCAGGTGCAGCCGCATTGCCTGGGTTGCCCGGGTTCGTGCCTGCGGCATTTCCGTCCGCGGACGGTCTACCTCCGGCCGGCACTGTTGGTCCGCCACCCGCCGCATCGGGGCGCAGCCTTCGCGCCAGCATTGTCGCGACCATCGGATCCAGCCGCCGCACGAGCGAATCTGGATTGATTCGCACTACCACGGGCTTCTTGGTCTGCAGGTTGGTGATGTGAACCTCGTTGGCTGCCGCATCGACCGAATCCACCGTCCCCGCAATGGTTTCGAAAGCTCCCGACACTACTTCCTCGGCCTTCAGATGCGTTCCGTCTTCGTTCTTGTTGCCCAGCGCGCGCAAGGTGTCGCCGACTTGCAGATCGGCGAAGGCGCTTGGCTTGGCGTCGTCGAATTTGATCGAATCGGGCGAGTAGCGCCGGAAACTGGCGGCGGAGGCGTCGATGGTGACTGTTTTCGGGTCCCGCCCGCGGGTCGTGATGGTTACCTGCTTCGACGCCCCGTCAAGACTCGCGACTACGCCCACGATCCCGCGCTTCTGCCAATCCGCGCGATCCTGCTCATGCTTCTGGGCCAGATCGCCCTTGGTCATGATGACCACCGCGCGAGCTGGAACGGTGCTGTCCTTCTCCAACGCCAACGCGCGGTCGCCTACCATCACGTCGGAGAATGCAATTTTGCTGGCCTTCTTCAGATCCTTCTCGCCGGGAGCGACCCGCAGAAACGAGGTAGCGTCGCCGAGGATGATGGTATACGCGACGCCGTCGTCGCCTTTCAGCTTGATTTGTTTATTTGCGTCATCGATAGAGGTGATTTCGCCGACCACAGACTTGAGCGCCGCGGGAGCCTGCGCCCTCACCTGCGCACCAAAGCCCGCGCTGCACAGCACGACAGCAACCCGGCTTAGCCACACTTTCATCGATCCCCGCATCTATGAACTGGGCGAACAAGACCTTACGGCGGTTACCCACGAAGTGTCAAGAAAAGTAAAAGCGTCCGTTAGTCAAGGACTTTCGTGTGTCAAAAGACCGGCCAGGGGCTTATTCGGGGCTAATAACCAGCTTGTTGTCCACAGCGGTAACGCCCTTTACTTTCTTGGCCACCTTTTCCGCTTTGGATCTGAACTTATCGTTGGTGACTTTGCCGGTGAGCACCACCACTCCGTTGTGGGCATCCACCTGAATCGCTTGGCCGCCGATTTCGGAATCGTCCGCGATCTTCACCTTGACCTGATCCACAATGACATCGTCGGAAACCGCCGTCTTGTCCTTTTGAGCCAACAAGGGCGTGAGCATTAGAACAAACAAAATCGTGATAGATATTAGTCGCATTAGCAAACAGGACCTCGTCCGAGTTCAATTCTCGTCCGAGCTTAATTCTCCTCCGCGCATGGATCGCCAGTCAATGGCATTCAGAAATTCAGGGTTTTCGCGCCAATCCTTTTGGACTTTGACGAACAGCTCCAGAAAGACCTTGTGCCCCAGCATCTTTTCGATTTCGTAACGCGCGAGCGTTCCGATTTTCTTTAGCGCGGCGCCGCCCGCTCCGATGACAATGGCCTTTTGGCCGTCGCGTTCCACGTAGATGGTGGCGGCGATTTTCGTGATTTTCGCCGATTCCTCCCAACGTTCGATCAGCACGGCCACCGAGTGAGGCACCTCCTGTCGCGTGTGGCGCAGGATTTGTTCGCGGATCAGTTCGGCCGCGAGGAATCGCTCGGGCTGATCGGTCAAATGGTCGGTGGGAAAATACGCGGGACCTTCCGGCAGCCGCGCGATAATCGCTTCGCGCACTCGATCCAGACCTTCCCCCGTGGTGGCCGATACCGGGATGTATTCGTCGAATTCGCGAATCGCCTTGAATTGATCGAGGAACGGCAGGAGCTTGCGCTTGTCTTGCACACGATCGATTTTATTGGCCAGCAGGAGGACCGGGGTCGACAAGTTCTTCAGAACAGAAACGGCGTCGCTATCTTCAGCGGACAAGGGCGCCGTCGCGTCCGCTACGTACAGCAGCACGTCGCGATCTTCGAGTGCGGCCCGCACGGTATCCATCATGCGCTTGTTGAACAGGCTGGTGGATTTGTGAATGCCCGGCGTGTCGATGAAAACGATCTGAGCCCCCGGCGCATTCACCACGCCTTGAATGGTGGTGCGCGTGGTCTGCGGTTTGTCGGAGACGATGGCTAGTTTTTCGCCGATAAGGGCGTTCAGCAGGGTCGATTTGCCGGCGTTGGGGCGGCCAATTATGGAAGCAAAGCCGGAGCGGAACTCGCTCATGAATGCGTCTCGGGCACGGTTTCGTGCGCCACTTTCGAGACTCGCACCTGCTCCACCTTCAACTCGTCCCCAGCCAGAACTTCCAGCCGGATGCCGTCGCGTTCAATCACCTCGCCGATATGCGGCACATGCCCCAGCCATTCGGTAACCAGGCCCCCGATGGTAGTGGACTCGGTTTCTTCCGGCGGCCGGAACTCCAGCAGATCGTGCAAACGGTCCAAGTCCAGGCTGCCCGACACCACAAAACTTCCGTCGGGCTGCTTCAGCACGTCGCGCTCAGGCTCGTGCTCATCGTGAATCTCGCCCAGAATTTCCTCCACCATGTCTTCCATGGTTGCCAGGCCGGCGGTGTTGCCGTACTCGTCGATCACGATAGCCATGTGCGCTCCATCCTGCTGCATCTCTCGCAGCAAATCGTTCACCGGCTTGGTTTCCGGAACCAGGCGGATGGGACGCGTGAGTTCTTTGACACGGCGGCCGCGGCGGGCCGCTTCGTCCAGCTCGAACATGTCGCGCACATGCACGAAACCGATGATGTTGTCGATGGCCCGCTCATACACCGGAATCCGCGAGTATTGTTCGTGAATCACCAACTCGCGCAAATCCTCGAGCGACCGGTTGGCTTCGATGGCCACCATCTTGGGACGCGGTGTCATCACTTCGCGGACCGTCTTGTCGCCGAAAGCAACCACGGATTCGATCAGCCTACGGTCGTCTTTTTCGATGATGCCCTCTTCTTCGCCGGCCGAGATGAGCGCTTCGATGTCGCCGGAGGGGCCCGGCCCTTCTTCGCTGGTTTTTGCCGGCTCGGACAATTCCACCAGCGATTGGAAGAAGGCCAGAATCGCGGTCAACGGCTTCACCAGCAGAACGCATAGGCGCAGAATGGGCGCGAATGGCAGCAGCCAGCGTCCGCTGGTTTTGCGGTACAGCATTTGGGCCAACACATAGGTCGAGATCAGCATGGTAAGCCAGGCGAAGAGCGCGGCTTCGAACAGATTCTGCCAGGCCTGCCCGGAGTGTTGCGCGGGATCGGTGTCGCCGCGCGTCGCGAGAAAACAGACGCCCAGCAGCAACAGCAGCGTGTGTTTGATCAGTGAAAACGCGAGCACCCCGTCGTCGCCCGTGACGCCAATGCGATCCTCCAGGGATTCCTTGAAGAATTGGAGCGCGGGCAGATCGCGCGAGCGCAGCCGCAGCGACTCCATGTAGAGGATTTGAACCACCGTGATCAGGCACAGCAGCACCGCCCAAACGATAGTCGCTACCACCGCAAACCACGTCATTCGGACACCCGCCTGATCAAACCGCGCGGCAATCCGAACCGGGCCCGCCATTTGTTCTCGGCTCGCGCCATTTGGCCGCGGTCCTTTTCGTGGTCCATGCCGAGCAGATGCAACACCCCGTGCAGCATCAGAATCTCGATCTCTTGTCCGACGCCATGGCCGTATTCGGCTGCCTGACGCTCGGCATGCTGGAACGAAATCGCAATGTCGCCGAGGAACCCCAGGTTCTGCCTGGAGGGAAACGACAGCACGTCGGTGGCGTAATCCTTCTGGCGAAAGTCGCGGTTCAGCCGGCGCAACTGGGGATCGCCCGCGATCAGACAAGTGAATG
Source organism: Bryobacteraceae bacterium (assembly GCA_052148835.1). Classification (GTDB taxonomy): domain Bacteria; phylum Acidobacteriota; class Terriglobia; order Bryobacterales; family Bryobacteraceae; genus Palsa-89. The sequence goes on from JBKQHJ010000258.1 coordinate 62,804, forward strand.
GGCGCCCCAGCGTCACTTCCGATTCCAGGCGCTTGGCAAACGTGCGGGCGAGTCTCCGCGCAAGGCCCGGCGTGGGCGAATGAAATAGCAGAGTAGTCTGCTCTCTCGTAAACACCGCGCACAACGCAGCGGGCCGCGATTGTTTTCTTCGCCCAATGAGCGCGTCCCGCGCTGTGCACTCAGTCGGCATGGCTGGATATTAGACCAGTGGGATCTCGCGGTTTTCCGCTGGCGCGACGGGGAGCGGGTGACCGGCCCGCGCCGCACTCTCTGGCGATGGCGCGGTCTCAGCCGATTCAGTGAGCGGCGTTTCAGTTAGTGACGTCTCAGTCAATCTCAGGGCGAGCTGCCGGCCGCCGGTGGCTTCCTGGTGCCGCTCATAAGCTTTTACGATCTTTTGCACCAGCGCATGGCGAACGACATCGCGTTCATCGAAATATACAAAGCTGATTCCTTCGATGCCGCGCAGCACTTCCACGGCGTCGCTCAATCCGCTGCGTTTCCCGGTAGGCAGATCCACCTGCGTCAGGTCGCCTGTGACCACCATTTTCGAATTGAAACCTTGGCGCGTGAGCACCATTTTCATTTGTTCGGCGGTGCTGTTTTGCGCTTCATCCAAAATGATGAAACTATCGTTCAACGTGCGGCCGCGCATGAACGCGATGGGCGCCACTTCGATCACCGCGCGCTCCAGCAGCTTCTCCACCTTATCGGCGTCCAGCATGTCGTACAGGGCGTCGTAGAGCGGGCGCAGATACGGATCCACTTTTTCCTGTAAATTGCCGGGCAAAAATCCCAGGCGCTCGCCGGCTTCCACCGCGGGCCGGGTCAGCACGATGCGCGACACGCGTTTGTTGAGCAGCGCCGATACGGCCATGGCAACGGCCAAATATGTTTTGCCGGTACCCGCCGGGCCGACGCCGAACACCAGGTCGTTACGCTCGATGGCGTCCACGTAGCGGCGCTGATTGACGGTCTTGGGCGCCAGCGTCTTCTTGCCGAAATTGCGCTGCCGTCCGCTGTGAACCAGACTGCGGAGGGTGACCTCGGGATCGGCCGTCACCACGCGCAGGTAGCTGTTCAAATCGCCGTTGGGGAAGCTCTGGCCCTCTTTAACCAAAGCGACATAATCTTCTAAAATGCTGGCGGCTCGAATCACGTCCGGCTCGGCGCCCTCGATCTCGAGCGAATCGTTCATCAGGCTGGCGGTGACATGGAGGCCGCTCTCGAGCACACGAATATTTTCGTCGCGGGTGCCGAACAAGGACTCGATGCCGCGGGTGATCTGAACGCTCAGTTTCATTGGCGCAGGCTCATTCCAGGGAAATACGACCGCAATAGATATGAGTTAGTTGCATGCTGGAACAGCGGGAAAGGCTTGGCTAAGGCATGAGGCGCGATGCGAACGGAAATCGGCTGTAGCGGTAATTTTCATCCGCAAGCGCGGAGGAAAAGCAAACATCTATCTCACATTATACCAGAGGCGGGAGGGGCGGGTAAGACGAATGTGCGGGGCCGGGAAAACGGTGTGAAACAATATGGTCATGAAGCGGCCGTTCTCCGCTACCGTATGGCGCGAAGGAAACTGGTATGTTCTCAATGCCTCGAGGTGGAGGTTGGGGCGGCTTAAGCCGCAGCCCTTCCGCGACTCCCGTCGAACTCGGCCCTGCCACCCCGGCCTTTCCAAATGAGAAACTGGAGGGGCCGGCATGCTCAACCTGACGTACATTCCCGGGCCGCCGCTTTCCGAGTTCGTGCACCTGCTGTGGCTCTATGAGGGCTACTCGCAACCGCACGCCAAGGAGCGGGCTCTGCCCACCGGCGAGATGCAGATGGTCATCAATCTTGAGCAAGACCGCTCCTGCATCTATGACCGCGAGGACACGGACCGCTGCCAGACGTTCAGCGGGTCGCTCGTGTCGGGCGCGCACTCGGAATATCTGGTCATCGGCACCGCGATGCAGTCCTTCATTATGGGAGTCTGCTTCAAACCGAACGGCGCTTTTCCGTTCCTGCGGATGCCGGCGGGCGAGTTAAGTAACGCCACGGTTTCGCTCGACGCGCTGTGGGGCCGGGCGGCCGCGGTCGACCTGCGCGATCAATTGCTGGAAGCGCCGACGCACCAGGCTCGATTCGAAATCATGGAGCGAACGCTGCTGACTGAGCTGAGGCGCGGTTTCGATCGCCACGCCGCCGTTGACTTCGGGCTGCGCCGATTCATGGCCGCGCCGCATATTACCACCATCGCGGGCGTGACGGATCAGATCGGCCTTAGTCCCAAGCGATTCATCCAGATCTTCCGCGATGAAACAGGATTCACTCCCAAAGTGTTTTGCCGTATTCGCCGATTCCAACAGGCGCTGGATCGGATAGGCGGCCGCAAGAGCGTCGAATGGGCCACCGTCGCGCTCGATTCCGGCTACTTCGATCAGGCCCATTTCAACCACGATTTCCGCGCCTTCTCCGGAATCAACCCGTCCACTTATCTGGCCCACCAGACGCCGCATCGCAATCACGTCCCGCTGGTTGATTGAAGCGGCTGACGCCGGCCAAGTCCAATTTTTTACAATACGGCGCATTCCGATCGGGAGCACAATGATTGCATGCCAACGACTAAAGTAAAAGCCGTTCCCGAGGGCTACCACACGGTGTGCCCGTACATAGTGGTCACGGGCGTCGCCAAACTGATCGACTTCGCCAAGCAGGTCTTCGATGCCAAGGAGGTTCACGTCTCCAGGCGTCCGGATGGCTCCGTGATGCACGCCGAGATTAAAATCGGCGATTCCATTGTGATGATGGGCGAGGGCCAGGATATCAAGAAGTTCCCCGCCATGCTGCATCTCTATATGGAAGACGTTGACGCGGTATATCAACGTGCCATTCAGGCGGGCGCAAAATCCGTTCGTGAGCCGGCCGACCAGCCTTACGGCGACCGCACCGGCGGCGTCGAAGATGCCTTCGGAAATCAGTGGTGGATCGCCACGCACATCGAAGACGTCAGCTCCGAAGAGATGGAGGGGCGCGCCAAAGCGGCCAAGAGTTAACAGCCCAGCTTAGTAGATAAATCCGGAACGTAAACGCGGTGGGATGTTTCGGTTTGCCCTGCGCTAACATGAAATATCCTGATGCCCCCCGGCCCGTCCATCGATTGGTTTCCGCTGTGGCTGAGCTTGCGCGTGTCGGCCATTTCCACGGCCCTCGCGCTGCTCGTCGGGCTATGGCTGGCGTGGACTCTGGCGAACCGCTCCTTTCGCGGCAAAGAGCTTTTGGACGCCGCCATCACGCTGCCCTTGGTGCTTCCTCCCACCGTCTTGGGCTACTATCTTCTGGTTCTGCTCGGCCGCGTCAGTCCCGTCGGACAGCTTTACGAATGGCTGTTTGGCGCGCCGCTGGTCTTCACCTGGCAAGCCGCGGTAGTGGCCTCGCTGTTTCATTCCACGCCGCTACTTGTGAAGTCCGCGCGAGCCGCTTTCGAAAGCGTCGATCGATCCTATGAACGCGCCGCGCGCAATCTGGGCGCCACCGAACTGCGGCTGTTCTGGCGGGTCACGCTGCCGCTGGTGCGGCGCTCGATACTAGCGGCCACGGCGCTCGCCTTCGCCCGATCGCTAGGCGATTTCGGCGTCACGTTGATGATCGCGGGCAACATTCCTGGCCGCACCCAAACCGTCTCCATCGCGATCTTCGACGCGGTGGAAGGTGGCAACGGCGCCGCGGCGCGCATACTGGTGCTCATCGTTTCGGCCATTGCTCTTGCCATTCTCACGCTGGCGAATCGTCTCACCTCCAACCCCTTCGGGCCTCGCCAGACGGCGTTATGATCCCAGCGCCATGATTCAAGCCCGAATCCGCAAGCAATACGCGCCGGGGCCGGATTCCGCCGGATTTACCCTCGATCTGGAATTCCGCGGCACCGCCGGAGTTACGGTTCTGTTTGGTTCCAGCGGCGCGGGCAAAACCCTGGCGCTCGATTCCATCGCCGGATTCGTGCGCCCCGATGAAGGACGCATCCTGCTGGACGATCAGATCCTCTTCGACGCCGCCGCCGGGGTTCATGTTGCGCCCCGCGCCCGCCACTGTGGCTATGTCTTCCAAAACTACGCGCTGTTTCCACACATGACACTGCGCCAGAATCTCGAGTTTGCCGTGGAACGCGCGCCCCGTCTGGGCCGGCATCGCAAAGTGAACGAGATGCTCGAAAAATTCCATCTGGCCGAAGTTGCCGGAAGCCGTCCCTATCAGCTTTCGGGCGGACAAAAGCAGCGTTGTTCCATTGCCCGCGCATTAATCGGCGCGCCGCGCATTTTGCTGCTGGACGAACCTGGCCGCGGCTTGGATGCTCCGCTGCGGGCCGAGTTTTACTCGGTGCTTCGGCAAGTCCGCCAGGATTTTGGAACGCCCGCCTTGCTGGTCACGCACGATACCGAAGAGTGTTTTCAGTTGGCCGACGAAATGGTGGTTCTGCGGGAGGGCCGCGCGGTGCAGAGCGGGCCGCCACGCGAGATTTTCGAGCAGCCGGCGAACGTGGATGTGGCCCGATTGCTCGGCCTCTACAACCTCCTGCCGGTCGAGATCCGCGCGCTCGACCCCGGCCGCAATTCGAGCCGCTTGCGCTATCAGGATTTCGAACTGACCGGGCCGTATTTCCCGGGCCGCTTGATTGGCGACCAAGTTTGGGTGTACGTCCGGCCCGACCAGCTCTCCGTGGCTCCCCGCAACGGCCGCCCGGCATTCAACCAGATCCCTGGCACTTTGCTGCGCACCGTGGAACGGCCCGAGCGCCTGCGTCTCGAGTTTTCTGGCGACATTGCCGTCGAAGTGCCACCGCAGACCGTCTTGAGTTCGATAGACAAATACAGCGGCGTAAAGGATTGGGTTATCGAATTTCCCAGCCGCGACCTGCGTATTTTGTGAAAAGGTACTGCATCACTGACTCGCTGGATGTCGCCGCTCGCGCCGCCCGTGACAACGTCGAAATGATCCAGATCCGCGCCAAGGAGCTTTCCGCGCGGACTCTTGTCGAACTGGTTCGCGACGCAGTTGCCGTTGCGCGTCAAAGCAGGATCTTGGTAAATACGCGCACCGACGTCGCACTGGCCTGCGGCGCGCACGGCGTTCACTTGCCCGCCGGATCGATGTCCCCGGAGGCCATTCGACGCATCGCGCCCCCTGGGTTCCTGATTGGCGTTTCTTGTCACACCATCGATGAGCTGCGCGCGGCCGAGCGCGAAGGCGCCGATTTCGCCGTTTACGGCCCCGTCTTCCCGAGCCCGACGAAATCAGTCACTCCGATAGGTCTGGAAGCATTTCGCCAAGCCGCTCGAAGCGTCCGTCTTCCGGTGTATGCGCTGGGCGGTATCACAACCGAAAACGCTGCGCAATGCATCCAGGCGGGCGCGGCCGGCATCGCTGGCATTTCCTTATTCACGTGATATTTTCGATTCAACTACCATGAGTGTTGTTGCCCTCGCCCGAAGTCTCGACCGTCGAACAGCGCAAGAAACTGATCGGTGTCCTGCTGCGCGTCGGCGTGTACGCGATCATCGCCTTCCTCGGTTACTACTTCGCTTTTCCGCTGATCCTGCTCTTTCTTGGCACACCCGTTTTGGTGATCTCCACGCTAGGCACCTTTGCCGCCGCCGCAGTCGCCAATACGCTCGCGCTACGCATCTATGAACGTGGCAATCTGTCCGATATCGGCCTCGGCTGGACCCCCGCGTCGCGCCGCAATCTGTCGCTTGGAATGCTGGGAGGCATTGGCGCCGCGCTGGTGGTGATCGTGCTCCCTCTGGCGCTGCGCCTGGCCGATTTCGAGCCTGTCCCGAACCAGCGCCTGCAATGGCCGTCGCTGCTGTTCGTCTCCATCCTCCTTCTGTTCGGCGCGGTTGGCGAAGAAATGCTGTTTCGCGGCTACGGCTTTCAAGTTCTAGTGAGGGGCATCGGTCCCTTCGCCACCATTCTTCCGGTCGCAGTGCTCTTCGGTCTGGCCCACTCGCAAAATCTGAATTTCGGCCCGCTTCCGCTCTTCAACACCATCCTGTGGGGCGTGGTGCTAGGCTACGCCTATATCCGCAGCGGCGACCTTTGGCTGCCCATCGGCCTGCACTTTGGCTGGAACTGGTCCCTGCCGTTGCTCGGCGTAAACTTGAGCGGGTTTACAATGGATGTTACAGGATACTCGATGCATTGGAAGGTCGGGGAGAAGTTAAGTGGAGGCGCCTACGGCCCGGAAGGCGGCTTGCTCACCACCGCCGTCGCCATCGGCTTGTTCTTCTTCCTTCTAAAAGCCCCGATCCAGCACCAGGAAGGCGGCGCGCATGCGTCCTAAGATTTTTCATCGGGTTTTTCATCAGAGACATCTGGTCCCGGCCGCGATTGGTTTGCTTATTGGCCTGCTTCTGCCGGCTTTCTCGCCTCTCGCGAGCGCACAGAAGTTGGACGAGGACGATCGCATCGAACTGCTGCGCGGATTGATGTCGGAATTCGCGACGGTGAAGGCCTATCTTCCGCGATCGAAGAACCCGCTGCCATTCAATGTCGAGGGCAATTACGACAAGCAGCTGTGGGCGCAGATCGGACAGCAACTGGGTCCGGCGGCGCGCGTGGGCGATCTGGTGCAGATCACGCACGTCGATATCGATAAGGAGCGTCTGGTTCTCGAAATCAACAATGGAATGAAAGGCCCGAAAGGCGCCTGGAAAAATCACGTGCAGATCGGCGTAGGCCCGACCATGTCGCCGATCAATCAACAGCAGAATTCGAACGCTCCGAGCGGCACTTCGATCGCGATTCTGTTCGGCCAGCCAGTGCCCCCGGGAGTGAAATCCGACGAGATCAAGAAGATTCTGGCGCCGGTCCTCGACTTCAATCAGGGCTCAGCCACCGACAACTATGTCGAAAAGCTCCCGGAGCCCATCCAGAAAGCCATCAAGGCGAATAAAGTAATTATCGGCATGGATCGCGACCAGGTTTTGCTGGCTGTCGGCCGGCCCCGCCATAAGGAACGCAACGTGTCGAACGACGGCACGGAGTCCGAGGACTGGATCTATGGCGATCCACCGGGTAAGATTACTTTTGTGACCTTCACAGGGTCCAAGGTAACGGCGGTCAAGGAAGCCTACGCCGATATCGGCGGATCCACGGCGCCTCCGTTGGTTGCCAAATAAGGTTGGTCGCTAAATAAGGCTGGTTGCCAAATAAGTGAACGTGGCCAAGTAAAGCCATGTCAGTCGCACCGCGGCCGGTACGTGCGACCAGCACTACAAACAAAACGAAATTCCCTGGAGGGATATGTCCATCAAAGTAGGTATTAATGGTTTCGGCCGCATCGGCCGCAATGTGGTGCGCGCGGGCCTGCACCATCCCAACATTGACTTTGTCGCCGCCAACGATCTCACCGACACCAAGACGCTGGCGCATCTGCTGAAATACGATTCCATTCTCGGGCGGCTAGGCGAAGAGGTGACGGCCGATGCCGATTCCATCACCGTGGCGGGAAAGCGCATCAAGATTTTTGCGCAGAAAGATCCCGCCGCACTCGATTGGAGTTCGCTCGGCGTCCAGATCGTGGTGGAATCCACCGGCAAGTTCACCGACAAGAAAGACGCCGCGAAGCATTTACACGGCACGGTGAAGAAGGTCATCATCACGGCCCCGGCCAAAGACGAGGACATCACCATCGTGCTGGGCGTCAACGAAAATGCCTACGATCCGGCCAAGGACAACGTCATCTCGAACGCCTCCTGCACCACCAATTGCCTGGCCCCGGTGGTGAAGGTGCTGCACGAAAAGTTCGGCATCCAGAAAGGATCGATGACCACGATCCATAGCTACACGAACGACCAGAACGTCCTCGATTTTCCACACAAGGATCTGCGCCGCGCCCGCGCCGCCGCGCTGAATATGATTCCCACCACCACCGGCGCAGCCAAAGCCATCGCGCTGGTGATGCCGGAGTTGAAGGGCAAGCTGGACGGTTATGCCATGCGCGTGCCCACGCCCGATGTTTCTGTGGTGGACCTGGTGGTGCTGACGACCAAGAACACCTCGGCCGAAGAAGTGAACAAGGCGCTCGAAGACGCCGCCAACGGCCCGCTCAAGGGCATTTTGGCCTACACCGAGGATCCGGTGGTTTCAACCGACATGCTGCACAATCCCAACAGCTCCATCGTCGACGCGGGCATGACCAAGGTGTTGGACGGAAACCTGGTCCACGTCATTTCCTGGTACGACAACGAGTGGGGCTATTCGATGCGCGTGGTGGATCTGATCGATTTTCTCGGCAAAAAAGGTCTCTGAACGACGCCTATACTGAACCGCGCGCGTGAGCAAGCGGATCAACTTTTTCGCACCACCCACGTCGTCATCGAGCGTTGGTTTTGAACGACGGTCGTCTTCAATGGGTCGGCCAATTGCCCGCCTAACTGATTGGTCATGGCTACGAGTAGAGCTTCGTCGACGAGATAGCGTTCGGAGCCATCGGGCAGCAGGAATCGGCGGCCCACTATGCGCTTCACTTGGTCTGCGATTCCGATTGACGACGCCAAGCGGCAGAAGAACAGTCCGCCCGGTTTCAAGATGCGCCACGTGCCGCGCAGCATCGCCTCAAAATGTGCGTCGTCGCGCGCGAAATGCAGGACCGCGCTGCTGATCGCGACGTCGGCAAACGCATCGGCGAAAGACATAGCTTCGACGGCCTCCACTCGAAAATTGTCCCGCGGGAGCGCGGGCGCGAGCGACCGAGCCATCTGACGCACAGCTTCCACCGCGCGTGGATCGGCATCCACTCCGAAAACCTCGTAACCTTCCTGCAGAAGATAAACCAGATTACGCCCGTAGCCACAGCCTGCGTCGCAGATCCGCATCCCTGGCGCGATCCGTCCCCGGAGCAGTTGATCAAAGAGGTAAATGTCGATTTGTCCGAACTCGCGCTGAAGATCATGCATCGGGCTACGACTCGCGACCTTCCCCCGTCCCGGCTCGCTGGATTTTTTGCTGCAGGTACCAGGAGAAGTTTCCCCGATATTTTCGCTGCAGATCCGGCCTTTGCCAGTCTTTTCCCGTAATCGTTCCTCGGCAACACGACGCTCCGCAGCGGCACGTCATAGCGTAGTCGCGCGGTCCGATGAACAGATCGTCGGCGATTTTGAATTTCCGCCGGCCCTAGCACCTGCTCAATCTCGGCCAGCGCCGCACGAGTGAAGGCGTAGCCGCCCTTCACGCAAACGATCTCACCGCTGCTAAACTTACCCAGCGTGAACAGTCCGCGGCCGTGGATCGGGCTGCGTTGGATGGCTGCTTTGGGCGAAAGATACGAGAGCGGGCGATCCGAACGGCCGACGATCATTGCTCCGCAGTCTAACAAAAGCAACTTCGGATCGTTCGCGATCAATCGTGACGCAGCGCCACCATGGGATCCACGCGAACGGCGCGGCGCGCGGGAACGGAGCTCGCAATCGCGGCGACTCCAAACACGAACGCAGCCAGACCGAGGAAGGTCGCCGGATCGTAGAAGGGCACCCCATAAGTAAAGTCGGCCGAACCGGGAAACGCGAGCAGCGTGTGCAGCAGCCCTGAGATTCCGGCAGCCAGCAAGATGCCGAGCACCATCCCGGCCACAACCGGACGCAGACCATCGAGGACAACCGCGCGCAGCACCGCTGTTTGCGAAGCGCCCAATGCCATACGGATGCCGATCTCCTTCACGCGCCGACTCACCAGGTAGGCCATCACGCCGTAGACGCCCACTCCAGCCAGCAACAGCGCCAAGCCAGCCAGAGTACAGGCGAACATTGCGGAGGCTGCTGACATCATCCGTTGCAGCCGGACTGGACCATCCTCCAGGCTGACTAGCGACACGCCCGGAGCCAGTTTGCCATCGAACGTCTCGACAGTCGAGCGCACTGCCGCGAGCGCGTGCCGCGGGTCGCCATCCAGGCGCATCAAAATGCCGTTGTTCGGGTCGTCGATGGGCAGGTAAACATGGGCGGGGTCGAGGCGCGTGAGGTTGGCGAAGCGAACGTCCTTAACAAGGCCGATTACCTCAAAGCTGGTGAATTTGCCGTCGAAATGCAGGTCCAGCGAGAAACGCTGCCCGATGGGATCGGAACCCGGCCAGAAGAAGTGCGCGGTCGATTCGCTGATTACCGCCACTGGCGCCTGTCGATCGATCTCCGGCCTGGTAAAAGTACGGCCGCGCCGCAGGGCTATCCCCAGGGTCTCGAAATAGGTCTCGGACGCGCCGCTTACCAGCGTCCGCCCGGCCAGCGTGTGAAGCGGTCCTCCGGCGACGATGGGCGGGGTCCAGGTGGCGGTAAGAGGCCGCTCGCCCAGCGTGGCAGCGCGCACCCCGGGCAATTCGCGAAGACGGTCTACCAAACGCGGATCGTTGGCGAAGTCGCCGGACAACACGTATACGCGGCGGGTTTCGAAACCCGGATCGACGGTGCGTGACCGCAGCAGGCCGCGCGCCAGGAAGCCGGCGATGATAAGCAGCATCATGGATACGGTCACCTGCCCGGCTATCAGCAGACTGCGCAGACGTGAGTGGCTGAGCCTGGGCCCAAATGCGGTGCCCTCGTCCCTGAGGGACGAATTGAGGTCCGTTCGCGTGAACTGCAACGCGGGCGAAAGCCCGAAGAGGATACCGGTGGCCAGCGACAACAGCAGTACGTAGCCGAAAACCCGGCTATCGGGACTCAGGTCGAGGCGCAGCGTAATGCCCAAACCTAAAGAGCTTACCGTCTGTTCGGCGATCCGCCGCAGGGGTCCGGTGGAACAGACGGAGACGGCCAGGCCGGCGATACCGCCCAGTAGGGCCAGCAGGAGACTTTCAGCCAGCAGTTGGCGGACAACTCGTCCGCGGCCCGCCCCCAGCGCCATTCGGATACTGATTTCGCGCTGCCGCGACGCGCCTCGCGCCAGCAGCATATTTGCGATGTTGGCGCACGCCGCCAGCAGCACCAGCCCCACTACAAACATCACGCCCGCTACCATCGCCTGGAAGCGTGGATCCTCGGTGTTCCCGAAAAGCGCGGTGCTCTGCAGCGTGACACTCCGGGTGCGATCCTGCTGCGGATATTGCGCGTCGAATCGCCGCACCACCAGGTTGACGTCAGCCGTCGCTTGCTGGCGGGACCAGGCTGGCTTGAGCCGCCCGAGAAGCTGGAGCACTGGTTCAGCTGGCTCCTGCCGCCAGTTGTGCCGCGGAATAAGCCGAGCCTGCATCGCGAGCGGCGCCCAGAAGTCGGGTGCCTGCGGAACGTCTAATGTGCCGGTGAATGCCTCGGGCGTCACACCGATGACGGTGAATGCCGTGCCATTTACAGTAATGGCCCGTTCTAGGATCCCCGGGTCCGAGAGAAAATAGCGCTGCCAGGCGGAGTGGCTCAGCACGATCACGGGGCTGCCGCGCCCCTCCTCGGGTAGGAAGGTGCGCCCGAATTCGGTGGCGATTCCGAGCGCGGAGAAATAGTCGGCCGAAACCAGTTGCCCGAGCATCGTCCCGGACGGAACCGAGGCCGCCGCTCGAACCGGCCAGCTGGACGCCACCAGGCTGGAGAAGACGCGGTTGCCGTCGCGGAGGGAATCGTATTCAGGCTGCGAAAAAGCATACTGGACATTGCCCCGGCTGCCGCTTTCAAACCAGCGCTCGATCCGCACCACGCTGTCGGGATCGGCCACGGGAAGCGGTTTCAAGGCCACCGCGTCGTAGGTTGTGAATAACGCTGTGTTGACGCCAATGCCGAGAGCCAGCGTAAGCACCGCAACCAAAGTGAAGCCGGGGTTGTGGCCGAGGCCGCGGAAGGCGTGCCGGAAATCCCTCAGGGTCTGTTCGACCGCCAGAAAGGAGCGCTCGCCGCGGTGCAGCTCTTTGGCCTGTTCGACGCCACCGTACGCGCGGAGAGCGGCCAGTCGAGCATCCTTTCGCGGCATGCCGCGTCTCTCAAACTCGTCTTCGAGCAGGTCCAGGTGCGCCTCGATTTCGCGCGACATCTCGCGCTCGGCGCGGGCGGGCCACAGCAAATTCCAGAGCCTGGCAAAAAACCGGCGCATCCCCTCAGCCTTCCTCGCGAAGAAGTTTCTCCACCACTCCCGCCACGCGTCGCCAGTTCTCGGTCTCCTGTCCCAGCGCCTTTCGCCCGGTCCTGGTAATCGAATAATATTTGGCTTCGCGGTTGTTCTCGGTTTTCGCCCACGAGCCTTTAATCCAGCCTTGCTGTTCCAGACGGACCAGGGCGGGATATAGCGTACCTTGATTTAGATTGAGCAGATCTTCGGACACCTGTTGGATGCGTGCCGCGATGCCATAGGCGTGCCGCGAGCCCAGGCTGGCGAGAGTGCGCAGGATCATCAGGTCGAGCGTGCCTTGCAGCACCTGGACGCGCGCCTTATCTTCACTTGCCATTCTAGTGGAGATTTTGCCGCAACTTCACTTGGATGTCAAGTGGAAACCGAAGGTCCTCCTTCCCCGCCGCGCTAGCAGGCGCCGCAGGCATCGAGCACAGGAGCCGCCAGCACCGGATGTTGAGGCTGGACTAGTGGAACAGTTATACTCCGGTTTTGGCCGCTCGGCGGGTCCGTGAAGTCCTGCCTCGGAGGTATCTCCCCCATGCGCACTCACCAGTTTGTCACCATCGCCGTGTTTTCTCTGACGATTTCACTCGCCGCCCCTCCCACTTCCCCGCCCGGTCTGCCGCGCACGGCCGGCGGCAAGCCAAACCTCGAAGGGATCTGGCAGGCGTCCAGCACCGCGGCAGCCGATCTTCAGGATCACGCAGCCAGTTACAACATGTTGGCTGGCCGGTCTGTCATAGCCGGCGGCGAAATCCCCTATCAGCCCTCGGTCGCGGCGAAGAAAGCCGAGAACTTTCAAACCCGGCAGAAGGCCGATCCGCTCTCGCTGTGCTACATGCCCGGTGTTCCCCGAATCATGTATCTCGATTTTCCGTTCCAGATCTTCCAGACACCCCAGGTTCTCGCGATGGCATTCGAATGGTCGCTGGATTATCGACTGATCTACACCGATGGCAGTCCGCACCCGGAGGCCGACGACACCTTCTGGATGGGCGACTCGCGTGGCCACTGGGACGGCGACACGCTGGTGGTCGACGTCGCCAACAACAACGACAAAACCTGGTTCGACCTGGCCGGCGACTTTCACAGCGATGCGCTTCATGTGGTGGAGCGCTACCGCATGACCGACCCCGACACCATTCAATACGAGGCCACCATCGACGATTCGAAGGTCTTCACCAAGCCGTGGACCATTCGCCTCCCTTTGCACCGGCGAACGGATCGGGACAGGCTTTTCGAATACGTTTGTCAGGCTGAAACCGAAGAGGCCAACGGAGCGTTCACGCGCGACGAGCGAACGTGGTATCCAGGCAATGCTACTCCGCCCCCAACGACGGCCGCTGCCTCCGTTACGCGTGCCCCCGCCTCTCCGCCAGCCGCCGCGGCCAACATTCGCCGTAAGCCCGATGGCAAGCCGGACTTGCAGGGTTATTATGTGCCCGACGGCGGAGGTGCGAATTTCGGCCTGGAAAAACATGCCGGCAACGGCCTCACGCCACCCGGGCGAGGCGTCGTCATCGATCCGCCGGACTTGACTCTTCCCATGCGGCCGTGGGCCGTTGCTGAAAGGGCCGACCGCAACGGGCCCGCACGCGGTTACGACGATCCCACCGCGCACTGCTTCCCCGCCGGCGTTCCGCGCTCCATGTACGTTCCAACGTCCTTTTACATCCTTCAAACATCCGATTACCTCGTCATTTTCCACGAGCGCATCGCGTGGCGCATCGTGAGTTTGCGCGAACGCCCGCACCTTCCAGACAACATCCGCTTATGGCAGGGCGATTCAGTTGGCCACTGGGAAGGCGACACGCTGGTGGTGGACACCACCAACCTCAACGGCAAAACTTGGCTCAACGAAGTGGGCGAGATTGTCAGCCACGCCGAACACGTGGTGGAGCGATTCACGCTCGATGGTCCGGATATTCGCTACCAGGCCACCGTCACCGATCCTGTGGTGTACACGCGGCCTTGGACCATCGCATTTCCCTTCCGGCGTAACAAAGGCATGCTGTATGAAGCCGCTTGTCACGAGGAAGATCATGACCTTCCGCATCTCAAGGCTATCAAGGAAGCGGCCGCGGCCAAGAAGTAGCCTCGCTCCGAAATCCTCACGCCGCCTGCTGGGCAGGCTGCTGCGAACAAGCACTCGCCATTCTCTGAGCCGCGCGCGTGAGCGAGCGGTTCTTGGCTTTTTTCAGCCGCCTGCTGGCGGACGACGAGCTCAGTATTGACGGCCCGTCGATGTATAATCGGTGACGGCCTGAAGCCGAAACATCGCGCCGGAGGCGATTCATTTTCATGCACAGCTCCGTTCGAAAGGGACCATTCATCGTCTGGCTGGTAGTCTGGCTGGTCCCGCTGTTGCTCGCGGCCTTTCCCGCCTGCGCGCAGGTGGACTTTTCCGGCGAATGGGCGCCTTTTTATCACGAAGACCCGGTCGAGCGCGGGCCCGGCGCCGAACTGGGCGACTATACCGAGTTCCCCATTAACGACGCCGCTCGCATGCAGGCCGATAGCTACGATGCCGACCGCATCTCGGTCGTCGAAGAGTACCAGTGCCGGCCGCACTCGCCCGACTACGGATTTCGCAGCCTCGGCAATTTGCGCATCTGGCGCGATATCGATCCGCGCACGCAACGCACGGTCGCCTTCCACAGCCACACATTGGCCTACGACAACGAGCGAACCATTTATATCGACGACCGGCCTCATCCGCCCGACTACGCCGCTCATACCTGGCAAGGCTTCTCTACGGCCAAGTGGGAGGGCAACATGCTCACCATTACCACCACACACCTGAAGACCAACTATCTTCGCCGCAACGCCCTGCCGCGCAGCGATCGCGCCATCATCACCGAACACTGGCTCCGGCACGGCGACGTCTTGACCGTCGTCACCATCACTGAAGATCCTGTATTTCTCGAAGAGCCGCTGGTGCGCAGCACCAACTGGTATCTCGATCCAGGCCAGCACCTCCAACCTTACGGCTGCGAGTACGAACCGGAAGTGCCCAAACCCGAAGGCACGGTGCCCAACTTTTTGCCCGGCCAAAATCCGTTTCTGCACGAATTCGCCAACTATTACGGCTTGCCGTTTGAAGCAACGCGCGGCGGCAAGGAAACGCTTTATCCCGAGTACCAGGAAAAACTCAAAGATTACAAGCCGCCCGCCAAGTGCGAACGTTATTGCCGCTGCCTGGGACTTTTCGAATGCAACGTGAACCCGCGCTAATCCTGCTCACCGCCCTTGTCGCCGTTTGCGGATACTGCCAGTCCGGCGCGCCCGCGCCCCCGCCCGCGGATGAAGTCGGCGTCCTGAAGGTGCAGGGCAACGTCTACATGCTGGTCACCGCCAACGGCAACATTGCGGCCCAAGTGGGCGACGATGGAATCCTGGTGGTGGACACCGGCACCGAAGCCATGGCGCCCAAGGTGGCCGCTGCGCTGAAAAAACTCGCCGACAAACCCGTCATGTGGGTGGTGAACACCAACGCCGATCCGAACCACATCGGCGCGAATGACGCTCTGCCTCGACTCAGTGGCCTCGCGCCCAGGCAGGAACCCCGCATCGTCGCCTATGAAAACGTGCTCGATCGCCTGAGCCACCAGCAGCCTCGCATTCCGGACGCTCTGTGGCCCAACGACGAGTACTTCCGGCCCACCAAGGATTTCTCGTTCAACGGCGAAGCCGTCATCGTTTCTCACCTTCCCGATGCAGTAACCGACGGCGACAGCATCGTACATTTTCGCCGCTCCGACGTGCTGGCCTCTGGCGACGTATTCACCCCTGGCCGCTACCCCGTGATTCGTGTGGAACAAGGCGGTAGCATCCAGGGGCTCATCGATGCCCTCAACCAAATTCTTAGGATCACCGTGCCCTTGAAATACGAGGAAGCCGGCACCTACGTAATTCCCGGCCGTGGCCGCTTGTGCGATGAGGCCGACGTGGTGGAGTTCCGTAACATGGTCACCATTGTTCGCGATCGCGTGCGCGACTTGATCGGTAAAGACAAAACGCTCGATCAGGTGAAGGCCGCCAGGCCCACTCGCGACTACGATACCCAGTACGACCCGCAATCCGCCGACGCGTTCGTCGAGGCCATTTATAAGAGCCTCACTGGCAAGAAATGAACATGCGATTTCGAATGCTCGAGAAATTCGCCGCGATTGCAATCGCTATAGCGCCCGTGTTCGCGCAACCTCCGCGCCCAGCAACACCAAAGCTTTCTCCGCGAGAAGCCGCGCCCATCGATTTGACAGGTTATTGGGTCTCCGTTGTTTCTGAGGACTGGCGCTGGCGCATGGTAACTCCCGCCAAAGGCGATTTCGCCGGCATCCCCTTCACTCCCGAGGGCGGCCGAGTGGGCAACGCGTGGGACCCCGCTAAGGACGAAACCTCCGGCGACGTCTGCAAAGCTTATGGAGCCGCCGCCATCATGCGACTCCCAGGCCGCCTGCACATTACGTGGCAGGACGATTCCACCCTCAAGATCGAAACCGATACCGGAATGCAAACGCGTCTGCTGAACTTCAACGCCAAGCCTCCGGACAACCTCGCGCCCTCACGCCAGGGATTTTCCGCGGCACAGTGGGAACAACCCGAGCGCGGGATCGGCACGCCGCGACCCGGATTCGGCGCCACCCGCGAAGGATCCCAAGGCCGCGCGCTAGAGGCCGTCACCACGCATTTACTGGCCGGCTACCTTCGCAAGAACGGATTCCCAGTCAGCGCGAACGCCGTAGTTAAAGAAGAGTTCGACCTGTTCACCGAACGCTTGGGACAGGTCTGGTTTGTCGTGACCACCATCGTTGAGGATCCGCTCTACTTGCAGGAGCCTTTCGTCACCAGCACTAATTTTAAGAAGGAACCGGACGCCTCGCGCTGGCATCCTCGCCCTTGTTCAGCCCGCTAGTCGGCTTCGTTTATGAATTCACGAATTCGCGTTTATATCGCCGCGGCTCTTCTGCTTGCTTGGCCCCTCGCCGCGCAATGGACGAATCTCCCTTCGAAAGGCATCCCGCGAACTGCCGATGGCAAAGTGAATCTTTCCGCTCCCGCGCCACGAAGCCGCGATGGCCATCCGGATCTGTCGGGCATCTGGGAGCCCGACGTCAACCGGTACTTGCGCGACATCGCCGTTGACCTTAAGCCCGGCGACGTGCCCTTTCTGCCCTGGGCCAAGACGTTGTACGACCAGCGCACCGACGGCTCGCATTCCAAGGAAGATCCCGACGCGAACTGCCTCCCGCAGGGCGTGCCAAAGATCGACGCGGCGCCCGCGCCCTGGAAAATCGTTCAAACGCCCGGCTACATCGTGATCGTCTATGAAGCGTTCAATCTCTGGCGTCAGGTATTTCTCGATGGCCGCCAACTCGCGCCGGACGCCAATCCCACTTGGATGGGTTACTCGACCGGCAAATGGGACGGCGACACGCTGGTGGTCGATTCGCGCGGATTCAACGGCAAAGCCTGGCTCGATCAGCTAGGCAAGCCGTCCACCGACGCCTTGCATGTGATCGAGCGTTTCCATCGCAAGGATTTCGGCCACATGAATCTTGAGATCACCATCGACGATCCCAAAGCCTACTCCAGGCCTTGGACGGTCAACCAGGTGGTTCATCTTTTGACCGACACCGAACTCCTGGAATTTATTTGCAACGAAAACAATCGCGACGTGTCTCACCTCCCCGGTCAGTGAGTGCAAACCGCGACCACATTCTCCCGCACCGCGACTCCGCCCGCCTGCAACGCCGTCAGCGTAACCCCAGGCGTCGGCGCTTGAGCATTTCCCTGCGGGATTTGAAAACTCACCGCTAGCGCTCCTTCGTGCGCCTCCGAACTCGCCGTAAACTTCGCTGGATTGTCGTTAGCCGATCCCGTCACCGCCGCCCCAGGAGCCACGCCATTCAAAAAAATCGTGACCGTGGAACCCGCCGCCGCTGGGTTACTCGCGGAGTTCAACGACCCATCCGCATTCAGCGCCACTGCCCCGGGTGCTGATCCGTCTGGCCCGTAACAAGGCGACGTAACTCCGCCCAGCGCTTCGTCCGTTAGAAACACGCTCGGCTGCTGAGCCACCACCGCGAGCGTTCGAGTTTCGTCTAACGGCGGTGTCGTGGTCTGATTCGTCACCTTCATTTGCACGTTCGTCCCTCCGGCGATCTGGGTCGGCACTTGCACGTTCACTTGTTCATCCGACGCGTAAAGAATCGGCGCGGCCAATCCATCGATGGTCGCGTTGAATCCTCCCGCGGGCGCCAGCACCGATCCGAACAACGTAAGATCCTGCCCCGGCGCGACGCTCGAAATCTGAAAGTTGTCCGCCGGGTCAGTCAAACAAGCCAACCGGCTCGACGCGAATAGATCCGCGGCCGTGATGGACCCACTGTTGCCAAGCGCGGCAATGCTTCCCACGGCCGAACTGGCCACGGCGATCGGTCCGGTTAAGTTGAGTGCGGGACCATAAACATAAACGGACTGCCCGTAAAACAATTGCGACGGCGACGCGCTGGTTGCATCGGGCGTCAGCCGCGCCGCGAATGAAAGCTTCTGGATCGCCGACGGAAGGCATCCCGCCGGTACACCGGCAAGTCCCGGCAAATCGCTCGATCCCGCCATCCCCGCCAGCACAATCCCGCCCTCGGAATCCACGCCCATCGACAAGATCGAGTCACTCACCGATCCGCCAAAAAACGTCGACCATACCAACCCCGACCCTGTGGCATTCAGCTTCGCGGCGAAGCCCGTGGCCGGCGGCGGAATATAATGGGGACCCGGATACACGAAGGGTTGCGGCGGAGGAATAACCGGCGCATAGAGACTTTCGAAGGCATCGGCCGTGACGGGAAAATCTGGTGAGTAAGTTGTGCCCGCTACAATCGCATTGCCGCTTGCGTCCACTGCAATGCCCGCCGGCGTTGCGCCATACGTCCCGTTGAGCCCGGTCAGGTAAATGATCATGGTTCCCGTCGGATCCACCTTGGCGACATATTCGTAAGGACAGGGAATGGCGTTAAAATCTCCACCGCACAAGCCAGTCGGCTCGGATGTCTGAAACGCTCCCGGTGTAAACGTCGGCGCAGTCAACGTGGGACCTAAAGGCGGAGTAACTACACCGGCGATATACACATTCCCACCGCCATCCACTGCGATGTATTGCCCTGCCAGCCCGGCAAATCCCATCAGCATCTTGCTCCCCGTGGGATCGATCTTGATCACCCACCCGGCTAGGCCTTGATTGAGGGGGCCCACAATCCCCGTCACACCCGGAGGGATGCCGCCGCCACCCAATAGAAACGCGTCTCCCGCGCCATCGATCGCGATATTTTCACCGATGGTATAGGAAACTTCTCCGACATAAGTCGCATATACGATCGCCCCGTTTGCATCCAGCTTCGCCGCGAACGCATTTGACAGCTCGCCGCCGAAGACGGTTTGCAAAGCTCCCGGCGTCACGGGAAAATTGGTGGAATTGGTCGTTCCCGTCACATACACCGAGTCATCGGACCCCACGGCCAGCGCCGTCGCCGCGTCCTCGCCCGATCCACCCAGCACCGTGAAGTACAGCACCTTCGAGCCATCGGCCGAAATCTTCGCCACGAAGGCATCGCTCGTATCGGCGCTCGACTGCGGGCTTTTCGGCGGCATAACTCCGGCTACGTAGATGTTACCCGCCGCATCCACCTGAAGCGCTTGCGCCATCGCGCCATTGGGCAACGCCGGCAACTGTTGCACCGTCCCACCGAACGAAGCCGCGCCAAGTGCGAACACAAGTGGCAACGCACGCAATAGATTCATGATATTTACCGTATCTGGTACGCTCTCACTATGGCGATCGGCATCCCATCTGCGGCGCAGCAATTGTCCGGCCACATCGCGCCGCCCGAGCCCGATCTCACGGTCGACGAACTCCTCCACCGCGCCGACGCTATGCGTCCCTTGCTCCGCGAACGCCAGGCCGAGTGCGAAAAATTAGGCGAACTCCCCGCCGACACTAACAATCGCTTTCTCGCCGCCGGCTTCTATCGCATCGTCCAACCCCGCATATTCGGCGGCTACGAATTCGCGCTTCCCGATTTCATCCGAGTCATGATCGCCATCGCGCGCGGCTGCTCCGATAGCGCCTGGGTTCTCGCACTTACCTCCGGCCACGCCGTTCTCGCCGCGCAGCTACCCGAAAACGCGCAGCGCGATGTCTTCGGTCTCAAGGGCGATTTTCGCGCGCCCGGCGTCGGCATGCCCAATGGCATCGGTATCCCTGTGGATGGCGGCATTCGCGTGAACGGCGCCTGGGACTACGCCTCCGGCTGCGATCTCGCCACCCATTTCTTCGGATCCACCATGGTGCGCGACCCCGAAACCAACACCTTGCTCGGCAACGCCTGGATTCTCTTCGATCGCGATCAATTCAAAATCGTCGATAACTGGAGTGTCTTTGGAATGCAGGGCACCGGCTCGCGCCGCGTGGTCATCGAAGATGCCTTCGTTTCCGCGGATCGCGCGCTCTGGATGTCTGACAGCGCGGGCCGTCCGGTGCGCGATCAACCCGGCCATGCGCTGCATCCCGACCCGATGTATCACGGCTGGCTCGCGCCCTTGCTTATTTCCGAGGTCGCCGCCGTTTCCATCGGCACCGCGCGCGGTGCGCTCGATATTTACCAGGAAATCCTCCAGAATAAGAAGACGAATTTCCCGCCTTTTCACTCCCGTTCGCAGGAAACCGAGTTTCAGCAGCACTTCGGCGAAGCGCAGTCTCTGATCGACACCGCCGAAGCCGCGATACTAAAGATGACCGCCGATTACATGGATCTCGCGCGCCATCACGTGGAAACCCGCACTCCGCTCGGCGACGAAATGGAGCGCCGCTTCATCCTGATCGAGCAGCAAGTCATTCGACTCACCTGGGAAGCCGTTGAGTTGATGTTCCGCACCAGCGGCACCTCCGCCGCCGCCAAATCCTCACCGCTCGGCCGCGCGCTCCGCAATCTCGCCGTCATCCGCACCCACGTCACACTCCAACTCGATCACACCGCCACCAACGCCGGCCGCCTACACTTCGGCCTCCCGCCCCTCAGCCGTTTTTAGGACAGCCGTTTTAGGATAATTGATACATGTTCATTGCGAAAAAGCGTCTCTCGCGCCGAACGTTGCTTCGCGGAATGGGTGCCAGCCTCGCACTCCCTCTCCTCGATTCCATGGTGCCGGCACAAACGCCCTTGCGCCAAACAGCCGCCTCTCCCCGCAGTCGCCTGGCCTGCATTGAAATGGTCCATGGCGCTGCCGGCAGCGCGGGTGATGGCGACAGAAACCACTACTGGAGTCCCCAACAGGACGGCAGCGATTTCGATTTTTCCTATTCCCTGGAATCGCTCGCTCCATTTCGCGAATACATAACAATTATCAGCGGCACCGATGCCCGCCAGGCCGAGGCCTTTGCGCCTTCTGAGGGCGGCGCCGATCATTTCCGCTCCAGCGCGGCGTTCCTTACCGCGGCCCATGCCAAACAAACGGCCGGTCCCGACGTTTGGAACGGAATCTCTATCGATCAGCTTTATGCGCAGCGAGCCGGGCAGGACACGCCTCTCCCTTCCATTCAGCTCGGCATCGAATACATCGCACCGGGCGGAACTTGCGCGTTCAATTATAACTGCGTGTATTCGGAAACCATCAGTTGGGCTTCTCCCACCGCTCCTTTGCCAATGCAAGTCAGTCCGCGCGTGGCCTTTGAGCAATTGTTTGCGCCAGCCGGCCGCAATGCCGGGAACAGCATTCTCGACGGGATCGCGTCCGATGTAAACCGGCTCAAAATAAACCTCGGCCCCGAGGACCGTAACCGGCTCGACGCGCATCTCGAAGACGTTCGCGCGGTCGAGCGTCGAATCCAAGCCATCGAACGGCACAATGCGACCACACACATTCGAGAACTGCCCGGAGCGCCGCTCGGCGTGCCCGACTCCTGGGAGCAGCACGTGAAGCTGATGTTCGATCTGCAAGTGCTGGCCTTCGCAACCGAGACCACCCGAGTGTCCGCCTTCAAATTGAGTCACGACACCAGCAATCGGATTTTTCCCGAAAGCGGCGTAAAAACGCCATTCCACACGCTGTCGCACCACATCAGCAATCCCGGCCTCGTCGCCGAGTTCGCGAAACTCAATCGCTACCACGTGAGCATGCTCCCGTATTTCCTGCAAAAACTGAAGGACGCGCCCGACGGCGATGGCAACCTTCTGGATCATTCCTTGATCCTCTACGGCAGCCCGATGGGCGACTCGAGCACTCACAATCACCGCCGAGTCCCGCTGTTGCTCGCTGGCCGTGCGTCCGGCCAACTGAAGGGCAACTTGCACCGCGTCTGCGCACC
This sequence comes from Bryobacteraceae bacterium, assembly GCA_052148835.1. Classification (GTDB taxonomy): domain Bacteria; phylum Acidobacteriota; class Terriglobia; order Bryobacterales; family Bryobacteraceae; genus Palsa-89. The sequence goes on from JBKQHJ010000258.1 coordinate 85,239, forward strand.
CGAAACTCCGCAGGCCAACGTCCTGTTGACGATGATGCACAAACTCGGCGTCGACATCGACAGGATCGGCGACAGCACCGGCGATCTCGCGATTTAACGAGCTAATAGGAACGATTTCTTAAGACTTCACGCACGCGCCGCAGCACCGTTGTGGCGGACAGCGGGTTCGTCAAAACCGCCTGGGCGCCGAGCAAATCGGCGGTTCTCAGAGTCGCGGGGCCGAGCGCCCCAGCAATTGTAATCAGCTTAAGCCGCGGCTGTTCCGCCTGCATTGCACGGATCGCCTCCACCCCATCCGAATCGTCTATCAGGCTCGCAATAACCAGATCGATAGGACGTTCCTTCGCTTGCCGCAACGCTTCCTCATCGTTCTCCGCTGTGAATACCTCATAGCCGGCGCGTCTCAGCACCCGAGCCAGCCGGTTCCGCATCGCAGCTTCGTCGCCGATCACCAGGACGGATTGCCCCGCCGATCTTACCGCCATCGTCACACCTTCTTTGGTGCGCGAGTTTCCGATGCTCAAGACAACGGGCACCGCATCGCCAACCGGAGCACGTACCGGCACGCGAAAATTCACTTGGAGCAAGCCGGCGATGGCGTGCGGCGCCTCACCCGCAAAGACGATCTCGGCCGGAACTCCGCCAACCGTCACCCGCACCGGCGATTGCGGCGTCGGATAGTCGGCATACTTCGCGTGGACCGAAACGCTCCCGCTAATCCCGCGCGGCGTGGTCTGCCCTTCCCCGGTCGCATAGAGAACCGCAATGGTCCCGCGTTTCGCCGGATTGCGGGCGGAGTTACAACACCCCGTGTTGTTCAAGATGGCGGCTTGCCCGCTTCCCGACAAATCCAGGGTAAACAGCGCGGGCGCGCGATCCACCACAGGTAGCGTCACGGCAGGCGAGCGAACGCCTTGGTACTCCACCACCACTTCCGTCGTCTTCCGATTCGCGATCTCATACGGGACCACGGCGCCAACCTGTCCTCGCACCGAATAAGCCATCGGCGCGGCGATGCCATCGAAGAGGACGCGGGTTTCCCCGAGCAGCGTTATCACCTTTCCGTCAGCGCCTGAATAAGTTCCCGCCAGCACAGCCGGTCCCGCATTGGAAGGAAACAGCGTGACGATTTCTCCGGGCGCCACCTTGCCGCTGGAATGGTCGGCCGCGTTGATGACATCGCGTTCCGATAATTGCGGCGTCTCAGCGGCGGCCCTGGGGAGGACTGCGCAAAGCCACAACCAGGGCAGCGCTTTTTTTATCCAGATCCAGGCGTTCACAAAAGCGTGCGGCATCATTTGCTCTGTGAGTCCTTCATTTTATCAATCCACATGAACCGCAAGAAGCTCCACCGCGATATTCTGAACCTGAATGCCTCTCGCACTCCCACCCCGCGCGCCCGCCGCCCCTTCGCCTCCACTTCGCCCGCTTCGCGAAAAAATTGCACCACCGCTCATGCATCCTCCCACCCCCCTTTCGTCGCCCGGAGCGTCACCCGCATGACCAAGTCCGTCCTCTGGGACCTCGACGGCACCCTCATCGATTCCGAGCAGTACCACTGGCTGGCCTGGCGCGACACCATGGCCGCCCAAGGCGTCCCGCTCACACACGAGCAGTTCCTCAAGACCTTCGGCCTCCGCAACGACGCCATCATTCCCCAGTGGATCCCCGACGCCACGCCCCATCGCGCCGAACAAATTGCGCGCGACAAGGAGCAGCTTTATCGCCGCTTAGTCCGCGAAGGCGGCCTGGAGCCTCTGCCCGGCGTGCGCCACTGGACCGAGCGACTCGCTCGCGAAGGCTGGCTCCAAGCCATCGCCTCGTCCGCCCCGCGTGAAAACGTGGATGCCGTGCTCACCGTCATCGGCCTCGAGCGATACTTCCAGGCCATCGTTTCCGCCGAAGATGTCACGCTCGGCAAACCCGACCCGCAGGTGTTCCTCACCGCCGCCGCGCGCCTCGGTTCCGCCCCCGCCCAGTCCGTCGTGGTGGAGGACGCACCCGCCGGCATCGAAGCGGCCCGCCGCGCCGGCATGTCTAGCATCGGAGTCCGCCACAATGGCTCGCCCCTCCCCGCCGACCTCGCGGTTTCCTCCCTCGCCGACCTCCCGCCCGACGCCTTCTCCCGCCTCCTCAAAGGTGCCCCGTAACCGCCCATTCCTCGTATTCCTTGTCTCCCTCGTCTCCCCCGTATTCCCCAGATTCGCATCCGTATACAATTAGGAAGAAGGAGCCGATAAGTCCCTAGGGTGCGAATAGCCTTGCACGTTTTCCTGGTTCTAACGTCAGCCTCTTATAGGTATGGCGTCGGCCCTCAGCAGCATCGGAGTGTTCACCCGAGAAGAGGTGTTCGTTAGGGATGAGGTATTTGTAAGGGATGACGCATCCATGAGCGACCGCAGCTCCCCCCCACCCGCCATCGACGCTTCCGAACTGGCCGCTCAGGAACTGCAAAGAGAGCTGCAGAACCGCTTTTTTTCCGAGCACTTACGGCGCATCTTCCGCCTCATCTACCGGATTGTCGGCAACGTCGACGACGCCCAGGACCTCACCCAGGAGGCCTTCATCAAGGCTCTCCAGCGTCAGGATCAGCTTAAGGAACTCGACAAAGCGGCGCACTGGCTGTCGAAAATCGCCAGCAATACCGCCATCGACTTTCTGCGTCGTAACGGCAAGGTCAACTTCTGTGAGATTGACACTCTGGTCGAGCCGCTAAGCGAGCCATCCGAGAGCCCCGAGCAGGCTGTGCTGCGGTCCGAACATCGTTCGTATCTGGAAGAAGGCTTGTCGGTCCTCACGGCCCGCGAACGAACCGCGTTGCTGCTCCGCGATGTTGAAGAGCTTCCGGCCGAAGTGGTAGCCGAACAGATGTGCTGCTCCAAAGCTACCGTGCGTTCCCATATCGCCAACGCGCGTATCAAGATGAAGCGCTACATGGAGCGCAGCCGGCGCGCTTCCGGCTCCAAGAAGAGGCAGCCGTCATGAGACATCCCGGGCCCGCACAAATCGCGCTGTTTTCCGGTGGCGATCTCGGCCGCTGGGAACGCTGGCGCGTCGCGCGGCACGTCGGCCATTGCGCGCAATGCCGGGCTGAAGTCCAGGGTTTACAGGATGCGCGGAGCCAACTTCGCGAGTTATCGGAGGATGCCGGCTTGCCGAATGGTCTGAATTGGGACCGTCTGGCCGAGGAGATGAAGGGGAATATCCGAGTCGGTCTGGCGGCTGGCGAAGCCATCGCGCTCTTCGACAAACCGGTTCGCTCCAGACGACAGTTCCGTTGGAATGCCGCCCTGGTCGCCGTAGGGGCCATAGCGATTTTCGCCGTCGCCTTCTGGACCAGTCTTCCGCCGCAGCAAGCCGATCGCCTGTTGGCTTCCGTCAAAAGCATCCGGGCCGGGCGCATCGGAACTTTGGTGCATTCCGCCCCCGCGCCTGCCAACCCGGCGCCTGAAGATGTCGTCCTGGAAGCTTCTTCGTCCGGTATCCAGGTCCGGGAAAACGGCCGCGCCATGTCTCTGCTCCCGCACTCGGACGGCGCCACGGTTTCGGTCGACATGCAAGGTTCGGCGGGCGTTCGATTCGTGGATGCCGACACCGGCCAGGTGACCACCAACAAGGTGTATTATGCGGAGCAGTAACGCTCTCGCCGCATTCGCTCTTTTCCTGATCCCCTGCAACGGCATTGTGTTCGCCGCGGCGCTTCCTAAAATCGATCTGCCTCCGGATTCACCCGTGGTCCTGCTCTCCGCCGACTATGGCGAGTCCAACGAAACCGCGCGCGGCAGCGCCCTGCTCATCGATGTTCACGCCGCTCTCTCGTTACGCAACTCCAGTCAGCGCAAGATTCGCGGCATCACCCTGCTCGTCAGCGCGCAGGACGTCACGCCCGGCGGCAAAGGCTCGGTCACTGTCACCAGCCTCGACGTCGGCCCGCAGGAAACATTTCCCGTTCGGATTGATTTGCGCTTGCTGCGGCCTTCGCAGGCTTCTTCCGGCGTGCCCGTCCAGATCGGCTTGGACGGCGTGCTGTTCGACGATCTGAGCTTCTATGGCCCCGACAAACTGAGTTCGCGGCGCACTTTGACGCTGGCGGAATTCGAGGCCCGGCGCGATCGCCGTTATTTCAAATCCATCTTGGCTTCCGCGGGTCCCGAAAAATTGCGCGAGGAAATGCTGGCTAGCTTGACCCACCAGGCCGATCGTCCCAGCCTGGATGTGGAAGTGGTTCGTGGCGCCCGCGCCACCAACTTTGAGCCTGAGAAGCAAGTCCAGTTCGCTTTTCTGAGTCTGCCGGATTCGCCCATCGAACCCATGGGCGGCATGGCGCGCATTGCCGGCAATGAAGCCCGCGCGCCGCGCCTGGAAGTAAAGAACCGGTCGGACCGCGCGATTCGTTATCTCGAGGTCGGCTGGATCTTGCACGATCATTCCGGCCGCGAGTTCCTGGCCGGCTCCGTGCCGGCTGAGTTGAATCTCGCTCCCGGTCAGAAGAGCCAAATCTTGGGAGATGCTACCCTGAAATTTCCCCGACTCGGCGGTCAGCCGCTGGGCATCGAAGGTATGACTGGATTCGTGAGTAGCGTCGAGTACGCCGACGGCAGCGTGTGGATTCCCACGCGCGGCGATTTGGAGGCTCCGCAACTGCAGCGCGTGGTCGCTCCCTCGGACGAGGAGCAGCGCCTCGCACAGATCTACCGAAAGAAGGGCCTAAAGGCGCTGATCGCAGAGCTGAACAAATTCTAAGTCATGACTCTCGTCAAGATTTCGCCCGCACTTGTTCTCTTGTTAGCTGGTCTCGTTCTCGCGCAGAAACAGAACCCCACGCCCAACGACAACTCCAACGTCATTCTGCAAAACAACCGGCCCAAGAATGAGAAGGAATCCGACACCCGCACCATCGATGGCACGGTGAAGGACGCCTCCGACAGTCCGCTGGCCGACGCCATCGTGCAGTTGAAGAATACCAAGACGTCCAGTATCGTGGATTTTGCCACCAAGGACGACGGCAAGTTCGTCTTCAAAGATCTTCCCATGGACATCAATTTCGAACTGCTGGCCAAACGCGGTGACCTCACTACGCCGGTAAAAAAGGTCAGCGTCTACGACACCCGCAAGCACGTTATTCTAAACTTCCAGCTGGCAGCTTCTAAACCGTAGCGGCCAGCAACCCGTAGCAGCCGGCAAACCGTAAATGCTAGACTAGGTCTGTAAGCATCGCTTTCGGGGCGTGGCTCAGCCTGGCTAGAGCGCCTGGTTCGGGACCAGGAGGTCGGTGGTTCGAATCCACTCGCCCCGACCAATTCCCTCCTGTACAATCACCACCTGTACAACCGCGGAAAAAAGATCCGTATCCCACTCCAGCCGAATCTGATCCGCCGCTCGTCCGTCAATGCGATAGAGTGCCACGCGAGGTAGCAACCATAGCCTCATAAAGACTTCATCGCGCATTAGAAATATGTATGGGTCAGACAATAAATTCCGATCAGACCCCTTATGCGTTCCTGACGCCGGCGAGCGTATACTCGCCCTAATACCATACGCTGAACAACTAATTTACTAAGTGAATTGAAAGCATAGTTGTTTGCTTTCCAAATGCTGGGAGTATTCTGGGTGCGGCACTGGAGCACCGCTTTTGGACCGGTTGACATGCAGGATTGTCGAGTAATGACATGGAACAGAACGGTTCTTCTCATGGCAGCATTCTTGTCGTGGACGATGATGCCTCGGTACGGCACGCGCTTAACAGCGTACTTCGCATTCTCGGTTTCAGCACTTCGGAGGCTTCGGGAGGAGAGGAAGCGCTGCGGCTGGCCCGCACGATTCATTATGACGTTGTGCTGCTCGACATCAATCTGCCCGGGATGGATGGATTTGAGACCTGCCGGCAGCTTCGCCGGCTATTCCCGAATATCGCAATCCTAATGCTTACGGTGCGAGACAACGAAGAGGACAAAGTAAACGCGCTGGAGGCTGGCGCGGACGATTATGTTTCCAAGCCCTTCCATATTCGCGAATTGACGGCGCGCATTCGCACCTCGGTCCGCCGCGTGCGAACGCTGGAGCCGGACGATAACGCGACCATTTGCATTGGGGAGATCGAGCTGGATCCCGCGCGGCGAGAGGTTTACAAGTTAGGCAACTTCGTTCATTTGACGCCGAAGGAATTCGATCTCCTTCATTATCTGATGGCCCACGCCGATCTGCCCATACCCCATGAACGTTTGCTCCGTGCCGTGTGGGGACCAGAATACGGCGGTGAGGTGGAGTATCTCCGGGCTTGCGTAAGTCAACTACGTAAGAAGATCGAGGATGATACATCCAATCCGAAGTATCTGCTCACCGACCTGAAGCTTGGTTATCGTTTTAGGGAAAGCCACTTAGGTCGCCGTAGCGGCGTGGCGCCTGCTGACGGCAGAGAATCACATGCCGATTCGTAGCCGGAAGTAATTTTAGGAACTTATGCTTTCCTCACTGTTTTGACTTCATACTTTTGAAAGTATGTTGTACAGCGATGGCGTCCAGCGCGTGTTTCGGCGCGGGCCCTAATCCAGCAGGCGTGAACGCCAGCTTTGAGAGCAAAAGAACAGCAACGCCTCCCCGTCTGAGCGATCTAGTCCCGTAGTTGGTTGATCGATCTCACGAGGCAGCGCCCTGCCGCGCTTCCTAATGCAAGGACAAGAGCGAGTGGATATCGATTAACTGCGAGGCATTTATCTTTACGGGATCTTTATAACTGCATTTGTTTGTGGTGCTTATTGAGAAAGTTTGCAATGCATATACAAATTTCAGATTGGACACAGATCACTTACTCACTTTAGACTCGGGGAACACTTTATGAATAGACATTGGTTAGTCTCCATCGCCATACCGCTTGGGATGGCTCTCAATCTCGCTTCCGTTCACGCGCAAACGTCTTTAGGAACGCTGCACGGTATCACCGCGAAAGACGGCACGCCGTTGGCGGAGGCAGAAATAGTTATTCATCGAGAGGACGACAACAGCGACCTCACCGTCACCAGCGGCTCCGACGGCGCATACACCGTGTCGAATCTCAAGCCTGGCCAGTATGCGGTTAAGGCCAGCAAGGGGGAATTGCAAAGCTCGCCGGCCACGGTTTATGTGGCGGCGGAACAAAACCTCAAAGTAGATCTCGCGCTCGAAGCGTCGGCCGACGACGTCAGCCCTGCCGTGGCCAAGAAACTGGAAGCCATGCGGGCTCGCCTCGAGCAGCAGATGGAAGCGGAACTAAAGAAATTTGAGGAGCAGTTGAAGGCTGACTCCGCTGAGTCCGCCAAGGAACAGCCGATTTCACCGGCGCGGCATGGCGACCTTCTCGCCACGACGACGAATGATCCGAGCCAAATTCCCATTGTCCCCGCGACGCTCGGCAAGCCGGACACGAGCAAGGCGGTGGCCTCCGCCGCCGGTTCGCCCTCGAGCGGGCAAGATAGTAGTGGTCAGCCCGTATCGGCTCCCGCTGCTCCCGCCGCACCCGCTGTGGATCTGCAAACGCCGTTTGCTTATGCCGACTTCACGTGGATGAACGGGACGCCACGCAACAAGGACGTGGCACTAGACACACCATTCTTTACTCCCGAAATTCGTTTCGACACGAACTTCATTAACGATTTCAACCAGCCGAAAGACCACACCATGGGCGGATCCACCGAGGAGTTCCGCAACGGCGAATTTCAGGTAGAGGACATCGGCATCGGCGGCGATTTCCACTGGCAAAATGTGCGCGGCCGCGTTATGTTCATGGATGGCCTGTTCGCGGTCACCACGCCTCGTAACGACGCCAGTTCGGCGACGGGCAATGAGCCGGGGAATACGGGTGGAGTCGGTCAATGGGATCTCCAAAATGCGTATAAGTACGTCTCGGAAGCTTTCGGAGGTTATCACTTCAACGTGCAGCACGGGCTGAACGTCGATGCCGGTATTTTCGTATCGTACGTCGGCTTGTTCAGTTACTACAACTTCGATAACTGGACTTACCAGCCCTCGTATGTGTCCTCGAACACGCCGTGGTTCTTCAACGGTCTCCGCATCCAGTGGTTTCCCACGAACAAGTTGAAGATCGAACCATGGATTATCAATGGCTGGCAGTCCTACGCCAAGTACAACGGTCACCTCGGGCTAGGAGGGCAGCTTCTGTGGGAGCCGAAAGAATGGTTCAAACTGGTGGCGAACCAGTATGGATTCGGCCAGGATAACCTGGGCCTTCCCCAGACGCAGCGCATCCATACGGATGACAGTATCGAAGTCAGGTACTACAACAAGCCCGAAAAAAGCGGCATCGATAAGATGGCGTTCTCTTTCACGGGCGACGCCGGGTGCCAATACGGCGGCGGGATCACTTGCCACGGAGGTCCGAATAAGAGTTCGTTCCTTGGCTGGATGGCATACGACCGTTTCTGGTGGGACAAAGACCTCTTTGCAGTCACGATCGGTGGTGGCCAGATGAACAACACGGGACGCTCTCTGACGCTACTGCCTCCCATCGACGGAGCGTGGGCAGCGGTGGGCAGCGCTTACTTTCCGCAACTTCCCGGGCAACCGGCTGTCATGTATGACAGCACCATCACCTTCCATTACATGCCGAAAGAATATATCACCTGGTGGGCGGAAGTTGGTTACCGCCACTCGAATGTCCCTTATTTCTCCGGGCGCGGTGGCATCACGCCTCCGGGCGGCAATAACGGCCTGCCGCAATACTTTACGTGCATGAGCGGCGCTTCGGCCGGCACCGCCAACCTGGCCGCCGCACAAGCGGCCTGCGGTGGCGCTAGCAACGTATGGTTCCCGGATCTTCACGAAGCCACATCTTCGCTTGGGTTCGGCGTCATGGTGAAGTTCTAAGATCCAGTCAATCAGAGAGAGCGGGCACAGCGTCCAACACCCTACCTTTCCAGTGGACGCTGTGCCGTGAATTCACATTTATCGGAGAAATTACGTGTCAAAAAAAGATAATCTTCTATTCATTGTCATCGTTGTAATGTTCGCCGTGGTGGCCGTGGCGGCGGGGCAAAGGGCATCGGTGCCTAAGGCCCAGGATAAGAAAGCACTCGGGGAAGGCGAGGTCAAACAGCTTTTGCTGCTGATGGACACCGACAAAAACGGCAAAATCTCCAAGCGAGAGTACATGACTTTTATGGAGGCCGAGTTCGACCGCCTGGACGTAGACAAGAGCGGTGAGTTGGACCCCAAAGAGCTAACCCAATCGCAGTTTCGTGTGAGTCATCCCTTTACGAGTGTTGGTAAGTAGCTCAGTAATGGCAGCAGGAAAGTAGAGCCCCCGTGCGTCGACTACAATTCTGGCATTGGTTAATTCCTTGCACAGCGTTCGTGCTGATGGCGGCGGAACCCGCCTGGAAGAACGAGCCCATCGCGAACTGGACCGATGACGATACGCAACAGATCCTCGAGCACTCTCCCTGGGCGAAAACCGTAGTTGCAGGCATCGCCCGCAGGCAAACCGAGGACGAACGCAGAGAAGGTGGCGACATGGGCCAGCCGAAGGGCGTCGGATACGATGGCGTCGAAGATAAGAAACGTCCCCTGCGCCAGGAGATCGGAAACCCATTGATGCCTGGCAAGCCTTTGCCCTCGACGGCTCCCACGATTCGACTGTTGGTTCGCTGGGAAAGTGCGCTTCCGATCCGAGCCGCGGAACTGAAGGCGCACGTGGCCGCTCTGCCAACCTTATCCGACGACGGCTATAGCATCGCCGTTTACGGAGTTCCGGTCAGTTCGGCCAAAGGCGATCCGACGAGCCTCGGCAAGCCTCTGAGAGAGCAGGCGGCGTTGAAGCGCGAGGGGAAGAAAGACGTTCTGCCCTCCAGCGTGGAAGTGTTCCAGTTGGAGGACAGCGTGGTGGTCGTCTATATGTTCCCGCCGTCGGCGGAGATCAGCAAGAAGGACGATGTGGTCGAATTTAGCGCGCTGATCGGCCGCCTACAAGTGTCGCAGCATTTCCTGATTAGTGAAATGCAGTTCCAAGGCAAGTTGGAACTCTAGGCTGAGGATCGCTGGTTAACTCGCTCGGGGCTCGATCTTCTTCCGTAGTTGATTCACAAACACCCGCAGATATTCCACGTCATTGCCACAATCGGCCGGTACTGGGACTGACCGCATGCATCGCGTTCAGGATGGTCTCGACAACCAGATCGTCGCCGACGCCCGAGTTGAGCATGAGGTGAAAATATTCTCGCGATGGCCACTCTAGTCCAAAACAGTGCTTGATAAAGGCGGCGCGGTCCAAATCGACGGTTTCAGCAAGCTGAATTGCTTCCTGCTCGCTCTTTCCCTGTTGTTGCAGGCGGCGAACCTTCTCGTCGAAAGGTGCATATACAAAAACGTGAAACGCGTCGGGCAAGTCGTGCAAATAATAGGCCGATCCGCGGCCGACGATCACGCAGTTTCCTTCCGCCGCCGCCTGGCGGACCAATTGTTCGGTGACAACGCGAATGCCTTCCGCATCCGCCAGCTTCAAGCGATGTGTGTTGAGGCTGCCCTCGAAGCTTCCCCGCAAAAAGGCTTTGAAGAGGCGATAATGCAGCGGATCGCGGCATTCTTCACGCTGCTCGACGTGGATTTGGTCGCACTCCAGGCGACGCGCGATTTCGGTGGTGAGCAATTGGTCCCAGAGTTTCCAGCCCAGGCGTTCGGAGATCTTGGCGGCGATCTCATTGGCGCCGCTTCCGTATTCGCGCTCGATGGTCAGTACTTTGATCATGGGTTTGTCCCCGCGGCCAGGATCACCCGACGGCGACCTCTCCGCCCGCGCCGGGATCGTTTTTCCTCACAACAAAGGTGAGCACAAACATGATGCCGGCCGCAACCGCGAGGACCATATAAGTGTCGATATACGCCAACGTTTGCGCTTGGACCAGAACGGATTGATAAATCCGCCCGTACGCAGCCGCCTGTGCATCCGGCGGCGTGGCGCCCGAGTGCACCAGCTGCTGGCTGAGCCCTTCGAGCGTATTCCGGAAAGCCGGGTCGTAGTTGGTGGCGTAATACGTCAAGACGGACTGATGGAACTGGGCGCGGCGGGCGAGCATGGTAGTGACCATCGACGTTCCGACGCTGCTCCCGATATTACGCATAAAGTTGATTAATCCCGAGACAGTATTTCCCTTTTCTGGCGGAATTCCAATATATGCGGCCAGCGAAATCGGAACGAACAAAAATCCCAGCCCAAAGGACTGCGCCACGCGTAGCCAGGCGGCCGACTTAAAGCTGATCAGCAGATCGATTTGCTTGGTCGAAATATACATCCCAATTGCCAGACACAACCAGCCGAACGCCATGATGTACTTGGTCGGAAACTTGGTGGTGAGTTGCCCGACGATAGGCATTTCAAATAGGAGCACCAGGCCCGCGCCGGAAAGCACGAGCCCCGCCGACTCCGCGGTATACCCCATCAGAGTTTGCAGGAACTGCGGCATCATCACCAGACTGCTGAACAGAAGCACTCCCAGGAAGAACATCATCAGGCAGGCGATCGCGAAGTTGAAACTCTTGAACATGCGCACGTCGATGATCGGCGCCTTCTGATGCCACTCCCAAAAGACCAGAGTAATCAGGGAGACCGCTGAAAGCGCTATCAAGGTGACGATGAAATGGGAGCCGAACCAATCGTCCTCCTGGCCCTTGTCGAGAAGAACCTGAAGTGCGCCGATCCCCAGAGCGAGAAGCGCGATGCCGATGTAATCGATGCGAACGCCGGCACCCTTCAGGCGGGCGAAATAAGGCGGATCTTCGACCATGCGCATCACCAGAAATAGAGTGAGAATTCCAACGGGCAAATTAATGTAGAAGATCCAGCGCCAGGTATAGTTGTCGGTAATCCATCCGCCGAGCGTGGGACCAATGGTCGGAGCCATGATGGCTGTGATGCCGTATAGAGCAAATGCCAGCCCGCGTTTCTCCGGTGGGAAGGTGTCGGCAAGAATGGCTTGGGCCATGGGCTGGAGTCCGCCGCCGCCCGCGCCTTGCAAAACGCGAAACAGAATCAGAGCTCCCAACGTAGGCGCCGCGCCGCACAGCAGCGAGCTGACGGTAAAGAGGAAGATGCAGAGCATGAAGAAGCGCTTGCGTCCAAAAAACACCGCCAGCCACCCGCTGATCGGAAGAACAATGGCGTTCGAAACCAGATAGGACGTGAGCACCCAAGTGCTTTCGTCGTTGCTGGCCCCCAGGTTGCCCGCGATGTGCGGCAATGCCACGTTGGCAATGCTGGTGTCGAGCACTTCCATGAACGCCGCCAGAGCGACCACGATCGCGATCAGCCAGGGGTTGAATTTCGGCTTCCAGGTCTCAGTGGGAGTGGCCACGGTTCACCTACTCGACGTACACCTTCGGATCCACCGACAGGCCGGGCCGCAGACGATGATCGCTATTTTCGCCGGGATCGAGGTCGATGCGGACCGGTACTCGTTGGACCACTTTCACGTAATTCCCGGTCGCGTTTTCTGGAGGCAGAAGGCTGAAGCGCGATCCGCTGGCGCCGCCGATCTGTTGAATCGTGCCCTTATATTCCTTGCTGTAGGCGTCGACGGTGAACCTAACTCGTTGCCCGGGTTTCATACGGCTGAGCTGCGTTTCCTTGAAATTCGCGATAATCCAGACGTCATCCAGCGGCACGACGGCCATCAACTGCTGGCCCGGTGAAACGTTTTCTCCGATTTCGACGGTTTTCTTGCCCACGATGCCAGTGACGGGCGCCACGATAGTGCAGTAACTGAGATTCAACTTGGCCTGCTCCACCAGCGCCTTGCGCTGCGCCACCTGGGCCAACGCGGATTTGGCGCGAGTCTCGCTGGCGGCGACCTGTTCGGGCGCGGTCCCAGCCGACTCCACCGAGGCGTCCGCCTCCGCGATCCGCTGCTTGGCCTGATCGACGACACTGCGCGCTACGACGATATTCTGTTCGGCTTCGGCGACCGCCGCCATGCGAGCATCCCGGGTAGCCCGCGCCGCGTCCGCTGTGTCGACCGCGGTAACGTACTGCTGCCGGGAAATCTCGTCTTTGTCGACCAGCATCTTGTAACGGCCTACATCGTCGTTGGCCTTCGCCAAGTTGGCTTCCGCTTCCCGGACGCCCGCGTTCGCCAACACCAGGCGAGCCTGCGCCGCATCGAGTTGGCGTTGGGCCCCGAGCAGAAAAGCGGTGGCATCCCCGCGGTTGGAACTCGCGCTTTTCACCTGGCTGGAAGTAGTGGTGCTGGTGATGGGGATGTTAATCCGCGAGGTTTCAAGCGCTGCTTCGGCGTCGGCCAAGTCCGCCTCCGCTTTGTCGACAGCTGCCTGGTAATCCCTCGGATCGATGCGCACCAACACGTCGCCGGCCTTCACGTATTTTTCGTCTTCGGCCTGAACGTCAATAATGTTTCCGCTGATGCGAGCGCTGATAGCGTCGATGTGGCCATCCACCTGGGCGTCGTCCGTGCTTTCGTAGGTATTGAGATAGCGCCACAAGAAGTAGCCGGAGATCGCCAGGACGGCTACGATCGCGACCACAATCACCACGCGGCCGAGCTTTCCGCCCTTGCGCGGGCCTTTCCTTTCCTTCGCAAGTTCAGCCATATTAGTTGACCCCCATGACGTTACTTCACCTCCATGACCCGTTGAAGCCCCTGATCAGCTCCGCCCAGCGCTCGAGCCAGAGCGACTTTCGCGAGATTATGGGCGTACAGAGCGGCGATCAGATTATCGTTGGCCGCGGCCACCGATTCTTGCGCCTGCACGACCTCGATGTTGTCGGTGACACCCGCGGAAAATCTATCGCGCGCCTGCACCAGGGTTTGATTGGCCAGCTCGAGATTGCTCTGGGCTACCTCCACTTGGTCCGACGCGGTCCGGATATCCAGGAAGGCGGTGCGAACCTGATAGTCGATCTGCGCGCCAAGATCCGCCAGTTCGTCCTGGCGCTGTTTCAATGCCGCCTTAGCCTGGATCACCTCCGCACTGATGCGGCCGGAATCAAAGATGTTGACTCGCGCTGACGCGACGAAGGTGAACGTTCCGTGCGAATTATCGAGAGAGGGTCCGACGTCGCCATAGTCGGCCGTAATGAGGCCGGTCGGATAGCGCTGGCCGCGGGCGGCCTTCACAGCGTCCTCCGCGGCGCGAACCTGGGCCTGGTAGCCCTGATAATCGGCGCGCTGTTCCAATGCGGTGCGCAGCGCCTGCTCCTGAGTGATAGACGTCAACGGCGAAAATGGCACCGATTCGGCGATGTTAAAGTCCTGGCCCGGCGGCAATCCGATGATGCGGCCAAGGGTGAGCTTGTCCTTGGCGAACTGGTTTTCCTGAGCAATCAAGCGCTGTTGCTGCTGCTTCAGCTCCACTTGGGCTCGCAGGACGTCGATGGCGGGGGAGGTGCCGGCGCGATGCTGATCGGAGGCACGATCATAGAGGGCTTGCGCGGTTTCCACCTGGGAACGGATCGCGTCGGTTCGCGAGGAGTCCGCGATGATCTGCAGATACGCGCCCGCGACGGCCTGCACCACCAGGTCGCGCGCATCCTGGGCCGAAAGCCGCGCGGCGCGCTCCGTCTCCCGGGCCGAGCGGTAGTTCTTTCGCGCCGAATAGTCGAATGCGCTCCAGGACGCGAACGCTCGGACGTCGGTGTAATGAAAAGGCCCAAGGACGGAGGGAAGGGCGAAGCCCGGAATCTTGAAATTGAACCCGATGGTTGACAGACTGAGTTCTTCTTCGGTCTGGCTGATCTGGCCGTTGATGGAGGGCAATAGCGCGCTAAGCGATTGAAGGCGCTGACCGCGCGCGATCTCGCTGGCCGAATCGCTCACCAGCAGCCCGAGATTGGCTTTCAGCCCCCGATCAATGGCGCCCCGCAGCGTCAAGGCCATTGGCGCGAGCGTCGCGGAACCGGTGGGAACGCTGCCCTGAAATTGAATTTGTTGGCCGAGGGCCGCTAGCGCCGCCAGCATGCCCAGCCCAGTTAGTCTGCACCACATTGTAGTCATAACCATGCCTGAGCCAACATGATAAGCCGATACGTTCCACTCTCGGGAATGCAATTTTCGCAGCACCCTTTGGTTCTCCTTGGAACAGCACGGAATTAATAAAGATAGGATGCTCCATGACCATGCGTAGCTACGCGAAATCGCGTCCGGCCCGGGAGCGACTACTGAAATTTCAGAAGCCAGTTCGGACGGTTGGTAAGTGAGAAGACGGCACGCGCCGATTTTCCAATTTCAGTCCAGTGAATAGTTGACAGCTCCCATTTCTGAAGTCACTATGAAATCTAAGTAAGGCGCTGTAGGCGGGCGTGAGATAAGGAAGGTATAAAAGGTGAGGAGGCGATCTAAGGGGAGCGCCCGAAAGCGCCTGCTGTTTTCTCTGGTCTGCCCGGCGATGGCGTGGGGCCAACTGTACACCGGCTCGGTGACCGGCGTTGTAACGGACCCTTCGGGCGCGTCCGTACCGAGAGCTGAAATTACTCTCACGGATGTCGATCGTGGAACACCTAGCACAGCCAAGACCGACGAAGCGGGCCGTTATCTCTTTCCTTCCGTGCCGCCGGGCACTTACTCACTGCACGTAGCTGCTCCCAACCTCCGGTCCTACGACATTCCGAAAATCGCGCTGAACGTAAATGCGGCGGTGACGGAGAACGCACATTTGGAACTGGCACCCAGGGAGTCCACGGTCGCTGTGGTGGCGCAGGCATCTCTGCTCTCCGACGACGCCACGGTAGGCCAGACCTTAACTCGCGAGTTGATCAACGATCTGCCGTTGGTGAATCGCAATCCGTTCGATCTCGCGTTCCTGGCGCCCGGCGTTTCCCAGGCGCCTGGCAGCACGTACGGGAACAATGTAAGCACTCCCGGATTCATCACTAACTTTGTTTCCGACGGAAGCCGCAACGCGCAGGCCGACGTGTTGCTGGACGGCGTCAGCGTTACCAACAGCGACAACAATCCCGGCGTGCAGAAGGCTCTGTACGTCCCGCCGGTGGAGGCAATTCAGGAGTTCACCATCCAGCAAGCCAATTTCAGCGCCGAATTCGGCAATAGCGGCGGCACGATCGTCAATGTGGTGACGCAATCGGGAACTAACGAATATCACGGCGAGTTGTACGAGTTTTTTCGCAACAACGTTCTCAACGCGAATACGTTCTACGCGAATGCAGCCGGCCTCGCGCAGCCGCACCTGACTCGCAACGACTTCGGGATCACGGCGGGAGGGCCGATCTTCAAGAACAAGACCTTCTTTTTTTTCGACTTCAACGGAATCCGTGCGATCACCGGCGCGACGTCTTCGATCGCCGGCGTCCCGGACCAGGCGGAGCGCAACGGAAATTTCGGCGAGTTGTGCGGGCGCGTGGGGGGCACGTTCAGTTCAGACGGCGTTTGCTCCAACCCGGCTGGCCAAATCTACGACCCTTATACCAGCCAGCCGAACGCGCAAAACCAGCCGACCGGCCGCGCGCCCATTCCATTCGACGATCTTGCGACTTATATCAGCCCGGGCAATCCGAACATTCCCTTCGGTCTGGGCAATTTGCCTCCAACGCCCGGAAATCTGATCGATCCTGTCGGGGCCAAGCTGATTCAAGCTTTCCCACTACCGAACCTGAACGTGGGAACCGCCGCTTACAACCCGTATCGCAATTGGGTGACCACCGCATCGAGTCCCTTCAACCAGCAATCTCTCGATATCAAACTCGATCAGCACTTCAGCGACAAGAACAGCGCGAGCGTCCGCTTCTCGCACGAATGGGACGCCGGCGAAAATCCTAATTTCTTCGGCAGTGTCTATGACACAAACACGCAGGGGCTCACGAAACATGCCGCACTGGTGGGCGATTTCAATTTTCTGCACACCTTCAGCCCGGCGACGTTACTGAGCGTTTCTCTGGGATACGCGCACAACTGGTATCCCACCGACGGCGTGGCAGCGTCCTTCGGCGGCTTCGATCCAGTGAAAGAGCTGGGAATGCCATCTTACATGGATACGTCAGGCTTTCTGACGCCGCCATCGATCTGGCTGTTCAGTGCGTACGGCTGCAATGGATTCAACGGGTGTCTGGGCGGTCAATTCTATTCCATTCTCAGATTCGCCAGCGAAACCGGGCATCTGGTGGGTTCGATCGATCGTGTGGTGGGCAAGCATGAGATCAAGATCGGCGGCGAAATGCGGCGGCACCGTATCTATTTCATGCAGGCCGGAGCGCCCAACGGCCTGTTCGCATTTACCAGCAACGGCACGGCGT
Organism: Bryobacteraceae bacterium; assembly: GCA_052148835.1. GTDB lineage: Bacteria > Acidobacteriota > Terriglobia > Bryobacterales > Bryobacteraceae > Palsa-89. The sequence goes on from JBKQHJ010000258.1 coordinate 102,484, forward strand.
CGGGCCTCGGTGGAGCGGGTGGCGATGCGTTAGCGGGCCTGATGATCGGCTATGTGGACAATGCTTTTAGCGAATACGAAATCCCGCCGTTCACCTCCACGCAGAATTATCAGATCGGCGGATTCGTTCAGGACAACTGGCGCATCAACACGCGCCTCACGCTCAACATGGGCTTCCGCTACGACGTGGATACGCCGCGCTCCGAGCGCTACAACCAGATGAGCTACTTCGATCCATCGGCGCCGGCTCCGATCTCGGTTCCCGGATTGGATCTGCATGGCGCGGTGGAGTTCGTGGGCGTCGGAGGAAATCCGAGGACCGAGTTCAACACGTACTGGGGCGATGTTGGGCCAAGGTTCGGGTTCGCTTATCAGATTTTCGATCGAACCATCCTGCGCGGCGGCTATGGTATCTACTACGATCCCTCCGATGTCGGAGTGGTCGGCAATGCGGTTTCCGGCGGCTTTCTTGGATACGACGCGGTGACGACCGGAGTCAATAGCGTCCCTTCCACACCCTGGCTGCCGCTGGAATTCCTGCGCAATCCGTTTCCTTTTGGAATCCACACCGCGGTGGGCAACCGTGGAGGGTCGTCCACCGATCTTGGCCAGGCCATCAGCGATATCCCGATTCGAAGCCTGAATCAAACACCGCAGGAACAATCCTGGAGTTTCGGTGTCCAGCGGCAGCTTCCCTGGTCGGTGATGTTAGACGCCGAATACATCGGAAGAAAGGGAACGCATCTCTATGCGATGGGCTATTCCGATCAGTTGGACGCACTGCCGCCGAATGTCGCGGCTGCGTTTCGAGCCGATGCGTCGTACTATCTGGCGCAGGTCCCGAATCCATTTCAGGGCGTGATTAGCGGCAGTCCGGATTTATCCGGCCCGACCATTCCGCGCTGGAAGCTGTACGTGCCTTATCCGCAATACAGCTCCGGAACCGCACCGGGCATCACCAGCAGCTTCGTTCCCTGGGCCAACTCCATTTACAACGCCGCGCAACTTAGGATCGAGAAGCGCTTCTCAGGCGGAGTTGAATTCCTCTTCACCTACGTGTTCCAGAAAAGCATCGACGATTCTTCGCTTGGATCGGCCGGCTACTCCTTTCTCACCGGCGGCTCAACCACCAGCGAATCCATGGCCCGCGATCCGAACAACCTGCGCCTGGACCGGTCGCTTTCCGTGTTTAGCATTCCTCAGATTGTTCAATTCAGTTTTCTTTATCAGTTGCCCTTTGGGAAACACTTGACTAGCTGGACCGGCGCTCTGGCTCGTGGTTGGCAGGTGAATGGCATCTATCGAATCGACGACGGACTTCCCATTCAACTCTTCTTGTGCGGCGGCTGCGGCATCAGTCTGCCGACTTATGGCAACCAGTATCCGGATCTGCTGGCGCCGCTACAGGTGGCGGGAACCGGCAATTTGAATCAGTATTTCGCCAATCCGCAGGTGGCGATAAAGCCGGCGCCCTATGCCGATGGCGATGCGCCGCGGGTTCTATCGAACGCTCGAATTCCCGGCACCGATAATCTCACCGCGTCGCTATTTAGAGAAGTGCAACTAGGATTTCGCGAAGGCGCCAGACTGCAGATCCGGCTGGAGGCTTTCAATGTTTTGAACCGCGTTCAGTTCGGGCCGCCCGATACCAACGTGGGAGATGCTACTTTTGGCGAGATCTCGAGCCAGGCCAACCAGCCGAGGCAAGTGCAGATCGGACTCAAACTGTATTACTAGCTGAGTTACTATAGGCTCATCGCGTCTGAGGTATCGAGAGCCGAGGTTTCTGTTTGGCGCCGCGACATCACAGATCGTATCTATATTTCACACCCGCCGCGCTGGGGCTCCTGGTTGCTCAGCAGGTCGTTCTGCTGAATGGATGCGGATCGGCGAGACCCAATGTCGTCCCATCAATCACGTTCAGCCGCCTTCCCCGATCGAGCGACGGCGGCACGGATACTCAAGGCCTGATCGAAGGGCACGTCGATGGCGCCCACGTGGGTGAACAAATCGTTCTGTTCGCCAGAAGCGGCAGTGGCGTCTGGTGGGTTCAGCCCTTCGCCGATCGGCCATTCACGGATATTCACTCCGACCAGCGGTGGCGCAATATGACGCATCTGGGCACCGAATACGCCGCCGTGCTGGTGGATCCGGCGTATCGTCCTCCGGAAACCACCAACCAGCTGCCCCAGAAGGGCGGCAGCGTGATCGCCGTGGCCACCGCGAAAGGAGAACAGTCGCGGCCCTTGGCGTCCAGGACATTGCATTTCAGCGGCTATGAATGGGAGATTCGAGGGGTGCCCAGCAACCGCGGCGGCGCCGCCAATAATTACGACCCCGCAAACGCGTGGACGGATACGGATGGGCGGCTGCATCTTCGCATCGCTCGCGGCTTGGGCGAGTGGACGTGCGCCGAGGTGACACTTACACGCAGCCTGGGTTACGGCTCCTATTTTTTCGACGTCCAAGATGTCTCTCAGTTGGAGCCGGCCGCCGTTCTCGGCCTGTTCACTTGGGACGACTCCATAGCTGACGTGAATCATCGAGAGTTGGACACCGAGATCAGCCGCTGGGGCGATCCGGACGGCAAGAACGCGCAGTTCGTGGTGCAGCCGTACTACGTTCCCGCCAATGTCGTTCGATTTTCGGCGCCGGCCGGCCGCCTGACGTATTCCTTTCGCTGGGAACCGGGGCGCGTGTCGTTCAAAACGGCTCACGCAGGCAAAACGGTTCACGAAGACAACGGACCGGCAGGAGAAAGCGTTGCTGAACACGCCTTCACCTCAGGAATTCCGCTGCCAGGCGGTGAAGCGGTGCACATGAATCTGTACGTGTTCGCCAACAAAAAAAGCCCCATGCAGCACGAGGCCGAGGTGGTGATTGAGAAATTCGAATACCTGCCTTGACCTCCGGCGCTGGCTTTGCTTTTGCCTCTGGACCATCGGCGCAGTGTGCTTCGTTCGCACCGGGGACGCTATGGACCCAAGCCGGGCGATGTCGCAATATATCCGCGACCATTGGGGGCCCGAACAGGGTTTTCCGCGGGGTCCCGTCTACGCGATTACGCAGACGCCAGACGGCTATCTTTGGATCGGCACCGAAGCCGGGCTGGTGCGCTTCGATGGCTGGAATTTCCTGCTAGTGAACGACAGCTCCAGGAACATCCAGATTGCCAACGTTCTTGGATTGGCGCCCGCGGCGGATGGAGGATTGTGGATCCGCATGCAAGGCGTAACTTTATTGCGGTATCGCAACGGTGTATTCGAGAGCGCTCCCAGGACGGGGTCGGATTCGAGCATTACGGCGATGTCCCGGACTCCTCGAGGCGAACTTCTTGTGGCGAAGAACGGAGGGCCCATCCTGGGCTTCCGCAACGGCAAATTCGCGGCGCTCAACAGCAGCGAGGCTCTGTCTCGCTCTCCCGTGCTGTCCGTAGCCGAGACCGAGGACGGGGATCTCTGGATGGGGACCCGCGACGCGGGATTGTTCCGCTCGGCGGGCGGCGAGATGGCTGCCATCCGGACCGGGCTGCCGGATGCCAAGATCAATTGCCTGCTTCCGGATGGCGCCCACAATCTGTGGGTCGGCACCGACGACGGCGTGGTGCAGTGGAACGGAAGGGAGCTTACGCCGACCCGCCTGCCGGGGAAACTGGACCGTTTCCAAGCTCTTGCCATGATCCGCGATCGCGACGGAAACCTCTGGGTTGGCACCGACTCGCGAGGGCTGCTGCGGCTGAATAGCGAAGGCGTTACTGCATTGAATGCGATGGGCGGAGGACCACTCCAAGCCGTGACCGCGGTGTTTGAGGATCGCGAAGGAAACCTCTGGGCCGGAAGCGCGAGCGGCCTGGAGCGTCTCCGGGACAGCCCATTTGTTTCTTATTCGGCGCCCGAAGGTTTACCCACCGATGGCAGCAATCCGTTGTTCGTCGACGAGGGAAACCGTACCTGGTTTCCGCCTGTCTCGGGCGGTCTCTGGTGGGTGAAGAACGAGCAACACGGCGAGGTCCGTCAAGCCGGACTGGAACACGACGTGGTTTATACCATAGCGGGCAGACCAGGCGAGCTTTGGGCCGGCAGAGAACACGGCGGACTGACGCGGGTCCGTTGGCAGAGCGGGGCGGGCGACAGTATCTTTAGTACCGACACCTATACCAGCGCGAATGGGCTCGCTCAAAACAGCGTGTACTCGGTCTACCAGGCTCGTGACGGAACCGTCTGGGCTGGAACTTTAAGCGGCGGCGTGAGCAGGCTCAGGGACGGAAAATTTACTACCTATACGATCACGCAGGGGCTGGCGTCCAACACCGTCGCATCCATTCTCGAAACCTCGGACGGCACCATGTGGTTCGCCACTCCGAACGGACTGAGCGCGCTCACCAAGGACCGCTGGATTTCGTACGCGGCGCGCGACGGCTTGCCTTCGGAAAACGTCAACTGTCTGTTCGAGGATTCGAGCGGTGTCCTGTGGGTGGGAACCTCCGCGGGCCTAGCTTTCCGCGGAACGGAAGGCTTTGAGGCGGTCACTGGTGTTCCCGAAACGCTGCGCGAACAGATCTTTGGAATCGCGGAAGACCGCTATGGGTCGCTGTGGATTTCAACGTCCAATCATGTGCTGCGGGTCGATCGCGGCAAGCTGGTGCGTGGCGTTCTGACCAGGCAGGATATCCGCGAATTCGGAATCGCGGACGGGTTGCGAGGGGGCGAAGGAGTGAAGCGCCAGCCATCGGTTGTTTCCGATTCCCTGGGACGGATCTGGTTTTCGTTGAATCGCGGGATTTCGGTGGTGGACCCGGCTCGCCTCAATCGAAGTGAAGTCCCGGTCATCGCCCACATCCAATCCGTGGCCGCGGATAACATCCCCATAGCGCTCGGCTCCTCCATCCGCATTCCGCCCGGCCGGCAGCGAGTGGTCTTAGATTTTGTAGGTTTGAATCTCTCGGTTCCCGATCGCGTCCGCTATCGATTCAAACTGGATGGCTTCGATCGCGCCTGGAACGGGCCGGTGGAGCGGCGGGAGGCCATCTACACCAATCTCGATCCACGTACGTATCGCTTTCATGTGATGGCCAGCGACAACAACGGGCTCTGGAATGGAGGCGAAGCCACGCTCGATCTCGTAATGGCCCCCCAATTCTGGCAAACCTGGTGGTTTCGTTTGTGCGTCGTCCTGGCCTGCGCTCTAGCCATCCTGGCGTTCTACCGCCTGCGGCTGCGCCAGCTCACCAAACAGCTAAACGTCCGCTTTGAAGAGCGGCTGGGCGAACGAACTCGCATCGCCCAGGAACTGCACGATACACTGCTGCAAGGGTTCCTGAGCGCCTCCATGCAATTGCACGTGGCCGCGGATCGCCTGCCCCCGGAATCGCCATCGAAACCAGCCTTAAACCGCGTGCTCCAGCTCATGAGCCAGGTGATCGACGAGGGCCGGAACGCGGTGCAAGGTCTGCGATCGCCCCAGAGCGCTTCCATGAACCTGGAGAATGCGTTTGCACAGGTTCAAACGGAGCTCGCCATCGAAGGCGATGTTGGGTTTCGCGTGATCGTGGACGGCCAGCCCAAGCCGTTGCACCCGGTGCTGCGCGATGAGGTCTACCGCATCGGCCGTGAAGCCTTGGTCAACGCGTTCCATCACTCGCGGGCCAAGAGTATCGAGATCGAGCTGGAATACGCAGCCAGCCGGTTGCGTTTATTGGTGCGCGATAACGGCCGTGGAATCGATCCGCAGACCATTCAGTCGGGACGCGAAGGGCATTGGGGGTTGCTCGGCATGCGCGAGAGGGCCGAGAGAATTGGCGCCAAACTCCACGTCTGGAGCAGGCCGTCCGGCGGCACCGAGGTAGAACTGCTGGTCCCGAGCCACCTGGCTTTCCAATCGGAGTCGCGCCATCGCGCATTACAATGGTTCTCGCGGCTGTACTCGAGTGTATCCGATCGCGCATCGGCTGCATCGAATAACGACGAGACCCACGCAAACAAGAGAGTCGATGACTGATCAAGACCGGATCCGCGTCCTTAGTGTCGATGACCATCCCCTGCTCCGCGAGGGCATTGCCGCGATCATCAACAACGAGCCGGACATGCTGGTGGTGGCGGATGCGTCCAGTGGGGGCGAGGCCTTGCAGAAGTTTCGCGAGCATCTGCCGGATGTTACCCTGATGGATCTCCGCCTTCCCGATATCAGCGGCATTGACGCCATGATCGCCATCCGGTCCGAATTCGGCGAGGCTCGCATCATCATGCTCACGACGTTTGAAGGCGACGTCGAGATCCAACGCGCGCTCGAGGCCGGCGCCCGAGGCTACATGCTCAAGAGTATGCCTCCCGGCGAACTGCTGGAAGTGATTCGCCAGGTCCACGCGGGAAAGAAGCGCGTACCCTCCGAAGTGGCGACCCATCTGGCCGAACACCTGAGCGACGAAGCTTTGACCGCCCGGGAGATCGATGTTTTGCGGCTGGTGGCCGGCGGGAACCGCAATCGCGATATCGCCGAACGGCTCTGCATTTCCGAAGAGACGGTCAAAGTTCACGTCAAACACATCATGGAGAAGCTCGGCGCCCACGACCGCACCCAGGCGGTTGCCATTGCCGTTCGGCGCGGCGTTATCCAACTCTAGCAACAGCTACGTTGACGATAGTATTGTTAATACCACAATAGTGGTATTCAAAGATTCCAAACTCTCGGGATTCGTTTTTCGCCTGCATGCAATAGCCTGGGATCAGGTGCGATTCAAGAAGTTCACAGAAAACGGAGGGCAGGCCACCTGCAACGTTTATTTTCCGCGTTTCCAGGTGGATGGCCTGGCATAGGCCTCCTGTTGCTGCGCACGGCCATCGGGCTCGTGACGCTCATTCAGGGCGTTTTTTATCTCACCAGCAAACCCGACACCCTAGCGGGTGCGTGGATAGTGGCAGTGGTCGGGCTAGCATCGGGCACCGCTTTGCTGATCGGCCTGCTCACGCCAGTCGCCGGTGTGGTTGCTGGTTTGGGCACCCTCGGCGTAGGTTTTGCGCTGTTACCGGCGCCGGCTCCGAATCTCTTTGACGCGAAGTTGTCCCTGCTCCTGACGGGCATCATGATCATCGCCATTGTGTTTTTGGGCCCGGGCAGGTATTCGCTCGATGCTCGCCTGTTCGGGCATCGAGAAATCATCATTCCCCCCCCTCCCCGGCGGCACGAGAACTAGCCATCTTTCGGGCGAATTCTAGGTACCACAATCGAGTTATTCGTCCCCGCGCCGAGAGTGGTAGTGAAAAAGCCTTCCATCGCGGGATGATTCTCCGGCTCAGATGCGGCAAATTAGGTTATCGAGCTTGACGCGCCACGTATCGCGCGTCGGCAGGAGCGATCAATAATGGCTACTTTGGCTAGTACGATTCCGATTTCCCGGCGCGAACCCTCGCGGTCCGAGAATCAACTCATCGGCTCAAGCCTCCCAATGCGCCGAGCCCTAAACGCGGTCAGTATGGTGGCTCCCACAGATTCGGCTGTCTTGATTCAGGGCGAGACCGGGACCGGTAAGGAAATTATCGCGCGAGCCGTGCACGACCAGAGCCAGCGCCGGAACGGACCATTTGTCACGCTGAACTGCGCCGCGATTCCGAGCGGGCTGCTCGAAAGCGAGCTATTCGGCCACGAGCGTGGAGCGTATACCGGGGCCATTAATTCGGCCATCGGACGATTTCAACTCGCACATCAAGGAACGCTGTTTCTGGACGAAATCGGCGACATGCCCCTGGAACTTCAGCCCAAGCTGTTGCGCGTACTTCAGGAACAGGAATTCGAGAAGCTGGGCAGTACGCGTACTATACAGGTGGACGTTCGCATCGTCGCCGCGACGAACCAGGATCTTTCATCCATGGTTCAGGAACGGCGCTTCCGGGCCGATCTGTTCTACCGGCTGCACGTTTTCCCCATTGCGCTGCCACCTTTGCGGGAGCGCGCCGACGACATCCCGCTGCTGGTTTGGCACTTCATGCGCATGTTCGCGCAACGCATGAACAAAGAGATCGATATCGTCCCGGAAGAAACGCTGGAGACTTTGAAGCACTACAGTTGGCCGGGGAACATCCGCGAACTGCAGAACTTTGTAGAACGCGCGGTGATCCTGTCTTCCGGACGGGTGTTGCACGCGCCCCTGGGCGATCTGGAGCGCTCTTTCGAGATGCAAACACCGGCGGCTCGCGTGACTCTCGCCGATGCCGAGCGCGCCCACATTTTGGAAGTACTTCGTGAAGTGGATTGGGTTGTGGGCGGCCGCCGCGGCGCCGCGGTCCGGCTCGGCTTGCCACGCACGACGCTTCTCCATCGCATGCACAAGCTGGGCATCGCGGCGGGAGGGACTCGCCAGGCAGCGTGCTGAGCTGAGGGAGGCCGTTCCATGAAATCGATTCTCGGAATTCATCACATCACCGCAATCGCGGGCGATCCGCAAGAGAACATCGACTTCTATACCGGTGTGCTGGGCCTGCGCCTCGTTAAGGTGACCGTCAACTTCGACGATCCCGAGGCTTACCACCTCTACTACGGGGACGGACACGGAAGGCCCGGCACCATCCTGACGTTCTTCGCTTGGCCCGGCGCCAGGCGCGGACGGCAAGGAAACGGCCAAGTTACGGCGGCATCCTTCGGCGTGCCGGAAGGCTCGCTGGACTTCTGGAACGAGCGTCTGGCCACGAACGGCCTTGCATCCGAGAGGCTTCAGGAACGATTCGGCGAGCCCGTACTTTCGTTCACCGACCCGGACGGATTGCGGCTTGAGCTGGTGGGGACGAGCGGCATCGATGCGGCGCATGCCTGGGAAGGCAGTAGTGTTCCGCCGCAATTCGCCATCCGAGGCTTCCGCGGGGCGACGCTCTCTGAAACCGGGTACGAACGAACCGCTGCGTTGCTGACCGAGACCATGGGGTTTCGTTTGCTGGGCCAAGAGCAGAACCGTTTTCGTTATGAACCGGGTGGTTCCCACGCGGGGAACCCAGGGCGGACGCTGGATCTGGTATGCGCACCGACCGCGCTCGAAGGGCGAATTGCCGTTGGCACCGTTCATCACATCGCCTTCCGAACTCCGGATGACGCTCAACAGGGCGAATGGTTGGGCGAGATCGGGAGGCTTGGCTACAACGTCTCGCCCGTGATGGACCGCATTTATTTCCACTCCATCTACTATCGCGAGCCGGGCGGTATTCTGTTCGAGATCGCAACCGATTCTCCGGGCTTTGCGGTGGACGAGCCAGTAGAGAAACTCGGGGAAGCGCTGCAACTACCGCCTTGGCTGGAACCGCTGCGTCCCAAGATTGAAATCGCGCTTTCGCCCATCGAACGCCATCGGAACGACCAGGTGCCGGCGCGATGATCGCCACCGAATCCGACTTTATTCATCGCTTCGTCGCTCCCGAGCCTGCTGGACCTCAAATAACTCTGTTGCTTTTGCATGGAACAGGTGGCGATGAAGAGGACCTGATCCCGCTCGGCCACCAGCTACTAGCCGGCGCCGCGCTGCTCAGCCCTCGTGGCCGCGTACTCGAGTATGGCATGCCGCGGTTTTTTCGGCGCCTCGCCGCCGGCGTTTTCGATCTCGATGATCTCAAGGTGCAAACAGAGGCGCTCGCGAAGTTCGTTGCCGGCGCCTCGAAAAAGTACGAGCTGGACGGGCGGAAAATTATCGCGGTCGGTTATTCGAACGGCGCCAACATCGCAGCCAGCGTATTGTTGACGCATCCGCATTTGCTCGCGGGAGCGGTCCTGTTCCGGCCTATGGTCCCCTTCGAGCCGCAAGCCGCATCGGCTATCGAGGGCGTACCAGTTCTACTGGCCGCTGCCCGGCACGACCAGATCGTGTCGCCAAACGAGACCTCGCGACTGGCACGAATCCTCACCTCGGCCGGAGCGAGCGTCACTACGCATTGGCATCCTGGCGGGCACGAACTCGGCCCAGACGACATCGCCGCGGCGAAGGACTGGTTGTCCACGTACTTTGTCCACTCCCGGAGCCAACACCGATCAACTCGGTAGAAGCCCTGGAAGCCGCGGCCGGGAGACGCCGTTACTTTCCATCTTTGGTCTGGGCGACGGTTTGCGCCAGATAGTTCGCCACCTGCGCCTCGTCGCGAGCCACTTCGTAGTACGCGGCGCGTAATAACTGATCCTTGCGGTTGATCAAGGTTTCGCGGATGTTCTGCTGCACGCGCGGATCGGCCAGCTCGCGTTGGCCGGCCGGCTCCTTGGAATAGATCTTGAAAATGCGATAGCCTTCGGAAGTTTTCACCACCGGCGTCACTTGGCCCGCCGGGGCTGCTTGAATGGCGGCTCGGATTTCCGGATTCACCTTCTCCAGGGCGGATTCGGGAACGAAACCGAGGTCTCCGCCATTCGGCGCGGAGGTAGGGTCTTCGGAAAAATTCTGCGCCAGCGTAACGAAATCCTCGCCCTGCTTCAACCGCGCCACTAGCATATCCATCTTCTTGCGGGCTTGCTCGTCGTTCTGAGCTTTGTCGTTTTTCAGATTGCGTACGTTAGGGTCGGGCATCGGCGACACCAAAATCTGCGCCAGATGCACCTGCGGCTCCGGAAAATTGAAGCTGCTTTTGTTGGCATTATAGAAATCGCTGACGTCTTTGTCGGAGATCGAAATATGCGAAGTGATCTCCTTGTTGAACAGCTTGGTGATGCTGAGGTCGCGCTTGAGCTGCGCTTTCATATCGTCGGCGGTCATCTTGCGCGCCGCAAGCTGCTTTTGAAATTCCTCCTGCGTGTACGGCGCTCGCAGTTCGGCGAAGCGCGATTCGACGTCGGCGTCGGTGGCCATCAAACCTAGCTTTTCGGCGCGCTGCAGCATGATTTCGTTGTCCACCAGCGTGCGCAGCACTTCCAGCTTCTGGATCAGCGCCTGATCGCCGCTCGACCGCTCGCCCGCGCCGCCGAATTGCGACTCGAATTGCTTGTCCAACTCCGCGTAGGTGATCGCGCGCCCATTCACTGTCGCTGCCACGTTTGCGGGCGCCGAGCGGCTGCAGCCGGACAGCAAGGCAATCAAGAGAAGGATTCCAG
>JBKQHJ010000259.1:0-7257 GCA_052148835.1 Bryobacteraceae bacterium
GGCGGAACTCTAACGGATGCCTTCCCTTTCGCGTCATGGACACTCGCAGCTCCTTTCCCTGCAAAGTGTGTCAATTGCGAGTGTCTCACTTTAAGGGTTCAGTCCAAGGGTGTCGTTCTGGTGAGCGTGGCGTACCGGTTGGGAGCGTTCGGCTTCCTTGCGGACGCTGAACTGACGCGCGAGAACGGAGGAACTTCCGGGAATTTCGGACTGGAGGACATGATCGCCGGGCTGAAGTGGGTAAAGAGTAATATCGCGAAATTTGGTGGCGATCCCTCGCGGGTCACGATCTTCGGCGAATCGGCCGGCGGCATCGCGGTCAGCATGCTCTGCGCTTCGCCCGCAGCGAAAGGGCTGTTCCATGGGGCAATCTCGGAGAGCGGCGGCAATTTCGGTCCGGCGCGCGTCGATGAGGGCGCGGTGGAGGGCGGCGTGAATATGGCCCCTCTCAAAATGGCGGAGGCCTCCGGGCATCAGTTCCTTCAAAAGTTAGGCGCCGCCGATATCAAGGCCGCACGCGATCTAAGCGCGGACAAGATTCAGAACGCAGTGAACTCGGGGCAGGGGCGGTTTTGGCCCATATTCGACGGAAAGATCCTGCCGGGCGATCAGTACGAATTGTATGAACGCGACCACTTCAATGACACGCCCGTGCTCATCGGAACGAACTCGGACGAGGGTGCGTCGTTTGCTCGCCCCGGCATAACAAAAACGTCGTTCGAAGAACAGGTGCGCGCCGGTTACGGCAAGGAGGCCGAGGCGATTCTTGCTGCCTATCCGCATGCCACGGATGAGCAAGCGATGCAGTCGAGCCGCGATCTTTTCCGCGATTCGGTCTTTGCATGGCCCACTTGGGCTTGGGCGCTGCTGCAATCGGAAAAAGGCATGGGCAAGGCTTATGTCTACTATTTCGACCATAAGACGCCTCGCACACCGCATGGTGCTCAGCACGCCTCCGAACTCGGGTATGTGTTCCACAACTTGGGCCAGCGCGGTCCGGCGCCGCAGCCTAACGACGTGGAGGTTTCGGATCTGATGAGCACTTACTGGACGAATTTCGCAAAGAACGGCAATCCGAATGGTCCCGGGCTGCCCGAATGGCCTGCGTTTTCAGCGTCATCACAGAAGGTAATGTACTTCGATGGGCATTCGAGCGCCGAACCCGCGCCGAATATGACGGAGATCAAGGCCATGGATAGTTACTTCGCCTGGCGGCGCGAACAGGAAAAGTCTAAGAATTAACTGGCGCTGGCGCTAACGCGACTCTGTCGCCTCGATCTTCGTCAGAAGATCCCTGGTCGGGTCGAAGATCCAGGTCAACAACAATCCGGCGAAGAGGAGCGCGGCGAATCCACTAGCCAAAATAAATGCGTATTTCGGCTGGCTCATGGCATCGACAACTGCCCCTATCGTACCCGCCGGCCTGATGTCCGGAATCGCTGCCGTACGTCACAGAGCCCCGAGCGAACGGAGAGCCTGGACCCGCGGTCAACGGAGGGATAAATCCGTTCATGCCGCCACCGCCGAGTTGAGCGGAGCGTCCGTTCCACGACGCCGGCATGGCCACTTGAAAGTTGATCCGTTGGGCGTTGGGCGCGCGATCGATTAGCGCCATGGCGCCGTTGATGGTGCAATAACCGGGTTGTCCCTTAGCGCCCGGAGTCCACTGCGGCGCGCTCAAACTGGCCGCAGACACGGGCTCACCGATCGCGCTTGCCGGAATGTTGTCGCCGAGTTTGGGCGAGCTGCAGTCCGCTTCGGTGATAGTCGGGGAGCCCGCCGAGTCCTGCGCCTTCACTCCAGCCGCCCAAATCAGAGCGGCTACTCCAGCGATTCGAAACATCCGGAGACGCGAATTATGCGTATGGTTAGTCGATCCTCTCCTTTTGGGGCTGGGCGCCGAATAAATATATATCGGTCAGATGGCTGGCGAGATCGGCCGAACCGAGCGGCCCAGCTTTCCGGTACCAGTTGACCGTGCGATCGAGCAGGCCCATGAGCATCGATGCCAGGTAGCGAGGGTCCACATCGCTGCGAATGAATCCACGGTTCTGGCCCGCATCGATGATTTGACGGATTCCTTTCTGGTAAGACTTCCGCATACCGGCAACCTCTGCCAGCCGCTCTTCGGACAGCGCCCGCACCTCGGCTAGCGCGGTCGCATGTTGGGTTTGGTCCCGCAGCAGGCTCATGCAATGCGCCTGAATGAGCACGGCTAATTGTTCAAAGGGACAGTTGATACCTTTGAGAGCATTGTGCACGTCCGCTTCGAGCGTTTCGATGGATGACTTGGTGATGAGGTACAGCAAGTCTTCTTTGCTCTTGACGTGGTAGTAGAGCGTGGCCTTCTCCATACCAATCAACTTCGAAATCGATCGTGTGCTTGTGGAAGCATAACCATGTTTCGAAAATAGTTCCGCCGCGGTACGAACGAATTTGCCGAGCGTTCCGCTGTGTGCCGAGCCGGCTCGGGCGCGCCGCGGATTCTCCAGTCGAGGCACGGAGGATCTTAGCCGAGGCGAAGCAGCAATCCCGTGAAAGAAAACCCGGCCGTAGATGTCCGCCAGCGCATCCAATCGGAGTAGGCCCGAGAGCTGATACCACCGCGGCGTCCAGTTCAGGTAGTTGAACAGCGCGAGCCGAAGTATCGGGACGGGAATATCCCGGCGCACGATGCCAGCGTTCACGGCCGATGCGAGCTCTTTGTCGGTCAGGTCCGAATAATTCCTGCGCAACCCACTCAACTCCTTCTGGTGGGCGCGGGACAAAGACCGGTATTCACTGATCGAGGTTAGGGCGCGATTCCGGTTTTCAAAAAGGCCTTCTAAATGCCCGCGGACAAGGGCGTTCAAGCGGTCGCATATGTTTTTCTCGCTCTCGATCGCCTGGCGGACATGTTGGTCCACGGCTTCGAACGCCAGTTTGCTGAGTCGATAGAGCAGGTCTTCTTTTCCCGAGATGTGGTAATAAAGCGAAGCCTGGTGAATATTCAATCGCCCGGCGATTTCACGCGTCGTGGTTTCGGCGAAGCCCTTTTCGCAGAATAGTGCTGCGGCTGCATCGAGCACCAATTGCGCCGTCGGACCTCCCGATTCGCTCGGTCGGGTTGGCTCTTTGGCGGTTGTGGGGTTTGGCTTGGCGGAAGCGGCCTTGGGTTTCGCCGCGCCGCGAGGGTACCGGTCAAGCGCGCTCTTTACGGCATGCACCGCGAATCGTGCGTGCTCACGAACCAGTTTCTCGGCGCGCGCAGCATCGCCCCCTTGTATGGCATCAATAATCGCATCGTGATACTGGACCGCCCGCGAGAACCCGGCCGGCTTCGCGGGGATTACCACAGCCGCTGGAGAGGCGAAAGCGATGGACTGTACGCGATCGAGCGAAAGCTGCAGCATCGGGCTTTTCGCCAGGGCTATGAGAGCTTGGTGAAAAGCCAGATTCAATTCACCGTAGCGTGCCATCTGTTCGGCGGTCGGCGATCCCAGGGAGCCGAACGAAGCGATTGTCTCTTTGAGCTCCGCATTGATGCGCCGTGCTTGGACGAGTTGCGCGGGATCGCTGACGCGCTGCGCCGCGAGACCCGCAGCCAGACCCTCCAACGCACCGCGAGCTTCAATCGCATCCGCAATATCCTGCACGGTGAACACACGCGGCGTGTACCCACCCGCAGCCAGCGCTTGCAGCAGCCCTCCTTCTTGCAGTTTCGCCAGCGTCGCGCGAACGATTGGCCGAGATGCCCCGAGCTTTTTGGAAAGCTCGACCTCCTCGATTGTCTTTCGAGGGCGCAGTTCGCCGCGCAAGATCATCTCTCGAACGGCAACCAGGATCTGTGCACGGCGTGAACTCATGCGCGGAGCAGCGTCGACCCTTACGGCTTTGGCGGAAAATACGCTTTGATGCGATCGTCCAGCGTGAATTCCATTCCCAGGCCGGGATATTGGGCCAGGACCTTGGCCTTCATCTCCTCGGCATCTTTGGAGGCGGCTACGTTGGCATCCCAGTCCGCGATGTATTTCTTCATGAACTGAATCGAGCGCATGTCGCGAGTCGCTCCCGGTCCTTCGTGTCCCGGCACGATCATGGACGGATTCAGAGCCATGATCTGATCGATGGTCTTGCTCCATTCCTCGCGCGCTTCGCCCTTCGGCACTCCAAAGTAGACGTGGTCGAACACGATATCGCCTGTGACCACCGCTTTCAGCGAGGGAATGTAGACGAAGCTGTTTCCGGGACCATCACTCCCTCGGACTGGACCCGTGATGGGAAACTGCTCCCCTTCCAACGTGAGTACCGGCGTTGTCAATGGTTCGATAGCAACTGGATCCGGCCCCGGAATGTTGTTGCCATAGGTGGAAAACCAAAACTTTTGGCGGGCCGGCCAGGCTGTCTTCTCTGCCTCCGCAGTCGCGGGCAGCGCCACCGCTCTGGCGTTTGGAAACGCCTGCTTGAGGACCGCCAATCCGAAGAAATGGTCCGGATGCGGGTGCGTGATGTAGATCGTGGTCAGGTTCTTTTTGGACTCCAATATTTCCGCTGCTAGGCGATGCGCCTCGCTCAAGCTGAATTGCGGATCGATCACAATCATGTCCTTCTCGCGCGAAATCATGGTCGAGTTCACGTCGTAGCCGTTGACTCCGTGGCCGGTGTGAACCTGAATCGCTAAGTGCGATTGCGCCGTGACGCCGGCCGCGAACAGCATGGCGCAGCCCGCCGTCCTCAGAAAACCGGAATGAATTTTCATCGATGCTCCTCCCTGTACCCGGAGCGCCGATTCTACCGTCTTCCTGCGTGTCCTGTCAAAGCGGGAGGGGCTTGTGTTCCTACCTGTCGGCTGGTATGATTCTTGAGCGTCGGAGGTCCCTGGACGTATTGAAAGGCGATCGATGAAACGGAAGTTCACCGGATTCCTGCTTGCCTGGTTCCTTTCACCCGTTCTGATTCCTGCTATCGCTTCGGAGGCGAAGATTGCCGCAGCCGCGCGAGACGGCGAGCGGTCCGCAGCCATCGCCCTAATCCGCTCTGGATCCCAAGACCCGAATGCAAAACTGCCGGATGGCACCTCGGCCCTGCATTGGGCTGTTCGATCCGATGATCTCGAAATCGTTTCGCTTTTGATCCACGCGAAAGCGGACGTGAACGCCGCCGATCCCCACGGCATCACTCCCCTCGCTCTGGCGTGTGCCAACGCCAATGTGGAGATCGTTCGCAAGCTCATGGCCGCTGGCGCGAATCCGAATCTCACGGATGTCGCGGGCGTGACGCCTCTGATGGTCGCCGTACGCCGGCCGCAACCGGAGATCGTCCGCCTCCTGCTCGACGCCGGCGCTCAGGTGGATGCGCGGGACAACGAAGCTCGACAAACCGCGCTCATGGCCTCCGTACGAGCGAATAACGAGGCTGCCGTCCGGCTCCTCCTGGATCATGGTGCGGACGTGAATGCCGCAACACGCGTTGGCAAGAAACCCGCTCGTCGTCCGCCAGGTGCGGGCGGCGGATCGCATGGGCTTGGCATCGTCCGCAGCGGCTGGCCGGATCGCGGATATCAGGAAGCCACGCCGGGAGGAATGACGCCGCTACTTTACGCGGCGAGAGATGGCCGTACCGAAATCGCCCGGATGCTGATTACTGCTGGCGCAAAGGTGGATACGCCCGACGCCAACAAAATCGCTCCGCTGCTGATGACGATCACCAATAACCAACCCGATGCCGCGGATCTTCTGATTGAGAACGGCGCCGACATCAACACTTCGGACTTCTGGGGCAGGACGCCTCTTTGGGCCGCGGTCGAGATGCGCGACATCGAGTACAGCCGCAACGGTGAGCATAACGTGGACCGGGATCGGATGCTGCAACTGATTCGCACGCTGCTCGATCGCGGCGCGAACCCAAATGCCCGCACAGCGGAAGTCCCGCCCACGCGAAGATACCTCCTAGGACTCGGAGATCTCTCGTGGGTGGACTTCACCGGACAAACGCCGTTTCTGCGCGCCGCGCTCTCGGGCGACCTCGCTGTCATGAAGCTGTTGCTGGAAAAGGGAGCCGACCCCAACACTCCGACGGCTTCAGGCACCACGGCCCTGATGGCTGCTGCCGGAGTCAATTGGGTGGTGGCGCAGACCTTCACAGAGGATCTCGCGACTCAGCTTGAAGCAGTGAAGTTGTGCCTGGAGAAGGGCGCGGACGTGAATGCCGCGAACTCCATGGGCCTGACGGCGGTGTTCGGCGCAGCCAATCGCGGCGCCGATGACCTCCTGGCTTTTCTCGTGGAACACGGGGCGCGGCTGGACGTCAAGGACAAAGAAGGAAGGACCCCAATGGTCTGGGCGCAAGGCGTTTTCCTGGCGACCAATGCGCCCGAGGCCAAGCCCTCGACCATCGCTCTGATCGAAAAGCTCATGAAGAAAGATACCGCCGCGGCAGCGCCCGTGGCCAGCGTCCAATGAACTTGTCACGTTTCATCCCCATGCTGGCACTGGCGCTGTGTGCAGGCCTTCCGGTTGTCGCGCAGTCCACCGTGTCCCTCGATCAGCGGTTCGTGGCCCAGTATTGCCAGGTCTGCCACAACGACAAGCTGAAAACCGGAGGCCTGTCTTTGCAACAGATGGATCCGTCGCAGGTTTCGCGGAGTCCTGAAACCTGGGAAAAGGTTGTGCGCAAGTTGCGCGCCGGGATGATGCCGCCCGCCGGCATGCCTCGCCCGGAGCGGAGCGTCATCGATGCTTTCGTGAGCCGTGTCGAGAGTTCGTTGGATCAATACGCAGCCCAGCATCCGAACCCGGGCACCGGCGGATTGCACCGCCTCAACCGTGCCGAATACGCGAATGCGATTCGCGATCTTCTCGCCCTCAACGTAGACGTTTCCACGCTTCTGCCCTCGGATGATTCGAGCGAAGGATTCGACAACATCGCCGACGCGCTGGAAGTCTCGCCGGCGCTGCTCGAAGGGTACGTCGGAGCAGCCACGAAGATTAGCCGTTTGGCGGTGGGCGATCCGTCCATCAGTCCGTCGACGGATACATGGCGCGCCTCTAGCGATCTTTTGCAAACCAAGCATATCGAAGGTTTGCCCATCGGTACGCGCGGCGGCATCCTGATCCACTACACGTTTCCGCTCGATGCGGAGTATTCGTTCAAGATTCGCGCGCGCAGCTCGGGTTTCGGCGTAGGCTCCGGCGCTCTGCCGATACCGATCGAGATCACTCTCGATGGAGCGCGCGTGGACCCGGGCAAGAGCCCGACCAATTTTCACCTCAAAGTCAC
>JBKQHJ010000260.1:0-57042 GCA_052148835.1 Bryobacteraceae bacterium
GCGCACACCGCACCGATGCCGGCGGCGCTCTATTTCCTCGAAGGTGAGGCCGATCTTACCCTCGGATCGGATACCACGGCCGTGAAAGCGGGAGCCTTTGCGCACATGCCTCCATACTTGAACCACGCCATTGTGGCGAAGACTCCGCTCGTGATGCTGCTGATCATGATGAAAGGGCTCAAGCGCGAGAAGGACAAGGTCAGCACTGAATGAAAAACTCCACCGTTTGGGAGATCGAAAATTCGATGTTGGCGCGGGAGACATTCAGACCGAATCGCGCCAAATGCAATTGCCAATCGATTCCAACTGTTGATGGCGATGATCACCATCGTCAGATCAACGAGTTGCCGTTCGTCAAAGTGCTCGCGGGCGAGGCGATATATTTCATCCGAAACGTGGCCCGCGCTTACCTCGGTCACCGCCTCGGTCCAGGCCAAAGCAGCGCGTTCCGCTGGCGCGAAAAAGGGAGCCTCGCGCCACACACTCAAGGCATAACAGCACAACGGAGTTGGTCCTCGTTGCAGCGATCTCAAATGCGGACTCCAAAGCTAGCGTAAACGCGCCTTCATCGGAATAGTAGTGATCGGACGGAAGGATCGCCATGCACGCATCGCGGTCAGCGCGTGCTATATGCGCAAGGCTGTAGAGGATCGGCGGAGCGGTGCCCCGATTGAGGGGCTGAACCACCCTGTGACACACGGTGCGGGCGAGATCCGGAAGATAGTAGTCCTCATGTCCCCGGGTGACGGCAAAAAGCGTCTGCTCGGAGGGGATGGTTCGCTGAGCCCGCCGCCTCGCCTGCTCCAAAGAGCGTGCTATCGCCGAGTAGAGGACAAAACTGTTTGGGCCGGTCGTCGCCGCAGATCAATTTTGTCAGGGGCCGGAGGCGCAGGCCGTCTCCACCGGCCAGGATGACGCCCCAGCGTCTGTTGCGCCTGGAAGGCCTTCTAGGCGGCGTGGCGGGCAGCATTCGTATCGCTCCCGCCTCTCGCTGCATCATCACGGCATCCTCCGATTCCCCGTATACAGGGTGTCGTGCCGCAATCTGTTCAACCGGCATGTTTCATCCTATTCGCCACTTTCGTGGCGGCCTCCTTCAGTGCTTCCGTTCCTTTTACCATCCATGGGTTACCTTGCTTGTCCCGAATAAATGGATCTTCTGCTCGCTGATTCTGGCGATCGCAGACCGCCTTCATCGTCTTGAGTAGATCCTTAGAAATGCCGTCCGCATCAGCCCGAAGCGCGACGTCATCGAGTGAAAAGAATGCCCTTCAGGGCGCCGTCCTCATCGACCACAAGCAACCGATGCAACTGCCGCTCGGCCATGGTTTTCAGCGCCTGGCGGACATCGTCATTCGGCGCGTCAAGCGCGAGATCCTTGTTCATGACCTCGCCCACCAGCAGATCAGCAGCATTTCGGTTGCTCGTTCCGAGCGCGATCAACAAGTCGCGATCCGTAACCATCCCAACCACGCGCCGGCCGTCTTCAATAATTGGAAGGGAGCCGCAGTTTCCGGTCCACATGATTTCCGTGGCCGCCGCAGCATTCGTTCCTGGGTTACAGAACGACACGTCTTTCGTCATAATTTCCTGAAATCGCACAGATTCTCTCCCTCTCTTCCGACTACTTGGTTCTTGCGCCCGTCTATCCGACGGCCGCGTGTACAGCGGTCCGGGTGTTCCTGTGAGGGACAAATTTGCGGCGATCATTCAAGTCGCAGTCGAAAACAAGAAACTGCTCTCCCTTAACTTCGACAACTACAAAGCGATCATCTTGCGCAGGACCCAATACCTCAAAGATCTCCCCGGCCTGGATGGTCACTGCGACCTGACGGTTGTCCCTGAAGGCAAGGACCATAATGGGGAGGTTGAGACGAAAGCGCGCTTTGGTCTCCCGCACTTGGGGCGCGGCCGGCATCAGTGGTATCGCTCCCGCCTCTCGCCGCATTATCACGGCATCCTCCGATTCCCCGTATACAGGGTCTCGTTCCGCAATCTGTTCAACCGGCATGTTTCATCCTGTTCACCACTTTCGTGGCGGCCTCCTTCGGCGCTTCCGTTCCTTTTACCATCAATGGGTTACCTTGCTCGTCCCGAATAAACGGATCTTCTGCGGGAACTTTGGCAACAGCGCACTCCGGCGCGATGCCAACCTGTTGCAGAGTTAAGTCACGATCCGTCGTGTCGGCCCGTGTAAGTGCACTTTTTAACGTTTCTCTCGACCGGGAAGCTCCCTGTGAGTGACAAGGGCACGCGCAGTACCTTTGGTACAGTAGCGGAAATTCATGACAGCCGCGTTCACACGAGACGCAGAGCAATTTCGGGTTTCCTCTGCCGATTCACCCTCCGCAGGCTAGGTTTGCTTGAGCGGGCACAATCGACAAGTCCAAAGTACCCGAGAGTCTCCTTTAAAGGAACTGTAAGTAGTTACAGGGTCTCTGAAGTGAGTATTTACTCCATCCCGCTGAAGGTGCTGCCGAAGAAAGTGCAAAAACCTGGCGCGGATGGGTGGGCTTGCTTGAACCGAGAGATGGCCTCGGCGTCAGATTAACTTTTGTTCGATTGCGTGTTTCGTCAATTCGGCGGTGGTGCGCAACCCAAGCTTTTTCTTGATGTTCTCGCGATGAAATTCAGCCGTCCTGACAGAGATGTTCAGACGGAAAGCAATTTCCTTAGCGGCCCGACCCTCGGCGATCAATTGCAGGACCTCCCGCTCCCTGGTGCTGAGGCGAAGCGTGGCTGCGGCTTGGGTGGGATCGCTAAACCGTTCCAGGTGTTCGCCAGAAAGCCCCGGCGTTATATAGATGCGGCCCTTCAGGACGCTATCCACAGCCTCCAGAAGCTCCCTGCCTGCGGCGGATTTCAGGACGTATCCAGTACCTCCCGCCTCTAGCGCCGCCTCCAGGTACGCAGGATTGACGTGCATCGTGACGAATAGCAGCTTAGCTTCGGGCAAACTCTTCTTGATTTGGACTGCGGCATCGACGCCGTTTAAGAGCGGCATGGTGATGTCCAACACGATCAATTCGGGTTTCAAGCGGAGTGCCGCTTCTAGCAACGCGCGCCCGTCCGTCGCGATCCCGACGATTTCGTGATGAGGTTCGAGAACCGTCCGAATGCCCTCAAGAGTGAGCTGGTGGTCGTCGGCTAATAGAATCCGAGCCCGTTTCATAGGTTGCCATCAGGCAAGGGAACCGTTAGTGTAGCCCGAGTGCCACGGCCCGCTTGTGACGCGACGGAAAGTTTCCCATTGACCATACGCACGCGTTCCTCCATGCCGATCAGTCCGAGTCTGCCGCGGCCCTTGACGCGCTCCATGTCGAAACCCACGCCGTCGTCTTCGATCGACAAACTCACGGTCCCCTCTCCAGAGGTGAGCGCGACCGAGATATGATTGGCAGTTGAATGTTTGGCTGCATTCTGCAAAGCCTCTTGAGTGACGCGGTACAAGCAGGC
Organism: Bryobacteraceae bacterium; assembly: GCA_052148835.1. Taxonomy (GTDB): domain Bacteria; phylum Acidobacteriota; class Terriglobia; order Bryobacterales; family Bryobacteraceae; genus Palsa-89. The sequence goes on from JBKQHJ010000260.1 coordinate 3,457, forward strand.
GGCAACCTCACGGGGCATGGAGCCCGGCAGGCCACCGTTCGTAAATTCAACCATTGAGCTCTGCTTCGCGGAGAACTCTTTGCATAGAGCCCGTAGAGCGGACACTAGGCCCAGATCATCGAGGACAGACGGGTGCAACTCATAAGCGAGGTGACGGGCCTCCTCCGAGGTCTTGACCACGCGGGCTTCCAGCACTCTAAGACGACGCAGTCGTTCTTTCGAAGGAGGCGGAGGGTGTGCCGCCAGTTCAGCGATATCGATGGCCAAGGAAGCCAGTTGCTGGCAGATCGTGTCGTGCAACTCGCGCGACACCCTCCGGCGCTCCTCTTCCTGGGCCGTCATGAGACCGGCCGCCAGAGCTTGGACCTCCTGTGCATGCGCGCGTTCTGCCTGCTCCAGCCGCTTCCGTACGGTGATATCGTTTACGAAGGCGACGGCAAGCTTCCCCACAGTCGTTTCGATGGCACTCAGGCTTACTTCGAGCGGAAAGGTTGTGCCGTCCTTTCGAAGACCTTCGAGATCGAGGCCGCGCCCCATGGGCCGATTTTGTGGGTTGGCGAAGTACCCTTTGTGGTGCACGGCGTGCTTCGCCCGAAAGCGATCTGGAATCAGAATTTCGATCGCTTGTCCCAGTAACTCTTCTCTGGTGTACCCAAACATCGTCTGCGTATTACCATTGACGAGCACAATCTTTCCGTTCGGGCCCACAGCGACGACGGACTGGGTGGAGGAATCCAGCAGACTACGAATGGTGGATTCGCTTGTCCTGATGGCGATTTCGGCGAGCTTGCGATCCGTGATATTCGTGTGCGTGATCACCGCGCCAGCCTTCGTTCCTTTGAGGGGCGACACGTTCATAAGGAACCAGCGCCGCTCAGTCAAGGAATTACACGAGTATTCAAATTGGAAGGAACTGCGATGCCCGGCAATCACGGCCTCGATGCCGTCCGCGGCTGCTTGAGCATCGGAGTCTCCCTCGCTTGCCGCTCGTTTACAGATCTGCAGATAGTTTGCGCCTGGCGCAACTGCCGTTAGTGGATAGGCACGGTTGTCCCGCGCGAAACGGTTCCAGGCCTCATTGGTCATTAGAATCGTCCCTTCTGAACCGATTACAGCAACACTGTCCGATAAGGAGTTGAGGATCGAATCCCGGAGATGCTCCGCTGTCCGAAGTCCTGTAATGTCGGCACCGGCGGTCACCGATCCGCGCACTCGACCCTCCGCATCGAAGAGAGGGGCAGCAAACAACAGCAAGCTGGTGGTACGGCCGTCCGGGAACAGGAGGTCAACCTCCTGATCGATCACGGGCCTGCCAGTGGCCGCAGCCACTCGTGCCGGCAATTCCTCGGGCCGCATCTCGCGGCCCTTATGGAACACCTTGTAGGAAATCGATGCTTCCTCAGGCAAGGCGCTGGCCGAAATGTTGCCGCCAGATGGAGCCTGCATAACCATCTGGTCCGCGTAGACGTTGCCGGTAACGTGGCGGCACTGCGAATCGTGCGCGATCCATATGGGGATGGGAGCCGCATCTAGGATGGCCTGCAACTCGGCGGTACGCTCGGCGACCAGGTGTCCCAGATTCTCATTCAGCCTGCGAAGCTCCTCGGCACGCTCCTTACGCTCCGTGATGTCCTGGACCGTCCCGTGCAATCCGATCACTTGCCCGAGGGCGTCGCGGTCGGCCAGTCCGCGAACCACTACCCACCGGACAGCGCCGTCCGGCCGCAGGATCTCCATGTCAAAATCATACGGCTGTCCCGTGTCCAGAGCTCGTTTTACCAGAACCGCCAACTCTGGCATGGCGTTGGGACTAATGATCGCTGGGTGATCGGCGAACGATGGCGCGGGCAGCCTCGGGTCGTGGCCGAAGATTCGGTGCAATTCCGGCGACCAGGTGACGGTGTCGGTTTTCGGGTCCCACTTCCAACTGCCTACGTTGGCGATAGCCTGCGCCTCCTCCAGTTCCCGATCTCTTTCTCGCAGTGCCTCCTCAGTCCGCCTGCGTGCGGTGATGTCCTGCGTCGTACCTCGCAGCATCACGATCCTGCCGCTGGCGTCGTGAACCGCTTCTCCGCGTGCCGTGAGCCATCTCTGGCTGCCGTCCGCGTGGTGAAACTCAAGGTCGAGTTCGAAAGGCATTCCGGCTTCAAGCAGGCGATCCATGGCGGCAACCACCCGCGCCCAGCTCTCCGCCGTGAAGATCCGCGATTGTTCCTCAGGGCTCAGTGGCGACCGAGCGGGATCCACGCCGAGAATACGATAAGTCTCGCCGGACCAGATTCGAGTGTTCGTGACCGGAATGAACTGCCAACTGCCCACCTGGCCGACACGCTGCGCTTCCCTGAGTTCCGCTTCGCTCCGCCGCAATGCCGCTTGCGCTCTTTTGCTGCCGCTGATATCCCGGGCAATCGCGCACGCGCCCGCAATGTGCCCATCTGTGTCCCGGACCGGAGAAATTGTCAGAGACACCGGGATGTGCCGCCCGTCTTTGTGAACCCGCTCACTCTCAAAGGTTGGGACCGTCTCCCCTCGGTAGACTCTCTCGAGGACACCGAAGGCTTCGTCGGTACATTCGGAAGGAACCAGCGTCGCTATTGAGCGGCCAATGACTTCGTTGGCCGAATATCCAAAGAGCCTCTCGGCACCCGGGTTCCAGCTCTCGATCATTCTGTTCCGGTTCGTACTCAGGATGGCGTCGTCGGTGGAGTTCACAATAAAAGCTAGGTACGCACTCAGTTCTTCACGTTTCATACACTCTTACCAGCATTGGGCGATCTCTTCCAGCCCTGCGCGAGCATATTCGGTCAATTTGTTTTGCGGTTGGGATCAAAAACCGGGTCAAGCGAGGGCTACCCACTAAGGATATCCCATCCGGTCGCGTCGATGACGAGTTTGCCGATAGATCTTACTTAGGTTGGCTGAATAACGGACAGTCCGTCGATCACTGCTATCAGTCGGCTTCTTTGCCGGTAATTTGGACGGCAGTCACTTTGGACGTGTAACGCTAGATCTCTATCGGAAATGACGTGGCGCCGTATCCTCCCGGAGCCACGACGAGCCCGGATCGCTGCGTTACTTTCGATAGAGCCGTTTGAAGGAAGCCGCCCCGAGTTTTAGCAGGCAATTGCTTATTGGGTATTCAATCGACTTTGTGATGAGCGCCGACCTCCGAGCGGAACAGATGCTGATCGTTGATCGCAATGGCCCTGCCAAAATAACAAACGCGAAGCGTCCGGCGCACCAGCGGCTTGGTTTCTAACGGCCGATGCTGAGATGTGCCAGATTACGAATTGATCCTCACTGACGCGAAAGTATTAGCTTCGTCTCGCTTTGCTCTGCGCGCTGCCGTGGCCGCCAACGCGACCTTATTAATGCCTCGGAGGGTCTAGTCTAAGGCTAACCGTGCCAAGCAGGCAGAATCCATCACAAGTAACCTAAAAATTAAGCACTTACAGATAAACGGAGGGTTTGGAGGGTGCGGCGATGCTCGTAAGTTATTGAAAATATGGAGCGGGAGACGGGACTCGAACCCGCGACGTCCAGCTTGGGAAGCTGGCATTCTACCACTGAATTACTCCCGCGCTCTGTCAAATCAGCTATTTAGCTGAATCCATTGAACTTCCTAAACTGGAGTGCAGTCTATTCCGTCCATACTGTCTATCCAATACTACCCGTTTGGATGCCAAAATGGACAGCAAAACAGACAGCATACCGGCCTGAGAATCTCGTCGGATGGCCCGAGAAGCCTGCTTCCCATGCTGTCCGTTCATGCTGTCCATTCCGCTCTCCAAAGCTCGTTCCAGGCACAGAATAGCACAACGACAGGGTAGCTGCGGCCCCGCATACCGGGGCCCGCATACCAGGCGACTGAACCAACTGCCGGCTGGCTGACCTGCGGGATTCTCCGGGCTTATGTCTAGCGATATTCACGCCGGCGCGAAGCTGCGCCCAAGGGAGCCTCGTGGCTTTCAAGGGCTCCATCGTTTTTCGCCGAATCCTAACATTTACAATAATCTGGTGAACCTGCTTTCGCTCAAATAGCAACTCCAGCGGCGCGAACAGATGGAGTTCGGACACAGTTTTTGACACAGTGCAGTTCGTAAATGAGGAGTCGAATCAACGTCGTCGGGGCAGGCCTTGAATCGGGGTGGCGTCCCACGACTGCATCCTTTTGAAACCGCGCGAACGCGGTCGGAGTGACAATGGAGTGTGGCCGACATTCTTGATCGATTGCAGGCAAGCAAAGACAAGGGGAAACTCTTTGAGCTGGTCCTGCAGGCGGGGCTCAAAGATCAAGGGTTCTTGAATGTGCAAAGGCAACAGTCGGGCACGCAATTTGGCTTCGACCTGATAGCCTACCGGCCCCACGCTGACGGGCGTCACGAAGTGTGGAAGTTCGAGTGCAAGAACACCCGGGCTGCCATTACAGTTGACGACATCGCTCCAAAACTAATCTGGCACCAAGGCATCACGACGATCGATGTGTTCGTGATCGCAAGCGTGTCGCCGCTGAGCAATAGCCTCCGCCACCTGCTTGAAAACCACGATCTTCCAATGCGAGTCGAAGTATGGTCGGGTCCTTTTCTGGAGCAGGTAGTTTCGCGAAGCAGAGGTGCATGTGACCACCTTGGCTTCCGGCCTGAAGTTGCGCTGCGCGAGGCCGACTCGGAGTGTCGGCCCGAGGTGTTTCCGCCGCGACAGCGGTGTTTTCTTGATGTAACGCATCAGATGAATCCGCCGCCTGCGTTTCACTACACGGCCGTTGGCGATGTTGTGACGAAGGCATACTCTCTGTCGGGTTTTCAGCTTCTCCTGACCGTCACAAATCGAGCGCAGGTCGAATGCCTCGTCAGTTCGCTGACCCTATTCACTCAGTCCTACTCGAATCAGCCTGGCCGGATTCTTGTCCAAGAAAAGCCAAAGGGGCTCTTCGAACCGATGGAGGTTACGGTCACTCCGACTACTCACCCCGGCACCGAGATTGACGTTCTTTCCGGGAAAATGTGGAGGATCGCTGCAAACTCGGTCGAGGCACTGCGACTCTCCTTAGCTCGCCAGACCCTACCTGGGACCTATTGGCTCCGTTTGCAGGCGCGAGCCCGGCTGGGAGAGAACGATACGTCGATGAGCTCTGTCGTGCTGATCGTCAACGTCCTTGGAAAAAAAGACGATGTCCTACGCCTGAAAGTGGCAGGACGCCATTACGATTCGCCAGTATCGAAAATATTGAGTGTGTCTCAAAAGGATTGGAAGAGTTTGAAGCGCGAAGCTTCACGGACAAGCCAATTCGTTTTCTTAGGGCCAGCTACAACCGATGTGATCCGCGGAACAAAGGATACCGAATGGTCAGTACGCGCCCTTCCGGTGAAGGACGCTGGCCCCGGCCGCAAGGAGTTCTCCACCGACACTGTCTCGCGGGTAGTCCATTCATTCGGCTTCCCAGTCGAGGAAGAACTGTATTCCGTTGGCGAGACAATTCGTCGGATTTCGGGCCAGGATGAAATGCGAGATCTTCTGCTGCGCCAAATCCATCGAAGAGGGGCGTTGGAGTCTTAGATCTGAATGACCGACGGCACACCAATGGTAGAAGAACAGTGAATCAGTTTTGCCGTGGAGTTGTGAAAAACACGTGACCAGTCTCACTGATCGTTCTCCGGTGCCATTTCGATGACCTCTGGCGAGCAATTGCGCTGAGGAAAGCCTTTTGTAGCGAGGGAGCCTCGACGCTTTGCGGGATATTCTCTATCGCCACAAACCGCGCGGTACGCGCAACCGAAGCGCTATCAGCGAATTCCTGCTTTCGGCAACAACGGTTCAAGCTCCGACCGGTTTGCCAAAACGATCTGCTGCGCCTCCGGGGGTGTGGTTTCCGGCTGATCCAGCCGAAGCTGGCGCAACACGTAGAACAGTAATGCTTCTCGACATTGAAATTTGCAGATCCCTCCGACCATGCCGTAGTCAAGTTCAATCGCACGGCGTTGCGGCTCCGGCAAGGCAGGGTGAGGAGACAGCACGACGCTCACCAGATTGTTCCATTCCGAATCTTCAGAGGCTCGCGAATGGTCGGACTCCGTTCCCTCAATCTCCAAAATCCTTGATATCAAGAAATCCCGGAAGTCCTGCCGGGTGTGGCAATAGGCGCGCACGTGCCATCGCTGACCGTCATAGACCAAGGAATGCGGGGTGAGCTTTCGCGAGAAGGGTGTCAGTCTAGATAGGGATTGATATACCAACCGCAGAGCTCGGTTTGAACGAATCGCTTCAACAATGGTGCCGACGGTTTGGCCATCGAGGTGTCTCCAGGGGGTTGGCGGGACCGCTACGACGGGATGCCACCCTAGAAAACTTTCCTCGATCGATTCGATGGCGTAGGCTTGGCGGAGCAGATCGTTCAGGTAGCTTTCATGATTCGTGCCCTTGAAAAGAGGGTTAAATCCGCCAGCCAGTACATAGGTTCGGGTGCTTCGATCATAGGTCAGGTTTCCAGGGGCGCGGCGAGTGTACTCGGCTAGGTCTAGCGATGCTTGGGGAACCGAGATGCCAAAGAAATCGGTGAGATCACTGCGGTTAAGGTGACCCGCCCATCGAAGTCTGTATTCGATGAACTCCAGCCGCCGATCCTGTCCCCAACGAGCGCCCCTCTCGCGAATGGCTGATCCAAAGTCGACGCCCTCGCTGTTTTCCTCTGTTATCACCTACTTACATTGTTGCATGCGTCTAAAAACTATGCAAGTATAAAAAATATGCAAGTATAAAAAATATGCTAGTATAAAAAATATGCTAGTATAAAAGTGAGACGTATGATGTCAGTCAGTTCCGCGAAAGTCTTTGCTTCAACTCCGGTAGCCGCCGGAGCACTCCCGGCTTCCTTCTCAGACCACGAGTTCGCCGCAGAGTTGAAGCATCACCAGGGCGATGGCCGCTCGCGCTGGCATGTGATCGCCAATGCTTTTTCGATTCGAGTGCTCTCAACGGTCTCTGGGCACAATCAGTGGGATGAAGTTGGAATGGGCGACCTCGGCAGCGAAACCTACGACCAACTCAAGATTGCCGCCAAAGCCAAACGGCTCAGCTGGACGAATGTTGATTCAGCCAATCTTGAGGAGGTCGCGCCGGAGTTGTCGAATCTGCCAATCCAGTCTGTATCTCAATTGAACGCCTGGATAAAGCATCGGGATAAAGTTACCACGGGCCGCCAGGGTGAGATCAGTGATTCAGTGAAGGCAGAAGTCGCTTCTCTGGCGGCTTGGCGGTGTCAGTTTGAAGGCTGCGGGGAAAACCTCCGCACACACGTCCTACCGGGAATTCGCGGCAATTTTTCGTACTTCGCACACATTGTCGCTTCCTCTTCGGGCGGACCCCGCGGAGACAAGGTGTTGTCTCCGCAACTTGCCAACGATCCAACGAACATTCTTCTTCTCTGCGACAAATGCCACCGGACCATAGATCGCGTGGCTCCGCACCTTTACTCGCGACACAGGCTCCAGGAGATGCGCGCACGAAATCTCGCCAGTGTGGAGCGTTGCCTCGATTCGCTGCGCTATCCCGTGGGCGCACATCCTTGTTCTGGCAGGTAATGTCCAAGGCCAGACCGCCGCGTTCGACGAGTCCCTTGCGCAAGAGGCCATGTGGCTCCGAAAACTTCGCAGTGACAACGCTCGGCCTGATTGGTTCGCACGAAATGCCGGCCACCTCGGTGATACACACTCGTCCGCTTTCTGGTCCAGCTTATTCGCCCTTTTGAAAGATGACATTCCCCGTCTGCGAGCCATCCTGAACGGCACTGCGCAGGATTCCGTGCAGGGAATGCCGCTAGCCGTTTTCCCGGCCCCACACACAACTTCTGTCCTTGTACTCTCGGGCCGACTCCTCGGGGAGTCACGATCCATTCATTTGTTTCAATTTCATCGGGACCAGGTCGGTGGCACGTTAGGAGGCCAGTGGGCTTGGCCGGGAGAACCGCCAGCCAAAGAAAAATACTCGGTCGAGGTATTGCGTCCTCCCCAGCCTGCCGAGAAGGAGGCGACGTTGCTGGTATACCTCACCGATTCAATACCTCCCGAGGAGTTGCCTTCTACCTTCTACGAAAACAAACAATGGGCTCGCCCTACGATCGAAATCAGCGTTGAAAGCCCCAGTCGCCGAATCATCGCTCACCCCGAAGACCTCGAACTCTTCGGCGTAGCCGTGGACCACGCGCTTCAAATGCTCCAAGATCAGTGGCGTGCGTTAAGAATTCATCTGGTAGTGGTCGCACCAATCACCGCGTGCGTGCGGATCGGCCAGAAGATGCAGGCGCGTTGCCAGCCAGATTTTGTTCTCTACGAGCGCGATACCTCTAGCGGCACGACGGGACGGGGTCCCTTCGTTTCGACCATTGCAATAACACCCCAATCTACTATCCTTCTCAACACGGAGGAGAGCTGCCCCCTGTGCTAGGCAGACTGAGGAACTTATGATGACCGACAAGACTTTTTCCAAACGCATTCAGGAATCCCTCAACCTGAACAAATCCACCGGCCGGTGGGAACAACTCATCGTGACTTTGCTGCGTCGTCTGGAACTTGATCCAGCCGCCCGTGCAGACGCGGAACGAGAATACAATGCTCTTGCCGATCGTGTAGCGGAGCGACTTGATCTCCCGCGTCACTCGGTCGACGTCATTCCGCAAGGCTCCATGCGGACGCAGACCACCATCCGTCCGCCCGGCAGATCCAACTTCGATTTGGATGTGGTCTTCGTTCTGTCCGGGCCTCGCTATGTGAACTGCGATCCCGAACTCTTTTTCCAAGAATTTGGTGAGGCGCTCGATGGCAATGAAGAGATCACCGGAACGCCGACACCCAAGAATCGCTGCTGGCGTTTGCCGTTTCCGGGCAAGCCCTTTTATTTCGATGTGACGCCCGCCACTCCCGATCTCGTGCGCGCCTCTGGCGCTGCGCTACGCGTTCGCGATCCCGAAACCGCTTGGAGCCCTTCTAATCCGACAGAATTCGCACAGTGGTTCTGTGATCGCGCTGATCTTCAGTTCTCCTTCCAATCCGCTACTGGGCTTGGGGCACTGGTCGAAGCTCGTAAGAGCGTCGCACCATTGCCCAGCGATCCCGTTCGAATCGATGACATCTTGCGCCGGACCATTCAGTTGGTAAAGTTACACCGCGACAATCTCTATTTCACGGAGACCGAGGAGCGCAAAGCAGCGTGGCCCATCTCGGTGATCATCGTCACGTTGGCTGGCCGAGCTTTCGAGAACATATGGAGCAGCCGACGGAATTCCTTTACTTCTCCGATCGAGGTAGTCCTCGCTGTAATCGAGGACATGCCGAACTGGATCACGCGGAATGCGAACGGGCATTATCTCGTCTGCAATCCCGCGCTCGACAGCGAGAATTTCGCGGAGCGATGGAATACCGATGGTGGTCTTCGCGCATCGGAATTCTTCCGGTGGCACCAGCGGCTGGAGGCTGATATCGAAGCCTTGTTGACGGATGAATACTCCAAGAGCAGTGAGAACAAGCTCAAGGCGATCTTCGGTCAAGTCGGCGTGGATGCCTGGATGGCTAGTCTGCCGGAGACCAAACAAATGGCACCCTTGCTCAAAGGCTTGGTCGCATCCTCCGGTATTGAGGTCAGTAATCCAAGGGTCGCAACGCCGGTAGGCCGAAACACGCGAACCCTGGCGTAGGGGTGGGTCCGCGTGCCGCAGTCGCCACTCGATCAAAGCGCAATCACTTCTGTGCGCGCATGGCTTGATGCATCCGATGTCCTTGTAGCGGTGAGTTTGAGTGTCGCCCAGCGGACGAAGTATGTTGCGGCATGGGAATTGAAAGAGAAGCACGAACATCTTGGCCCCATCCCCCCGCGGATTTTCTTGCCCGTGGATTTTCCCTTTAGCCCGCTGCGGATCGAACTTGATCCATCCCGTTGTCTGCGCCTACCGCACATTGAGGCGACCGGGAATTTCTGCCATGGTGTGCTGCCGCTACCCGACGATCTCGCTGATCCGGTAAAAGCGGCGGGACGAGTCCTCGAACAGTTCCTAGCCTTTATCCCAAACTCCGCCGACGCTGAATGGGTCGAAGCAGAATTTCAGCGCGAGTCCCACGACTACTGGCTACGACATGTGGATGCTGCCAGTCCTCCCAAGGGCTGCCAGACCGACGAACTGCTCCTAGAAATCGATCCCGACGTTCACGCTTCGCACCGCGTCGAAACGCTTCACCTCGGAAGCCGTACGCGTGCTATTGCATCATCTCGCGACGGCGGCCCTAAAGCGACTGCCGAGAATACCGGCTGGTCGCTAGGGACGATCGTGTACGGCAGCACGCTCGTTTTCCGCCTTCCCAAAAGCCTGCGATGGACGCCGAACACGTGGCCGAAGTCTTTTCAGGCACTCGCTGCTTTCGCTGGCGAAGTAACGGGCGCGATAGACGTGGTGAATTCCTGGTTTGGTGCGCGCCAATGGTCCAATGATGCTCCGCTCTTCATCGTCGCCTTACAGAACTCGGTCGGATTCGGATGGCGCGTGATCCCTTCGAGAACGCGCGCATCAGCGCAGCCCACGATTGTCCCCGTCAAAGTAACTCGCATCGACCGCCGCTGGGCTTTGGCCAGAGATCATCGCACCGAACAACTAGACGAAATGACGGGCAAGTGGGTGGTCGTGTTTGGTTGCGGATCAGTTGGTGCACCCGTGGCTGAGCTTCTCGTTCGCGCGGGCGTCGGCTCGATCGATATGGTAGACCCAGACGTTATGAGGACGGAGAACATATCGCGCCACCCGCTCGGACTTGCAGCGGTTGGTCGCTACAAGGCGACCGCGCTTTGTGAAAGGCTGAAGGGTAGTACTCCCGGCCTTGAAGCCGCTGCCCATACGATAACAGCGCAAGCGTGGTTGGCTGCGGGTCATGCGGTTCCTGATCTCATTCTTGATTGCACCGGCGACAGGGCCGTGAGAATGGCAATTTTTCATGCGCGCCCTACCATGTTTGAGTCTGTGCCAATTGTGATGACCTGGATGGAGCCGTTCGGCGCAGCCGCACACGTTATAACGGTTGTTGGCGCAGACCAGTGGCCGACTTCCGATCCCGCGGAAACGGCGATCCAAATTGCTAATTGGCCCGACGAAGTGGAGGTCCTGCATCCAGGATGCGGACAGGGCTTCCATCCGTATGGAATGTCCGATGCTTGGGAAGCAGCTGCCATGGCGGCGCGGCGTTGCTTGGCCCTGATACACGGAGAGGGTGCTACTTCAGATGTTCTGTCCTTGGTCCAATCTTGTGAATACTTCGAGCGGGTTTGGCCCGGCATCACGTTTCGTCGCCAAGTTGCCGTGCCGGCCGGCATGACCTCGGTCGTGGAGCGTCGTACTCTTGCGGAGGCGCTGGGTGGATTCTGAACCGGAACCGCAATTCACGCTTCCTGGAGCGACGTGGACCCTTCGTTTTTCGGACCAAGCGGCTGCACTGATGAACAGCCACCGACAGAAACAGTGGCGTCAGCCTGAAACCGTCGGCCAGCTATTCAGCCCGGATCTCACTAGTCCAACCGTTCATGTCTTAGAAGCAACCGTTTTGACCCGTGTGAGAGCATCGCGAACCTCGGTCACTTTCGATCCGGACGAAGCGGCGGAACAAAGGAACTCCAAACTCGCGGAGGGGCTTCATTGTATTGGCCTTTGGCACACCCACCCAGAGGCCGCACCCAAGCCATCGGGTACAGACGAACGGCTCGCCGCCGACCATGCGACAGCGGCTGGTTCAATCCTAAACGGGCTCTGTTTCGTTATCGTTGGAACCGGTACCTCCCCTAAAAGCTGGTATGTCGGCGTCCACGACGGGAGGGCCTTTCATTCAGCCCTGCGAGTCTGACGCACTCGATTCATGCAGGCTATTGTAGACCCCATGGAACTTGAAAATTGGGTTGAGTGAGCAAGGCTGTAATTCCTGTTGAATGGAGATTCAGGTCATGGAGGAACTCATGCAGCCGGATCGCCTTCGCGCGAGCATACTTCTATGGGCGGAAGAGGAGGTGAGGCTCGGTGAGCTTCCTCCGAAGGCAGGCACCATCCTCGAAGCCATCCTGTACCGGGGCGAGTTGCCGCGCGGCGATGCGGACACGTTAGTTGGCACGGGAGAACGACAAGCGCGCCGCATTGTTGCATCACTTCTCGCTAAACGCGTTCTTAAATCGAAAGCACGCGCGCCCCACTCCGGCTTGCATTTCCCACGACGCTCGCGGCAAGCTGGATGCCAGGCCGGTTTCCAGAAAGACCATCTTCGTAAAGCATGGTGGACCGCATCGACATTGAACGCGCGCTGGAGGGAATCATCTCCAATGAAGAGACCTTTCGATTCCAGGGCCTTGCCGTCTCGCTCGCGCAATACCGCTGGCGCGAACTCGTCGCCTGCGAACGCCATAAGGATCATGGCCTTGACGCCTACGCCAGTCCAGAAGGCGCACCGAATGGAATTGGGAAGGGACTCTCAGCGTCCATGAACCTGCCCCCTGTGGTGAGACAAACAGTTAAGACACTGTTCGTCGTCCGCTGAAAATTTATTGTACGGCGAGTTGCTTGGATTGCAAAATTGCAGTCGTGGACAACCGTGGATTCTTTCTGACTCGGCAAGCCATTCGTAGTCAACTTGCAGCGATGCCCAACGAGTTGTACCTGATCCGTTTGATTCATCGGCAGACCGGTCATCCGTTTCCGGGAGAGCGGCTTTGGAACGCGGCCCAGTTGATGCATGCAGCCACCATTCGCTTTCTGCGCGCACGCAACTGTGAGGGATGCGATGTGTACATCCACCCCTACGCCGATGACCAAAACGCAGGCTATATTCTCGTCGATCTGGATCGCGCTGATCCGGAGGTCGTGACGGCCATGCGCGCCAACGGGCATGATCCATGTGTCGTGTTGCAGACCAGCTCCGGCCATCTACAAGCTTGGGTTCGCCTCAGCGTCGCTCCGTTGGAACCAGCCGTGGCAACCGCTGCCGGCAAGCGCCTGGCCCATCTCTATCGAGGCGACGTGGCCAGCACCGACTGGCGTCATTTGGGACGGCTCGCCGGGTTCACCAATCAAAAGCCGTGGCGACGCACACCAGGCGGCTACGCTCCGTGGGTGAAACTCATCCACGCTCATGCAGGTCTGGCGACATGCGCCGAGGCGTTGCTGCAATCTGTCAGGCGATGTGTGCAGCCGCCGCAACATCCCGTTGCGCGACTCCATTCGACGGCGGCAGCGCCTGACTCGATCGGTTCCCAAGAGGCCAACACAATCTACCAGAGCTGCATGCAGCAATGGCGAATTCTGGAACGCTTTCCGCAGCCGGACTGGAGCATCGTGGATCTGTGGGTCGCCAGGTATCTGCTGACGCGGGGTAGAACCGCTCCTCAGATCCAAGCCGTCCTCCGTCTCGCCAGTCCGCTTTTTCCCCGCCGCCACGGCGATCCGGATGGCTACCTGCGGCGCACCCTCGCTCGCGCAGCGTTTCCCTCCCCGGCGCGGGCTGTGTGTCGCAATCATGATCCAGCCCCCGCGCCGCTGGATGCCCCCAGCGCTTGCTCGAACTCCACCGGCGGCCGATAACCCAACGCCGAGTGCAGGCGCTGCCGGTTATAGACCTGTTCGATAAATCGCCCGATCAAACTCCGCGCCTCGGCCAAGTCGCGGTATTCCTGCCGATACACCTCTTCGTATTTCAAGGTTTTCATCCATGACTCGCAGTTGGCATTTTCCCAGGGGCTCGACTTGCGGCTCATGCTGATTTCACAGCCGTGCGCCTTCAGCAGGTCGGTGTAATCACCGGATGCATACTGGCTGCCTCGGTCCGAGTGATGCACCCATCCGGCCGGCGGCCGCCGCAACTCCAGCGCCATCCGTAGCGCTGCCAGCGTGAGTTCGTCTTCCATGGTCCGGTCCAGTTCCCAGCCAATCACGCGGCGCGAAAAGGCATCGAGGACCACTGCCAGATAAACGAACTCCGTCTCCAGCCGGATGTAGGTGATGTCGGCTACCCAGAGTTGGTTGATGCCGGTCAGCGTCATCAGCTTGGCCAGATTCGGATAGACCCGGCGCGTGTGATTCGAATCGGTGGTCGCCACGAATTTCCGCTTCCGGATGCACAGTAAGTTGTCCTCCAGCAGCAGGCGGTAAACCCGTTTGGGATTCACTCGCCAGCCCTGCAGGCGCAGCGCGGCCGTGATCCGCGGACGCCCATAGCTGGGCCATTCCAACGCGATCCGCTGGATGGCGTCGCGCAGGTCCATATCGCGATCTGGCGGCGGCTCCCGGTCCTCGTCATAACGGTAGAAGCTGGCGCGGCTCACCCCGCCCAGCTCTACCATCCGCGCAATCGTCAGTCCCCGGTCGGCCTTCACTTCTTCTTGGACCTTGCGGTAGACCGCGGATTTCCAGTCAGTGCCTGCAGCATCCGCTGCTCCTCGATGCGCTGCAAGCACCCCTTCAAAAAATCGATCTCCAGCGTTTGCTGTCCGACCTTGCGCTCCAGCTCGGCGATCCGCCCTTCGGACCAGCGCTGCTTCCCATTGCCCGGAAATACATTGCCCGGCCCTTTACGAAACTCCTGCCGCCAGCGGTGCAAGACGTTGGGATTCACCTCCAACGCCCGCGCCGCTTCGCCGATCGATACCCCTTGTTCCAGCCGCCGCACCGCGGCCAGTTTGAACTCCTTCGTGAACTGCCTTCGAGACAATCCCATGACTCAATTCTCCATTTAATGAATTTTGAGCCTTAACCGTTTGTCTCAAAACTGGGGGCAAGTCCACCATAACTCCAACGCTTCAGAAACTCAGGGACGATGCGGAAGCGGCCAAAGAACACTATGGTCCATTTTCGCTGTTGATCTTCGTCACGCCGCACAAGATCAGTAAGGAAAAGGAACATCCCTGGGCTGAGGAAATCCGCAAGCACTTCGGCTATGAACTACAAGTGATGTCTCGCGAAGACATCATCGCGCTTCTGCAGATCCCCGAGAACACATGGATGTGCAGAACGCACTTGCGCATACTGGTACCGTACCAATCACCGATCGAGGATACGCTGCGTCTGGTCCGCGAAGCTGCGCTGGAGGACGCTGAACTATGGGCCACTCACTCTCGACTCAGGGATAAGCCGGTCATCGAGCTTACCGCCGTCATAGGCAGCAAAAGCACTTCCCAGCCTCGGGAATCCATCTCCGTTTCTGAGTTCCGTGGGTGGCTCAACCAAGGACGCAAGATCGTGCTTGAAGCTCCAGCGGGCCGGGGAAAAACCACAACGCTCATCGAACTTGCGCGAGTTCGAACCGAGCGAGGAGCATTCATTCTGATCGATCTGCCGCTCTGGGTGGAGTCTGGCCTCAGCGTTGTTCAATTTATTTCTCAACTTGCTGCGTTCCAGTCTCGCGGCATCGACGGGGCAAGTCTAACTCGGGCGTTTCAGGAAGAGCCTCCACAGCTTCTCCTCAATGGATGGAATGAGATCAATTCCGTCCACTCCGATAAAGCCTTCCTTATGTTGAGATCGCTGATCAGAAGCTATCCAGGAGCTGGAATCATCGTCGCGACGCGAGCGCATCAATTGACGCCGATGCTGCCAGACGGCATCCGAGTCGAACTTCTTCCCTTGTCGTCGGATCAACGACAGGAGTACCTCATCCGTGCGATGGGGACGACGCGGGGGCAAGAACTGAACGCCCAGTTACGAAGCGATCCAATTCTGCGCGCCCTAACAACGACACCGTTCATCCTCGCGGCAGTCACGACCTTGGTCAAATCCGGCCAGGCAATTCCTCGCACACGCATCGGCTTGCTCCGCGCGATCACCACCCTTGCAGAACAGACGGAAGAACACGCTCACGCCCTTCGAGGGTCACCGCTTCGCGGATCTGCCGAAAGCTACCTTAAGGGGCTTGCTACATATGTAACGAAACAGGGTGGAGTGTTCATCGTCGAAGCAGAGGCCCGGAAAGTCTGCACCACTGTTTCCGAGATACTTCTTTCCGCTGGGCAAATATCGGCCCTTCCTGACCCTTCGGAAGTTCTGAATGCATTGACGGCTCATCATCTGCTGAACCGTGCTACCGACAGCATAGTTGGTTACAGATTTGCGCATCAGCAATTCCAAGAATTCTATGCAGCGACCCAGCTTCAGACGGAACTCTCCGATTGCGCCGACAATCCAACGACGGAACGCAGGAACGCGTTTGCCTCCCAGTGTCTCAATCAACCTGCCTGGCAAGAACCTCTCTACATGATTGCCGAAGAACTCGCAGGATCTGTCCTTGCCGAAACACAGGGCTCCCTTCTTATCCAAGGGGCATTGCGGATTGATCCACTTTTCGCCGCGGAACTCGCGCGCCGCATCCGGCCGCAAGCGGGATCAGTAGCAGCGGTCGCGCTCGACGGTCGGATACGATCGCTCTATCGTGCACCGGAACATCAATATCGTGAATTGGCCCTCGCCTGTATGCTCGCGACGGGCTCGCCTGAGTTCGCCGACATTCTTTGGCCCTTGCTCACGAATCCCGATCAGCAAGTGCGACTCGGCACGTATCGTGCGGGCCGGGAATTCCATCTCTCCAGCCTTGGCGACGATTGGCAGCACGCGGTTTCCGATTGGCCGGAGGAGCTTCGGGCAGAATTCGTAACGGAACTCACGCTTCATCGCCACCAGGCCGAAGTGGCGCTAACATTCCTGCGCACGGATGCCAGCCTGAAAGTCCAACTCGCGGCGCTAAGATCCCTGCTTTGGATCGGCATGGCAACCGAAACGATTCAGTTCTTTGAGGCCATGTCCGACAATCAGTTTGCCGCCATTCTCCCGGATCTCCATATCGAGGAAATTCCTTTCGCGATCCGGACACGGGCAATTGCCACCTATAAAAGCCTGCTTGAACGCACATCGGATGCACGAGCCCGCATGAAGATCGCTCTCGCACTCGAAGAATTAGGTGACCCGGAGTCGCCCTCTCGTTTGCGAACGGAACTCGACCAGTTACCAGCAGATGTCGTTAAAGAACTAAGCAATCATTCGCTGAAACCAGCGCTAGAGATCGTAAGGGCGGTAGACGCAGCATGGGTCAGTCAATGGGTCGTCCGCTACATTATCGACGGTACCCTATGGCCGGACCACTGGCTTTCCTACGTTGACAACATCGACTCTACGGTTCTCGATCCCTTGCTGGAGCGTGTCTGCACTGAGAATCTTCACCTCACTCCAAGCGCGGGTACTCTGGCGGTGGTGAAGGCGATGGCCACGCCTCGGGTGGCGAAGAGATTGTTTGACGAGCTGAAAGGCCGCCACGATGCCGTCTGGGCTGGTACCGCGAGCGAAACCGATCGAGCGATCCATCACCAACTCGACAGACTTCTAGGTAGTCTTTCGCCGAACATTGTCGTTGACGGATTGTTTGATGTACTCCAGCAGACCCCGCAGCCCGCCGAGATGGAGATTATCGTCGGACTGTTCCGTTGGTCGGGATCGTTAGATCAACCTGAATTGCGATCTGCCATTGACGACGAACACCGCGAGAGACTGCGCTCGTATGTCTTGTCCTGCGTGCCGCTTGTGCTTTCGCGCGATGACTTTCGCGGTGAGGCAAAAGGATACCTCTCGACCGTCATCGCAGAGATCGGAGAAGCGTCCGACAAAGATCGACTGATGGAGTTGATACTGGCCGA
Organism: Bryobacteraceae bacterium; assembly: GCA_052148835.1. Lineage (GTDB taxonomy): Bacteria > Acidobacteriota > Terriglobia > Bryobacterales > Bryobacteraceae > Palsa-89. The sequence continues at coordinate 21,142 of JBKQHJ010000260.1, forward strand.
TATCACCAGGACGCGGGAAGGGCGAGCGGCGCAAGCCCGCGGAGAGCGATCTGCCCGAGCAAGAGGGAGCCCCATGTGCTGGTCCGGCTGGCATGTGCAGGCGCTTGTGCGGTTGCTGCACCGAGACAGTGAACCGTTGCTGTTTACCCTTCTGATGGAGCCGGAATACGAGATCGATGTGGCATGGGGACTGGTGCTCATTGCACATAACGAAATACCGGGGCAGCGCGCGCTTGCTGTGGCGAGGCTCGGCAACAAAGCGCGAGATTACCGGCGACTGGGCACGTCTCCCACGCATGAATGGTCGGCGGGCTTAGACGCCCAGCGTGCTAGCATGTTCGCCGCTGCGATTCATGATCGAATCGAGTTCTTATGGCCTGACAGAAACGACGCCAAGTCCACGAGCCCTCCCATCAACTACCGGCTCAAGGAGCTTGCTGCTGCCCTCGCGGCGTTGTCTCCGATTCGACATGCCGATCGCTTGCTGGAGATTGCGGAACTTCCCGCGCAGTCTGACGGGTGGCGACGACTACGGCTCTTGGAATCGCTTGTGTTCGCTGGACTTCGCCTTCCCACGGATCGGACCTTAGCGATTATGGAGCCAGTCTTCGAACAGGTTCGAACGTATGGGAGCAGCAATGACGGTAGTCTTCTGATCAAGCTCTTGTGCCTGTTGCCGTTTACCGACGATCCGTCCCGCGGCGTATCGCATCTCCGCGCCCGCCTCACCGAGTTTCATATCGGACCCTACAACGAACGCAGCCTACTGATGTCGCTCGCGCGGTGTGGGGATCAGGCGGGCCTGGATCTTCTGTACGAGTTCGCGGCAAACAACTCACCCATCTTTCAGCACAACGCCAAGGAATGGGTCGAAGCCCTTTCAGCCTGCCAGCTTCCCGGCGCTGCTACGATCCTCCTCAGCTTTGTTGATCCAGAGCGGCGACGCGACAATCTCGAACCCATCATTTCGGAATACGCACGGAATGCAGTCGCCGCTCGAATCGTCGATCTCGCGCGCGAGCAACCTGCCGTCGCCAAGCGAATTTATGAACTCTGCTCGCAGACAACCTCCGAACAGCAGCGTCTGATTCTATCTAGCGTTGTCGCTTGGCTGGGCAGCGAGGAAGCGCTCATCGCCGGCTTGTCGCTCATCTCTGACGGGTCTCCTAACCGGCTTCCCTACGAGTTGAGAAAGGGGGTTGAGGAACTAGTCCTCGAAAAGCAGCCATACCGCAACAGTCAGTCCTACACCCTTGCTCCTAAGACTGCGGACCGCGTTAAGAAACGTCTCTTTGAGATGCTGCTTGATCCACTGCGCTACGAGACCGCCTCCCATCTTCTTGCGCAGATTGAGGAGTGGCGACTCGAATACGGTCGCCCTTTATCTGAGCCGCGTCACCCATCCTTTGATTCTGGTACCCCTTGGCCGCCGGTCGCATAATTTCTCGATAGCCACATTGCTGTTGCAAGAACCGCTTACACCTTACACCGTCGATTTGTTTGATATCGGAAGGTGGCAGGCCGGTCACCTGGAGGACGACGGATTTGGAGTTCGGCGCTGCGTCGGAATGTTTTGGGCAGAGTCATGTGAAGTCGCGACGGCATGACATCGGTTATGGGAACGAGGTTACCTAGCTCTGTGCGGTGGAATTGATCTTTGGCCGATCAACGTCCGCACGTCAGGCAGGTCGAATCGTCGTCGTCGGAGAACACGTTTCCCTTGCAGGTGGTCGCCGTGCAGTCCTTTCTTACCACCTTATGCTCGCAGTCACAGATGGGGCAATAGAGGGATGTGGATGTTGGCCCCTTGGGCCGGAGGACAGCGATCGCGAACGTCCGATCATCGTTCCTGTCAATCTCGTAGAGACATGCCGGACAGATGTATCGGCGCTGCTTCTTGGGCAGCCCAAAGTATCTCTCAACTGCTGCTGGAGGTAGGAGCTCGAAAACGGTTTCCATTTCGCGGCATGCCCGATTACGGGAATAGTCTCCGCCGTTGAGGGTTGCGACCGGGTCGCCGTGAATAAATGTCGTGCGCGTCTTGGCCCAGTTCTCGGATGGGAACAGGGCTCTATACATGAACAGGATTGCCTCGATCACCTCGGTTGTATGAACCTGGAGCTTCTTGTCGACGGAATGGGAGATGGTATTTCGCTTCAGACGCAGCGAGGTGAACTTCTCGACAAAATCCTTGTCCAACTTCGGATCGCGAACTGTGTCGTGCAGCCGCACGAGATCCTGTGCGTCTACTGTCTTGAAAGCAGAGAAACTAATTTCGTGCCCGTCATAGGGAGATGGCCACTTGGTAGGGCCTTCCGCTAGAAGAAGGAAGGGCGATACTTCAGCTATCTTTCCTTTGAGGATGAATTCTACCCCTTGCTGCGTCATGGCAAGAGCAGTGGTCAATCGTCGTTTGGAGCCTGCCCAGTATTCTTCACTGACATCCGCTTCTTCGACTCCGTATTCGACCGCGTCTGAAAAGTTAGTAATCAGGTTCGCGACTGTGTCCCAAGCGAAGTCGAAGAGCTCGATGCCGGAATCGAAAAAGTCTTTCGGAGTTGGGATGTCGCTGATCAATGCTACTTCGCTCCTTTGTCGGTGAAAGCCTTGAAGATCATTTGTAGCACTGTGCGGATTGACGCCAGATTTGTGTCGTCGAGTTTATCCGAGTTGTCGAGGGATTTCAGGAATCGTTCTTCAACGCCTTTCTTGTCGGTGAGCTCGCCCTGGTACCGTTTGAGCTTCTGTTCGTAGCCGCCCCACTGCACGGGTGTCAGCTCGCCATCTTCTCCGGTGAGTGCTGCCGTCCCGAGGTAGAGTTCAATCCCGCAGGCACGGCCATTGATATCGGTCTTGAGTGTTCCATTCGGTCCGACGGTCGGATATCGCTTCGCGAACTTGAGGTCGGGCAGTGTGAGGATGCTGAAGTTGTCGGGAAGATTGAGCTTCCGAACGTCGTTGGCTTGTACTGCTCCGGCGCTGTCGTTGTCGAAGAGAGCCATCACGCGGTTGCCGATCCCGACACCGGCGAGTCCCTTGACGAGGCTTGCCAGGTTTCCTGTGCCACCGCCGAAATTGAACGCTTCATGGTCGAGAAAAGAGTACAGGTCCGCCAGGTGCGGGTAGAGGACGGCGAGGCTCTTCGAGAGTATTCTCGTGTCCGTACGGCCTTCGGTGAGGACGAGGATCTTCTCGCACACTCTCCCTACTCTGATGGTCTCGGCGAGCGCGTCTCGTACAGGCTCGTCTCCTTCGGCGAAATAGTCGCGTTCGATCTCGCTGAGGTCGAGGAAGACGTTTTCGTCCTCGTCCGCGCACAGCAGCAGTGCGCGCAAGAGGTACCGGAGGTCGGCTACGGGGAGTCCGAAGTGGTACCACTCGTATTCTTCGTCCGCGTTCATCATGTGGCGTTGGAGCGGCGTGAGCTCCTTCATCATGTTTTTCGGGACGATGTAGGGCGACATGACGGGGCGTGCTCTGAGGTCCCGCATGCTGTTCACCCAGCGTTTCAGGGTGAATCGTTCCAGGGTGAGCCGTTGTCGTTTGAGCTGGCGGCAGTAGCTCGGTATCGACGACCCTTCCTGCTCGTAGTATTCGATGCGCCCGTCGAGCTCTGTCTTGTCTGCTTCGAGACGTTCTTTCACATGCTCTTCGAGCCGTTGCAGGGTGAACCCCATGACGTCCAATCGCTCGGTCAATTTGGTAACAGAAAGGACGTAGGCGAGACTCGGGATGTACGGCACATCGCTATCCTCGAATCCGCTCGCGAACTCGGGATATGCGCGGTCGCAAGGTCGGAAGACGGTTAGGAACTCGGCCGGCGGCAGCCCCTTCTCGCTGAAGAAGATTTGCCGCTCGTCTCCGCGAAACAATTCTAAGGCGTAGTAGTTCCCCATTGGACTCGCAAGGCTTCTATTCTCCCAAGCTTCCGATTGAGGTCGGCGGGGGACATCGCGGCGCAAGAAATGCGCTACCGTGGATAAGTTGTCCCTAGAAACGAAAGTGGGGAGCATCCAACCCGAAGGTTTAGAGACTCCCCTATGGTTTATATCGCGGGCCTTGCGGTCCTAGATTTACAATAACAATTTCCGTGCTCGACGTCAACAACAACCTCCACCAGCTCCTCTACCATAGCGCGGACTACTACAGCCTGGAAATGCTCGCGCGCGAGCTCGGACAGCACTACCTCTCGCGGTGGGCGACGCACCTCCATGACACGCCGAACCCGAGCGTCGAGCGCGCCGCCCGAAGCATCGCCGCGCACCTCCTCGATCTCGGCTTCGACTCCGACTTCCTCCACCAATGGTGGACGTACCGGATCACGCACGAGGCCGGTAACAAGACCCTGGCCGATCTGGTTGATGAAGCGCACGCGATGTCGCAGGAAGCGCCGCGACGATGGGAGGCACTCGTTGCGTTCGAGGCATTGCCGATCCGTGGTGGCGTCCCGAACGGCTGGCTTGACTCGCCGCGTGTCCAAGCATGGCTTCGCGCGAACAACTTCCCCCTCGAAGGAGTACGGCAGAACGGGGGCATCGAGCTCTCCGTCACCGCCCGCGATCCCTACGCTGCCGTCGCGGTCATTCGGGAACGACTGGATGCGATCAGCGCCCGCGTCGCGCTCACACTGACCGGACGATTGCGCGTCGTCAACAAGGTATGGATACGCGGGCAAGACGAACCATTCGATCTCTACCGTCTCCGTCACCGCGCCGAGATCCATTCGCTGCGCAAGGAGCACCAACTCTACAGCGTCGCGGAAGAGAACTCGCTTCTGGACTCCGCCATCGCGCTCATGCAGCCCGTGAACGGTGGCAACCTGAGCGCTGCGATATCCGGCGCTTGGGGAGCGGTCGAGACATTGTTGTTCTCTCCCGGCGACGGTGACCGCGTCACGGCCGGGGACAGGATGGCTACTATCGTCGCGTGCTCATTTCCGCGCGCGGAGCTCACCGCGATAGCGCACAACATCGACGCCGCAACTCCGCTCGGTACGCGGGTTGCAGGAATCGAAGAGAACAAAGCGAAGGCGCGCGAAGTGGCCCTCTTCATCCAGAACAACCCGAACGACCCTATCACCGTGACCCGCACGATTGACCAAGCGTCACTCGCGCGCATCAAGAAAATCGCGGCATTGCCCTCAAACGGCCTGCGAGACGTGCGAGGTCATTTGTCTGCAGCGTTCCGGCGGCTCTACCGCTCGCGCAACCTGATTCTGCACTGAAGGCTATTTCCTTCGACTGGACCTCTTCGGGCATGGGAATAATGATACAGTTTCCTTCGCCCCAAAGTCGCTGCGTTCGCTAGTTGGTAAGAGGCCGTGCCTTCCAAGGACTAACTCGAAACACCCCGTCGGGCAAGCCGGACCGACTGACAAGGGGAATACTACCGACGCATCCCGGCGGCATTTCCCGGCACCAGGATGCCGGTCCGGGTTCTGCGTCCGCAATCGCGAATGAGAACGTGCGTCTGGTGGTGCGTGTAAAAGGCTTCGCCAACGCACGCGTCAATGCGCGCTGCTCCTCCGGGCCGTTCGATCACGGCGCCGAGGAGGATCATGTACGACTGCAAGACGACAGTGAAGGCAACGCCCGCCAGCGTCCGGAGGGCTTCCCGATAAAGACTGGCGTAGTACTGGAATTCCGGCGAGCCGGCATGGACGGGCGCGACCGACAGTCCAATCGTGCGGTAGGGCAACAGAACCTTGATGGCCTGCGAACCCGTGTACCGATCGATTACGTCCACCTGTTCAACGAATAACGGCACATCTGAATGAACCGAGAGCCAGCTCAGTACCGGCGACAGTGCGCTCCACGCAATTCGCTCCGCGTCGTAGTAGTCTCTTGCGACGACGTGCTCAGTCCATAATTTTCCTAGATTGCCAGAGCGATTTTAGCACGCCGTGAAAATCGAAAGCTCCATTTGTGGTTTGAACAGCAAACACGATCTCGGTGGTATCGGGCTTGATTCGAGCGTAGAGGTGAGAGTCGCCTTCAAGGTTTTGCTCGTAAGTGAATTTCCCCTCCGGGCGTTGCGGAAACCCTGGCCGGCCCAGCGTAAAGACGACTTTGTACGTCCCAGGTGCGCCGCCTCCCACCGGGATCGGCCCAGGGAGAGGCTCAAACACAGTGTACTGATTCTGACCATGGAGCGCCATGGGGAGCGACATCTCAACCTCTCTGCCCGGAACGCCGGCAAACGGTGTAGCTTCGCGGGGGCTACCAGCGATAGGAGCACGAGTGGGCCTTCTCGCGCCGCAACACTTCCTGTATTTCTTGCGGCTGCCGCATGGACAAAGATCATTCCGTTTGACGGACGTCATGTTTTATTGTCCATGCTCTGTGCAGTCCCTGGACTGCTAAAGCGTTGCGAGAACTGCATCCTGCCTCTTAGAGAACTGGGTTCGGGGCTGTGAGGCCATCCACCAAATGCTTCGCCACATGAAGTACTCAGGCTTGCGTTCAAGACTCCAGTTGGCATGCGGGCTGGAGAGGATCGATCGAAGGTTGGAAATCTTGTCAGCTAACTTGATTATTTGCGTTATCCGCTTTGGTCCAAACCTGCAATAGTAGAACCTGACATGCCGGAGTTGCCCGAAATCGAGGCCGTGCGCCGCCGTTTGGAGACTCGACTCCGTGGTTTCGAGATTCGTCGTGTCGAACTGCGCAGCACACAACTTCGCATGCCCATCCCGTCCGATATCGCTACAGTACTCCGTGGTGCCCGAATTGAGGCGATCCGCCGGCAAGGGAAGTACCTGCTGTTCGACCTGAGCAATGGCAAAACGTGGATCGTACACCTGGGAATGTCTGGGCGTCTGCTGGTCGGCGACGCTTCAGTCCGGGATGCGCACGACCACCTCGTTCTGACTGGATCATGCGGGACTGTCCTCCGTTACAATGACTTCCGCCGATTCGGTCGTCTTGAAGTCTGCGCAACTAGAGCGTTGCCTCAACAACCCTTGCTAGCCAGACTTGGAATCGATGTCCTCGCTCCGGAACTCGATTCCGAACGGCTTCACAGCTTGCTGGCAAAACGCCGCACCACGATCAAGTGCGCTCTTCTAAATCAACAATTGATTGCTGGAGTTGGCAACATATACGCCTGCGAGGCGCTTTATTGGGCAAATCTGAGTCCGTATCGCCGGGCCAATTCCATTGACCGGATCGAAGCCGACCGGCTAATCGTCAGCCTCCGAACGACCCTGGGCTTGGCAATCGCGGCCGGGGGTGCAACATTGCGCGACTACAGAGGCACTTCGGGTGAGATGGGAAACTTCCAAAACAGCTTCGCCGTTTTCGGACGCAACGGGTGTCGCTGCCCTCGCTGTCAGAGAGTACCGTGTGTGCGGCTTGACCGACTGGGCGGGCGCGCTACATATTGGTGTCCGACCCAACAGACTTGAGGCCAGCGTTGCTACGCTACGAGAACGGTTCGCCTTCAGCCAGGATGCCGTTCGCGTTCCTCGGCAGAATCAGTGTTCGCCGATTCGTTACGGAACTCGTGGCACAGCGTCAGCAGTTGTTCGGCAGAGTGCAAGGCCCAAAAGCGCCCCGGTGATTGTGATCTTGTGCTTCAGACCGAATCCGTGACGGCCTGGCAGTGATTCGAAATTCGTGGCTTCCTCGCTCACTCCAGTCCCTTGGCGCATTAATGTGTCACGCTGATTCGTCAGAGTGTCAGCGACTTGTGCACGAAGGCCATCCGGAAGCCGAAGATTATGACTATGGACTCGGTTGCGGTCGCTATTGTTCGGTGGGCTTCGCAGGCCACCGAGAGTCCGAGACCGCAAGAATCCGATGGCATGCGCCGCTGCTCCATCAGATCGCGGTCGGTTCGCCTGTCGAATCGATAGAGTCAACAACCCATGTATGGTCACGAGTTCCAAGCGCCTGACGATTCCTCGGGCGGGAGTTCTTCTGCGCCAGGCACGCCGAAAGTCCGTTAAAATACACCTTCAGCAATCAAAAGGGAGAAAACGCACCGTAATGCCGACAGCCTCGTTCCCTGCAGGCGCCCTCCTCAGGAGAAATGACGATACCGATGGCGGTCCAGCGCGCCTCATTCGATCCACCACGCCCACGCGTGGCCGAGTTCAGTTCCTATGGACTGGAACGGAACTCGAGATGAATCTGGCCGATTCTGCCTTTGCCCGTTTAGAACTCTTCAGCGGCGTTCTCGTCAGTTTACCGAATGGGACTTCGGGCGCTGTTGGTGAGATCGTCGAAAGACTGGAAACTCCTGGCAGCGGGCTCCGGCGCTATCGCGTAAGAATTCTCGACGCCGATCAGCAGATCGATGAATCTGAGTTGCAACCTTTGCCGGCGGATCGATCTGATCCGCTTTCGATGTTTCGAGCCAACATCTGGCAGTCCGGAAAGGCCTTTCGCCGGCGCCAATCCTTTTTAAAGATGCTTGAGACGTGGCACACACAAACAGCAGGTATTCCGAGCCTTTTGGGAGTTCGCATCGAGCCCATGGGACACCAGTTATACGCGATGCGGCGAGTACTGGCCAATTCCCGGCCGAGGTTCATATTGGCTGATGAAGTTGGCCTTGGTAAGACCATTGAGGCCGGTCTCGTGCTGCAGGCCCTGATGCAGGAAGAGCCGCAACTTCGAGTACTCATCATCGCGCCGGGTTCGATGAGCCGGCAGTGGTTCTCCGAGATGTATCTTCGCTTCGGCGCACGCGCATTTGGATTGCTCGAAGCAGAGGATCTCATCAAACGCGGGGATGCCGCAAAGGAGTTTGCAAGATCGCGCCTCGCGGGCGGGCAAGTGATCATCTCCACCACCGCCCTCATGGCGGCCCCGACTCTTTGCAACTGGATCGCTGAAGGGGCGTGGGATCTGGTAGTGCTCGATGAAGCACATCGCATCTCAGCAGGCCACCAACTGTATCCGGTGATGGCGCGGGTGGCAACTCATGCCGCTGGCTTCCTCGCTCTTTCAGCGACTCCGTCGAGCAAGGAACTAGCCGGCCTTTCAAGTCTACTGGCCCTAGTTGCCCCCGAAGCTTACCAAGCTGGTGATAACACCGTTCTCGAAAAGCGAATTTCCGGACAGAAGAGGATCTGGCAAGCGTTGAACAGCACGATCCGCTATCTAGAAGCCGCGAAGCGCGAATCTGTCGAACTCGATGAAGAAGATCTCGAGTTTCTCTCCAGCCTTTGGGAGGGCGTCGGCAACGAGGATCCGGTGATCGGTGACTTTACTTCGAGCATGCGGACAGGATCCAGGGACAGTGTGGAAGCGTTGGTCGCCTACGTTCAGGAATTTCACCGGGTTGACCAACGCCTGATCCGAACCCGTCGCGCCACTCTTACGGCGGACGGGAAACAATGGCCGGAACGCCGTTTGGAAACTCTTGATTACGAACCCAGCAACGCTGAGACCAATCTGATCAATCATTTGACGGAGTTGTCTTTCCCGAGTGATCCGGAATCGCCTTCGGCCGGCCTGAGGCTCCTCTACGAGCGCGTTTGCGGCATATCTCCTGCACATGCGCTGAAGTTCCTGGAGTATCGTCGAAGGCATCTCGATACCGGTGCAGTGAAGCAAGCCAGCGATGCATTTGAGCGCCTTTTGCAGGATCCAGAACCAGGCTATGAATTGGTGCTTCAGAGTCGTGTTCTCGCGACAACTGAGCCATTACAGGGCGAACTCCGATGGTTATCGACAGCCATCAATCTGGTCGAAGAATGGGGACGGCGTGAGGGTAATGTCCCGGCGCGTTTTCGTGCCGCTGCAAAGTGGATTCAATCCCACCTTACAGAAAAGCCCGACAACAAAGTGCTAGTCTTCTGCCAGGAAGCGGATGTTGTAGTCGGATTCGCGAACTTCCTTCGAACACAACTGGCCGCCGGCGCGGTCGAGACATTCCATTATGAGATGCCGGAAGAAGAATTAAGCCAGATTGCACATCGCTTCCAGCGCGTCGCTACCTGTCGGGTCCTGGTTTCCGACGAACTCGGTGGTGAAGGAAGAAACTTCCAAGTTGCGTCTGCAGTCCTGCATATGGACACTCCGTGGTCAGTCTCGCGGATCGAGCAGCGCATCGGAAGACTTGACCGCATTGCGCGGCCGCCCGATCGTGATGTATTGTCGGTTGCGACCGTCGGTCCAGGCGATCTAGAACAGACAATATTCGAAACGCATCGCGACATTTTCCGTGTATACCATCAGTCGATCGGCGGATTAGAGTTCGGCCTACCTGCGATTCAGAGGCGAACGTTGGACGCAATGCGCCTTGGGGCACAGGGACTTCGCGACATCCAGGAGGAACTTCGCGCCAAGATTGCTACGGAATTAGATCGGACAGATGAGGCGTTCGACTGCGCGCTGGACTCTTCCAAGCGCCAACTCTCGGAAGGCAATGTGCTCGCCAGGGGTCTCACCGAGGCGCAGCAGTTAGGGGGCGGCAGCGACGTTCTGCTTGCGTGGGCAGAGCAACTCGGCTTCCGGGTCAAACGTCGGACGGGGGATCAGGTCGAAGTAGTGGTTGATCCGGAGTGGTATCGCGGCCCCAAAGAACGCTTGCCGTATTCGGGACGCAAGTTGATTTCCGGAACGTTTAAGCACAATGTGGCAATGCAAAACGATGCGCTGCAGTTTTTCGGCCCTGGGCATCCTCTGATTGACTTCCTGGTCCGGGAGTTTCACGTCGAAGGGGACGGCCGCTGCGCGATATCTAAGGTTCTCGTCGGCTCCCAACATGCAGGTCGCCTATTCGCTTACGTTTCGCTCCGGTGCTCGCCCGACCTTGATGCAGTTGGCGAGAAAGGGTTGTCTCCAGCGCTGCGTCTGCGCGTCCTGGAGCAGTGGCCGCCCCGGAGGGAGTCAGTGGCATTCGAATTGTTGCCGCACGAGAACCCTCCGATCCGGGGTATAGCTGAAGAAGAACGCGAATTCGTAGCCAAGTTACGCGCCAGTGGCAGCGTCGAGCGAGTAACCCCATCGGAGTTGAATTTAGTTGCCCCACTCGCCACTATTTGGAAGGCGACCAACGCCGCGACGACCAAGGCTATCACCATAGTCCGGCCTGCCCGTGAGGTTGCCCGCAAAGAGGCAGCGCGGCGACTGGCTGACACTTTGATCTTCGATCGCAGATATCTAGAATGGCGTGCTGCGCAGGGCGATCCCCAGGCTGCCAAAGACGTTGCGAGCATCGATCGCGTTGTGCCGGCAATTGAGGACGAAATCATCACAGTCGACTCGGTCTACGTGGTGCTCGGAGTCCGGCCCCAATGACCAACTCTCCGCTGCCCACGTTCCACGAATTCCAAGAGCAACTTAGAAACGCGGCGCAAGTTGCTGCTCCGGGATCTAATCAGCGTTGGCGATATGCCTCGATATATCGTCACCTGAAAGCGCTATCCGATCCACACTCTCCCCCTGACGCAACTGCACTGCTGCGAGAGATTCTGCGGCTCCAGGGGTGGGTCTGTCGTTTTCCCCGCGCGGGATTTCCTGTGAGTTCAGAAGTGTGGCCTCACTTGAGCCGATTCGGAATCTCCGTCCAAGTGGATGACGATTTTCTCGTCCTCATGGCCGACGCAAGACCTCGTAACCCAATTCTTCCAGAGGAGGTCTGGAACGCAATTGTCCTTGATGAGGAGAATCGAAGACCGCGCGAGAACTCGGTTCCCGACAAGATCCTCACGGACTTGTTCCCGCAGTACAGCAGTTATGAGAATCCGACGCAAAAGGCAGCGATCCGCGCCTTGCTGACAATGCCGCCCGGAGCCGCCATGTTGGTAACTATTCCGACAGGCGGAGGCAAGAGCCTGCTGTTCGAACTCGGACCGCTTTGGTGGCGTCGACAGACAACAGTCGAAAAACCTTCCGCGATCGTCATCGTGCCGACAGTCGCACTTGCGATTGCCCACGAGAACACCTTGCGCGCCATTCCCGGCCTGGAAGGGTCGCGGGCATTGCGGAGTGAATTGTCTCCGGACGCCAGGGCCCAGATTCGGCAGGAATTTCTTCGAGGGCAGGTCCCGGTCCTCATTGCATCCCCAGAAATGCTTGTTGGCAGTGCGCACGAATGGATCCTCGATGCGGCGTTGCCGCGCGAAGGAAGGGTACTTGCGGCGGAAGGACGGTTGGATGCCGTTTTTGTTGACGAGGCGCACATCATCGAGAGTTGGGGGCGCACGTTCAGGCCGGATTTTCAACGGCTCCCCGGTTTGGTACGAGAGCTAAGACGCAACAATCCCTTATTACGCGTTGTACTTCTTTCCGCGACGATCGGCGATGCGGCCCGCCGGGAACTTCGACGCGGCTACAGGGAGGCGGCAGCCGATTGGATCGAAATTGACGCGCAGGTTCCCCGCTACGAGTTTGACCTGGTCTCGTGGCGATTCGATTCGAAAGAAGGCCGCCTCGAAGCCGTTCTGGAGGCCATCGACTACGTGCCACGTCCGGCGATTGTATACACCACGTTGGTGGAAGATGCCGAATTGCTTTTCGAGACACTTCGGTTCATTAAGGGGTATGAACGCATTGGCCTCGTCACCGGTGAGTCTTCGCGGCCTGGTACGAGACAGGAAGTGGTCGAGCAGTGGTCAAAAGACCAGCTCGATCTAGTGATCGCCACATCCGCGTTCGGCATGGGCATCGACAAGCCCGACGTCCGAACAGTAATTCACGCTTGTGTGCCGGAGAGCGCGGCCCGCTACTACCAGGAGATCGGTCGCGGGGGCCGTGATGGCCACCAGGCGCTGGCGCTTTGCCTGTGGTGGAAGCACAGCGGACGAGACTTCCGCGAACGCGACGACGATCTCGGATTTGCGTACCGACTTGGCACGAACCAATTCCTCACGGTCGCGCGCAGCGTAGAACGCTGGCGCGCGCTCCTGAAGGAAGTGCGAGACCGCCACGCGCCCGTCTCCTTCAATGAGCAGGGTAACCGCGTCATGGATCTCGCGCTTGACGCCCATCCTTCGGACTTGTCGGACCTTACCGGGAGACGAAATCGAGGTTGGAATATGGTGCTCCTGAATCAACTTCAACGCTCTGGCGCCCTGGAGATACTAGAAGCGGATCCAGAATTGCACTCATACCGCTGGAAGGTCGCACTCAAGGATCCGCAGTTGCTCGATACAACCTCCGAAGCCTTAGCTCATCTCGAGCAAGTGCTCGAATCGCGTACTTCGGAACAGAATGAGATCTACCGGGATATTCAGGCTTTTGAGCAGGTATTGAAGAATCATTCCCCAGAAGCAGGTTGTGTGCTCGTACGACTTTTTAAGGCGGTCGAAAGCGGCGAGGTGGATGCGGACTTCTGCGGTCGCTGCTGGTGGTGTCGCGGGCAAAAACTCACACCGCCGGTCTCGACTCACTATGGCCTCGGCGGAGTTTGGGAAAGGCCCGACATCTCCTTCCGCCCCGCTCCGCAACGGGAACTATCCATCATTCCTGAGGATGACCATTACTCCCGGGCCAGGGGACGCTTGCTCCAACGTCTGGCCCGAGCGGGCGTAGAGCAGTTCGTCCTTCCTGATGATTTCGGGCCTTCCGCCTCCACCGAGCTTTTAGGCTCAGTAGCGCAAGCCGGATTCTGCCTGACACATTCCGATCTCCTCGACCGCGGTTGGAGGCTGATCGCGGCGCCAACAGCCGTAATTTTCCCGCCTGACGGGACACCCCAATTCGCGGCTGATCGATTGTGGAACTTCATCCGCGCGCAACGTGCTACCTTCAGTGACGGACCTCCGCTCACTCTCTACATCACTCCGCGCCACCTATTACTAGAAGGCCGCCCGGCAGTGCAGGTCCTGTGCCGCGGCGGATTCTGCCATGAGCGGGAACTGGATGATTGGAGAACTGGATCGTGAGCCTCCTTACAGCAACTCAGGGAACCCCAAACCGAGTTTTTGCACTTCTTCGATTCCTTTCGGAGGCGGGTACACCGCTCTCGACTGAATCTATTGGAGGTTGGCTAATCCCACGTAATCTGGTTGCAGGTTCCCCAGCTAACCGTCCGAAGGAAGGATTGGAACAGACGATCAGCGCAGCGCGGAGCCTACGCTTGATCTCTGACGGCCCGCTCATCACCGCTGTAGTTGATGTTCCCGCAGTAATTCAGCGGTTTGCCGACCTGGCTCACAAACACCTGTGCGAACTGCCTGGAGGGGATGCAAACGCCGTAGTTTTGAAAGTCTATGCATGGTTTGTTCTTCGCGCAGACCGCGATGTAGCCGGCTTGTACCGCCCTGATCGTGAGACGCTCGTAGCCGAGATTGATCGGGTCTTCCCCCGCTCCGGGGACGAAGAAGCCAAAACGTTCAACCCCACTAAATTCGCACCTTGGACTCGATGGGTCTCATTTCTCGGATTAGGCGCGGATCTTCCGAACACGCCGTTCTTTCCGCATCCAGTGGAGCGTGTTCTTCGCGAGTTGCGGGCGATTGGAGCGGACGCGGGATTCGACCGTGATCTTGACTTTCGCGAAGTCCAGTTGCAGCTTGCGAAACGTGCGCCCTATCTCGATGGTGGCGACATGTTTCTGGAAATGGCCGATCTTACCGCTTGGCGGCCGCGGACGCTCTCACGGGTGCTCAGCGGGGCGTTTCGTGAATTGCACCAGGAAAAGGAAATCCGCTTGGTCGCGCTGGGAGACTCAGCGGACCGAGTCCCCTTCGCCCCGGACCCTACAGATCTGACGCCCGGAGCGAATAGAATCCAGATCTTCGAGGAGGCGCCCCGTGCCCTATAGAATCTGCTGGGAACAGGCCTCAGTGGATCGGATACTGCAAACGGAGGCCCTCGCGGGCGATGATGCGGTCTTCCTCGCAACTCACTTTCCCATCAAGGGTTTTGAGGTAGGTGGAAGCCGTGCCGCCGAAATATCGGGCGCTGACGAGCAAACTCTGCTGGATGCGCTTTCCGGCGATAACGTCCGGCACGCTTTCTGCGTAGTGCGCGGCGAACCAGGCTCCGGAAAATCTCACTTGATCCGTTGGCTCAGTATCCAGTGGAAGCGCAGGCAAGAGAACGACCTCGTGCTGCTGGTTCAACGGGCTGATGGAAGCTTGAAGAATACTCTAGAACAGCTGCATCAAATGCTTCCCCTCGATGGGGACGTATCGCCGTGGATGAGTATTGCCGCCAGCGACGGGATCCGATTTGAGGGGCGCGTCAAGCTCTTTCATGATGCGCTTGGTCACTCTCTCGGCGCCAATTTCCTCGAGGAGGAGAAAGACGACCTGAAGTGGTGTGAAGATCGGGCACTTTCGGATCTGCTACTCGCACCCGACGTGCGGGATCGCTGGACCGCGCCGTCTCGCATTCTGGACATCGTGTCGGGTCGCGACGGCCAACGGAACTCAGAAATGGCGCAGTTCCAACTGGAGGACGTACGAGAACTAATCCACCTCTGTCAGGCAATCGAGCACCCGAAACGAGCACACATACGGTTTCTACAAAAACTCGGCGCTGAGTTCGAAGCCGTTGATGATCCTGCAAATGAGAGTAGGCCCTTAAGCGAGACGGCTCCCGATGCAGTTCGATTCATTCGTGCGCTCAACGAGCGCTTGAATCCAGCGATTCAGCGGTTCCTTGGCATCTCCCCCCAAGGCCTAAAAGAACTGTTCCGGCGTCTGCGAAAGAAACTCAAGGAGGAGGGCCGCCGGTTGGTATTGTTACTGGAAGACATCACCAGCTTCCAAGGAGTCGATAACCTGCTGATCGACGTCCTGGTCACCGACAGCCAGACACGTCCCGACGAATGCGACCTGATCTCCGTCGTAGGCCTTACGCCATCCTATTTCGATAAGTTCATCGGAGGACTAGGAAACATCGTGGCCCGTGTCACCCACATGATTCGACTGGGCCGAGGAGACCACGGGTTCGAGAAGATCACTTCCCTGGAAAGCGGTGATTCCCAGACGCGATTCACGGCGAAATATCTGAATGCGGTCCGTTTAGGGATCGAACGCCTGCGCGACGGAACAAGTGTTCCGAACGCGTGTGAGCACTGCCCAGACCAGCAGGCCTGCCACAGGTCTTTCGGCTCGCGCGACGGATACGGACTGTATCCTTTGACAGAGATTTACGTTACGCGCAACTATGACCGCCTAGTGGATCCGGAAGGTAAGCTCACGCAACAGACGCCGCGTGGACTGCTGCAGAATTTGGTACATCCCGCGCTTTTCCACGTAAACGACTTGGTGCGCGGCAACTATCCGCCGCCCGAATTCCCGATTGCACCGATCCAAGGTGCAACCGAGTTACCTGGACCAGTCAGGGATCGCCTCAGCTCAATTGCTCAAGGCGACGAGCAGTTGTTGATGCGCCTTCGTCTCTTAGTTGGGCTGTGGGGTAGCGGTTCTGGGTCTGTTGTCGGTTCGAAAACGGAAGACGATGAAGTCACGTTTGCTGGCATCCGCGAGTCAGTGTTCGAAACTTTTCAGTTGCCATGGCCAGGTAGTGCCATAAACGAACTACCTTCCGAGGCGGTCTCGAAGCTACCTGAGTCTCCCGTCGACGAGGAGAGGCCAGAACCGCGTTCACCGAGGCCACCAAAATCATCCGCCAACCAGCCGTCACCAAGGGCGCCACAATCTCGGCCTATTCGCACCGGAGATTTGGATCGCCGGTTAAGGCAACTCGACGCCTGGGAAGACAAGGGCACTCTTGAGGATGCGCCGTTCTGGAATCAACAGGTATGGAAGGCAGTGGAGGAACTGCCCTGGCCACAATCAGGCATTCCATATTACCTTTGGCGCAGGTTGTACACGGAACGTCTCGTGCTACTTGCCGGTACAGGCCAAGCCAGGGCAGGACATCTTGTTATTCCCCGCGAGCAATGGGTATTTCGCGGCCTGCATGGATATCTATGCCTTCGAACCCCATCTGATGGGACCGACATGGAACTCATGCTCAGGTATGCCGCTAGATTCCGCCGCAAGTTGCAGCAACTAGTGGTCTATCACATGACGAGCCGCCTGGACTCGTTCCGCACTCAATCCGACGAACCATGGCTCCCCGTTCACACCGCAACTCAGATGCTTATCGCCCGAGCGTGGTTGCGCGGCGATACGTTGCCGGAGTCGGACGAGTCCGAGCAGTGGCGAACCATTCTTAGCGACGAACCGGAAGCGACCAGTGCGCCGCGCCAGCGTGTTGATAGTTGGAGTGAATTCGTCGAAATCACTGGGTACTCTCATCTGAAAATTCGTGAAGTCCTTCGGGACTGGATCACACTTCCTCAGGCACTCGATCCGGGCGCGGACTTGGTGGACGCCGCAACCGGCCTGCGGGCACTCCGCGAATTGAAGGCCACGGTAGGGTACACGAGGCTTCCGGCCCAACCGCTCACGTCCGCCGGAAACAGCCAGATCAGCGAATTGGTGACTCTCTCGGAACGAGCGTATGAAACACTAACGAAGTTGAACGGTTTACCGGGGCGCGAGTCGAGCCGGATACGCCAACGCGCGGAGGAAATTTTCGAATGCTTACGGGGCAATAGCGTGGCGGCTCATGTCAATCGAATCGAAACTGCGATAAACGCTGTGCTCCAATATCTCCACGATGCAGCTCCCGTGGCGATTCAGGAGTGGAAACAACAGGTAGGCCGCCTGCGAACCGACGGCTATCTTGCCTCAACCTCACCAAGCGTAAGTGCTTTGGAGGAGTTCCTGGTTCGCATCGATGAGGAGACGCCGTCCGCCCCCGCCGCGATGCTCCAATGGTGTCTTGAGGCACCGGTGCAGTCCATAGCTGTACTAACTCCCGCATTCGAATCGGGCGAAGCTGTCG
Organism: Bryobacteraceae bacterium; assembly: GCA_052148835.1. GTDB lineage: Bacteria > Acidobacteriota > Terriglobia > Bryobacterales > Bryobacteraceae > Palsa-89. The sequence continues at coordinate 38,907 of JBKQHJ010000260.1, forward strand.
TGAACAAGCTCTCGGAATACGTCTCCGCTTATCTAGGCCGCCATGCGTCGGACGGTACGGCTACACTTGACGACGTGCACCGGATAGGCAAGAGATTGCACGAGGCGGCAAAGGCCATTGAATCAACCATGAGGTCACGCCATGAGTGATCAACTACAAGTTCTAGAAGAACTCATCCCACAAATCCCGCATGCGCGCCTCTCAGAACAGTTCGGGGAGGCGCTGCAGGATGCCGGGACGCAGGCGCTTGGTCTGCTGCCTGAACTAGCGCGACTGGAAAGTTGGAAGCAGTCAGTCTATCTGCTCAGCGACTGCTGGCAAGGCGATGAGGAGATCGAAACCCGCGATGAGCTCCAAAAACTGCGGTACGCCGGTCAGCAGTGCGAGGCTGCTAGCGACAAGGAGCAACTCTACGCAGCCCGCGCGCTTCTCGTTGACGCAAAGCGACGAATCGGAATCGTTCTGCGCGATGGCATACGAGCATGGCAACGTCGCATCGAGGCCGACATCGGATCGCTCGGGAGTCTTGGGGGATTGTTGGCAGAATTCGGCGACACTCGCACCCTTGGAGGCCGAATGACCATGATTGCGTCTCGCGGCGCCGGGCTGAAGAGTCAATTCCCACCAACAGCCAGCCAGGTAGAAGACTATCGGGTGATGATCGAGGACGCCCACTCGGTCAGGAGGGACCTTGCCGAAATCGGAGCCGGGGCATCGGTTGAGAAGTTCCTGCTCGCATTGGCAACGGAAACTGCAACTCTCGATTTGGTCGACCAAGACGTCCTGCAATGGATTCGAGATCGTCGGTCGGACCATCGATTCCACCTCGCGCTCCTACGAACGGGTAGCCGCTGAACCAAACAGAAATTCTGAGTAGCTCCTCAATACCAATCGACTCACCGCGGTTTCACCAGCAACTGCGTCGGCGACGCCTCCGGCCGAATGCAGGCATGCCTGGCATCCGTCGACGCAGAGGCTCGCACTTAATCGGTACACTTGATCGGCAACCCGTGACGCCGCCGAAAAGGATTCTTCGCTGGAGGCATCGGGCAGTCCAGCGTAGGCGTTATTCAGTGCCGCCAACTGCGGAGTCTCCGCAGCGTTGTTGATTCCAAGTTGAACGGCGGCGCTGACCAGTTCCCAAGCGGTCGGCACCCGCCTCGTTTGGCGGCGGAGCCGTTCTCTTACCGTGCGGATCTCGGTGTGGAGGTCGAGCAACTCAAATCGCTGATCGCCAACCAACTCTGAACCAAAGAGCACGCTGATGACGCGATCGAGGGGAGTGCGATTGCCATCCACGCCCAGGTCAGCGGCCAACCTTTGAACGTTCGACAACTGACTGGGGTTAAGTTCACGCCACTCTGGGTGCCTCTCTCGCAAAACTACTGCTCGCTCCAGCAGAGAATCCTCCTGGGCGCTTGGGCACTCGGCCAAGGACCCTCCAGTCCATGTTTCAGACACCTCTTCCAAGTGTCTGAGGAAGGTCCTGGTTGTGCCGTCTCCGTGCATGCCATTCTCAAACACCGAGATGGTGTCTGACGCGTCACTTCCAAACTCCAGGGGTATCTTTGTATGGGCCAATACGCGGGCCTCATCTCCACGCCCGTGCAGGACAAAGTTCTGGTGCAAACGCACTGCTATACCGTTAAGAACCAATGAGCGCAGATATCGACTGAAAAACTCGGTGTCGCCTGCATCGCGGCAGGAAATCTGAATCACTTCTTTGTAGAGGTTCCCGGCAACCGCTTCGCTCAAAGCCTCTATGCGCTTCTTCGTAAGCAAGGGATGGTACGACAACATCCCTTCGAATGTCCGCTCTAAGAGGCTTCCTAGACGCGCTCCATCCCAAAATCTCATAAGACGTCGCAGTTCCTCGCGAAGGTCGTCCTTGCCTGCTGCGCTCTGCAAAACCTCAGCCAGACGAATGGCGTGATAGACGTTGAGTCCGGCTGCGGAACTCTTGGTGCGAAGAAAGTAGCCGAGCAAACGGCCCTTCAGCCAACGATCTTCCTCGCCGCCACGCAATCTTTCAACTTCGGCGCCAACGAAGCGGTCCAGCGTCGCGCTGTCCAGATGAAGTTGGATTCCCTCCGTTTCGAGGGAATACCCGCTGAACATCGGCTTTCGCGTGCCAGGATGCACGAAAAACTGCGTAAGGGTTTCTTCCGGTCGATTCCGATCCTCCAACTTCAGTGTCGTATCCGCCGCCCAGAATAGACGCGCCGCGCGCATCCTTTGGTTCGCCGCCGGACCGGCCGCGGCGACAAAAGAAGACAATCTCCCAAACGTTGCAGGCAAGGACCACTTTTGGTCCGTAGCTTTCTCCCTGTCTGCCTGGACCACCAGAAAGCAACGCAGAGTCGCCTGTGACTTCTCTTGAATGCGGATCGGGCCGGCTTGATTTCCATTCAAACGAACCGTACGGCGCTGAGTTCGATCGTAGCCCCACATTGGGACCCAGTCCCCGTGGCGAGTACCCGCAAGTTCAAGGTGGATTTGCGTCGGCCGCGAGAGCATTGGGTGAAACTCGCTCCCTATTGCATCGCGAACAGCCTTCGGGATCTCGCGTAAAAATGAGGCAGTATCGTTGCCGTGAAGCAACTCCTCTTCCTGTACCAGATGATCGGGGCCCGCGAACCAGGGAGACCGGCCGTCCTGCGGAACTATCCAGTGGAAATCCTCGAACGAATATCGTCGGGTCATATTTCCAGGAGCTACTGTTGTCAGGGCAAGAGAAATATCTTCCTGCTCTGGTTCCGGTTTGCCGGGAACGAGGACCCCTAGAACTGGAAGATTGATCGTCTGAAATAGCAAGCGGGGCATCAAAGGGATTAACCTGCCCCAATATCTCGGGGCGCTGGAAAAATCAATATGTCCCGTTCGTGCCGAGTAGGCCATGGACCATAAGGCTGCTATGTTAGCGATGGCGAGCTCCGAATAAATATCCGGTCCAAGAACTTCGCGAATGAAGCCATCAGCCGCCTCGGCCGCCTCGGCGACAAGCGCAACAGCATCGCCGGACTGAAGCACCGGTGAGCGATCGTGGTTGCGGGCCTTCCATCGCGCCAACCCGTCAAGCAGACAGGCGACTGCTTGCCCCCGACGCACGAAGTAGTTATCCATGTTCAACGGGATCTCGAACCCTGCCGGATCGATCATCTGTTCCGGACGCCGGAAGTACCAGGAATCCCGTGGCGAATACGGCGACAGCGTGATACCGGTCAGCGGCCGGTCGTCGGCACCTCTTCCTCCACGGCCCTTACGTTGGACAAAACTAGCCAAGTTGATCGGTGCATAGTGCTGATACACAAGCGCCATATCCGGGTCGTCGTAGCCGACCTCGAGAGACGAGGTAGAAAAGATGATGTCTGACTGACGCATCATCTCGGCTGTTCGCTCTGTGCCCTTGGAAGTGACAGGCCATTTCCCGACATGGAGGTGTTTGTCCCTCCTATATGGTCCACGTGCCGTAACCTGCCGCAGATCGTTGCTGGCGAAATACCAGCATTCCCCATCGCGGAAACGTGCGCACGACCACGGCTGTCCACAACATTCCGTCCGAGGTTCTCCGGTTCCAGGATCATCACCATAAAAGTAGGTCCGGTACCGGGCCAACGACTTGCTCTCTTCCGCGTCGCGGTAGTCGCCGTGCAAGCGTCTCACTTTGTCTATCGAGTCCAGGAATACCAATCCGCGGAAGCCCCCTTCTTTGCCGGTTCGGCGGCGCATGCCGTGAGCGAGTACCATCAAACTCTGGATCGTCGTGGACGCACCGGCGACGTCCTTGCCACGCGACTCGACCTCAGGCTGGACGAAATAGAAGTACTCCCGACCTTTCGGGTTTGCTTTTCGCTCACTTGCTAGTGGAGCCAACTGCACCACATCTGTCCTACCGCAGAGGCTGCCCCAAACGAGATCAGGGCGGCCCAGCGTGGCGCTCATGCCGATGGCGATTGGCATCCGTCCGTCTGCGGTGTTGACATGCGCTCTCGTCAATAGTCGCCGCAACGCGTAACCGACGTTCGCGCCGTGAGTCAGCGCGTACAGGTGGATCTCGTCGGCCAATACGACTCGCGGAGGTGCTCCCTTGTCTCCAAAGATGCGGGAGTACCTTGGTTCCTGCATCCATCCGTGAAGGGACTCGGTTACCATCAGAAGGATCGCGGGTGGGGTGGCCGCAAGTCGTTTCTGTGTGCCAACCCAACCGGCGAAACTCCACCCACACGCATTGCATGAAAGCCGATCTGCGCCCTCGACACCGCGTTCGGGAGTCAGCAACAAGCCCTTTCCGCAGGCCGGGCACTCGAAGAACGGGAATGTGAACCCTTCGCCGCGTGGGTCCCATTCCGGCGGAATGCTTCGATCGAACGATGCCGGAACGCCTGTAGCCTGGACTCCAAGAGTGAGAGGCGGGGCATCCGGTACCGTCGCAAGGTGCGCGAGATAGTAGGCCAGTCGTTGCGCCTGATTGTGCGCCAGTCGTATTCGTGGGTACACCAACAGCGCCCTCGTCCCTCTGACACCGCGCAGATGATCGAAAGCGGTTCCTGCGAGGATCGGTAGACACGCCGCCTCAGTCTTCCCCGATCCCGTGTCGGCCGTAATGACGAACGAGTCGCGACCTTCACCGCCCGTCCAAGCGCTGAAGATCATTTCGATGGCGCGCTCTTGGAATCCTGCCAGGGTTGGATCACTTGAGTGCCAGGCGCGGCGCAGCATCTCGCTCACGAGTTCTAGGGCGTGGCCTACTGATGGCTCGCCTATGACGCCGGCCTTCATCCGTTGCACTAATATGTTTAGGGAGCGATCTCGGGCTGGCTTGTTGCGGTCCTTGGTCGCCAACTTTAAAGACCGAACAAGGTAGGGGCGTTGGTGTGCGTCGTCCACACGGAACCGCTGCTTGACATAACGAACTTCCCGAGCGAGTTCGGCCATACGACTTCTGCAGCGGTCATCGTCCCCGATAAGGACATATCCATTGGCGCGAAGGCGTTCCGCCGCCGCAGCCATGGAAATCTGGTCCCAGCCCAATTCCAGCCCCAGAGAACGTAACGTGGTCCAGGATTCGAAGATTCCGAAGTTGATCCGCTTCTTTTCCTGATCCTCCAAGAGGTTAAGCAGCGCGAAGTCTTCGTCGTATAGCTCAAGAGGCGGCGATTGCTCGGCTTCATCGGTCGGACGAGCCTGTTCCACTAGTGCCAACGACTTATCGCTCACCCATTCCAGGATTCCCTCCTGGACGTACCGATCAATATAAGGTCTGAGGCGATCGTCGCCGTCGGTACTCACCCACACGAATCGGTTTCGGATGCCCCAATACGGTGCCGAGCGGTTGCTCTGTCGTACTTCTTCGACAACGACCGTGACTCGTTGCCTCAGAGTATTTGAATCGATTTCGTATGGCTGCCTCGGGGGATCAAGGGGTGTTGCAGCCCAGAATGACGGGGATCCGAATTGGCCCAGAGTGATCCGACCGAGAATCAGCAAATCACGCAACTCCGCAAATGCCACGTCCCTTAGGGCTTGCCGGTTGATCTCGTAATGCGGAGCATTGCCATACTTGCTGACCAACGCAATCTTTCTGATGATGCGCTCGATATCTTGAAGGCTCTCCGTGAGCAAAGGGAGGGCTTGGATGCCGCGTGACGGGACGCCACCCTGGAGTGGCGGCGGCAAAGGTCCGTCCTCAAAGCGCCGCACCCGCACCTCGACTGGCCACTCCCGTCCCTCAGTATCCGGCAGAAGGACCACGCCTTCCACCCTCTCGGCGCCGAACACGAAACGCCGGAGGGTTTGCGCTGCATCAATCACTTCCTCTCGCGGGGGCACCACTTCGAAGAGACGGCGGCTGACCACAAATACCAACTTTCGGCGCGCCCGACTCGTGGTTACATTCAGGCGATTGCGGCTGAACAGGAACTCGCCTTCCGCTTGGGCAAACTCAGTATCCGCCACGGTGTATGCGGCGACGATCGCGTCCCGTTCCTTGCCCTGAATGCGGTCTACGGTTTCAACCACACAGTCGACACCCCAAGATTTCTTCGAGAAGTGAGATCGCAGAGCCGCATTCTGAGCGCGGTGGGGCGTGATTACGGCCATTCGTTCCCGCCAAAAGGCCTCCGGAGTCAGTTCGCCCTGTTGTTCGAATGGCAGCATCCGCTCGTAAAAACATCGCACGATGTCGGCAACAATCACACGCTCAAAGGGATTCTCGACGCCCGCCGCTGGTCCATCGTGCAATAGGATGACAACTGGATATAAAGGATCGAGAACAATCTGCTGCCAGTCGCTGAGGCCCTCTTTCCAGTTCTCTTTCAACTCGAGTTTCTTATCCGCGATATCCGCGGCAGGATAGAATCGATCTTCGTAAAATTCGCGACTTCCGAACTCTGCGAGCGGACGGTTCATCCTTCTTGTCTCTTCGAACCGTACCTCTGGAGCCTTCGCCGTCTTCAAGAACTCGTAGAGTGATGACCCCAACTGCCGGCCATTGATCTCCCGATCGAATATGGCCTGCACTGGTGGCAGTTGCTGATTATCTCCGGCAACGAGAACCCGGCAGTCCGCGCGCAAGCCGGCAAGCGCCATCAGTCCTTGAGCGACCATCATCTGCGATGCTTCATCGATACAGACGAGATCGAACAGCGGCAATGTTGGACCCTCTATCCCCGGTTCTTGGGACTCTGATAGCAAGCGGAAAAGCGACCAAGTGGTCAGACCCACAACGACGTGTGGTTGCCTGAGGCGTTCCCACACCGCCTCCTGATCTTCCCGCTGATTGATCGTGAACGTCTCAACTCTGTCTGGAAATGCCTCTTCCGGAGCGCTGCCACAAAAAAGTAGAGGAAAAGCGGACGGCTCGTAACGCCGGGCTTTTTCCTCCACGCCTTCCAGTAGGTTTCCGATTGAGTTAATGGTGAAACCCGTCAACAGGACCCGACACGGCAACCCCGCACGGCGCCGGGCCATCAAGTAGGCGACAGCCATCCAGGAAAGTGCAAATGTCTTTCCCGTTCCGGGGGGACCCAGGATCAAGCCCAGTCTACTCGCAGCTAAGGACCTCCAAGCCGACTCCTGCGCTGCACCGAGGCGGCGGCCAGCCGCAGTACTGAGCGGCAGCGCAATTTCCTCCAGGGCTGACAGCCAGAGTTGCCGCGACTGCTCACTCACGATACCTGCAAACTCCAATGGATTGCGCAGGAATCCGAGTACGTCGTGCTTAACGCTCATTTCGCGACCTCGTCGTGCGAGATGAATCGCAAAAAGTCGAGCATCCTCGGGGTGTTCGGGTCGCTAAATATCTCATCCAAGAACCAAAGTGCATTTGGATCGCGGCGGATCAACGGCTCACAATGCTGCTCGAATCTGGCATGCCCGGTCGTTACGCCCACCGTCGCATTTCCAGCCTCGAGTCGCACGTCTTCTATTCGCACTATGTGATCTGGCCAACGGCCCGGGTCCAGTAGGATGTCAGGATCGTCCTGAGTCAAAATCACCCCGAATGATTCCGCTGACAATTCAGCTTGTCGGCTGTCAAAGGGTATTTCGAAAACGATCTTGTGGCGATTGCCAAAGCGCCAATGGCGCTGCAACTTCAGCCCGGCAAAGCACTTGAGCCTGTCACGCCGGCGGTTTGCAGGTTGGGCTAGAGCAACGATCCGTTCGAGCAAGCCCGACCGGTTCTCCAGCAGCGCGTATGCCTGTAGGACGTCGATATCGGTGGCGGCCAGTGGATCGAATTTTCCCTGAAACCGAAAAGGCTTCTTCTTCAGTCGGAGGAAAGGAGTTGCCGCGCGAGAATTTTCTCCCAACAACCACTCCACTAATGAAGCTGTCGCGCGCAATCTGGCGCGGACGTCAACTCGTACGGACTCGACAGCCGCCTCACCCCTCCTGAGCGCGCGGGTGATCTCGATCGGCAACATCGAGGAAAAATGCCGTTCGAATCCCGGTTCCGGCTGGTATCGCTCCCTTGGCGCCGGATTCGCGACGCCCAAAGCTTGGGATACTTGCCGGAGATCATAGCTGACCGACACCGGCAAAGCATAAAGTTGCTCCAGTACGTTCCGGATCGCCGATGCAGGTAGGTGGTGCATGCCTCGAAATTCAGGTTCCGGAACGGCTTGGTCCGGCGGAAATATCCGGATCATGTTCATCAGTCCTGAGCGCACACCAGCGTCGTCGAGATGGCGGCCTATTGCCTCGCGAAGATATTGCGCCTCCGCCGGTTCATAGACAAAGATGTGCGCATGCAGAGGCGACTCACCACCGCTAGCGTTCGTTCGGTCGACCGCAGTCAGGGCGTCCAGCGTTGCGCCCAGAATTCTCTTGATCGCGTCAGCCTCATCCTTGCGTCGGCCGGAGGGTAGGATCTCAATCAGTTCGCTCCGATCGTCGCCTTGCATGCGCAGATAACCAAGCGAGATTAGGTCACCTCCAACCGGGTCGTAATCCGCAAGCAGAATCACAGCCACATCGACTCGTGGCGGCATCTGGAGGCTGTAAGCGTTCGAGTGCCGACTCACTGTGCCGGAGGCGATCGCATTAGCCCTGGCGATCAAGACCTCTGCTTTACTCTGAAGGGACCAACTCTCGGTCCTATTCACCGCCTTCAAATTCCGAACGGCAGCAAGGTCCCGAACCGTCCGGATACCGGCGGACCAGAGGGTGCGCTTGGAATCGTGAGATAGCCCTGGGACGGCCGACACGTCGCGTTCATTGGGATCGGATTGCGAGATCGATTTAAGGCAATGTTCCAAGTAGGCACACTGCTCGCATTTGTAGTACAGGTGGAAGAACGTGTCGTCCCGGCCAGGGCCTACCTCAACATCCCGCAGGAATGCCGCCTTGCGGCGGAAAAAGTCCTTCACCAACTCGGTATAGCTTGCCAGTGCAAAGGGATCTGCCTCAATGGCGCCACCTGAGCCATCATCCTCATCTTTCAATCGCCAAATGTACGCTGTCTCGGCAATACTCCCAGGAAGTCCCAGTTGGTGGAGCATTCCCTGGAGCATCAGTCCGTAGAAAGCCACCTGCACTTTGTGGAATGGGGTTGCGACGTGTGTTGCCTTAATGTCCGTTAATTCGAACAACGGAAGCCCATCTTCTCGTTCCAAGCGAATTAGGTCCGGAAATCCGTTGAGTATCCGAGTGCTACCGGTGTCTAAACCGAGTTCTTGTTCGAGCCAGGGGCTTGTGTCAAGTCTCAGTTGGTAGGCGTATTCTTCAGGACGGGCGGCTCGAAGAAATGGCAGGGTTGTCAACTCATCGTGGGTTGGCTGCCCGTTGAAGGGGACGTAAACGGATGCACCTGTGCCCTGCAGACGCTTGAGCACCTTCAACTCGAAGTCAACACCGAACTGTGCCCACGCGCTGGGCTGCAGTTTCTGCAGCACAGGAATGGCCGCCCGTTCGTCGGGGGACAGGGTCTCGTATCGGGTTTTACGGTCACATCTGTATTGAAACCACGACTTGACCGTTGACCCAGAAAAGCGCAGGCCTCGCTTCTGTTCAGCCATTCACCTTCTCGCCTTGGGGGCGACTCCAGACCAAAGCCTTGTACTGGACCATGAGATAGTTCGCCAACATCTGAATATCCTTCGGCGTGTTCTGCACCTCATTCCACTTCCGTTTGACCCCAGGACCGAAATCCCAATACCCGTCCGTCCAACGACAGACTTCCTTCAACGGTTCCAGGTCTTCACGGAACTGCGCCTCCGCAGGCATTCCAACATCGCGATGACGCTCGGCGATGGCGTCCATCAAGAATCCCATGCTAACGATCCCGGCGCCGTGCATGAGGCGAGACCGTGCGGGAGGCAACCCCCACGCCTTCGGAAAGACCGCCGCCGCCGCGCTCCAGAACGCATTTAAGACCTTAAGCATCGACTCCGCATCGCTCACGTTTGTCGCTGAATCGCGGAAGCGGTACAAGACACCATCACTCAGGCTGTTTTCGAGCATTTTGAGAAGGCTATTGTCCTGAACGACACCGGAAGGAGTGGTCGGCGTACGGATCCTGCCACAAAGAGGCGAGCGCGCATCGGCATTCAGTCGTGCAAGCAGTTGTGCCGGAAAGCGACGACGCTGGAGAAGTGCGGGTAACTTCATCTCTGTGGTGGGCAACAATTCATAGATCAGGCCTTTCGGTAAGGGCTTGGTCGAATTAACAAGGATGAATTGTTCTCGTTGTTCCCGTTCATCGTGTGCGATAAATGCTGTGGCGCAGATGGGGAAACTTCCGATGCGCGCATCCCGAATCGCCGCTGTACGCTGTTGACCATCTACTATCAGACCAGGCTTGTTCTCGTCACCAGCGTCATGGTTCAAGGGGACGACCAGCGTTCCCCACCGACTATAGGAGGACGCAACCTCCCCGCTGGGTAGAAACTTGACTCGATCATCAAACGCTATGACGATAGCATTCGGAAGGAGCGGGTCGCTGGATTCAAGGTAATTTCGGATTTCCGCAATGTGAGAAAGCACTTCAGGCCGCTGGTAACCGGCTAGCAAATTGTCGCCATTCCGCCGAATCCGAGACACGGTGGTAAATTGCGACAACAGCTTGCCATCCACCGCAAAGCTGTAAAACATTCTCTTGGGCCCTTGCGTAATTTCCAGGGCGGGCAGCCTCAGTTCTCCTGCTTCGTTCATTTCCAATGACCTCTCTAGCTGCGTCATGATGCACAACCGACACGTTCTAAATGACCGTGGAGTTGTTGATTAAAAACATATAGATTGTGAAAGCCTCTACGGCGATTCCGCTCAGCGCCGCGGAAGATGATGACGTGAATTCCGATCCTTTGACAGATTTCGCAATCACATCGTTTCCAAGGTTTGTCCTTCAGAACCTGGCGATACACCTGAGTATGATTGGTCTCGCCATTGAACACCTGCTCATACGCACGGAGGCATGCGAGAGCCTCTTCGAGCGTGGCGTCTCCTCGATCGAACCTCGTCAGGGTCTGCAGGCAGCGTTGTTCCAGTTCGCGAGCAATTTCCTGCTTAATTTCGCCCGCAGTGATCTTTCGCAACAGCTCAGGGTTTGCGTCGATCTGAGGAATGCGTAGAGCAGTGTACGTGCCTTCCGGCGTGTAGTAGTTGTTCTTGTCATCTTTGAACGCTTTGCGCAAAGGAGATGTACTGTCAAAGCTAACAACGCCAAAGCCACTGAATGCCGCTGCGTTTTCGCATCTCGTGATGCCCAACAAATGAAATTCAGTCGATTCACTGCGGACGGCATTCGCAGCCTTCAGGCAAGCCAAGATATCGTTTGTCTTGAGAGGCACAAAGCCACCGAAGGCAATATACTTGTATCCAAGATTTTGGAGCGCCTGCACCGCGTGGGCGTAAGATTCCGGACTCCAACCCTGCGCGACTCCTATCGGTGTGAATTTGTACTTTTTGCGCCCCCAATAGTCCAAAAATTGTTCAGCGAGTTCCAAAGTGAGCGTCTGTCGAGAGCGCCATGGCGGTGGAACCGAATCCACACCAGGGAGCGCCTGATCAAGGTCAGCTCGATAGCTAAGGATTACGTGATCAACCGACAATCCATAGTCAAATCCGCAATCCTCGTAAAAATCAGCCACCTCCGCAGGCGAGTAGGGCGGCCTTGCCTCCTTGACATAGGTGAAAGCACCGCAATCGCCCATCGTTGCAAGAGGCTTATCCAGGAGTCGAAAATATTCGCGCACTCCAACTCTCAGGAAGCGCTGCCGCTGCGCCGCGCTATACTTTCCAGAGCCCCCACCTATCCCGTCAACTACAGCCTTAGACACGAGCATTCCATCGTAGGGCGGATTCGAGAATATTTCGTGAGGGTATCGGTCGTCTCGTTGCCGGACTCTGAGGTCAGAGCGGGTTTCCGAGTCGAAGTCGAATGTATCATCGACAAAGTCTTGACTGTCTGGAAAGAAAAATCTCATCTGATTGCACCTCGGTTCTGTATGTAGGCGCGGATCAGAAAACTGGAGAGCATTCGGATGTGGCGCGGCACGTTTTGAATTTCGTTCCACTGAAGATCGCCAAGTTCGGACCATCTTCCATTAGTCCAGTGACACACCGGTGCGATGACTTTCAGTTCGTGCTTGACGTGACCGAGAACGTGGAGAGAGTGTGGATCCACAGACGACATCACGCGGTCCATTAGCCTTCCCATAGAGCGCAGGCCAGCGCCGTGCATCAACCTACTCTTGCCGGGTGGTTTCCCCCACGCCTCTGGAAATGTCGATTTGACGGCAGACCAGTACGCAACCAGGATCTTCCATATTCCATCGAAGTCGGTCTCACCAGTCGCGAGGTTGCGATAAGGGAACAAGCATCCAGACGGTGATGAAATGCTCTCCTGGACGATCGCTATGATCGACGTGTCGGAAATAATTGCGTTCTTCTTGCTGTCGCCCGACAAGGAGGCGCGTCTGATCATTTGATAAAACGGCGAGAGCTCGTTGCTGTTCAGGAGTTCGCAGATCGCGGAAGGGATCTTCTTCGCTTCGAGATTTGCGGGAAGTGGAGTAGAGACCTCCGGTAGGAGTTCTGTGATCAGTCCGCGCGGAAGGGGACGAGTATTGTTCACTCGCAAGAATTGGTCGCGTTGAATCTCAATGTCGTCTGCTACGAAGGCGTTTACGGGGACTGGGAGGTCGCGTCGTTTTGACTTCGATATTGCCAGCGCGCGCTGCTGGCCGTCGACGATCCAGGCTGGCTTTCGGTCTTTGTCGCGCGGCACCGGGATTTCTAGCGTTCCCGCTACCACCAGACCGTCGCGAACCTTGGGTCCGCGGCTAGAAATGAACCTAATGCGCGAGGAAACCGCAAGGATGATCGAGTTTGGAAAAAGAACCTGATCACTGTTTAGATAGTCGACGATGTCTTGAACGTGCCGCTTAACCTCAGCGCGTTGGTATCCGATCAGCGTGCCTGCGTCGTCGCGGGACACGCGGGAGATGTCGGCCAAGCTGAGAATCTCATCACCGGTAAGGCAGAACAGATATAACGGATGCCCCTTGCACTGCTCCACGCGCAAGGCTCGTCGCCGTAATATTTTCACTCGCTTAGGCATTAGCTCCTGATATGGGTTCATGCCGAACCCTGGAATAGATCTTTCCAAACCGCTTTTGTTCACACGCCTGCCCGTTGCCGCGAAATCTCTGGAGCAATCTGGTCTTGCTGGTCGTCGGGACCTTTGCAAGTTGCGCCCGAATGAACGCTTCAACCTCCGAATCGCATTTTGCGACTCCTGGTGGGGCGAGACGTCGAGCACCCCGATCAATGGCAAGGGACAATTCGGCCAGTTTATCGACAGTAATATCCTTCCGATTAGCAGACTGCAGTAATCGGCGGGCGACCCGCGCGTTCAACGAGGTGAGCGTACCACCGAGGGTGCCTGCCAGCGAAGCATCGCAGGGAAGCAGATGTTGCTTCCAAACGGAACGATTGGGGGACGTCCCACACGAAATAATCGATAGGTGCTCTCGGAAGTACGGCCGAGCCACTACGCCAACTAGGTCCTCCGTGACGGCCTTCAGGTAATCTGCGGACAACGCAACCAGCATCGGCGTGCGAGGAAAAGCCGCCGCGAGTGCTGAGAGAGTGCGGGGAGCACCGTTCAGCGTGGACAAACGGTAGGCGCAAACACCCGCCCACCAATCGTAAAGGGTGCTCTCGTTCTCAACCAATCCCGAGGCGATGTAGTCGCCCTCGCCTCGTGTAAACGTCGCCCGATACGGCTTGATCGGCGTTTCCTGCCGAATGAGGCCGTAACCCGCCGAGCAAATCCAGATCTGGACGTCCAATCCAGATTTTCCAGCTTCTTTGGAGATGCTGCGGACAACGGACCAGTGGTCACCTATATACAAGTTATCAGCGCGGTGCTCCGCGGCGGCAGCGGCACGCAGATTCTTCTTCCAAAGTTTCAGCCTTTCGAGCAGATCCTTGCCGCCGATTTCGTGGACGGCAGTCTCCGGCGGCCCTTCGAACCGCTTTCGATTTGTACAGCTGACGATGACGTTAACTACGCGTGCCAAGATACTACTCCCTGAACAGTTTTCCCGTTTCGATGGAACTCTAAACTACCATCTTGCCTCAGAATCACCCCGGACGGTTTTATGTCCGCGACCATGCGATCTGCGCGAAGGCATTGTGATTGTGAATGCTTTCCTGATTGAGCGCATGTACCCTGAACCAAACGATCCTATCGTCGCTCTTCAATCGGATCGCGACTTCTCGAACGACGTCCTCGACGAATGCGGGATTGTCGTACGCTTGCATCGTCACATGCCGTTCGTCTTCCCGTTTGAGCAGTGGATACAGTGGTGCGGACGCAGAGGCCTCCGCGACTTCCACGACTTCTTCGATCCAAACGAATTCAGGCTTCAGGTCTTGGCCGGGACGACTCCTGATTTCTACAGTGACGTAACCACGCTGGTTATGTGCCCCGTAATCACTGATCGCCTTGCTGCAAGGACAAAGGCTCGTTACTGGTATCCGTACTCCGAGGACGAAGTCCGACGCCCCGCCGTTCACTTCACCTGTGAATACGCATTCGTAGTCCATCAAAGCACGGGCACCAGAGACCGGTGCACGCCGTTCCAGAAAATATGGGAATTCGACTTCGATGTGGGCGCTCTCGGCATCAAGTCGCTCTTTCAGTTCGTGAAGGATCGTTGGCAGCGTTCGCATCGTGATTTCGCCTCGATGCGAATTGAGAACCTCGATGAACCGACTCATGTGAGTCCCCTTGAATTCTCGTGGGAGATTTACCGACATCGAGAGTCGCGCTGTGGTCGATTGCTGACGATTCTCGCGATCCATGACAATGATCGGGTACTTTAAGTCGCAAACCCCGACGCGATCTATAGGCATTTCCCGACTGTCAGAGTGATTCTGAACGTCCTGCATCATTGCTCTTCGCCCTCATACACGCAACCGGTAGTACACGTCTCTCGAACAACGACCCTTGAGAGCATCGGTAGCGCAGGAAACACATGTTCCCAGATCCACCTCGCGAGATTCTCGCTCGTTGGGTTTTCCAACCCTACCACTTCGTTGAGGTATCGATGATCGATTGCCTCCTCGACTGCTTTGAATGCAGCCTTGATATCTGCAAAATCGATCACCCAGCCCATCGCGTGGTTGATCGGTCCACGTACATGCACCTCGATTCGGAAGCTATGGCCATGGAGGCGGCCGCATTTGTGCCCTGTCGGGACGTTGGGCAAATGGTGAGCAGCCTCGATCGTGAACTCCTTGAATATCTCCATGGCTACCTCCTATGGAATCCCCAGTTGCTTGTGCGTCTGCAAACTCAACTTCCACTGGGGGTGCGCCAAGCAGTACTCCAACGCAAGCCGAGTATTAGAATGCCGTTCTGGACCGTCCATCGGTTGCAGAAAGAAATGGCGGAACAACAGGGAACCGTAGCGAGCCGGTTCGGCCCCATCCTGCGGGTAGACGAGTTTCAGTTCATCACCAGATTGCACGATCAGTTCGGCACGTGCCTTGGGGCTGACGCAGATCCAGTCCACGCCCTTCGGAACCGGAAGAGTCCCATTTGTCTCTATGGCAATTTCGAATTCGTACTCATGCAAGGCTTCGATCACGGCCTGATCCAACTGGAGCAGCGGTTCCCCTCCTGTGCAAACAACAAAACGGTGGCCATCCGATCGATGTGGCCACCGTTCGGCGATGGCATCAGCCAATGAATTTGCGCTCGAGAATTTATTCCCACCCGGCCCGTCCACTCCAACAAAATCGGTGTCGCAGAATCGGCAGATCGCACCCAATCGATCATTCTCGCGTCCAGACCAGAGATTACAACCAGAAAAACGACAGAAGACTGCCGGACGGCCCGTTTGGGCACCTTCGCCCTGCAAAGTGTAAAAGATCTCCTTAACCGAGTACGTCATGCCCGCAATCGTCCCATTTCTGCCGTCCGAAGCGGATCGCACAATCCGTTCTCCTCGAAGCCTTTCGATCGCAGCAAGCAGGAATCGCAGAGGCCACATGGCGTTCCCGCGGACGAGGGATCGTAGCAACTGCTCGTAAGTGAGTAGTCAACACCCAATTCAATACCCTTGCGAATGATCTCGGCTTTAGACATTGAAATGAGCGGAGCGTGGATCTGAAGATGTTGCCGGCCTTCGACGCCCGCCTTTGTTGCGAGGTTCGCCATCCTTTCGAAGGCCTCGATGAATTCCGGTCTACAATCCGGGTAGCCGCTATAATCCAGGGCATTCACACCTAGGAAAACGTCATTGGCGCCTAGGACCTCCGCCCATGCCAACGCGAAAGAAAGAAAGATTGTATTCCGCGCCGGTACGTAGGTGACAGGGATCCCGCTCGACATCTCATCGAGCGCCCGTCCCTTGGGAACGTTCAAATCGGCGGTCAGGGCGGACCCTCCAAACGCCCTAAGATCAATTGCAGCTACACGGTGTTCTCTGACCCCGAGCGAAGATGCAAGCTGAGCGGCACATTCCAACTCCCACGAGTGGCGCTGCCCATATGAGAACGAGAGAGCATACACGTCGTATCCCTCACCCTTCGCGATTGCGAGCACGGTCGCGGAATCTAAGCCGCCGCTCAACAACACTACTGCCTGTCGCTTTTGTTCACTCATGATTCCTCCTGCTGAGATCCTCTCCGAAAGAGTCCGAGCTGCCGCGTCCCCCCGCCACCCAATTCAATCGGTACCAAGCGGTTCGCGAATTGTCTAATAGCATCCACTTCTTCACGCTTGAAGAGGACTTGGCGCGTCCGGTAGCGAAGCCCCGATGGAATGCTGCCCTTTTCCCGCCACCGCCAAAGAGTCTGACGGCTAACCCCAAGTTCTTCAGATACTTCGGAATTGGTATAGTACTGTTCGCCTTCGACTTTAACCGGCATGTTGCTCTTCTTTTCACCATGCTACGGTGTGTTGCGCCATGTCCGCAAGGGAAAAGAATGTTGCATCAAGTTACACGTCGTTGCATTTACAAGAACAATAGCAAGGGGATACCGTTCTAGGTGTCTTCCCCGCACCAATTGGGTGCTGCGTTGTCAGACTCGATCCGATCGACCAGCACAAGGCCCCTTACTTGCTTTGAACGAGGTGTATACGTGCCGCTCCACTTGTTGTCGAGTTGGACGTTGCGGGCTATGTTTGTTGAATCGGCGGAGGACAAGGGGAGTCGACTGAACAGGGCCGGGTTGAGCATTCGTAGACCGTGTAGGCGGGTTCGGGGCCTTCCGGAATCGTCGCAGCAAACGTGCATCGCTTTGCCCATGCGTTTCCACCAGTCGTTGGTGCCGGGGATCGAATATGCTCGACTGGACCCGATCGCCACACGAGGCCATTCCCTGGTAAGGCGCCGAAGTCGCTTCAGGCTTTCGTGCATGTGCCAAACGACGCAACCCTGCCAACGCTCAAATGGCCACTCCTCCAACAGTTCGTCATTTTGGTCTTCAGTGCCTTCGATGTGATCGGGTACAACGGCGAAGTCGCAGCCCGGGTGTCGGATCCAGCGATCAACCCATGAATAGTATTGGGCCGACTCGAACTTGGCCTGACGCCGCCAAACCGAGAAAGCCCCATTGTCCAGGCAGAATGATTGACATACATCGGCTGCAGTTTTGATCTGGTCTGGTCTGGCAAAGCTGATCATGGCGTGGCGTCCTCGCCAGACGACGACTGCGGTTAGGGGATCGCTGAACGGCCCGCCGTGATAGTGAATCATGTCACTCTATACCTCGGTTTCTGGGGATTTGTTGGAGTGTCCTTTTAAGTGGCCGCGCAAGCTTTTGGCATTGACCGAATACGCACCCGGCGCTGACATAGATCCCACCGGGGAACTTGCTGCCGGGCCCCGCACTGCGCACTTGTGAACCTCAGAGCCCGAATCAGTTTGCAAGATAGAAGAGAGGGGACCTTGGGCGGGTAAGACCCGAGCGTTCAGCCGGGTCTATATAAAGGGCGGGGGGAAAATCAACTTCGACGCTCGCGTACAGGGTCCAGCGTCCTGCTGCGAGTCCATCCTAGCGAAGCGCCGGGTTTTATGATTTCAGGCACCTTCTTCAAAGCTCGCGATTGCATGATCCGGGTCCACCCGCGTCACCGTGACTCCCCACCTCGGGCGAAATACACTCGGGAATGGTTGTC
>JBKQHJ010000261.1:0-20134 GCA_052148835.1 Bryobacteraceae bacterium
TCCAGACTCCGGTCCTGGTCGCGAACATAGACATTGACGGCGTCGATACGCAGGTAGGGATTCTGCCGATCCAGTCGAACGGTTATGCCAGTGGGTTGCGCCATTTCAGTATCGCAAGCGGACAAAGTGCAGACTAATGAGGATAGCCCGGTTCGATGCTCCACGCCAATACATCGCCTTCATTCGTAGCGCGCCTTGACTTTTACGGGCCGCCGGCCATTCTAGAGATATGCCTAAGCTGCTGGCTCTCGGCTTGGCTTGCGTCGCGCTCGCGTTGGCGCAGGATCAAAGCATCGGGCGTCCGACCTACACACTCGCCCCGCACGATCACATCCTCATTCGCGTGCCACACTTCGAGAAGCTCGACGGCCGAATTTTCCAGGTCGATTCCGCCGGCTTCCTGAGCCTTCCTTCCATTGGGCGCATACGGGCCGGAGGCCTCACTCTGGAGGACCTCGAGAAACAGCTTTCCGACAGCTTGAAGAAAACCTCGCCGAATGGACCCCGGGTATCTATCACCGAGGTCGCCTACCGAAAATGATTTTGGCCGGCACCGGTTTGACGCGACGCCTGACATTGCAGTAGTTTGATGTGTGGCTGATCGCTGTCCAGGGAGGTTTTCCCGGGGAGGTTTTGAAGATGACGTCGCGAAGAGGTTTTGTGTTGGCTGTAGGCCTTGCGGGATTGAGTGTGCCGCTGCTGGCTCACCACGGCACCGGCATGTACGACATGTCGCATCCAGTCACCATCACGGGCGTGGTGAAGCGCTTCGAATGGACCAATCCGCACGCCTACATCTACCTGGACGTGAAGGATGACAAGGGCAACACCGTGGAATGGGCCGTCGAGATGATGGCGTTGAACCATTTGAAATCCTATGGCTGGTCGCGCAACCTGGTGCAGCCAGGCGACATGATTAGCTGTACCGGTGGAGCAGCGAAGAGCGGCGCGCCCACGATGCTTAGCTCCATCATCAAACTGCCGGACGGCCGCGAAATCAAGTCGTAACCGCGCGCTGGAAAATGAGCGACCTCACTCAGCCGACTGCGTAGCTTCGCGCATTCAAGAGCGAAATCGCCTTCCGCACGCCCACATTTGTGGTTTTTCGATTGCTTCTCCTTGTGCGCACCAGCTTCCGAGCCGCGCCCGCTTCAGAGCCGCACCTGCTTCAGAGCCGCGCCCGTGAGGAAGCGGTCAACAGGAGGAACCTATGGGACAGATCGTTGCAGCCATGGCGACCATGCACGCGCCGCAGCTTTTCACGCGGCCGCCGGAAGAAGACCCCAAGCAGCTCGATGCGGGCATCGCCGCCATGCGCCGGCTGGGCAAATTGCTGGATGAAACCAAGCCGGACGCTCTGATTGTCTTCGCCAGCGATCATATGGAGACGTTCTTCCTGAAGAGCGTCCCGACGTTCGCCATCATGTCGTGTGAAAACGCCACCGCTGCGTTCGCCGGCCGGTCGTACAACCCGCCCATCCACCAGGCGCTCGCCGAAGGGCTCCTCGATCAGCTAGTGGCGCGCGATTTCGACATGGCCTATTCGCAGGAGGCCGATCTCGGGCACTCCTTCGCGGCCATCTTCGAATGGGTGACGGAGCGCCGGGCGATCCCGGTGGTGCCGATTTTTATCAATACCTATCTGCCGCCGCTGCCCAGTGCCCGCCGTTGCGCCGCGCTCGGTAAGGCCATCGCGGAAATCGTGGAGTCCCGGCCGGAGCGCGTGGCCGTACTCGCAAGCGGCGGAATGTCGCACTATCCGGGCACCTGGAAATATTACAAGCCCGCGTACGATTTCGATCGCTGGTGCATCCATGAACTCGAAAACAGCCACAGCGATTCGTTCATCAACCTGAGCGCCGAGCAACTCGACGAGGTTGGAAACACCGAGATGCTGCCTTGGGCCGCGGTGCTAGGGGCCGTCGGACCGCAACACATGGAGCTGCTCTCCTATCAGGAGACCACCCATCATGGACACGGCGTCGCCATCTTCCATCCCGGCGTGAAGCCCAATGCCGATCCTCCAGTGCCGTACCAGTTCCACAACCATCCTTACCACTTCTACAATCACCCTCCGCTCGCCGCGTACAAATTGAACAAGCTGCTCTACGATCTCAGGTTCAAGCCTAGTCTACGAACGCGCGCGTTCCAAGACATAGCGCCGATTGCCGCCGAATATGGCTTAAGCCCGGAGTACACGCTCGCGCTGCAGGAGACGTTCCTATTCCGGCACATCAACGGCGACAAGCCCGGGCGAGACGCCGACCCGCTGGCGGCGGTTGGAGCGCATCCTATTGGAGCGCTTATGGCTGTGCATACTTTGCAGCAGGAACGGCGAAAGCTGGCGCGCGAGTCCGTATTGGTCTGAGCCTGTTGCGGGCGTCGCGCGGCATGCTCGGCATCGTCGAGGAAATGTAACCGCTCCGGATCTTCCCCGTGCAAAGCACCACGGACATATAATCGATTCGATATGCCGTCGAATCGATGGACCCTCGCGCTGGTATTCGCCGCGGTCGCGTTCTTGGGATCCACCGACGCCGGCGCCGTCACCTGCGAAAGCCTCGCGTCCCTTAAATTGCCGGACACAACCGTTACTTTGGCGCAAACGGTCGCCGCGGGTGCTTTCAGCGTGCCGACAGGCGTATTCGGGCCGCCCTCCGTCGCTCCCAAGAATCTGCCTGCTTTCTGCCGCGTCGCCGCGACGCTGCGCCCCAGCAAGGACTCCGACATCAAGATCGAGGTCTGGCTGCCCGCCGCTGGCTGGAACGGCAAGTTTCAAGGCGTGGGCAACGGAGGTTGGACCGGCTCCATCAGCTACGACGCTCTTATGGCCGCGCTCCAGAATGGCTACGCCTCCGCTAGCACCGACACCGGGCACGCCGGTGGTGTCATGGATGGCAGCTTTGCGCTGGGCCATCCGGAAAAGGTGATCGATTTCGGATATCGCGCCGTGCACCAGATGACGCTCAAGGCCAAAGCCATCGTCAAGGCTTACTACACCAAGAGCGCGCGATACTCCTATTGGAACGGATGCTCTTCGGGCGGCAAGCAAGGCCTGAAGGAAGCGCAGCGCTATCCGAAAGACTATGACGGCATCATCGCCGGCGCGCCCGCCAATTACTGGACCCATCTGATGGCTTCCGTCGTCTGGTTGGGCGCCGCGACTCACAAAGACCCGGCTAGCTTTATTCCGCCGGCGAAATATCGCGTCATTCATCAAGCTGCCATCGCCGCGTGCGATGCCGCGGATGGACTGAAAGACGGCCTGATCGCGGATCCACGCCGCTGCCATTTCGATCCGAAAACGCTCCAGTGCTCCGGGGCGGACGCGCCGACCTGCCTAACCGCGCCTCAAGTGGAAGCGGCCAAGAAAATCTACGGACCGGCCACCAATCCGCGCACCGGAGAGGCGATATTTCCCGGGCTGGAACCAGGCAGCGAGCTCGGCTGGACATTCATGGCCGGCGGCAAGGAGCCCACCGAGATCGGTGTCGCCGAGTTCCGCAACATCGTTTATCACGATCCGAACTGGGACTGGCGCACTTTCGATTTCGACCAGGGCATCGCGCTAACCGAGAAAGTGGATGACAACATCATCACCGCCAACGATCCCAACTTGAAGCCGTTCTTCGCGCACGGTGGGAAGCTGCTCCTATACCACGGCTGGGCGGACCCTCTGATCGCGCCCGAGAACAGCATCAATTATTACTCGAGCGTGCTCGACAAAATGGGCGGCGCGTCCAAGGCCGGCGCTTCCATCCGATTGTTCATGGTTCCCGGGATGGATCATTGCGGCGGGGGTGAGGGTCCGAACATCTTCGATTCGGTGACTGCAATGGAACAGTGGGTGGAAAAAGGTAACCCTCCGGTCCAAATCGTCGCCTCACACAATTCGAGCGGCAAGGTGGACCGAACGCGTCAGTTGTGCGCTTACCCGCGGGTGGCGCGTTACAAGGGATCCGGCAGTATCGATGAAGCCGAGAACTTCGTGTGTACGTCCCAGTAATTCTATGTTGGCCCCAACCAGATTCGGTTCCATATTGATCTCTTTTGCCGTCCTGCTGGTCACGTTGCCCGCCTCGGCTCATCATTCCCTGGCCATGTACGATATGATCCGCCCGTTGACGCTGAAAGGTGTAGTGGAGCGCGTGGAGTGGGCCAATCCTCACGTCCACTTGTACCTCAGCGTGAAAGACGGCAAAGGCCAACCGGAGGAATGGACCATTGAGATGGATCGTCCCGACTTTTTGACGCACAACGGCTGGACCAGCGCTACCATCCAGCCCGGCGACGTCATCACTTGCACCGGCGGCGCGGCGAAGAACGGCGCACGAGCCATGCGCTGCACCACCGTTGAGCTCGCGAGCGGCCAGCGGCTGCGTTCGTAACCCATCACATCACTCTATTTCGCCCCGGCAACGCTGCGTTATGCAGATGCGTCTCCTTGTGTGTTACGCTGCACACAAACCATGCCTGATTTTCTGGCCAAAAAGCCTCTGGACATGATCAAAGTGGAGGTGGATGAGGTCGGCGAGCACACCCTCAAGCGCGCGCTCGGCCCAACCAATCTGATCGCCCTCGGCATCGGGGCCATTATCGGCACCGGCATTTTCGTGCTGACGGGATCGGTGGCGGCTCTGAATTCAGGCCCCGCCGTGGTGCTGTCGTTCATCTTTGCCGGGGTCGCCTGTGCTTTTGCCGGCCTGTGCTACGCCGAATTTGCCTCGCTAATTCCGATCGCGGGATCCGCTTATACCTACGGCTACGCGACGCTCGGCGAGCTCATCGCCTGGATCATCGGCTGGGACTTGATTCTCGAATATGCGTTCGGAGCCGCAACGGTAGCTTCCGGCTGGGCGGCCAACGTCGTTCAATTGCTCGCGCGGATCGGCATCGTGCTGCCGCCGCAATGGATCGATACGCCTGGGACGCAGCTCGTGTTCTATCGCCAGATGTGGCAGCCCATCACTTCCCTGCCCAGCGGAGTAAACGCGGCCGCGCTTCCGCATGCAACGGCGGTGTTCAACGTCATCGCCTTTTTGGTCATCGCGGCGGTGACCACGATTCTAGTCATCGGCATCCAGGAATCCGCCACCGTGAATACGGTGATCGTGTTCATCAAAGTTGGGACCGTGTTGGTTTTCATCGCGATCGCGGCCGCCTTCGTCTTACAGCACTTGCCACAGGCCAAGGCGAATTGGACGCCGTTCATTCCTCCCAACACCGGTACCAGGGGCGCGTTCGGATGGTCCGGCATTTTGCGTGGAGCTGGAAAGATCTTTTTTGCCTACATTGGATTCGACGCCGTCTCCACCGCCGCACAGGAGGCTAAGAATCCGCAAAAAGACATGCCCGTGGGTATTCTCGGATCGTTAACGGTCTGCACTCTGCTCTATATCGTGACATCCTGGCTGCTCACCGGCGTCATCAGCTACACGCGCTTGAACGTCGGCGCTCCCATAGCGCTCGGGATCGCCGAGACCGGCGTGCAGTGGGGCGAGTTTCTGGTCTTGATCGGAACCATCCTGGGACTCAGTACCGTGATGCTGGTGATGCTGCTCGGCCAATCGCGCGTGTTTTTCTCCATGTCGCGCGACGGTCTGCTGCCACATTGGGCGGGCGCCGTGCATCCGCGCTTCCGAACCCCATGGATTTCCTCCATCGTGGTCGGCTTCTTCGTGGCGTTTCTACCCGCCATTCTGCCCATCGGCATTTTGAACGAAATGACCAGCATCGGCACGCTCCTGGCTTTCGTCATCGTTTGCGCAGGCGTGTGGGTACTGCGGGTTCGCCGCCCCGATTTGCATCGGCCCTTCAAAACCCCGCTCGTGCCCGCCGTACCGATTTTAGGTATCCTCTCCGCACTCGCCCTGATGATCGGCCTGCCTTTGACTACCTGGATCCGGCTGGTGGTTTGGCTCATCATCGGCATGGTGATCTACTGGACCTACGGCCGCAAGCACAGCCGCGTGCAGCAGTATCTGGCGGCGAACAGTAAGATGTCGGCCGCCAAGCGGTAGGAACGAAACCTCGGCTGCGGCGTCCAACTTGGTGAGGTTCTATGGTGTTCACCATTCGGTCAGTTGTGTTGCTCAGTTTGTGGGCTGGCCTCGGGTTTGCGGGGACCTGGTCGGGACATTTGGTGGATGCGAAATGCTACGCCGCCGAAGAGCGCAATGTGAATCCCACCGATACAGAGACATACGTCGATCGGGACGGGATGGAAGAACTCCGTTACTGCCATCCGAGGCTAAAGACGAAATCGTTCACCATTGTCCAATTCGATGGGCAGAGCGTGAATCTGGATCCCGCGGGAAACGCCAAGGCGGCCGAACTCGTTCAGAAAGCCGGCAAGAGGCATTTCATGTATGTCACCGTTACCGGCGAGATGACTGGAAAGACCATTAAGGTGGATTCGATTTCCGAGACGCCAGGGCCCTGATTATTCCAGCGATACCGGCCGGTCGAAAACCACATCCAGCGTCGATCCCTGCCGCAATTCTACTTCTTTGCCGCGTGTGAGCAGAACGGTGGCAAGGCCCACCGCCGATCCAACACCCGCGCCGATTCCCGCGCCTTTCCAGCTTCGGTCAGCCAGGCCTCCAATCGACGCCCCCGTGCCCGCTAGGATCGCGATGCGCTCGGCGTCCTGGCCTTTGCCGGGCGCCTGCTCGACGGCGTTCTCAGCCCCTACCACCTTCTGGCCGGTCTCGCCCGAGTCCACCGCACTCAAATGTGGCGCGAATTTGTAGACTTTGCCACTCGCCAGCGTCAGCGTCTCCAAACGGATCGCAAGCTGCGCCCTGCCCTTGACGCGCCCGCTGTGCTTGGCTTCCGTTACCACGCCTTGCACATAGCTTCCTACCGGCACGGCAATTTCGTTCGCGTTCGCAATCGGCACCGCGGTCCGCAAATAGACAAAATCGCCCTCCTGAGCCGTGCGGGTGCTCAGAGAGTTTTCCATGCGCAGCAGGACGTGGGCGCCTTGGGGGATTTCGGCTGCCGACGCGGCCGATATCAGGGCCGATACCAGGAAAGCCCCCGAAATCAAGAGACACGAGAGCCGGCGACGGGTGGAACTCATAGCTGGATGCTCCTAATACGGAATAGTAGCGCTGTTGGAGCACCACTGAGTGGTTTCCCCGATCCGTTCTGCGGTATTCCCCTCGGGCCTATAAGGCTTTTACACCGATCCGCCGATCAAAATACGGGTACATTGGCGTGCGCTGGATCCCTCGCAATCTCGTCGGCAGTATCCTCGGTATTTTCGTCGAATGCCGGGCGCGACGCATCCAAGATCCCGTCCAGCGCCTGCGCTACTTACAAAGCAGCATGGCGCTCGTCACGGGCCAGCCGATCCTTCATCCGCTGCAATCTGGGCCGTTCAGAAAGCTGGCAATAGCCGGGCTGGCGCTGTTTTTCGGCGTTCTGCTCATTCCAAAATACAAGGCGTTCTCGAGCGTCAGACCGGCCGCCGCGCCGGTCGCGCGCATCGCTGCCGCCACCCCTGTGAGCGCGGCTTCCAGGGACGTAATCTCTTCCCCTGACACGATTCCCAACGTCTGGCTGGTGGACCAGACTCGCGATTTCGAAACCTACAGCAACGGATTGCGGGTGGACGATCGCTACGTCAAACCCAATCAGAAGCGCATCTTTTTTCCCGTCTATCAGCGCGACGCCATCGATCCCGTGCAGCCCGAATGGCGTTCGGAACCGGCGGGCATCGTGTATCACACCACCGAAAGCGATCAGGCGCGCTTCACCGCGGATGAAAACGCCAGGCTGAAGCGCATCGGCAAGGCCGTAATCGGCGTGGTGCAGCAGAACCGCAGCTATCATTTCCTGATCGATCGTTTCGGCCAGGTATTCCGCATTGTCCCCGAGACCGACGTGGCCAATCATGCCGGCTATTCGGTATGGGCGAACGGCCAAAGCATCTTCGTGAACTTGAACAGCAGCTTCCTGGGCGTCGCCTTCGAGACGCAGACGCAGCTTGGCGAACAGCCCTCGGCCAATCCGGCGCAGGTTCATGCGGCGCGCGTCCTTACCGAGATGCTCCGCGCCAAGTATCGCATTCCGCAATCGAACTGCGTGACGCACGCGCAAGTTTCGGTGAACCCGGACAACATGCTGGTGGGTTATCACACCGATTGGGCCGGCAATTTTCCCTTTCGCGATATCGGCTTGAGCGACAACTACGCCCTGCCGCCGCCCAGCATCTACGCTTTTGGGTTCGGCTACGATCCCACGTTCGAACACGCAACTGGCGTTCGCCTCTGGCAAGGTCTCGCTCTGGCCGAGGATCAGATGCAAACGCAGGCCGCCGCGCGCGGCATTCCCCTGTCCCGTTACAGAGCCATTCTGCAAGAGAAATACAAGGAGGTATTGGCGGCGCTCAAGGCTGCGGCCACCGCCAACGACAATCATCATGAGACATAGCGACAAAGTCAATAATTCCGCGGTGGGATTGGATGTCGGCACCAGCCGCATCTGCCTGGCGCAACGGGTGGGCGAAGAGTTCCAATACGAGACGCAATTGAATGCGTTCGTCACCATTCCCTATTCCAAGATGACCGAAAGCGTGCTGAAGAAAGAGAAGGTGCCGCACGCGGTGGCCGCCACGGATATCGTGGTACACGGCAACGAATCGGACCGGTTCGCCGACGTGCTGAATGTGGAAACCCGGCGCACCATGAATAAAGGCATTCTGAACCCGGCCGAGCCGGAAAGCCTGGGCATGCTGCGCAACATCATCGAGTCCCTGCTCGACCCGGTGAAGGACCGGCAGAAGCTCTGCTTCACGGTTCCCGCCGCACCGCTCGGCGCCGAGGACAACCTTACCTATCACGAAGCCACTTTGCGGCGGATTCTTACCGATCTGGGTTACGAAGTGAAGAGCATCAACGAAGGGCTGGCGGTGATTTACTCGGAACTGGAAAGCTCCAACTACACCGGCATCGGGATCAGTTGCGGGGGCGGGCTATGCAACGTGTGCGTGGCCTATCTCTCGGTACCCGTGTTCAGCTTCTCGATTCCCAAAGCCG
Organism: Bryobacteraceae bacterium; assembly: GCA_052148835.1. Lineage (GTDB taxonomy): Bacteria > Acidobacteriota > Terriglobia > Bryobacterales > Bryobacteraceae > Palsa-89. The sequence continues at coordinate 9,045 of JBKQHJ010000261.1, forward strand.
GCGACTATATCGACACCAGCGCGGCCGCCGTTACGGGCGAACGAGCCAATCGAGTGCGCATCGTGAAAGAGGACTCCTTCCACTTCAATGGCTTTTTCGCCGACAAGCTGCAGCAAGTGCTGGGCGTGTACTACGACGAGATGATTCAGTCGCTGGTGCACGGCATGAAGCAGGCGTTTTCGAACTCGCGCAACCTGCCGAAGTCCACCCGCCCGCTGCCGATTGTGTTGAGCGGCGGCACGGCGTTGCCTGAGGGTTTCCGCGATCGCTTCGAGAAGGCGCTGGCGGAAACAGACCTGCCGATCGCCGCCAATGAGATCCGAATCGCGGCGGATCCGTTGCATGCCTCCGCCAAGGGTGCGCTGGTCGCGGCGCTAGCCGACGCGTAGCTGATTTTAACGATTGGGGAACTATACGGGCTGGGCGGCCGTCGCGGGATCCAAAACCTGCTGCGCCCAGCCTGCCGCCTCGCAGTACATCCCGCCCAGACTCGCCACGGGTACGCCGAGCTGCCCGCCGATCTCCTCCACGCGCTGCCAATCGGCGACCTCATAGGCCCGTGCCAGTTGGTAGACGCGCGCCAGCGGATCGCTGTCGGCCGCTTTTCCGCGCAGCACCGACGCGATCTCGGGATCCAGGGAAATTTCCGACAGCATCTCTTCGAGTGGCCGGTCGACCAAAGCATCCAGCAAAGAGAACAAGCCGATCAGGAACCCGAATTGGTCCAGGCCATGGCCCACCAAACGGGCTACCGATTCGCAGAACCGGGCGCGCACCAGCGAGTGTCGGATCAGTTCGCTCGGCTTATCGGCGGCCGTGCGAGCCAGCGTCGCCAACGCAATCCACTTGCGCAGTTCCACCTCGCCAAAGTACATCAGCGCTTGACGAATCGACCGGATTTTGCTGGCCAGCGCGAAGAGCGGCGAGTTCACATAACGCAGCAATTGGTAAGAAAGCGAAACGTCCTCCAGGATCAGCGTCTCCAGGCGGTCGAAATCCAGCTCTGGACGTTGCGCCTCCTGGAGCAATCGCAGGCAGTGCAACTTGTCGGCGGGAATCTGCCGGCTGCGCATCGTGACTGGCCGCGCGAAAAAATAGCCTTGAAAATAATCGTAACCGGCCTGCCGCGCCCATTCGAACTCCTCATTCGTTTCCACTTTTTCCGCCAGGATTTCCAGACCACGCGACTTGGTGAAGCCTATCAGCGTCTTCTGTTCCGGCCGTGGGATGCTCTGGATCTCGACCTTGACCAGGTCGGCGACATCCAGCAGGCGTTCCCACCCTGGACGGAACACAAAATCATCCAGCGCGATTTGATAGCCCTGTTCACGCAGGCCGCGGCAAGCCTCGAGAACTTCCTCATCCGGCTCGACGGATTCCAGCACCTCGATGACCGTGCTGGCGCGCGGCAAGGAGGCGTGCCAGCCCTGCAGCAGCGGCCCTCGCCCAAAGTTAACGAAGACTTTCTTGGTTCCGACCAGATTCTCCAGCCCGATCGCCAGCAGGCTGTTGGCGAGCACGTGCTTGGTGGCAAGACCGCCTTCGGTGCCGTCGAACTCGTTCTGCTCGACGGTAGAGCGAAACAGCAGCTCATATCCGTAGACGCGACGATCACGGTCGAAGATGGCTTGTCGGGCGACAAGGGCATCCATACGTACAGCTATCGGCCGAATTCCGTAATACTGTTAGGTTTTTAGCGCGTTCTGTGCGCTTCCCCGAGCGTGGGCCTCTCCGTAGTCGAAAAACATCGCCTCCCAGATGAAAAGAAGCACTATCAGTCCCGCTCGAACGATCCGGGAAAGCATTTCATGATGACCCCATTGGTTCCATACCAAAAGAAGCATTAGTATCAAGTACATTGCCCCAATGGTCTTCCAGATGATCCTTGGAGCTGGCCGCATCCGTTCCATTCGATCGCCGAAATTCGGTTTGGCAATCTTTCCTTCGATCGCGGCCAAGACTATACCCGCGAGTAGGAGCGCCCACCCGGCCCACGGTCCCGGCCAATCCACGCGGAAGCACGTAGCTCCCAGGCGAACCAAAGAAATGCCAAGCCCGATTATCGCGATGACTTTGAGTTCTCGGCGGTGGGCTAGGAAAAAAGGAGCGAAGCGCCAAGGCGGCCGTTCTTCGGTGTCATCGATTCTGTCGGGGTCTAACCTGAGGTAATGCCAACCACCCAGAACAAAGCCAATGCCAAAGCACGCAACGAACAGCGCAGCTATCCAAGTCTCCTTGCTCGGATTGGCGTCCACCAGGACGGATCCGCGTTGGAAGCCGGAGATTAGAGCAAGAATGCTGGCGGCAAGAAAGCCAACTCCGGCGAGCGCCAGCAAAACCCCAATCACCCGGCTGGCGATCCGCATACCACGCTAAAACGGTACGTCGTCGTCGGTGATCCCCTGATCCATCGGCTCTGCCGCCGTTGCCTGCCGTGGCGCGCTCCTCGGCATCGATACCGGCCGTGCACCACCGCCGCCTTCTTCCCCGGCATCCCCGCCGCGGCCACCTAACAAAATCACATCCTCGGCCACTACCTCGGTCCGGTACTGCTTCTTGCCGTCCTTATCGTCATAACTGCGCGTCTGCAGCCGGCCCTCGACGTACACCTGCTTGCCCTTGGTCAGGTAGTTCGCCAGGTTCTCCTGGCGCCACAAAACAACATTCGACCAGTCGGTCTCTTCTTTCCATTCACCGCTCTGCTGATCCTTCCAGCGCCGGTTGGTGGCCACCGAAAATGACGTGACGGCGACTCCGGCCGGAGTGAACTTGGTCTCGGCGTCTCTGCCCAGATGGCCGATCAGAATTACTTTGTTAACGCTGCGCGATGCCATAATCCATGCACTGTACCATAGAAATTCCTGTTTCACTCGCCGCCAAAACAGCGTCTCAAGATTTGTATCGAAGATCGGGCGCTGGATCTACTGAGAAATACTTGGGTCCCCGATTACTTGATAGCGAGCGGCCGCGGCCTAGGTTAAATTTTTGCTTGCAGCCGCTCAGTCTGGATGTACAATAATGAACAATCCAGACGGGTGAGCGCAGCTGTACGGGGCGGCGTAGTGGCCGGAACAAACTGCCGATCGAGTTTGTGGCGCTTAACCTAAGTAAGAAAGCTGAGTGAGTGAAGAGGGTATGCAGAGGCCCTGTTTGTTCGTTCAACTCGGAAGCCAATGGTTGCTGGCCGGCTATTTGATGAGCCTTGCGCCGCTGCACGGCCAAATCCTGATCCACGGCTCGGGTCCGCACCAACGCGCGAACATTTTCAATTCGGACTTGGCGGTGTTGGAGAGCGGTGAGGAGCGCAAGGATCTGCCCTGTACTGTTACTCCCAGTAAGCCGAGCCTCGGTTTCGATCTCAAATTCCATGCTGGATATAACGTCAGCGTGCCCCTGAAAGAACTCGCAGGCATTCAGAACGGTTTGAGCATCGTTTTTCGCGTGACGCCGGGCCGCCATCCCGATGAGCCGGTGTACTTCACCCAGCATCTGCGCGTTCCGCCTCTCGAAGAGGATGCCAAGGGTGAAGCTTATCTTCAGGGCGCGTTTGATGTCGGTGAGGGTTCTTACCATGTCGATTGGTTGATGCGCGACCGGATCGAGAGAGTCTGCTCCTCCAGTTGGGATTCAGAAGCCGTGCTTGGATCCAAGGATCGCCCCATGAGTCTGGCGATCGCGCCCGATGCCGTTCAGCGCACCGATGGTGAGGAATTCAAGGAAGAGCCGCCGGTCGAGCGCGCGTCCCTCGCCCCCCCGCTCAACGTAAAAGTGCTCGTCAATTTCGCCCCTCAGAATTCGCTGTCGGCCGCGCTTCAGCCGCTCGATACCACGGCGCTAGTGTCCATCTTAAGGACCATATCGCGCGACCCCCGTATCGGGAAATTCTCCATAGTCGCCTTTAACATGCAAGAACAAAAGGTGATTTATCGACAGGAAGGGGTGAGCCGCATCGACTTCCCGGCGCTCGGAACCGCCATCGGCAGTCTCAATCTGGGCACGGTGGATCTCAAACGCTTGAGCGAAAAGCATGGAGATACCGATTTCCTTACCAGCTTGGTACGCAAGGAGATCACCCCGGACCCGCAGGACCACCCCGACGCGGTGGTGTTCGCCGGCCCTAAGATTCTGCTCGATTCCAATCCGCCGGAGGAGGCTCTCAAGGACGCCTCGGACGTCGATTTTCCCGTGTTTTACATGAACTATAACCTGAATCCGCAGGCGGTACCCTGGAAGGACGCCATCAGCCACACGGTCCACTTCTTCCGCGGCTACGAGTACACCATCACGCGCCCCCGGGATTTGTGGTTTGCGGTTTCAGAAATGGTCACTAAAATCGTAAAATCAAGGAACGGAAGGGCGGCTTCGTCCATCTCAAGCCAGTAGGGGTTGCATGTATTCGACAAGCGTGGCTGTTTTACTAGGAGTGTTTTCACTCTGGGCGGGTGAGGCTCAGGCCCAGGGCCTGCTCTATGGCCAGCAGCACGCCAAACATTATGCCAACAGCCTGGCGCCCTATGTCGTTTCGCCCCAGGAAATCGTCGACCGCATGCTGGAACTGGCCGACCTCAAGCCCGGCGAGAAGCTTTATGACCTGGGAAGCGGGGACGGCCGCATCCTGATTACCGCCGTTGTCCGGTTCAAGGCCAAAGCCGTCGGCGTCGAAATTTCGGACGATCTGGTCAATAGCACCAACTCTCGCATCCGCCGGCTCGGCTTGGATAACGACGCACAAGTGATCCACGGCAACTTCCTAGATATCGATTTGAGCCCCGCCGACGTGGTCACTTTATACTTGGCCACCGATGCGAATGAGATACTGCGCCCCAATCTGGAAAAGTACCTGAGAAACGGAGCCCGCGTGGTGTCGCACGAGTATCCAATGACGGGCTGGAAGCCGACCTTGGTGGACAAGGACCCTGAGAGGCACGGTCACACCATCTATCTGTATGTGATGCCGGCAAAAAAGAAGTAGTGCCGCCTTTCGACGTGGTCGGTGTCGGCCTTAACGCCACCGACACTCTTATCCTCCTCCCGCGTTTCCCGTCCTATGGCGGCAAAGTGCCGTTCGAGAAGGAAGTCTTGAGCCCTGGCGGACAAGTCGCCAGCGCCATGATCACCTGCGCCAAGCTGGGGCTGCGCGCCAAATATATCGGGACGCTGGGCGACGATCAACGCGGCGTCGTGCAACTCGAAAGCCTGAAAGCGAGCGGCGTCAATCTGGACCATATCGAAGTCCGGGCGAACTGTCCCAATCAGAGCGCTTATATCCTGGTGGATCAGACTACCGGCGAGCGCACCGTGCTGTGGCATCGCGACGATTGCCTGCGCATCGATCCCGCCAGCTTGACTCCCGAGAACATCGCTTGCGCCCGCCTTCTGCACATCGATGGTCACGACACGGATGCCGTTTCCCGCGCAGCCGAAATCGCGCGCCGGCGTCAAATTCCTGTAACAGTCGATGTGGATACCATTTATCCCGGCTTTGACCGCGTGCTACCTAATGTAGATTATCTCGTAGCAAGTTCCGAATTCCCATCTCGCTGGACTGGGGAGCCCGATCCGTTCCGGGCCTTGGCCGCGATTCAACAGGAATACGGAATGCGTGTCGCCGCCATGACCTTGGGCGCCAACGGGGCGCTCGCGCGCGTGGACGGCCGCTTCCTTTATTCACCCGGCTTTGTGGTCGATTGTGTCGACACCACTGGCGCCGGCGACGTGTTTCATGGCGCGTTCTGTTATTCTGTCATCGAGAGCATGCCTTTGCGCGACGCGCTCGAATTTTCCAATGCCATGGCAGCCTTGAACTGCACCTCTTTGGGCGCTCGCGGGCATATAGCCGTTCTCGGGGAAGCACAAGCGTTTATGCTCGGCGCCGAGCGAAGATCGAGCCGGGAGTTCGAGCAGCGCGGCTGACATTACATGATCCCTCTTCGATCCTCTGAGCCGCACTATACCCGACCAACTGTCACGCTGTTTATTATTGCGGCCAATGTGGCAGTGTTCCTGTTCCAGCTCACCTTGCCGAGCTATATGCAGGACCGGTTCATCATGCACTACGGCCTGGTGCCGGATCGTTTCCACTATTCGGCAATCCTGACATCGATGTTCATCCACGGCGGGTTCCTGCATATTGCGGGGAACATGTGGTTCCTGTGGATCTTCGGCCGAGGCGTGGAGGATCTGGTCGGGCATGCCAGATACGCGCTGCTGTATTTTGCCAGCGGCGTTGCGGGCGCTCTGCTGTTTGTCCTGCTGAATGCAAACTCGACCCTGCCAACGGTGGGCGCAAGCGGCGCGATCGCAGGCGTAATGGGCGCGTATCTGATCAAGTTTCCGCGCGCGCATATCGTTACGTTGGTCTTCATCGTGATTTTCATCACCACCATCGATATTCCGGCGTTTTTTCTGCTGCTCTATTGGTTCGCTATCCAATTCTTCAGCGGTGTCGGCTCGGTGGGTTATTCGCAAGTGTCGCAAGGCGGCGTAGCGTGGTTTGCCCACGTCGGTGGATTCATCGCCGGCATGCTGCTGGTGATGTTGATGCCTGGCGTCCAACGCGCGCGGCCCTGGCGGCCCTATTAAGATGTGGCAGGAACCCTAGGATGTGGCAAGAAATAGATACTGGTTCGGCGGCTATCGGAAAGCCGCTGGATATTCTGGCCATCGCCGCGCACCCTGACGACGTGGAGCAAACCTGTGGCGGCACATTGATCCGCATGGCCGAGCAAGGTTACCGCACCGGCGTGCTCGATCTCACGGCCGGCGACATGGGCAGCCGCGGAACGCCCGAGATCCGGCTGGCCGAATCCGAGGCCGCGGGCTCCGCGATGCAATTGGCCTGGCGCGGTAATCTTCGCCTGCCCGATGCGCGCTTGGAGAACACCGTCAGCGTGCGCATGAGTCTCGCGGTCGAGATTCGCAATCTGCGGCCGCGCGTGGTGATCCTGCCCTATTGGGAAGCCCGCCATCCCGATCATTACCGTGCATCGGAGATCGGCTTCGAAGCTTGCTTTCTCGCGGGCCTGAAGAAGCTGGACGAAGAGACGGAGCCGCATCGTCCGCACAAAATTCTTTACTCCTCGCTCTATGCCAACGTCACGCCATCGTTCGTGGTGGATATTTCCAGTCAATTCGAGCGCCGTATGTCCGCATTGTTCTGCTACCAATCGCAGTATGGGCAATCGAGCGAAGCGTCCGAACTTTTTCCCAGCCAGCAGGAAATTCGCGAACGCCTCGGTTCCATCGCTCGCTTTTACGGCAACCTGATCGGCGCCAAATACGGCGAGCCGTTCGCGATCAAAGAAGCGATGCGCGTCGACGACATCACCGCCATGGGCGTGCGCAGCCTGTAATAACGCCGTAACGCAAGTCTGAAAAGATGGAAAGCATGGCGAACCCTTTTGTACACGTCGAGCTGAACACCACCGACCTCGGGAAGGCGAAAGCATTTTATGGAAAATTGTTTGAGTGGAAGCTGGACGATGTTCCGCTAGGGTCGATCCCATACACCATGATCGGCGTGGGCCAAGGAACGGGCGGAGGAATGATGCAGCATACGGCTCCCGGGCAGCCTTCGGCTTGGCTGCCCTACGTTATCGTCGCCGATATTGCGGCCGCCACGGAAAAGGCGAAATCGCTCGGCGCCAAGGTGGCGCGGGATGTGACCGCGGTGGCTGAGATGGGCTGGATGAGCATCATCGTGGATCCCACCGGAGCCACACTGGGTCTATGGCAAGCCAAGATGCCGCTGAATCCTTAAAGCGGCAAATTGCTGTGCTTCTTACGCGGCATGGTGTCCACTTTGTTCTGTAGCATCCGCAGCGCGCGAATCACTTTCGGACGCGTTTCATGCGGCTCAATCACGTCGTCTATGAAGCCGCGTTCCGCCGCCACAAAAGGACTCGCAAAGCGGTCGCGAAACTCCTCGATCTTTTCCTTGCGCACGGCCTCCGGATCTGCGGCGGCCGCGATTTCGCGCCGGTACACGATATTCACCGATCCTTCCGCGCCCATCACCGCGATCTCGGCCGTCGGATAGGCGAAGTTCACGTCCGTCCTGAGGTGTTTCGATCCCATCACGCAATACGCGCCGCCATAGGCTTTGCGCGTGATCACGGTGACTTTCGGAACCGTCGCCTCAGCGTACGCATACAGGAGCTTCGCGCCATGCCGGATGATGCCGCCGAACTCCTGCTCGGTGCCGGGCAAAAATCCGGGCACGTCTTCGAAGGTGAGAATCGGGATATTAAACGCGTCGCAAAATCGCACAAAGCGCGCGCCCTTCACGGACGAGTTGATATCGAGGCATCCCGCAAGAAACGCGGGCTGATTGGCCACGATCCCTACGCTACGTCCATCCAGGCGCGCGAATCCGATCACGATATTCTTGGCCCAATGCTCATGGATCTCGAAGAACTCGCCCGAATCCACCACGCGATGAATGATGTCCTTGATGTCGTATGGCAACTGCGGATCGGCGGGCACCAGCGTATCGAGCACGGGATCGGCGCGGTCTATCGGATCGTCGGAGGATTCCGCCGGCGCATCGTCACGATTGTTGCTCGGCAGGTACGACACCAGTTCGCGGACCATTCGCAAACACTCGGCGTCGTCGTGCGCCAGAAAATGCGCCACGCCGCTGATGCTGTTGTGCGTCTCGGCGCCGCCTAGTTTCTCCTTGCTGACATCTTCGTGCGTGACGGTCTTGATCACGTCCGGCCCGGTGATAAACATGTGGCTGGTGCGCTCCACCATGAAGATGAAGTCGGTGAGCGCCGGCGAATAGACCGCGCCGCCCGCGCACGGTCCCATGACGGCCGAGATTTGCGGAATCACTCCGCTCGCCAGCGTGTTGCGCAGGAAGATGTCGGCGTATCCGGCCAGCGACGCCACGCCTTCTTGAATGCGCGCGCCGCCGGAATCGTTCAGCCCGATCACCGGAGCGCCAGTCTTGAGCGCCAGGTCCATGATCTTGCAAATTTTCAGCGCGTTCGATTCCGAGAGCGACCCGCCGAGCACCGTGAAATCCTGCGCGAAGACGTAAACCAGGCGCCCGTGAATGTGGCCGTAGCCGGTGACGAAGCCGTCGCCATCGACGACCTGCTGATCCATGCCGAAGTCGGTGGTGCGATGCCGGACCAGCTTGTCCATCTCTTCGAAGGTGCCCGCGTCGAGCAGCAAATCGATGCGCTCGCGCGCCGAAAGCTTGCCTTCCTGGTGCTGCCGCGCCATGCGCTCTTCCCCGCCGCCCGCCTCGGCATTGGCGTGACGGCGCCGGACCTCTGCTAATCGGTTCGCGGCGAGCCGGTCGGTGGACATACGAGATTACAGTAGCAGGTGTGGATAATCGAATCGACTCGCTCGCACAGGGTGCGGTAGCATAGAACCGCCATGAACGAGCCAATCCCGACACCGACGAAGGAGCACGGTGTATGGGTGCTAGACACCGGGGCCCCATTGTTGCCCGACACCGTTGACGGGGTCATCCGCGACGTGCGTGAAGAGCGCGATCTCGCCAATCTGGGATATCGGGGTCGGCCTTGGTTATCTATTTGATCGGACCTTCCGGAGCAGGCAAAACCACGTGCGCGACGGAGGCGGCCCAGGTCCTCGATATCGAACATCGAGAGTTGGACGTAATATGCAAAGGGCGCACGAACGACTGGGAGTACTGCCAGCGGGCGCTCCTTCACATTGAGGACGGGGGGCGCGAGGGGTCTCTCATCCTTGACATCGGGGCGGGGACACAGAACGATTGCACGCGTGAACTCGAACAATATCTGACACCCAGGAGCAAAAATGTCATTCTTATCACCATGCCCCCGGGGGAGTTACACGTGCGAAAAAACGAGGGCCGTTCGCTGGAGGATTTCAAACACATAGAGTATGACACTCGAACGGAGTTATACGCGATCCCCGCTCAAAGGTTGGACGTCACTGGAAAGTCTAAAGATGAGGCAAAGGAATACTTCGCAAGCTATCTCGGCAGGGTGCTGGGGATCGCGTTACGGACTTAGTGACCGGTGCCTTACTCCGCGTAATACCCACTCCGCGAATGCAACTCCGCGCCCGGATACCGTTTCCGCGCCGCTTCGTCCAGCGTCACCGTGATGTGGCGGAATGTCCCCGGCTGCGCGTCCGGCGCGTGATAGGCCAGCATGTAACGGCTGCGAATGCGCTCGATCAGGTCCTTGAACGAATCGCCCGCGTTCTCGGCCCTCACCCACTCGCCGCCGGTTCTTTCGGCCAGCTCGTAGACGTTGGCCGGAGTGTAGTCGGGATTCGCCGGCTTGCCAGGTTCCAGGTTGCGCGGCCGAATCGCGCGCCCGGTGACGATCGCGTTGAATACCGTATCGCCCTTGTTCAATTCGCGAATCACCTGGCCATCGGTCAGCCGGTAGCTGGTGCTCAGATTGTCGGTCAGGATCATAATCGCGCGCCGGCCGCTCGGCCCCGCGTGTTTCTCCATGTAACGCGCCGCATCCATGACCGCGGAATTGATCATCGTGCTGGTTCCCACGTCCCAATTCTTGACCGCGCCTCCGATGTTGCGCGCGGTCTCCGCCAGATTGTCGCTGAAGCCTTGCGCTACCGCCGTGCTTTTCGCGAACACCATCAGCGCCACCCGATCGCCCGGCCGCAAATGATCCAGCGCGTCGTGCGCCTCCAATGAAATCTGATCGATATATTTCTGCATGCTCCCGCTGATGTCCAGCAGAATAATCAGATTCACCGGCTCATCGCCGTGCGCGAACGACACGATCGATTGCGGCTGGCCCTCATCGGTGACGGCGAAATCGCTCCTCCCCAGATCCTTTATCAGCTTGTCGCCGTCTGTCACCTTTTGGTAATGGGCATGAATGAACGCCTCGAAATCGAAAGAATCGGCCTGAATTTCCACCGGGTCGATGGCTCCGCTGGGTGCGTTCACAATATACCAACACCGGCCGAACGGAGTTTGTGACAAAGGGCGTCTTTACTTCGGCTGGCTTCTTTACTTCGGCCGGCTTTACTTCGGCTGGCTTTACTTCGGCTGGCTTTACTTAGGCTAACAATGAGATGCTCCCTAAATTCAGGTTTCCAGGAGAACC
>JBKQHJ010000262.1:0-8260 GCA_052148835.1 Bryobacteraceae bacterium
GTCGAATCCGCCGCTGTTTCTGCTTCTCACCAGGGTCGCCGTGCGAGCGTATGGCCTCTCGAACGCTTCGTTTCGAATCGTTCCGCTGTTGTTCTCCCTGGTGGCGATCATGGCGATGCTGGCTGCAGGCCGGCAGCTTTTCGTCCCGTCCCTCGCCGTGCTGGCATCGGCATTGGTCGCGTTTCATCCGAGCGTCATTGAGTACTCCCACACTCTGAAGCCGTACAGCGTGGAACTGTGTGCCAGCGCCATTCTGATTCTGGCCACGATCCGCTACCTGAAACAACCGGGCCGCCGGGAGTACTTATGGTTGCTGGCGGCCGCGGCCATTTCCCCGCCGCTCGCCTACGCCTCGGCGTTCCTTCTGCCGGGTGTCTTTTTGGCGGTGTGCGCAACCGGGGCGCCGGATCGCGGCAAACGAATCGCGCTGCTCACCACTGTGAGCGGCGGAAGTCTCTTGGCGATCTACTTGTTCTGCATTCGCCCGAATGTCTCGCCCGAACTGTATGCTTTTTGGGATACAACCTTTAACAACCGCATCATGGCAAGTTTGATGGTGGCGCTTTTGTTTTGTATCGGTGCGGTGGTTTCCTCTGGACTTAAGGCTCTTTCGGGGACGGCGGGCTGGCGGGATTGGACCCGGATCATGTGCGTCCTCCCTTGCTTGTTGCTAGGCGCCAGTCTCGCGCTGCGATGGTATCCGGCCAGTCGCCGCACGCTCCTATTCCTGCTTCCGTGTTTCTCTCTGCTCCTCATGATGGTGGCAGACGATCTGACCCGGAGACTCGGAACGCTAAGACGAGCGCTGAATGTCACCGCTTGGGGATTGACCCTGGTGATTGTTTCCCAGGCGATCGCAAGACCGCTCATCGGACCACTCGACCAACCCGTCGAGAATTTTGCCGGCGCGGTTCGTTTCCTACAACAGCACGTGGCGCCCAGAGATATCGTTTTAGTGCACGCGTGCTGTAAGGAGGGCTTTGACTTATACGCAAGCATGTACGGCTGGCATATACCGCCTGTCATCTACGGCGAAACCGGATGGCCCTGCTGCGCGCGAGGCAAGGACGCGCGGCCGGGCACGTCGACGAAGCAGAAGGTCTTTCAGGATCTCGATTCCAAGATCCCACCGAGGTTCTCGGGACGCATTTGGCTGGTGTACACGACCCGGCCCACGCACTGGGCCTACGCCGGATTAGACGAAGCGTACCTCTGGAGGGTTCATGTTTGGGAACGAGGCTGTCCGGCGGGGCCCACTTTCGACTTCGGGAATCTGACGGTCGTCCCTATGAACTGTGCAGAAGTTCGCTAAGCGCTGCTCTCAAGCGAAGGACTCCAGACAGCATTTTTTGGAAGTCCGATGGGTCTGTGAATATCCCGTAATTTTATGAAACTAGGGATTTTAAAAGTAACAAATTAGCGAAGTGGTTTAGATCAGCGCATCTCACTGATGCAAAAGAGCTTGAGCGTCCCGCACGTTGGCGCCATGTTGGACTCCGGTCAGGTCAAAACAGTGCACCAAATGGAGCTCGCTTGACGTTTCGTGAGGCCTCGAAAACTCCTGAAGTACAATACCCAAGGAGGTGCGTGGATGCAGCGCCGCAACTTTTTACTGGCCGCTGGAGGGGTTGCGCTGAACGCGATCTCGGATCTGAGTGCTCCCGCCCGCCTGTCAGCCGCCAACGCCAAAGCCGACTTCACAATTCGGATCGCTCCGCTTTCTGTGGAATTAGCCGCTGGCAAGGCCATCCAGACGATTGCCTATAACGGCGCCGTGCCAGGTCCTGTTCTGCGGGATGAAAGAAGGTAAGCCGATCAGGGTTGACGTGCCTCCCAAGGGTCATGGCGAACGATCAAATGTGGCCTAACGTCGATCCGCTGATGGTTAAGAAGGGCAAGCGATGCAGCAGCACATGGACTTCGGATTCAAGGCATCGGTCAAATACGAGTGATCCCCTCGATACAGCTACTTAGATCCGGTGGCAGTGGCTTCGGGCTTCTTGAGAACTGTGACCGGTGAGGGTCGAAATGATCCCACGGGTCCGGTGAACTCTTCCTTCGAACCGTCCTCGTAATATTGCACGAACTTCCAGACCAGGTTTGTTTCCTCTTTAGGGTTGATGCCCAGCATGCCGAATTCGACAAATTCGTAGGGCTGGACCTTTCCGGTCCAGGTGGCGCCCACGATTTTTCCGTTGTCGTCCTTCTTGAAATCGATTTTCCAGCCCGGTTTGAACTCGAAGTCGTAAATCTGAAGTCCAGCGGGAAACTCGCCTTCCACCCGAATTGTATTCACCTGCTTTTCGTTCGGGACTCGCATCGTATATTTCTCACGAGCGCCCGGGGCAGATTCGGTGGGAGCAATCCTGATATGAGCGAACGCCATGGATGCGAACGCCAGTGCAAAAGCGCCTCCGATGAGCGAGCGCCATAACGAAATGTTCATCATGTTCTTCCTTTGAAGAGATTTGGGTGTAAGCATAGCCCAACCCTAATAGCAAAACAAGCCTGTCTCACGCCGGAAATTATTGTTGAAGCACGGTGAAGCGGCTGATGGAGTAGCCGAGCGCGCCGCCCACGAAGACATCGGATAAGAAGTGCGCCGATAGAGACAGCCTCGAAAATCCAACTAACGCGGCCAACCCATAGGCGGTGTATGGAACCCATCGGTGATTTTTGTAGCGTCGCGCAACCACGGTGGCGATCGAAAACGCCGCTATGGTATGACCCGAAGGGAAGCCCCCATTGCCTCGCAAGAACGAGCCGCTGCTTTCAAACCAGGAGTCAGAAAGATTTCCGTGCGCCGGAAAAGCGGCTGGACGAACGCGCCGTGTGGCGTCCTTGAAAACGGTTGCGACAATCTCGGTGTCGGCGACAGCTTCGCCGGCCAGTAGCGCCGTCCGTTCCATCTTTGAATCGTGTCGAATGAAGCCAATGGCGTAGAGCGAGACGGGCGCCACGATCGTGCCGACAACCGTCGCGTTGCTCGTAAAAACATTATTGAAACCGTGAAATAAAGAGCTGTTGCGGAAATAAGAGCCTTCGGTCGGGTCCAAAGCGATCAACCCCGCGGTGGTCCCCAGGGCAGCGGCAGTAGGAATCCAGTTATGCCTTTGCGCTAATCGGGCGGGAAAGGTCCAGATCCGCTCCTGATCGTGAAGGATATTCGGGAACAAGAGCTTCCATGAGACCGGCCGGTCCACCAGTGGTGGAGGCAGTGGCGTCGGAGATGGCAGTGGAGATTGAGACGGAGAATTCGCGGGCGCTCCGGCAGCCGGTGTCTGATCCGGCTGGGCGATTTGTCCAAAAAGTAATGGAGCAACCAGCATCGGTAATACTGCGAAGAACTTCAAGGAGCCCCCTTTCTTGAGCAACCACACTATTTCTGTGCGGGAACGATCCGCGTGCGTGTCCGGCGCATGTTCGCAATCCGTTTCATTTGGCTCGGACTGCCTCACTTGCGTTGGGCTGCGGTGTTAGCGCTTTCGGGTTTACTGGCGCGCGTATTAAAGCTGATATCCACCACAGCGTTCTTATCGAATTGCACTTCCGGGCCACGGGCCACGACGGTGGAGAACACAGACCACGCCAGGCCGTAATAACCAAATGCGGCGCCCACGGTCCGTGAACTCTGGGCGGCGATCGTGCCTAACAGTCCGAAACCGAGACCGCCTCCGAGAGTTCGACCCGCAACATTCTGACTCTGGCCGATGATCGTCCCACGCTGGCCGCCTACTGGCGGAGCGCGTAATGGATCGTTGTCGCCGGCCGCGCGAGCCACTAACGCGGCGATGGCTGTGCCGATAAAACGGGTCTTAGATTCAGTCGCCTGAACCCCACCTTCCGCATCGACCTTGACTGGAGCTTTGTCGCCTTCTGCCGCTGCAAGCGTTCCTTGGGTTCGAACCTGCAGTTTCTTCTCCGCTGGTGCTGGTTGCTTTTCAGCGGAGGCCGGGATTTGCGGCGACGCTAGTAATTCCGCTACTTCGGGCAACTCCAGATTCTGAAAATTAAACCGCAGGCGGCCACCGCGATGGAACCAGCCAGCTCTCTTCGCCACAGCCACCGTTCCGTCAACTTGAGTTCCCTCCGGCAGAATCAGCTTGTGATCCGATGAGAACAAGGGTTGCTCCAAAACCGCTTCGACTTTTTGGCCCTGGGTGGAGTTCCTGGAATCCAGCGCCGTGAGCAACCTCGCGTGAACTACGCTGCCAGCAGCAGGCTGAGATCCCAACAGGGTCATGGCGCCGGGAGTAATAGCCTCTGCTCCGAAACTGATGGGTGCTGCAAGTTCCGCGTCGAAGCGCGTCCGGCTGCGCACGTACTGTGGATGATAGGGGAGCCTCGACATCAGATAATCTGACAGCCATTCCTTTTTGTCGGTTCCCCGCACCAGGTCTGGAAGGCTCTTGATCCGGTCGATTTGGGCGTCGGCCTGGTCCTTGAGGTTTTGTTTGGTCGTGGCCACGAGCCCGCTGGAACTTTGCGCATTCTGGTTCCGCTTCTTCGGAGGCCGCAAAGGAAGCAGCGAATTCAGCCCCGCGCTGGAGAAGGTGTGCAACTGTATCTCCCGACCATCCGCCAGCCGCAGGGAAGTGAAATCGACTTGGGCAACGCGCAGCGGGGTGAAATCACCGCCGAGGATGGCTCTCGCACGCTGCCATTTTGAAACGGACTCGAGCCGGCTCACATGCCCAATCGCTTGAGTGCCCGAAGGAATCACCTCGCGATCGAAAGCATACACGGGCTCGGCGAGCTTGGCTTCCACCGGTGCGTCTCTCCGTTTAGGGATCCGTTTCGTCAGGTATAAACGCAGCGGAACGCCTGCTGGAACCGTCAGCGGAATGTCTTGAGCTTGGTTGCTTTGAGAATCCTGGGGAAACGCAACGGTGACGGATAAAAAGAACAATAACGCGGTGTGTTGGTTCACTTCTATAACTCCTGAGGAAATCGCGTCGAAATCCGCCGTAAATGCGACGTAGCATGGACGGATCGCACGTTCGAGGCCAGTTTCTGTTGGCAGCAATCTCCTGCAACAACCTAAGTTGATTGGCGAGGTCGCATTGACGATCGACATTACTGCCACCCTCCCGGAATTAGGCGTGGCAAGTTGTCGCCCTTTGCTTTTGTAGGCAGTTCAACGTGTGCTGCTGGCACCTTGCGTTTTGTTGACTAGCGCGCAACTGCAAACCGGATCGAACTGGCGTTACGATTGCGATTAGTTCCTAAGTTTCAATTCAAGCTTTGGGGTTACCTCCTGATTCCAGGAATAAGGTGAGAGCAAACTCAGCCAACACCGTCTCGCTGGCAGCAATCGTGATTGTCTCGGCGCTGCTCGGGACATTCGTCTCGTGGTCGGCGCCCGGAGTCGATCAATACATGCGCGATAGGATGACCCGGGCGCGCGGACCCCTCCCGCCTCCGGACGATATCGTTATTGTCGCCATCGACGAACCAAGCATCGCCCGTTTCGGCCGTTTCCCCTGGCCGCGCTCCGTGTCGGCGCAGGCCATCGACACTATCGCTGAAGCACAGCCCAAAGCGATCGCAGTGGACGTTTTGTACACCGATCCGACCTCCGAGGCGGACGACAGCGCTCTCTCGCGTTCGATACACCAGGCGGGAAACGTAATTGTAGCGGCGCAACTTATTTCACCCCCGGCCGCTCAACGTGCCGGAAGCTGGTTGTTGCCGTTGCCCGATATCGGCCAGGCCGCGGCCGCTACAGGCCATGTAAACGTCTCGACCGGATCGGATGGGATCGCGCGTCAGATTCTAACCCAGATGGCCGATGACCAGGGCCACGCGATCAGAGCCATGGCCGTGGAAGCGATTCGGGTAGCCGACGGTATTTCCGAAAAGGCGATCACCGAAACCTCCCGCGAAGTCTTGGCCGGTTCGCACGTGATTCCGGTGGAAGAAGACGTCCCGAGTGCTGAGATAGGGCTTCGTGGCGGTGCGACGCAGATGCTACGGGCGGCCCGAATGACGATCGACTACATCGGACCGCCGGGATCATATAAGACGTACAGCTTCGCAGACGTTGTCGGTGGACGCATTGCACCGAGGCAGTTGCGTGACAAATACGTGCTGATCGGAGCGACAGCGGCTTCCTTAGGCGATCGCCTCGCATCGCCCTTCATTCACGCCAACGGGCCAGGCCCAAACCAGCACGGATCTTTAATGCCGGGCGTCGAGATATTAGCGAACACGCTCAATACAATCTTGCGATCGCGCTTTTATTCGCAACCGCCGGCTTGGCTTGCGTTCTTATGCGGCGCGCTTGTGGCGGCGATTACTTCGGTCATTCTCACGATGGCTCAGGGACGACACGAGGCAATCAAGCAAATAGTCGGATTGGTCGGCATCTTAGCGGCAGTCTTGTTGGCGAGCTACCTTTCGCTTACTCGTTTACTCGTCTTTCCTCCGCTGACGCTGTCCCTGGTTTCATTGACCTCCGCTGGCTTGCTCGGACAGTTGCGGCGGTCGTTGATCGCAAGCGGCCAAATAGATAGAAGCATCGAAGACGTCAAGCACGCTGAAAACTCCCTGAGCGTGATGAATTCGGGATCGGCGGCAGAATCCATAGCACGGCTAGCGGATGCGGATGGCGTAGCCATCTACTTTTTGCAGAACGGCCGCCACCAGAAATTGATCGCGACCTACGGCACGGCAAAGCCGGACATTCCAGGCAAGGGGTTTCTGGAAATTCCCCTTGTGAGTTCAAAGGGGCCACTGACGCTGGTCATCGTACACTCAGCGGGACGGGCGCCATCCCTCGCAGTTGAGCAGCTTTGCTCGGCAATCGCTCTCAGCATCGCAGAAGCTTGGGCCAGCAGAGAGGTGAGTCCTCCCCCGTGGTTGCCGCGCGGACTTACTTGGAAGGCGCAGTCTCTGCGCTACCTGAATACCCGAATTCTGGACCGGGCGAAGTTCGTTGACCTGGCGCTGCGGTCGGTGGAAGACGCGCTTTTGATTGCCGGAGTGGATGGCCGCATCACGTTTGCGAACCGACGCGCCGCGGACGTTCTCGATCACTCCGAGCAGGCGCTCCGGGGTCGCGATCTGCTAAAGCTTTTGGCGGATGCTGAGCAAAGTCCGAGCGAAACCAGCCGCGATGCGCTGGTGCGCCTGGTGGTTGACCGCGTTAAGATCGAGCGGGAAATTACAATTCCCGGCGTGCGTCCGCGCCACTTCATCCTGCGTATGGCTGCGGTGTGCTCGGGCGAGGACGGCCCCGGCTCAGTGTTGGGCATTGTTGCTTCGCTCTCCGATATTACGCGGCAGCACGAGTTACAACAAACCAAGAATGATGTGATGGCTCTGGTTTCGCACGAGATGCGTACGCCCCTGACCGCTATCCAAGGAATGAGCGAGCTACTGGCGCAGTTTCATTTCGATCCGGAACGCGGCCGCGAGCTGAGCGCCGCAATTCACGACGAGGCGAAGCGACTGACCCGGATGATCAGCCAGTATCTCGACATTACACGTCTTGAATCAGGGACGACCGTCTTGCGGCGTTCCGCTGTGAGGGTAGAGACGCTCGTGGAGCGGACGCTCCTGATGTTAGATCCTTTGGCTTCCGAGCGAGGCATCCGGCTCACGCGACAATTAGGTTTCGATGCAAAGCCGGTGCTTGCCGACGCGGACCTGCTTTCGAGCGCAATAAACAACCTCGTGTCAAACGCGATCAAATACAGTCCGCAAGATACAGAGGTGGTCATTTCCGCCAAGAACACCGCGAGTGGTGTTTCCATTGAAGTCGCCGACCAAGGCTACGGTATACCGGAGGAGAGCTTGAATCGGGTTTTCGAAAAGTTTTATCGCGTGCCGCGCGTCGAAGATGTGGATGTTCCCGGCACTGGCCTCGGGCTCGCCCTGGTGCGAGAAATCGCCGAACTCCACGGCGGATCTGTTGCGGTTCGGAGTACGGTAGGGTCAGGCTCCGTATTTACTTTCTGGATTCCGTGTTCCGAGGGCGAACAATGACAGACAAAGCCTTGCCCGGCTCCCATATTTTGGTTGCGGACGACGAGCGTTCCATTCGCCTGATGCTGGAGGCAGGTTTAAAGCTAAATGGTTTTCGCGTGACTGCCGTGCCCACTGGGTCGAGAGCGCTGGAAGTAGCGCGAACCGGCGGTATCGACGCTGTGCTGAGCGACATCTACATGCCGGATGGAGGAGGCCTGGATCTCATCGAGGACATTCACCGGATCGATCCGGCGATCCCGATCATTCTGATGACCGCGCAGGGTTCGGT
>JBKQHJ010000263.1:0-3919 GCA_052148835.1 Bryobacteraceae bacterium
CCCTGATCGACGCCTATTCGCGCTGCCGCGATTACTTGGACGCCGCCATCTCGCTGATTCGTCCCGGGCGCACCACAGGCGAGATCGCTTCCGTGTGGCCCAAGGCACAGGAGTTCGGCTTCCCCAATGAAGAAGCGGCTTTCGCGCTGCAGTTCGGACACGGAATCGGGCTCGCGATTTGGGAAAAGCCGGTCATCAGCCGATTGGTTTCGCTCGAACATTCTCACGAAATCAAACCTGGCATGGTGTTCGCGCTCGAAACTTTCTGGCCATCGAAAGACGGCTGGAGCGCGGCGCGCATCGAAGAAGAGATCGTAGTCACCGAAACGGGTCACGAAGTGATCACGCGATTCCCGGCCGAGAAGCTGCTCGTCGCCGGCGCGCACTATTTCACCGTCGATGGCCCGCTGCCCACCACGCGCGAGCACGATCCGGCTCCCAGCGAACGCATCGTCGAAATGGTGGAAGCCAGCGCGCGAACCGAACAGGTGGTTTCTCGCTAGATGGCTGTCAGCATCGTCATGCCCGCGCTCGAGATGGCGCAGGAGACCGGCAAGATCATCTCGTGGCTGAAGCAAGAAGGCGACACGATCGCCAAAGGCGAGCCGCTCGCTGAAATTGAAACCGACAAAGTAGTGCTGGAACTGGAAGCGTCGGCTGACGGCGTGCTCGCCGGCGTGACAGCCGCCCCGGGCGATGTGGTGCAAGTGGGCAAGACTATCGCGTGGATCGTCGCGCCTGGCGAGAAGCCGCCGGTAGAGGCAGAATCCGCCGCGCCGGCCGCGCGAACGATGACCGAACAGTCCAAGCAGGCCGTCGCCGCCTCCGCTCCCGCGCCTGCCAGCGCTCCGAAGGTGGAGGCCAAGGTCTCACCGAAAGCTCGCCGCATGGCGCAGGAACTCGGTGTCGATTTGAGCGCGCTAGTTGGAACCGGCCCAGGCGGCGTTATCAGCGGCGAAGATGTGCAGCGCGCGGCGGAATCGCAGAAGACGGCGTCCAAGCCATCGGCCACTCCGGCGCTTTCCGGCGCCCCGGTGCTGAGTTCGATCGCGCGTTTAATGGCCGAGCGCACCACCCACAGCTGGACCACCGCGCCGCACTTTTTCCTGGTTCGCGAGATCGACGCCAGCGCGCTCATTGCCGCGCGTGAAAAGCACGGAAAAGCGATTACTCACACCGACCTTCTCGTCGCGATCGTCGCGCGCGCTCTCGCCAAGCATCCTAAGATGAACGCCAGTTGGACCGGCAGCGCCATCCAGTACAATCCCAGCGTGAACATCAGCATCGCGATCGCGGTGAAGGACGGTGTTGTCGGTGCGGTGATTCCGAATGCGGACAGGGCGACGCTTGCGGCCATTAGCGCCCGACGCCAGGATCTCGCCGAACGCGCCCGCGCCGGCCGACTTCATCCACCCGACGTCACCGGCGGTACCTTCACCATCAGCAATCTCGGGATGTTCGGCGTGGATGCTTTCAGCGCGATCATCACACCGCCGCAGGCCGCCGTGCTCGCCGTCGGCCGCATCGCCGATCGCGTGGTGCCCGTCAACGGTTTGATCGGCATTCGCCCGATCCTGACGCTGACGCTATCGAGCGATCATCGCGTGGTCGATGGCGCGCAAGCCGCGGCGTTCTTGAAAGACGTCGCCGACGCGCTCACCAGCGCGCAACTACTGTAAGCGGAAGTTGACGTCGATCCTCGCTCGCACTGCAACCGGCTTTCCGTCCTTGGTGCCCGGTTGGAACCGCCAGGTCTGGATGCTTGCAATGGCGTTGGCATCCATTCCCGGGTCGAGCGACTTAATCACCTCGATGTCATGCGCGCGTTGATCGACGCCCACCACAAGTGTCAGCGAGACGGTGCCTTCGAGCTTGGCGTCTTTGGCTTCGTCAGTGTATTTCGGCTCGGTTTTCTCCAGCACCTTCGGCGGCACAATTCCCGGTCCGATCTTGTAGATTTTCTCGGCGAACGAGACAGTCGTCATCAGCGCCAGGAGCAACGGAATCGCGATGGCTGTTCTGCGCGTCGCTCCGCTAGCTCTTGGCCGGTGCTCGAACAATCGTGCCAGGCGGTCGTGCAATGTGGACGAAGCGGTCATGGCACAGCCGAGCAGAAGCGAGCTGGAGAACTCGCGCGCCACGTCGAGCAGCACTTTCGCATACGCATCTGCGGCGACGCCGGCCGACAATACCGCATCGTCGCAAGCCAGTTCCTGCTCGCGGTCCAGCCGCGCAGTTATTATCCACGCCAGCGGATTCCACCACAGCAGAGCTCGCGATCCTTGCGCCGCGTATTTCGCCAGGCAATCGCGCCGCTGGATGTGCGCCGATTCGTGCAACAGCACGGCTTCGAATCGCGGCTCATCCCACTCGCGTGCGCTCCCAGGAAGAAGAATCAACGGACGCACTACCCCACATGTGAGCGGTGTACTCACGTTGGCGATCCGAACTTCGACGCCGTCGCTCTGCTGAAAATGAACCGACCGTCTTCGAACGCGCAGCAGCAAAATCCATCCGCCGGCCGCACGAATCGCCATGATGAACGCGCCAAGTGCCCACACCGCTGCCAACGCCAGCGGCCAGTTTGCGGGATTGGTTCCCGCGTGGCTCACGCCCGATACAGCAGGCAAACCCGCGGGAACAGAAATGAGATAGCTCCATTGCGCCGGCCACAGCGCTAGCAGCGGCACTATCGCCGCGCTCGCGAGCGAGGTCAAATAAACAAGATGGCGCACTGCCGCGCTTTGTGCTCGCATGAACCTTGCAAATACCAGTCCGGCTGCCAGCACTGCGGTGGATTTGATCGCCACGGAAATCAGGTAGGATTCCAACATTTATCTGCTCTCCTTCTTTGCGTTCATGTTTTGGGCTTTACTGTTTTGGGCCCGATCGACGATGCGGGCCAGTTCACTCAGTTCCTCTTCGCTCAAATGAAATGCCGACGGATCCAGCAGCGCCGCCACCGCTTCCTTCGCGGACCCGTCAAAAAATGTTCTAATGATGCGCTGCAATGCCGATCGACTCGCGGCTTCGCGCGCCACCGTTGGTTCATACACGTATCTAAGCCCTTCCTCGACGTGCCGCACGTAACCCTTGCGCTCCAGCACTCGCAGAATCGTACGCACCGAGGAATAATTCGGTTTGTCCGGCAGGCCTTCCTGAATCTCCTGCCCGGTCGCCCTGCCGCGCGCAAACAGAACGTCCATAATCTGCCGCTCGCGCCGGCTCAGGTCGGCATCAGCCTTGGACTTGCTTTTTGATGTGCGCATTTGTTAACAGCCTGCGTAAAAATTAACATAACTGCCGCCGCCTGTCAAGCGCCCTCGCCATTTTCTTCGGAAATGTCATCATAAGATCACGCATGACTCTAAGCCGAGCCCGCATTCTCACCACCCATGTCGGCAGCCTCCCGCGCAACGAGGCGCTTTCGGAAATGCTCATCGATCGCGAGGAGGGCAAACCTGTCAACCCCCAGCAACTCGCCGCTGAAATGGACCGCGCCGTCCGCCACGTCATCGCCAAACAGGCCGAGGCCGGGGTCGACATCGGGAACGACGGCGAACAACAGCGCGTGGGTTTCCAAACCTACGTGCCGAGCCGCATCTCGGGCTTCGCCGGCCAATCGAAACGCCGCCGTGGCCGCGACTTCGAGGAGTTTCCCGCGCTGGTGGACGATCTCTTCCGCCGTTTTCCCAAGCGCAGCCGTATGCAGAATGCCCCCGAAGCGCAAGCCGAGCTGCATTACCTCGGCTCATCGGCCATCACGGCCGAGATCGAGCGCTTCCAGAGTGCCTCCAATGCCGCCGGCGCGTTCGCCGACGCTTTCATGACCGCGCCCTCACCCGGCATCATCTCCACCACGATGCTGAACGCGCACTACGATTCCCGGCAATCCTACTTGACCGCGCTCGCACGCGAG
>JBKQHJ010000264.1:0-92725 GCA_052148835.1 Bryobacteraceae bacterium
AGGCCATGGTGGTGTGCGCGATCACCACCGTCCAGAATCCGCGATCGACCGCGATGGCAACAAAGAGCAGAAGCATCGACAATCCGGTAATGACTTCCGGCATGACCAATGGCGCGTAGATCATCGCCGCGAACATGAGGGACGCCCTGGCGCCTTGAGTCGGTAGCGCGAGTCCTCAAGACCGTCGCCGCCCGGTAAGAATGCGCCTGGGAGGGCTCGCCCGCTGCCCAGCCATTCATTTCCCCCGGCTCCTCCCATTCGGACGCGACTGTGCGCGCTGGCGAGCGAACACGGCCCGTTTCTGGCGCCTTTCGCTATTTGGAACGTTCTGGGCCAGGAATGGTTTTGGGACAGCAGCGACGTCTTCGGTCCGTCACGTCACTGGATGAGCAATGTGGGCTACACAAGCGGGACGCGCCGCCCCGGGGGAACCGGAAGCGGCGCTTAGATGGGGGGACAGTGCTGCGTGCTACCTGGCGATCTTGTACGTGCGTTCGCCGTCCGCGCTCTTGGAGGATTCGATCTTCTCGCCTCCCTTGCTTCCCAAGATACTGACGAAGCCACGGACCGTGTGAGCCTGCCAGCCGGTGGCTTTCATGATCTCGGCTAATGTGGCACCCTTGGCGCGCTTCATCAGCGCGATTACTTCGGCTTTCTTGTTGCTTCGATTCGCCTGCGGTTTGACGGCGGCTCCCTTGGCCCGTGACGCCTTCTTCGCGCCTTTGGCCTTCATGGCGGTGGTGCGGTTGCGTTTCGCCTTTGGCGCTTCCATGCCAGCGTTGTTCCCGAGTTCAATCGTGTTGCTCATTTCGTTTCTCCAGGACCGGGTTGCGGTCGTCACATCCATCACTCCGGTTCGGAGGAATTGCAAGCGAAATTGTCAGTGCCGGCCCCAGAAGGCGGCAGCGATGAGGCCAATTGGGGGGCCTCGCTCTTTTTATAGACCCGACAAAATGGTTCGGGGCGACAACCATGATCAAGTTATCCGCCTGCGTGGTCTGCGGCGCGCTTTACGTGGCCGTCTCGGCCGGCCCGACGGCGTTCGCCGACGACAGTGTCGCGCCCGTGCGGCTCGATCCCGACAAGATCGCGGGTCTCGGCCTGACGGCGGTCCCGCCAGATGCCTTCAAGGACATACTGGTCGGCGGCGAGCTGAATATCCGAGTGGCAACGCTGTTCTCCGGCAAGGAACTGCGCGCGGAGATCTTCGAGTCGACGCCGGCCAAAACAAATCATCGGACGCGCCCGACCGACGCCGATGAATTCGTCCACGTGCTCAGCGGCAAACTGATTCTGACCGAGCCCAATGGCACAGTGCATGAGTATCACCCGGGCGACTCTCTCGTGCTTCCGGCCGGCTATAAAGGCACTTGGGAAATGCGGGGCAATTATCGCGAGCTGGCCGTGGTGATGCAGAAGGGCAAGTAGCGCGAGATTTGGTGGAGGGCTATCTTAACCGTTCGGCGCGGACTTCCAAACCCGTTGCTTCAAGAGGCGAGTTAACTGAAGAGTGACAGGCTGGAGACATGGTTTCAGGGGGGCGCGAAGCCGTCAATACAAGTGCCGTCCGGTGGATGCGGTCCAGGTAGCGCTATCATTGGCCCAACGCAAACACGACAATGTTGCTCGTCGCGCTGGGGTGAAGTTCCGGCAGCAAAGCGTTCAGCCCTGAGCTAACAAGCGAATTGCCAGTGCTCACGGCGACGTACTGCCTTCCGTTCACCGCATAGGTAATCGGGTAACCGGTCACCGGCGATCCGAGATTCACTTCCCAGAGCACCTTGCCGCTGTCCTGATCGAGAGCAAGAAAGTGTCCGTTGGTGTCGCCCCCAAAAATGAGACCGCTCCCGGTAGCGACCAAAGACATCACGCCGGCGCGCCGTTCGTGTTTCCAGGTAATTCGTCCCGTCTCAACGTTGATCGCCTGCACGGTGCCGACCTTGTCGGTGCCCGGCGTGATCACATTCCGCGAGCGTATGTCGTAAGGCGTTGTGGTGAACGGCTGGTCGCCGAGCGCTGTGATTGTGCCGCAAGTGTTTTGCAGCGGGAAATACATTGTGTGGGTCAGGGGGCTGTACGCGCCGGCCGGGAAATCCTTGCCCCCGTTGGCCGTCGGGCAGACGAAACGTTCGTCGCCGATTTTGTCGAATACGGTCTCCGGATTTACCGTGACGGCGCCGGTTGCCCCATCAATCTTGGTCACCACGTTCTGACGTACAGTCGGAGTAGCCCACAGAAACTCTCCAGTCTGTCGGTCGAGCGTGTACACGATCCCCGTTTTGCCAGGAATACCCGTAACCACTTTGCGAAGCTCGCCGGGCTTCAGCCGCGGATTGATCCAGCTCACCTGCGCGGGATCGGGAGACACTTTGGTATCGATCAGCAGGCGTTCGAACGGGTGATCGAAATCCCAATGATCGACGATGTGCTGGTAGTACCAGACGATTTTACCGGTATCCAGGCTTAGTGCAAGAGTGCAGTTGTGATAGAGATATTTTTTGTCGTTGCCTGCCAGCCAAAACTTGGGCGCGGGCGACGTAACCGACGTGCCGATGTAGATGAGCTTCAGTACGGGATCGAAGCTGGGAACCATCCAAGTGCCTACATGACGCCGCTGGCTGTCTGGAACGTCGCCCCACGTTTCGTCACCGGGTTCGCCCGGCCTCGGAATGGTGCGGGTGCGCCAAAGTTCCTGGCCGGTCTTGGCGTCGTGCGCCGTGATGATGCATCCGTTGGGCGTAGCTTTGAACTCGCAGCCGCGGCCGGAAATAATTTTGCCGTCGGCGATGATGGGACCGGACGTCTCCTGTGCCGAGTCCTCGCGATAATCGACGATGCGATTTTCGTAGGCCAGCTTTCCGGTTTGCGCGTCGAGCGCGTAAACGAAATCGTCAACGCTGGTATCGATGATCAGATTGTTGTAGATCGCGATGTTGCGATTGATACTGGGGACCAGGAGGTGCTTGGTAACGTCATCCGGCAGCTTGCGCTTGTACTCCCAAACAAGGTCGCCGGTGGCGGCGTTGATGGCCTGCACGAGGTCGCTTGGATTTGGCAAGTACATCATGCCGTGATAGACCAGAGGCGTGGCTTCCTGGACGCCCGGACCCATGCCACGCATCCAGATCATTTTCAATTTGCCGACGTTGCTTCGGTCGATCTGGTTGAGCGGACTATAGCCCCAACTGTCGAGCGTCCGGCGCCACATTAACCAGTCCGATGGATCCGGTTTTTGCAGCATCGTATCCGTTACCGGAACGAAAGATGGTGCTTGAGCGCTGGCGACATATCCGGTCAGCAAACAACAAGTAAACGAGAGGGTGGTGTATAGTTTCATGCGCCCGGCTGCTGAAAACATGTACCTAACAGTTTAGTTCCTCGCCGGGCTATTTTGTTCAGAGTATTTTTCACCAGATGCGAAGCATTTGATACGATGGCGGGCAGCCAACATTCCTGTGAAAGCGAAAAAACTCACGTGCTGGTTCGTCATCGCAGCCTCTGCCGGGCTGGCGACCTGGATCGGGACCGCACAAGAACCCGCTCGCGTCGTAACGTCGGATGAGCTGCTCAATGCTGGGGGCTACGGCACCGAGTGGCTCACTTATGGCCATGACTACGCCGAGACGCACTTCAGCCCGCTCAACCAGATCAATACCAAAAACGTAAAGCGGCTCAAACTGGCGCGGTCCGCCACTACCGAAGCTCCGCAGGGCCGAAGTCATCACTCAGGCGTGCTGCTGCCTGCGCTTGTACGTGTTCAGCTTTCCTAGGGCCTTCTCCCAACCCGCTGCTTGAAGATACTGTTCAAGCGCTGTGCTGAATCGTTTGCGTCGACCCGCCAGCGTCTGGTCATTATCCCCGGTAATAAAAGCTGCCACCTCAACCTTCACGGTGCAACGATCGGGAGACCACTTCAGCCTCGAATCATCTGATCCGGACACGATGGGCGTCCTTCTTACGCGGTGGACCGGTCGCCGATGCCGGTCTAAGGTGGAGAAGGGTATGCT
Source organism: Bryobacteraceae bacterium (assembly GCA_052148835.1). Classification (GTDB taxonomy): domain Bacteria; phylum Acidobacteriota; class Terriglobia; order Bryobacterales; family Bryobacteraceae; genus Palsa-89. The sequence continues at coordinate 4,008 of JBKQHJ010000264.1, forward strand.
CGGCGGCGGGCAATCGCCGGGCTCGGTTCCTCTTTTTATAGACTCGACAGAACGCCTCTTGGATCCATGCTAGCGCCAATCCGCCGTGAGATTTCCCGCCAGGAGAGGCCCTGGGCTCGGGTTCGTGACACTGGAATCCGTGTTTCTCACTCCGCCTGACCACCCCTTATGCGTACTCAACCGTATTGTAAGCCGCTGACCATAAAGAGACGTGCTTTAAAGAGACGTGCTTTAATGTGCTATCGGCATTAAAGATATGAGCAATCGTCAAGATCGATTTTGATGATTTGGCGTCCGAACATATACTGTGTTTGTCGTTCTGCACACCCCAGTTCATGGATCGAAAAAGAGAATTGAGCATCATCGCCGCTGTGTTCATCGCCGGGGGATGGGTTCAACTCGCCGCGCAGAGCTCGCGGAGCGACCAACAACCCCTTGCGGAAGACGTATTTCAGAACGTTCAACTCCTCAAAGGGATTCCGGTGAGCGAATTCATGGCTACCATGGGCTTCTTTTCCGCCTCGCTCGGATTGAACTGCGTTTACTGCCATGTGCCGGAGAGCTTGCAGGACTGGAAAAAGTTCGCCGACGACGTGCCCCGCAAGCGTGTGGCGCGAACCATGATCCAGATGGTGAACACGATTAACAAAAACAATTTCGGCGGCCGGCGCGCCGTCACTTGTTATTCTTGCCACCATGGAACCGAGCGCCCCAAAGAAATTCCAAGCCTGGCCTTACAGTACGGGACGCCGGACGAAGATCCGAACGAAATCGAAATCCCCTCGCCACCCATAAGCGGTCCTTCAGCCGATGAGCTTCTCAGCAATTTCATCAAGGCCGCGGGCGGTTCCGAGCGTCTCGCGGGGGTCTCGAGCGTTGCCGCCAAAGGCACTTATGAAGGGTACGACTCCTATCACGAAAAAGTGCCCTTCGAGTTGTACGCGAAGGCGCCCTCAAGCATCGCCACTGTGATTCACACCCAAAATGGAGATTCGAGCACGGTGTTCAACGGCAATGAGGGTTGGATCGCGTCAGTCAGCAATCCGGTCCCGCTTCTGCCGCTCGCGCCGGGAGTGGAACTCGACAGTGCCCGCCTCGATGCCCAGCTATTATTTCCGGCCGGGATCAAACAGGGACTCGGCTCCTGGCGCGCCGGCTTTCCCGTTACGTCTATCGGCGATAGCGACGTACAAATCGTCGAAGGTACGGGCGCCGGCCGCACTCGCGTGAAGCTGTTCTTCGACCAGAAGACCGGGCTCTTGGCTCGCCAGTTGCGATATTCGCGCACGGCCGTAGGCACCAATCCCATTCAGATCGATTATGCCGACTACCGCGATGTGAAAGGCATCAAGCGCCCGTTCCGGTGGATCGTCACCTGGACCAACGGGCAGTCGACGTATCAGGTCAAAGAATTTCAATCCGACGTCCAGATCGACAGCGGAAGATTTGCAAAGCCCGCCCCGGCTGTGTTGACTCCGGCAAAGGCCGTGGCGCATTAGGAAGGAACATATGAAATCCCGACGACTGAATCTTCTTAGCACCGCGCTATTATCCATCGCGCTTCCCGCTATGGCGCACCATGGCACGGGTGCGTCCTACGATTTGTCGAAACCCATCACGTTGCAAGGCACCGTGACCGAGTTCCATTATGCCAACCCTCACCCGCAGCTCTTCTTCGATGTCCCCGATGACAAGGGCAGTGTCGTCCATTGGAGCGGCGAGTTCTATCCAAATCCCTCTCAGTTGCAGCAGGGCGGATGGGGCAAGAGACGCTCGGAAGCAGCGTTGGCGCCAGGAACGAAGATCACGGTTACCGTCGCGCCTTCTAGGGCGGGCACGCAGGTGGGGGCTATTCTCAAGCTCCTCAACGACAAGGGCGAAGTCCTGCTGGGCGTCGCGGGAGGAGGCCCAGGCGAAGTTCCTCAAGGCGGCGCGCCTGCTCCCGGTCCGTCCGATCAGAAACCCTCCGACCAGAAAAAGGAGTAGCCGCTCATGAAAGCGACCTTAGTTGCGAGCACCCTGCTGCTGCCATGGTTGGTTTTGGCGCAGGGTGGTCCCCCACCTGGCGGACGCGGCATCCTGGCGCACGATCCGGCGACTGACAACAGGCCCTACGACAAGCACGACCTCTCCGGACTCTGGTCGCGCAACGGGTCTCCTGGCGGCTATGGCGGCGGCGGCACCTGTCGCGACTGCGGCGATCGAGGATACAGCGCCGATGTCCCGCCATTGACCCCGCTCGGCCAAAAGATGTTCGATGCGAACAAGCCTTCCTACGGCCGACTTTTGGGCAGTGCGGACGCCGCGGCTCACCCCAACGAACCCATCGGGCGCCGCCGCGCAGTCCCTCCAGCGAACGATACCGATCCCTATCAGCACTGCAATCCTATGGGCCCTTCCCGCGCCTTGATCTATCCCGACCCAATGGAGATGATCGTACTGCCTGACCGGACGCTCCAGCAATTCGAGTGGGGATACGGAGTGCGCACCATCTGGACTGATGGGCGCCAGCCCCTCATGGATCCCGACTTGCCCCGCTGGTGGGGATATTCTTCTGCCCGGTGGGACGGAGACACCTTCGTGGTCACCACCACAGGCATTGACGAAAGAACCTGGGTGGACCATTTCGGATACCCGCACAGCGCCGACATGGTCTTGGAAGAGCGCTATCGCCGCACTGCTTACGATGTCATCGAACTATCCATGATCATCACTGATCCCAAGGTTTACACGCGGCCCTGGGTTAGCGAAACAAAGAAATTCCGCAAATTACCCAAAGACGCCATCAAAACCGTGGACGGTTGGACCGGACTGATGGAGGATCTGTGCGCCCCGGCCGACGAGGTGGATCTCTTCAATAAGCGTGTGCGAGACCCAGCCGGCGGCGTAATCCATTAACTTCGTCCAGTGAGGCCATATGCTTAAACACACGTTCGCGGTTTTTGCTTTGTGTACGATTCCAGCCACCATCTCCGCCCAACCTCCATCGACCGCTGCGGCAAAGCCGGATTCTGAAGCCGTAAAGGCTCTTATCGAGAAGGCCAAGAAGGCGGGCGGCCCCATGTGGGCCTATGAGGAACACTTCTTCTGCGAAGCGCCACGCCCAAACCGCCCGGATGATCCGCCGATTGAGCCCACTAAGATTTTCGATGACGTGTACGTGCTCGGCAACCAGGGGACCGTCGCATATGTCATCAGCACCTCCGACGGCTTGTTGATGTTGGATTCACTTCAGGCCGATCAAACGGAGACGCAGCTCCTGCCGGGGTTTCAGAAGCTGGGTCTGGATCCGGCAAAAGTGAAGATCATTGTCGTGGGCCACGGTCATGGGGATCACTTCGGGGGCACGCCCTATTTTCAGGAGCACTACGGCTCGAAAATCTACATTTCAGCTGCCGATTGGGATCTGATGGAACACCCTCCCGCCGGGAGAGGCGGACCACTGAAAGGGCCTCCAGCGGTACTGCCTAAACACGATCAGGTAATCAAGGAAGGTCAGCCCATTATGCTCGGCGATTTCAAATTGATGCCCATCGCTATCCCGGGCCACACCCCCGGATCGATGGGTTTCATCTTTCCGGTGAAAGACAATGGCAAAACCTACACGGCAGCCATGTACGGAGGCACCATCCTCACGCCCGGGATCGTGTCGGACGAAGGATTGCAGACCTACCTAAAATCGGTTGCCCATTTTAAGGAAGAGACCAAGAATGCGAAGGTAGCCGTGGAGCTCCAGAATCATCCCTTGATGGACCCCATCGAGCCTAAGCTCGACAAGCTGAAAGAGCGGCAAAAAGGTCAGCCAAATCCGTTCCTTGTTGGCGCAGCGAATTATCAGAAATTCGTGGACGTAATGTCAGCGTGCGCCGAAGTCAACATCGCGCGTCGGAAAGGCCTGTAGCCGAGCGCTGGCGTCGCCCAAGTATCAGAAGACGTACTTCATTGCGAATTGGACCACCCTGCCGCCATCGCCAGGGGAAGTGGACCCAGTGGTGGATTGATCGCTGACAATCGTGCCGAACGTGCCTCCCAAGGTTTGCACAGGAATTCCGAAACGCACTGAGTTGGTAACGTTGAAGGCCTCGGCGCGGAATTCCAGATGCGTACCTTCGGTGATGGGGAAGGCTCTGGAAATGGTCTGGTCCCATTCCCAAAATCCGGGAGCTCGCAGAGCGCCAATGCCCATGTCGCCGTAGGTGCCGGCGGGTGGGACCACGAATGCAGCAGGATTCAGATAGCTGACGCACGGCGCCGGCGAGCACGACTGCCCCTTGTTACTCGCGTAAACGTTCTGCAGCACCTGCGTCGGTCGCTGGGGAACGGGATTATTCCCAGAAGGGTTGAAGCCATTCAAAGCGTTGTCGGTGCCCAATTCCGCATCGAATGGAACTCCAGTGTGAACGGTATAAATGGTCGATAACGTCCAGCCGGTGCCCAGACGGCGCGCCCAGTTGTTTTGAAATCTCGGCGTGTTCACCACCAGAGTTACGTTCACGATATGGCGGATATCAATCGAACCGACTTCACAAGGCCCCATATCCAAGTGACGATTTACCGGGCCGTTGTTCTGATAAGGCGTGTTCAAATAAGTGGCTTCTAAGTTAGACAAGGTCGTCACCGGGAGGCCGATGCAATGGGACCAGGTCCAATTCGCGCCGAGGTTCACGTTATCGCCGAGGCGCCAACGTGCATTCAGCAGGAGCCCATCGTAATGCTGGGTGCCGCTCGAATCTAGACTCGTCAACGAACCGTATACATTGCCCGCCGATGGATTCGTCAACTCCAGGAGACGGCGCTGGTTCTCATTGGAAGTGCAATTTGCCTGCAAATTCGCGCACAGCGCTATCTGAGCAGGAGCGAACGCCTGCGCGAAGTTGGGTACGCCCGGAAGCAATTGCGGCGGATTTAGATCCACGCCGGTCCACAGATGCGCGATTTCCGAGCCCACGTACGTGGCCGATACAAAAACACTCTTAGTAACCTGCCGTTGCATGCCAAAGTTCCAGGAGTATTGCACGGGCGTCTGAATATTCGCTGGAATCGGCAGGAATGACTGAAACGGCAAGTTAGGGAACACCGGATTCTTTGGGTTGTAGTTATACGGGAAAGGATTGCCGCCGGGCACGGTTGCGTAGGGATTGTCTAGGCTGACGGGAAAGCTCTCAACCACGCTGGTTCGGAACGGCAGAACCGAGGAAGTATTCTCATTGATATCCTGCCGCAGAAAATCGTAGGCGATCCCGGCGCCGGCGCGGATGGCTGTTTTCCCGTCGCCGAACGGGTCCCAGGCAAATCCCACTCGCGGCTCGAAGTGGTTCCAGGCGTTGTCCATGCCAGCCCTGCTGTTGAAGCCGGGATCGCCGGGATACAGAAAGCCCGGAGGGGCGGTGGGGACGACGTTGCTGTGAACGTCGTGATAGAAATTGCTAAGGCTAAAGGTATAGCTGTCAGACTGCTTGAACTGCATCGGAATAAACGGATTCCATCGGAGCCCGTAATTCAGCGTAAAGTTGTGCGAGATCTTCCAGGTGTCGGCCGCATAGAGTCCCACGAAGTTCTGCGTGAGATTCTCGGGGTTCGGATTAGCCTGGTGAAATTGCGCCGCGTTGCCGGTCAGGAAATCCACCATGGGAGAGCCGAAGATACCGGCGAAGAGAAAGAAGCCCTCGGACCAGGCATAGGAGTGGGCGTTCAGCAGCGCGCGCATCGTATTTACACCGAAGCTGAGCTGGTGGGATCCGCGAATCACGCTGAGATCGTCATTTAGCCCAAAGTTCGTGGTAGTGTCGCTGCCGATGGAGAAGTTCGAGATGAAGTTCGTCGAGAATCCATTAGCAACCAGAAAGATCGGAATGAAATTGCCGTAATAGTCGTAGAAATTGTGGATGCCCACCTGTTCAGGGCCGAACGTTTGCGCACCGGGCGTTGTCGCCCCCACACGGTTACCAAAGAGGCGCAAGGAGTTAACAACGGTTGTGCTGAACAAGTACGTATCCCCTAACGCCAGCGAGTTCGATTCGTCATCCGCCCCTTGCCCGTCGGTGGACAGCACGTTGCGGCTGATATCGTAGGGCTGCGCAATGTCGATTTTGGTGACAATATAACGCGCGAAGAGCATGTTTTTGGGGCTGATGTTGTAATCCAGGCGCACCGGTGCTTGCGATTCGTTCTGGTGCAAAGGAATGCCGCTGAAGACCTGTCCGCAAACGTTATTCGACTGCGGAAGATAGGATGAAATCTTTACCGCCACGGGGCTCAACGGTATGACGATATGGCCTCCGTGCACAATCGGCGATGCCGCGATGCCGGCGGCTCCCGGACATCCGGCGGCGATGTACGGGCCGAAGTTTCCCGTGAGTTCCGCCGCTGTGGGAACGTATTGAATCGTGGACTGCGTGTATTGGCGGATCATCGTCCCTTCATAGCCCACGAAGAAAAAGAATTTGTCCTTCTTGATCGGGCCGCCTATTACGCCGCCGAACTGGTTGCGTTTGAGCCCATCCACCACTGGCGAGAAGAAATCCCGCCCGTTCAGATTGTAGTTGCGGAAGAACTCAAAAGCATCGCCATGAAAGCTGTTTGAGCCGGATTTGGTGACGGCATCCACCGTCGCGCCTGAGTGGCCGCCGCCCGCAGTGGCGTCCTGAGCGCTCGTGACCAGCTTGAATTCCTGAAGAGCCTCCGGAAAAGGAAGCGGCATGTTGGTGCCAACGTAAGTGTCCAGGTGTGATGCGCCATCCAGGTTGTATTGGACGCTATAGCTGGTGCCGCCCGCCACGCTAATGTTGACGCCGGTCGCCATTGTGTAGGTGGGTGACGAACCGGTCTGCACGGCCAGGCCGCTGAGCGTTATGAGATCCGTCGGCTGCCTTCCGTTTAGCGGCAGATCCAGAATTCGCTGCGTCTCCACGACGCTGCCGACACCCACGGAACTCGTTTCCACTTGACTGGTGACGGCTTCCACGGTGACCGTTTCGCTGGTCCCTCCGGGCCGCAGCGTGATCGTCAGCGCAGGGTCGCTGTCGACTTGCAACTCGATTCCGGATTGAACGGCGTTCGCAAAGCCTTCCTTCTGGGTGTCGAGTCTGTAGGGTCCCAAAGGCAAGTTGGCGAATACATAACTACCGTCTTGCTCGGTCGTGACCGTACGAGAAATGCCGGTCTCCGTCTGTGTCGCTTTCACCGTGGCGTTGGGTACCACCGCGCCGCTCTGATCTTGAACTACTCCGTGCATTCGCGCCGTTGCCTGTCCCCAAGCCAGCGAAGCAGCCAACACGCACAACGCAGTGCCGAGAATCCGGGTTTGCATACTTCCCCCCTTTTGTTATCTGTTCTCCACGAAGGAACAGTTCGACCTAGCTGTAAACTATATGGCGCTTTTTAGAATCAGTAAAATCGATTGTTTGGATTCTTGCTATCGGCGGGACACATAGAATCTTCGGAGTTGGAAAAACCAGAATCGGCAGGCGCCCTCCGAGTACCTGCGGCGTTTGCTAGTTGTAGTGCATGCCCGCGCGCCCGGGAATATAGCCGATTCCCCTGCCCGCGCAGAGCACGGCCAGCCACAGGATCAGCGACAACCAAGCGGCGGTTTTCTGGAGCGGGGATGGCTGGGAGGCGTGGTCGGAATTCGCGGAATTGGCGTACACCCGGCGGAAGATTGCGGCATGCATCGCGATCAGCAGAAACAGCAGAATCTTTGCGCGGAAAAACGCATTGTAATAATACTCTTCGGCTTTACACGCGAATAGGAGGAAACCGAATGTCGCGGCCACTAGGAAGCCAATTCGCTTCGGCCACCGCAACTGCTGGATTACGGCCGGGATCGAACAGTCGGGCAAAGCCCATCCCAGCAAACGCAGATCGGTCGCAACGATCATCGCGCCAAACAAAGAGATTGCCGAAAGATGGAGCGCCAGTACCGTCGGATAAACGTATGCCGAACTTCGCAGGCTGGTAAACAGCGCCAGATTTTCAAGCCGGATCAATGCTGGAAGAAGCATGCGTCAGGTAAGGCCGGGACGTACCACCGCGATGAAGATTCCTCCAAAGATCACCGAAAGCCAGAGCGCCATAGAAACACAAGCCACCCACCGGGCGGTGGACGGTGAGATTTGTTTCGATACAGCCGTGCGGCGAATTGTGTAATGGAACGTCACCGCTAACGCCAGACAGACCATCTTGGTCAGGAAGGACCAGTTCGTGTAGTACATGTCGGGATCGGTCGAAAACAACAACAATCCGGAGAAGACCGCGATGATCAACCCTCCCAAAGTCCACCATCGAAATGCCCGCGCAACTCGCTCCGGCGATTGTTTTCGCAGCCCGAGTCCCAGCAGCCGAAGATCGGCCAGAGTCGACATTCCAATCGCGAGCGCGAACCCGGCAATGTGGAAACATTCGAGCACCGGAAACGCCAGCGGGGATGTGCTGAGCGGGTTTTCAATCGCCATGAAGCTGGTAGGGAATCCTTGGTTCGCACTCAATATAGGCAGGTTCCGCTTCCGCTGTACAATCGTTTCTTCGAATCGCTGCTATCGGCCGAGGCGATGCCGGGCCGCTATCGGCGTGGTGGATAGCAATGATCGGGACAATCCATTGTACAGATTTAAGCCCGGCGGATTACGATAGTTAGGTTCGTAAAACATGGTGACTTCGTTTGTCGACACACGCCCGCTCATGAGGATGGTTCTTTGTCTGGGCTGGTCTGCTCTAAGCGTTGCTTGGGCCCAGTTTCCAGGTGGCCCGCCCGGGCCGCCGAAGACTGCGAAAGCCGCCGCGCTTTACGATCTTACCGGTTACTGGGTGTCCGTTGTTACGGAAGACTGGCGATTTCGCATGGTGATGCCGCCCAAAGGCGACTACACCGGCGTGTTCTTGAATCCGGAAGGGCACAAACTAGCGGACGCCTGGGACCCGGTCAAAGATGCGGCGGCCGGCGAGCAGTGTAAAGCCTATGGCGCGCCGATTCTCATGAGTCTGCCGGGACGCTTGCACATCACCTGGCAGGACGATGAAACACTGAAGATAGAGTCTGACGCCGGCCAGCAGACGCGCCTGCTGCACTTCAAATCCGCTGACGAGCCGGGTTCAAGCTGGCAAGGATTCTCAAAAGCGCTGTGGGAAATGGTGCCCACTGGCCGCGGAGCTCCTCCCGTCGGCTCCCTGAAAATCGTAACCACGCATCTGAAGCCTGGATATTTGCGCAAGAACGGCGTGCCGTACAGCGCTAACACAACATTGACCGAATATCTCGACCGCGTGGATGAGACCAACGGAGCAGCCTATCTCGTCGTCACTACTACCGTGGCGGATCCGGTTTATCTTGGCCGGCCTTTCGAAACCGCGACGCATTATCGCAAGCAACCGGATGCGAAAGGCTGGAATCCGATTCCATGTGCGCCAAAATAGCGATGGGGATGCTGAGATGAAGCGTTTCGCGTACGGTTTTCTTTTGATCGGCACGCTGGCATGGGGGCAAGGTTTGGATTTTTCCGGCCACACCAATCTCCCGGCAGGCATAGACATTTCCGGAACCTGGTATCCGCAACCTCTCCAAGACTCGGGACTGATCACCGCTTCAGGCGCGCTGGTCGAATTCGGCGGCATCCCGATGAACGAGGCGGGGCGTCTCTACGCGCTGGCGTGGAGCGCGGCCCGGATTCAGGGCCGGCAGCACCAATGCATGGGCTACACGGTGCCGTACACGTACAACCAGCCCGGTAATCTTCGGTTTTGGGAGGAGCGAGACCCCTACACGCAGCGCCTGGTCGCGATCAAACATTATTGGCAGATCAGCGAAGGGACGCGCACCATTTGGATGGATGATCGCCCCCACCCGCCGGCCTACGCTCAGCACACGTGGTCGGGATTTTCGACCGGGAAGTACGAAGGAAACAATCTAACAGTCTACACAACTCATCTCAAGCGCGGCTGGATTCGAGCCAATGGCATACCCCAAAGCGATGAGGCGAAGGTAACGGAACATTTCATCAAGCACGGCGACAGGATCACCTATTTCGCCGTGGTGAACGATCCGGTCTACCTTGCTGAGCCGTTCAGTCGAACCTATACTCTCGGCCGCAACGAGAAGGAGCCGGATGCGTGGCTGTACGCCTGCGATGACGGTGAGCAGATTCTGGGCCGGCGTGAAGATCAGGTGGACAGCTACTTCTGGGGGCAGCACCCGTTCCTGCGCGAGTTCGCCAACAAGGAGCATATGCCTTTGCTGGCGACTCTAGGCGGACCCGAGACGATGTATCCGGAGTTCCCGGCCAAATACAATGATCCGCAGGCAATGGAGGCAGAGGCCAAGAAGGAGCTGACACCTGCCGCGGCGCCAGAGCACGCCAGCCGCGCGGTCGATCCGAATCCGCGTGACGGTGAAATTCACGTTCTTCCCGTGCAGGGGAACGTTTTTATGCTGGTGGGCGACGGCGGAAATATCGCGGTGCAGGTGGGTGATGAAGCTCCGCTGGTGCTAAATACGGGAGCCGGCAAACTTGCCGACAAGGTTATCGCGGCCATCCGCAAGTTAACCGATAAGCCGATTCAATTCATCGTCAATACACAGTACGCTTCGGATTTTACCGGTGGCAATCTGAAACTCCGTGCGGCTGGTCACGATCCAAGCTTGGAAGGATCGTTCTTCTCGGGACAATTCGCCAATGCTGGTCGCGGCGCCACGATCATTGCGCATCAAAATGTCCAAAACCATATGCTCGCTTTGAAAGCGCCGGAGGAAAGCATCCCGAGCGATACGTTCTTTCAGGGCCGCAGGCGGAAGTTTCACAACGGAGAAGCCGTAGAAATTTTTTACGAGCCCAACGCAACCGCCGACGGCGACACCATTGTGCATTTCCGCCGCTCCGACGTGATTGCAACCGGTGATATCTTTTCCACCACTGCTTACCCGAAAATCGATATCAAGAATGGCGGCAGCATTCAAGGAGAGATTCAGGCGCTCAACAACATTCTGGACCGAACTGTTTATCAGCACGATGAAGAGGGCGGCACGCTCATCATCCCGGGCCATGGGCGCTTGTGCGACGAGTGGGAAGTGGCCGAATATCGCGATATGCTTGTGATCATCCGGGATCGGGTGGAGAACCTCATCAAGAATGGGGCAGGCCTGGACCAAGTGAAGGCTGCGCGGGTGACAGCCGATTATGACGACCGCTTCGGCGCGACGTTCGGCGCTTGGACCACGGACATGTTTGTAGAAGCGGTCTACACGAGCCTGAAGAATCCGCCAAAAGCTGCCGTCGGGAACTGAGGACATAAACACTACAGACATGCGCTCTACGATTAATGTCGCGGTTATAGGTACCGGCTGGTGCGGAGGGATCCGCGCGCAAACCTGCGCCAAGAATGCGTTCGTCGGCGATTTGCACATTGCTGAGATCAGACCAGAACGGTTACAAGAAGTCGCGGACCTGACCAAACCAGCTTCTGCGACCAGCGATTACAGGATACTCCTGAACAATCACAGCATCGCTGCTGTGTTCATTTCCACGACGCCGGAACCTACCCATTATCCGATCGCCAAGGAGAGCCTGCTGGCCGGCAAACATGTCTTTCTGGAAAAACCGATCGCGCTGGAATTGGACGAAGCCGATGAGCTGATCTCACTGGCGCGTTCGAAGAAACTGCTGTTCACAATTGGCTACTCACAGCGTTTCAACCCGAAGTTCGCCTACATCAAACGATCCATAGACGATGGCAGCATCGGGCAACCGGTCACAGCATTGGTGAGCCGTCACATTACACGTAACCTCGGTAAGAAGATCGGCGGACGCGTAAAGCTGTCGCCGGCCGCAATGGAGGCCACGCACGACATTGACTTCGTCCTATGGTGCCTGGCGCCCCGCAAACCCGTCCGTGTGTACGCGCAGGAGGTTCGCAAGATCATGGGAGCGTCGTATAACGTCCCGGACTGCGTTTGGATCGTCGTCACCATGGATGACGGGATTGCTTTTACCATCGGCGCCGGCTGGGTGCTCCCGCCTGCCTATCCCAACTTCTCAAGCTGCTGGATCGAAATGGTGGGCACCGAAGGAGCAGTGATGGTCGACGATACGCATCGCGACGTTTATGTCACAACCATGCAGAAAGGAATCCAGTTCCCCATCTCGTCGATGCCGGGAGAAAGCGTGGGCCATGTTTACGCAGGCCCCATGGCGGCCGAGACCGTTCACTTCCTGGAATGCGTCGCCACCGGCCAGCAGCCCATCGTGACGCCCGAACATGCCCGCATGGTCATGCAGGTTTACCAGGCTGCGGATCGTTCCGCCGAGACGGGACAACCCGTCGCCATTTCGGTGAAGGAGCATCAGGTTGAGATCCCGTCACTAGCCTAGGCCAAGTCTTGAACGCGAATACCACAACCGCACGAGTCACGCCTCCTCCGAGCCACCAGGCCGCGCCAACCAGAACACGCTGGCTGATTTTGTTCCTGATCAGCCTCATGTACCTCATCTGTTACATGGATCGCAGCAATATCTCGGTGGCGCAACCAGAAATCGCGAAGGCCCTCGGGCTAAGCAAAACCAGCATGGCGCTGGTCCTGAGCGCGTTCACCTGGTCCTATGCGCTTGGGCAAATCCCAGCCGGATGGCTGGGGGATCGCTTCGGCCCCAAACGAATTCTTACCGCCATCATGTCCTGGTGGTCCATCGCGGCCATGATGACCGGCGCCGCGCTCGGGCTTGGCTCACTCTTCGCCGCGCGATTTCTTCTCGGATTGGGTGAAGCGGGCGCCTTTCCCGTAGCCAGCCGCGGAATGCAGCTTTGGTTTCCCCGGTCCGAGCGCGGCCGCATCCAAGGGACTACCCATTTCTTCAGCCGCTTTGCCGTGGCCATCACGCCCTTCATTGCCGCCAGTATCTTGCTCGCATTCGGCTGGCGAGCGATCTTTTACATCTTTGGATCGCTCGGTCTGATCTGGTCGATCGCTTTTGCCGCCTACTATCGCGATCGTCCGGAAGAGCACTCTGGCGTCAATGCCGCGGAGTTGGCTCAGATTCGCGAGGCAAATCCGTCTTCGGCGGAGCGGCAATCGGTGCCCTGGAAACGAATCCTCACCTCATCCAACATGTGGTTCATCGCTCTTGGGTATTGCTGCTTCTTCTTCGGAACCAACTTCTATCTCACCTGGTATCCAACCTACTTGCGCGAGCATCGCCACATCAGTTTGCAAGCGCTCGGCCTGCTCGGTTCCATCCCGCTTTTTGCGGGAATGGCAGGCGACCTGGTTGGCGGCTCGCTGTCCGATCTCGTATTCAAGAGGACTGGGAAAGCGCGGTTTGCCCGCAGCATCGTTGCCGCACCGGGATTTCTTCTCTCGGCTGTGTTCCTGATACCCGCGGCCACAACCGTGAACGCGATGGCGTCGGTCCTGTGCCTGGCCGCATCGTTCTTCTTTTTGGAATTCGTCATTGGTCCTGCTTGGGCCGTTCCCATGGATGTGGGCGGCCAATTCAGCGGCACTGTCACTGCCGTCATGAACATGACAGGTGCGCTGGCTGCATCCTTGACCCCACTGATTTTTGGTTACTACTTCGGCAAAGGCTCATGGACGGCCCCCTTCTTCATTACATCAGCCGTCATGTTGCTCGGCGCCGCTATTTGGACGTTCTTGATCGATCCGGAGAGATCCGTCGTATGAAAACTATCCTGGCGTTGTTAACGCTGTGTGCTCCAATGCTCCATGCGCAAGGGAAGTGGGTGGACATCGCTCCTTTCCCGGACCCGCGCGAGGAGGTGATGGGCGAGGCTGCCAACGGCAAGCTGTACGTTTTTTCCGGTCTCATCCCGCTTTGGCATCCCGCGGGGCTCGTCTACGAATACGATCCTGCCACCAACCAATGGACCAAGAAGAAACCGATGGCATTGCCATCGCACCACGTCGCCTTTTGCGAGCATGACGGCAAGATCTTTGCGTTCGGCGGCTTCGTTTACCCCGACCCGCCTGCGCCCGCCGGATGGGTTCCGATCAACAACGCTTGGGAATACGACCCGCATAGCGATTCCTGGAAGGCCCTCGCGCCCATGCCCACCAAGCGCGGCGCCGCGGTTGCCTCCGAAGCGGACGGCAAGATCTACGTCATCGGCGGTGCCACCACCGCGCCCGGCGCGAAGGAACCCTATATCAATTTCACAACGCGCCAGAACGTCCTGGGAACCGTAGAAGAATACGACCCCAAAACCAACACCTGGCGCACGCGCACTTCCATGCCCACGCCGCGCAATCACATGGGCGTCGGAACCGTGAACGGGAAGATTTATGTCATCGGCGGCCGAGTCGGCGCCGCCTTTATCTCGATTGCATCCGACATCTCGCTAGTCGAGATCTACAACCCGGCTACCGATATCTGGGAGCCTCCCGGCGCGCGCATGCCTACCGCACGCAGCGCCGTCGCGTCCGCAGTCTACGAAGGAAAAATCTATCTTGCGGGCGGCGAGTGGCAAGATCCCGTAGTGCAAACGGCCTTCCGCGTCTTCGAAGCCTATGACCCGGCCACGAACACATGGTCGACGCTCCCGCCCATGGCTACTCCTCGCCACGGCGTAGCCGGCGCGGTGATCGACAATCGATTCTACGCCGTCAGCGGCGACGTGCAATCCTCCGGGACCGGTGTCGCGGTCTCCACACCTGCGGCCACCGCATTCGAGTTCAACCAGTAGTTTGGAGTTCCGGGCGAACGCGAGCCGGCCGTTCCATCCTGCAGATTCCCAGAGCGTCTCGCAACCGCGATGCCGTATCCTCCGTTCGAGCAAGGTCGAAGAATGCCTCCGCGAACGGCGAAACCGGTTCTCTCTTCGAGATCGCAATCGCCACGGAGCTCGCCTTGCCGACATTCGGCAATGGAATCGATTCCAGTCCCGGATCGTCCGACGCCATGATCCGCACCGGCCTCGGCAGCACCGACGCCCACTTCCCGGTTCGGACATGATCGATCACCAACCAGATTGCATTTGTGACGATATGCGGGGTCTTAGTCAGGATCTTGGCCAGGATTTCAGATTCGGCCTTGCCGAAAATGGGACTGTCGGGCGTCAGCAGGCAAAGAGACAGCCTTGTCAGATCTTCCCAGGCCACCGACTTTTGCGCGGAAAACATCGAGCCTTTCCGGATCAGCAGATCGTACTGTTCCGTGTATAAGACGTGAGTGCGCGAGTAGCGCCGCAGCCCCGGATCTAGATACGTAATCGCCACGTCGGTGGATGCCGCTTCGAAAGCCTGCTGTACATCGAAAGGGCTCTGCAGCACGACATTCAGGTTGACGTCCGGGAAGCGCTCCGAGAACGGCAGAATCAAAGTCTTCAACAGAGGGATGGTCGAACCAAGCACGCCGATGCGCAAAGTGCCCGCCCATCCGTCTCGTTCGCCTCGCAGCCGCTCGCGCAGTCGATCCCGTTCGCCGGCCATGCGCTGCGCAGCCTCCATGACCAACCGGCCTTCTTTGGTGAGTCCCCGAAAGCGCCGTCCTCGCTGGACAATCGGTACGCCCAATTCCGCTTCCAACTGTTGAATCGCCGCAGAAAGAGTGGGTTGGGAAACATGACAGGCGGCAGCAGCACGCGCGAAGTGCCCTTCTTTGGCGAGCGCCATCAAATATTCCAGTTTTCGGTTCAGCACAACTTCTGCCATCAACTATACGCGCCGACGCTCGGCTTCTGAAATCGATTCCCTCAATGCCATCTATTGCTGCTGTCAATGCGGGCGCTACCTGATAGTGTTTGCCTATGGCTGATAGCGACAATCTATTTGACCACTTCGCAAATCTGAATGAATATGGTGTGGGATTGAAAGAGGTGGACTCATGCCGAGAATCTTGCTCCTCCTTGCGATGATTTGCGCCTCGCAGCTGACCGCCGCGGATCCGCCTTCGGTGACGTTCAATAAGGATGTTCTGCCAATATTGCAAAAGCACTGCCAGACCTGCCATCGTCCCGGTGAAGCGGCGCCCATGTCTTTCCTCACTTACAAGGAAGCGCGGCCTTGGGCCAAAGCCATGAAGGTAGCGGTGGCGTCGCGAAAAATGCCGCCGTGGTTCGCCGATCCTCAGTTCGGTCATTTCCTGAACGATCGCTCCCTGAAGCAGGACGAAATTGCGACCATCGCTAGGTGGGCGGATAACGGAGCTCTTGAAGGAATTCCGGCGGACGCGCCGCCGCCCGCCCGGTGGCCGGAGGGGTGGCAGATCCAGCCCGACATCATCGTTCAAGGGCCTAGCTACGATGTTCCGGCGCACCCGAAGAACGACGTGATCGAATGGGTCTCGATCACTGTGCCCACTGGCTTCAAGGAGGACACCTGGATCACCTCGGTGCAGATCCGGCCTGAACATCGTGAAGTCACACATCACATGTGTCTGGGCTTCAACCCCCACGCGCCTGACGTCGAGTATTTCAAACCCTACTGGGACGACAAGCCCCGCGACGAGGAGGGGAGCGCGATCCCCGGCCGCGGGCCGACCTTCGGGCCGGGCACGCCCAACCACCGCTTCCGCAGTATGGCGGAGGACTGCTACCTGCCCGGAAATCCTGTTGCCGACTATCGCGATTTTCATGCCGCGAAGCTCGTTCGGGCCGGAAGCGATATCACAATTAACTTGCACTACACACCCAATGGGACGGCTGTGACGGACCACGTTCTTATCGGATTCACCGTCGCGAAAGAGCCGCCGGAACGCCGCTACGTGTCATTGAGCACCTCGGCGTCTACCGACCCAAAGCTTTTTGCCATTCCGCCGAACGATCCGAATTGGGAGAGCCCTCCCGCGGAAGTCACCTTTAATCAGGACGTAGAGCTGGTGTACATGATGCCGCACATGCATGTCCGGGGAAAAGACATGACCTATACCCTGATCTATCCGGACGGCCGGAAGGAAGTCGTGCTCAGCGTCCCGCACTACGACTTCAACTGGCAGCTCGGATATAACACAATCGTGAAGGTTCCCAAGGGCACCAAACTCCACGTCGACGCGCACTACGACAACTCGGCCAACAATAAATGGAATCCCAATCCCAACAAAACGGTTTATTATGGCGAAATGACGTGGGAGGAGATGATGTTCCCATTTTTTGGCGTCGTAGTCGACCAGGGCGTAGATCCAAGTAAGATACTGGCGCCAGGCGGCGGTTTGGTTCCCCCCGGCGCTTAAAGGAGAATTCAATGGTTCCGTCAAGAGTTCATCTGGTCGGCAGTATCGCGCTTGACAGCGTCCAAGAGGTCTTCGAGACAGCAGGGTCTCTTCTCGGCCGGCGCTTGCGCCGCATCCCCGATGGCGAACCAGGCGGGCGCAGACTCTGGATTAGCTGGCAATATCCTTTGCTTCGCTCTCTTCCGTTTCTGAAGGCCGACACTAGCCACCCCAATCAGACATCAGGCTTCCTGCCTCTCCAGCTGGCCGAAGGCTTTGCGCCGGCCGACATCCGTTTCCCTGAGCTTGGCTATGCCAGGGAAGCGCGCGCGTCTTATCAAGACTTCGTGGCCACTCGCAAGGAGGGGGCCCTGCCCCCGGACGTTCGATTCCAGGTGTCCCTGCCGACGCCATTCGCGGTCATCAATCCATTCTGCGCGCCAGCCGATGCACCAGCGATTGAGCCCGCATACGAGGCCGCCATGCTCCGCGAGGTGGACTCGTTATGCCGGGCCATCCCGCATCAGGATCTGTGCATCCAGTGGGATGTCTGCATCGAGATGGTCATGTGGGACGGCCGGGCGCCATTCATTCGCAATCCCTTTGCGGATCTGCGGCGCGAAATCGAAACCCGAATGAAGCGCCTCGCAGCGGCCGTGCCTGACGACGTCGAGCTCGGGTTTCACTTGTGCTACGGCGACTGGGAGGCCAAGCACTTCATCGAACCGGCGGATGCGGGCAAACTCGCGCAGTTCGCAAATCTTTTGGCGGATTCCATCTCGCGCCCCATCACGTACGTTCATTTACCGGTTCCGATGGACCGCTCTGACGACGCTTACTTCGAGCCGCTGCGCAAATTGAAGCTCTCGCCGGGTACGGATCTGTTCCTGGGCTTGGTTCATGGAGATGGCGTCGAAGCCACCAGGAAACGCATCCAAACCGCCGCGGAGTACGTGGCCGACTTCGGCATCGCGACGGAATGCGGCATGGCGCGCTGCCGGACGCCCGAGATCGTGCGCAGCTTGTTCGCAATTCATGCCGCGGCATCAGCCGAGCCTCAGGCGCTGGCGCATTCCGTCCCGTCCAAAGCCTGACGCCGCACGCCGCGCGAATTTCCCCTGGTCTTGTATCATGGATACATTCGGCGGAATGCATCGCTCTAGCCGATGGATCGGACTTATGGATTTCGGCGGCTTAGACTTAAACCTGTTAGTAGCTTTGGACGCGCTCTTCGCTGAGCGCAGCGTTTCCCGCGCAGGTGAGCGACTGCACTTGAGCCAATCCGCCACCAGTGGCGCGCTAGCCCGCCTGCGTGAAGCCTTTCATGACCCTCTCCTCGTTCAGGTAGGACGAAAGATGACCCTTACGCCGCTGGCCGAAGGGCTCATTGAGCCGGTGCGAGACTTGCTCATCCAGGCCGAGTCGATCGTCAACAACAGCCCGGCATTTGAACCTGAAACTTCGTCTCGAAAGTTTCGATTGCTGATGTCCGATTACGCGCAAACCGTCGTCATGACTGAAGCATTGCCGCGGCTGCAGGAACTCGCCCCTGGCGTAACTATCGAGATGATCCCCATCGTGGGCGGAAACGCCGATGAGCTCGAAAGGGGAGAAATCGACTTGACGCTTGGACCAGCCAGGTATCTTGTACCTGGACATTCATCGGAGCGCCTCTATGAAGACGAATTTGTGTGTCTCGGTTGGTCCGGGAACAGACAACTCGACCGGGATCTCTCGTTAGATACTTATTTGCAGCTGGGACACGTCGCTGTTAGGTTTGGAAAGCACCGTGAATTGCCCACCTTCGATGAGTGGTTCACACAGCATCTAACACACGATCGAAGAATTGAGGTGGTTACCACAGCCTTCAATCTCGTTCCCCAGTTGCTCATCGGCACCTCACGAATCGCTACAGTTCACCGGCGTCTCGCGATGTTCTATCAGCGATTTTTGCCGTTGCGCATTGTCGCGCCGCCCCTGAAGATTCCGAAATTCGAGCAGTTCATACAGTGGCACAGATCGCGCGACCGCGATCCCGGATCCATCTGGCTGCGTTCGGTTCTTAAAAGCGCAATTGCCGACAGTCACTTGAATAAGGAAGCCCCGACTGTTACACGCCCAAATCATGGCAGCGCTGTCCGCAGGCAAGAGGCTGCATCCCGGCGGCGTAGCTCTTAGCTCGACCGACGCCGAGGCAACATCGGGTGAACTGTTTCTGTCGCGAGCCGAGAGATTCTCGGCCTACTGGCGCCGAGGCGGTCGAAGAACATCCCCGGCCCGGATTCAGAGCACACGCCTCTCGCTGGGCGATGTCGCCCGCGGGGATCGCCGTCGACGATCGAAAGGAGTCTGACTTCAGATGAGTTCGAGACGTGGCCGGGGTAGGTGCGCAGCTTGGATTCGAAATTTGGACCCGCGTCGGCCGAAGCGACAAAATCGACACATGCCACCACCGGGCTGTTCCGCGCAGTTCGCATTCTTCCCGGGCCCCCAACATTAAGGAATCCTGAGAGAAAAAGTTGCAAAACTGTGTTCTTGGGGAGCCACAACTCGGGCCCCCAGGAATCAGATTTTCCAACTTCACTCTTTGTTGACAGCACCGCGCCCCGTGCGGCTCTTCCATGGTGATACATTGTAAGTACGGAGGGGCGCATGGTTAAGAAGCTTACCAAGCATGGAAACAGTCTCGCGTTGGTGATCGATCGTCCGATACTGGATCTTCTTAATATCGATCCCGAGACTCCGCTCGATGTGAGTACCGACGGGAGACAACTGATCGTCGCCCCGGCAAAGCCATCAGCACGGCGGAAGAAGTTCGAGACAGCTCAGGAACTGGCGCGTAAGCGTTATGGGCAAGCCTTCCGAAAACTGGCCGAATGAGTTCCATGGATGGAACCGGTATTTCTATCTCTGGATGAGGTTCTGGAGATCCACGAACAACAGATTGAGCGATATGGCGGGTCTGCCGGTCGTCGCGATCCTGCTGGACTTGAATCAGCTGTGGCCACACTGCAGGCAACCTTCGGCGGCGAATTCCTACACGCCTCGATTCCGGCCATGGCAGCGGCGTATCTCTTCCATGTTTGCCAGAATCAGGCGTTCATCGACGGGAACAAACGGGGGTTAGTCGGGATCGTTGCAAAACAAGGATCCGGGGAGCCACAGCTAAGCAGCGGCATTCAGGACCTGGCTGGACAAAAACCTGGCTCAAGGATTCCTCCGTAGAATCCGATAAACAAGTTGCGATCCTATCCTTGAACACTAGAATCACGATCGGGTTGTTGGCCCTCACGACGTTGCCCGCATTTCTGCCCATCGTCCAGGGGCAGGTAAGAGAGCCTTCCTTCACGGGATCCTTCGTCAAGTTCGATCGCAATTTCACCACGGTTGAAATGTGGCAAAAGGAACTCGCCGCCGAGGCGGCGCTTGGCCACAAGATACTCATTATTCCTGGAGACGGAACTCTCATGCCGAGCTCGGAGGACGAAACCGGCTTTACGGTGAATCCTCAGACCTTGATCTATCCGAGCGGCATCTTTCCAGCTCTGCCGCCTCGGCCGGATGAACTGGGAATGCTCTTGACCGCAGCCGATCAGTTCGGGATGCAGGTATTTATCGGATCGCTCCAGACCTACGGAGTTTGGTCCAACGGAGACGAGTTCGACGCTTTGCACAAATTTGACATCCTTCTCGCGCGGGAAATCCTGGCGCGGTATGGGGCGCATCCCAGCTTCAACTCCGGAGGCGGAAATTGGTACTTCAGTCATGAACTATGGCTCAATTGGGTGAAATTCTACGGGCCCCCCTATTACGGCATCGAAGAGCTTGAGACATACGTGGTGCACATGAAAGCGCTGGGTGCGCGTGCTCGGGTCATCGAGGCTCCGGTCTTCAAGAAAACGGGATCGGCGCTTATGCCTGGCCTATCCGCGGCGGAAGCTGGAACATATCTTGCGCTGCTCGCATCGGAATCGCGGGTCGACATCGTTGCACCTCAGGATGGGGCGGGGGCGCAAGCTGGTGCACCGGCCGTCTCTGAACTCGGAGATTACTATTCCCAGATGCGAGCCACGCTTAAGACTTCAGTCGCAGCGGGAAACGTCCAGCTCTGGACGACCGCGGAAACCTTTCAGGCCGCTGTTCCCGGAACGGAAAGCGCGAACGGCTGGCAGCCGGCGCCAATCTCTCGTATTCGCCAACAAATGGCGGCCGAAGCACCATACGTGTCGCAGATCATCCAGTTCATGTATGGGTGGGACATGTCTTCGGAAGCGACTTACACTCCCGTTGAAGCTGATACACTTCTCGCGCAATATTCTTCTGGCGCTTCCGTTAGGACTTCTTCCACGGGCGGTTCCGTCTCGTACAGCGTCTCTCCTTCGTGGAGCTATCCGGACAGGTTCCCGTCGAAGCTTACCAACGGTACGGGCGGCGGATTCGGGCAGTCGCTCACAGCTGATTGGGTGGGTTTCTCGGGCAACCCAACGGGAGCTGTTACGGTGACCGTCGACCTTGGTGGCCCTAGGAAATTTACGGGCGTGCGGACGCTCTTCGCGGGATCCACCATGTCGGGGATCTATTTCCCGCAAAGTGTTGTGACGGAGTACTCGAGCGATGGCGGCTTTTCCTGGTTCGTGTTTGACAGCCCAAATAGTCAGAACTTGGAGCTAGACACAGCGCTGCTCTACGCGGTCCGTTGGGTCGAGGCGACGAACCGGACGCCGATCATCGCATCGCAGGTACGGGTCACGGTGAATTTACACGACTGGCTCTTTATCGGCGAGATCAAGGTGATGGGTACTTAACGCATTCTTGTGGAGTCTCAACTCCGGGCTGGCGAAGACTTGTGCGCTTGGAGTTTTGTAGCATTGATCGAAGGCATCTTCGATGCGCCAGCGACGCAATGGATCTCGCTCTGAAAATCGGCGGCCCCGGGTGGTGGTGCTGGTCCGTGCGCATTTCGTGTCGGACAAGTTGCTGGATCTGCTTCGGATGCTGCGGGAGGGTGTCGGTTACGACCTGCGCGTCTGTGCGGATGAGACCGAAGGCCCCCTGGACCTGCCGAGCGAGATCGTTTTAGGGCACAGCGCACAAATGTGCTCCGATCTTGGATTGGTGGGCACCGTCCCCGACGATCGACTTTTGTGGTATTTCGGCGACTATGCATTCTACTGCGCCTTCCACGATATGCCCGATTATGATTACTACGTCATGATCGAATATGATGTGGAGTTCGTCCGGGGTAATGTCTATGCACTGGAGAGTCTAATCCGCCGGCTCAGCATCCCGGGAAATCCTCCGTACGATCTAGTCGCCACTCATTATGCTCCCGGACCGCCGTTTTGGGGTTGGTGCGAGACTTGCCGGGGGCGGTTCAAGAAATGTTACGGCATATTTTTCCCCCTGGTAGTGCTTTCGAAGCGTGCGCTGCGGTATCTATTTGATTGGCGACGGCACGAGGCTGCAAATCCGCCTAAGAGCGGCCGGTATGTCTTTTGTGAGGCCTTTATTCCGTCAGCGCTGATGGCGGCAGGAGGTTACCGTTGCGCCGACTTGGAGTCGCTGTTGCCTGGGAGCTGGGATGGCGAGAGCTTTCGAGCCACTCATCCCATGCTTCTCGGTGCGCTGCCCCCACTCCCTCGGGCGGTCGAAGTAGTGCATCCTGTGTACTCCGAACGCGAATTCCTGGCATCCGAACTGTCTCTCGCCCGCCAAAACAATTCTGTGGCTGAGCTTGTTGCCAGGGTGAGCGATCCGAACCTCTTGCCTCTAAGCCAAGAGTTGCGAGATGCTTTCCTCAGCGAGCTTGCGGAGTCTAACGGTTCGCGGCCTGTTCGACGCGCGCGTAAGCAAAGAAGGGCCAAAGCGCCCAGTGGTGAGGGTGTCCGGCGGAAAAAATAGCGGAATCGCGGAAGCGCCCTTGTCGGCCCGCTACGTGGTGCATCGCAGAATGGGCAAAATCATCATACTCGGTGCTGGTCCAACGGGACTCGGCGCGGCGCGGCGCCTCGAGGAGCTTGGCCATGACGATTGGTTTCTGTTGGAACGCTCGGATAAAGCCGGCGGCTTGGCTGCTTCATTTGTCGATAGCCAAGGTTTCACTTGGGACATCGGCGGCCACGTTCAGTTTTCGCACTACGAGTACTTCGATCGGGCGATGGATGAATTCCTGGGCGCCGGCGGCTGGTTGCATCACGAACGAGAGTCCTGGGTCTGGATGCGCGACCGGTTTATTCCTTACCCATTTCAGAACAATATCCGGCATCTTCCTCCCGACGATCTGTATCGATGCTTGACGGACTTGGTCGATATCTCGCGGACCGCGAGCGCCCAGCCCGCCAACTTCCGTGAGTGGATATTGACGACGTTCGGGAAAGGGATAGCGGATGTTTTCATGCTGCCCTACAACTTCAAAGTGTGGGCGTATCCGCCGGAGCTGATGGATGCCGGATGGGTGGGTGAGCGAGTGGCGGTGGTGGACATCAAGCGCATTCTGAACAATCTTGTACATGCCAAAGACGACGTGTCCTGGGGGCCGAACAATACCTTTCGATTCCCCCTGCGTGGCGGAACAGGCGCCATCTGGACGGCATGTGCCGCAACGCTGCCGGAAGTGCGCCTTGGCTTTAGGACTATGGTGACCAGCATCGATTTGAATCGCCGGCAAATCACGACGGCGAACGGCGATACGCTGGCTTATGACAGCTTGATCTCGACCATTCCGTTGCGTGAACTGATTCGCTTGAGTGGGCAATCGCGTTTGGAAATGCTTGCGCAGCGCGGCTTGCTTTATTCGACTTCAAATATTATCGGTGTTGGCTTGCGTGGAAAGCCGCCCCAGCATCTGAGCACCAAGTGTTGGATGTATTTTCCAGAAGGCAACTGTCCGTTCTATCGCGTCACGGTTTTCAGTAACTACTCGCCTTATAATGTGCCGGGTAGCGGAAGCCATTGGTCCCTATTGATCGAAGTATCGGAGTCGCCGTACAAAGCAGTGCGGCAGGCGGGGTTGGTGGAAACGGTAATACAAGGATTGCTGGCCACGCGATTGATCGATAGCCGGGAGGACATTGTTTCAACCTGGAAATATCGCGCGGATTACGGATATCCTATACCGGGTCTAGATCGGGACGCCGCTCTAGCGGAGATCCTGCCCTTCTTTGAGTCGAAATCTGTTTATTCACGCGGTCGCTTCGGCCTGTGGAAATACGAAGTGAGCAACCAGGACCATTCGTTCATGCAGGGTGTCGAATTGGTGGAGAGGTTACTCAACGGCCGTTCTGAGATTACTGCGCGGCACTCCAATCTGGCCAACAGCAAAAAGCATCCATGGCCATTCGAACAGTGGGAGATTTCACGCTGAACGCCCGAACATTGCCGAGCCAATCGTGGTCCTGAAGCAGTTCAAACGAATCCACGATACCCTGAAGAGAGCGGTCACAAAATTCGAAGCGGCACACGTAAGCCGATCGACAGGAGCAAGACATGAAGCTACTGGAATCTCTCAAGAAATACACCATCGTAGTGGCGGATACCGGCGATATTGACGCGATCGCGCGGCATCGCCCTCAGGACGCAACCACGAATCCTTCGCTTCTCTTCCATGCCGCGCAGATGCCGGCTTACAAGCGCTTAGTGGAGGAAGCTTCCGAGCTTGCTCAGGAGCGCGGCGGTAGTCACGAACAAATGGCGGAGGAGTTCATCGATCGTCTTTTCATTCTCTTTGGCTGCGAAATTCTCAAAGTGATACCAGGCCGCGTCTCTACCGAGGTGGCAGCCAGCTTGAGCTTCGATACCGAGGGTACGATCGCCAAGGCGCGCAAGCTCATCTCGCTCTACGACAAGCAAGGCGTGGGTCGCCAACGAATCCTGATCAAGATCGCCAGCACCTGGGAGGGCATTCGGGCAGCAGAGCTTCTGGAGAAGGAAGGCATCCACTGCAATCTGACGCTGCTCTTCAGCTTCGCCCAGGCGGTGGCGTGCGCCGAAGCCGGAGTAACCTTGATCTCGCCCTTCGTCGGCCGCATTTACGATTGGTACAAGAAGGAGCAGGGCGGCGCCGAGATTCCCGCGGACCAGGATCCAGGTGTTACCTCGGTAACCCGGATTTACAACTACTACAAGAAATTCGGCTACAAGACCCAGGTGATGGGGGCGAGTTTTCGCAATGTGAATCAGATCGTCCGGCTGGCCGGATCGGACCTACTCACTATCAGTCCGGAGCTTCTGGATCAGTTGGAACAGACCGAGGGCGTTCTAGATCGCCAGCTTGATCCTGCGAAAGCGCAGGCGGCCAAGGAAGAGCGTTTGCACCTTGACGAGAGGACCTTCCGCTGGATGCACAACGAGGACGCGATGGCGACGGAGAAACTAGCCGAGGGCATCCGCAAGTTCAATAGCGATGCGCGGAAACTGGAAGCCTACGCGCTGTCCCAGGTTGCCGAAAAGGTCGGTTGAACGGTCGCGATCCAGAGTCAGTTCGCGAGATCACCTGGCGACAGCCGCGTGTTTGCGCTGGAATTTTCGCTGGAAGTCCGGCCAGAATTCCTTCAGAATGTTGGCGGCCATATCCACTCCGAGCTGAACGCCGAGCTTTGAGACCGCATCGCCAACGTCACGATTGTCTTTGTAGTATGCATTCGAGATCGCAACCGCGGCCGAGTTGCCGGCTATTTCCGAATAGTTGAACTCGTTTCCCCCGGAATCACGGTGGGTCCAGAAGATCTGTCCCATCGCGTATTCGAGCCGCGACCATCCGCGTCCTGTGCCGCGCCGGAAATAGCGTGGATCCTGATGGAGCAGGGTCGGGAAAATGCCCTCGGTCATGTAATCTCCAATCACGAAATCGCCGTACGCGGCCCCGGCGTAGCGTCCGAATCCCGCTCCGCCTTGTCCGAACGATCGGTTCGCGTTCGTCAGTTGAGCTTCCGCGCCGAAGATTACCGCTAACGCGACGGTCCCTCGGTCAAAGGCGTCTTCAGACGCGATCTTGAACTTCTCGCCACTGGTCAGCGGTTCGTAATTCGCTAAGCTCGGAGAGGTCCGGTAATTCGGCACAATCCAGAAAATGCGTTTGCTCTCCTGCTCCGGCGCCGGATCGCTCGAGGCCTGCTGTGCGCGCAATAGGCACGCTGCGAGAACCATCGCCAAGGCAACTGTTGAGATGCGATAAAGCACGATACCGTTCGTCATCGGGACCTCCCTGACCCAGTTCTCACAGGACCGCTCGCGACGAGGTCCAGGCGTGAACGCACCGCGCTTTCGGTTTGCCGAAGAGAAGTGGAAAGTGAGCCTCGCGATACACGGCGAACTATCGGTTCAACCAGCCACTGGAGCGAAACCGGAATGTCGCGGCTCAAGCCAATTGCCTCAAGCTCGATATAGACTCCGCCGTCGCGCTCGGCGTAGCGCATGATGCTAAACAGCCGCCAGACGAACCCATTGCCTTCGCCCTCGTCCAAAGTGCGTTGACCAGGCGCGCCGAATTCTTCTATTTCCTGGATTCGCGTCGTACGGGAGATGCCGTATCCGCGTCCACGATCGACCTGAACGTAGCAAGATTCATAGTCGCTATCGAGCGCCGTCTTCAGGAACAACGATTTGTTGATCAGCCGCATCGAGAAGCGGTCTGTAGCTTCGCCGGTCGCGATCGCTTTTGAATCGATCACTGTTGGCTGGTAGAAGTCCTTGTATCGTGCGTAGTCGCGCACCACTTCTAGTACGTCCTTGAGCGTGGCGTGCTGGATGAAAGCTGCACCGATCCAATCGTGAATCAGCCCTGACGGCACCCTCCTCGAATTCCGGGGAGTGAGTTGCGAGACGACGATCTCGCCTGCACGAACCCTCGCCAGCCGGTCCTGTCCTTCATCTATCCACAGAAAAGTCTGGCCGGGCGTCAGGCGCTGCTCCATCCGCTTGCTTGCAAGTTCTATGTACGCTTCCCAGGCTCTTAATGTGGTTGCATCAAGGCTCGCTGCATGCATTGTCCCGGGAAGAACCAGCGTTATGAAAAGTAGTGGAGGCAGCCCGTTCCAGACGGCGAGTCGCTTCATGAATATGAGCTTGGCAACTCGGCGGCCAAAGAAGCACAATCTGAACCGACTCTAAACACAAGCAAAATGGCAAAAGATCGAGGTAGGCCGTGACAAGGTGTCGAGCGCCCCGCTGGCATTTGTCGAAGGGCCGTCA
This sequence comes from Bryobacteraceae bacterium, assembly GCA_052148835.1. Taxonomy (GTDB): domain Bacteria; phylum Acidobacteriota; class Terriglobia; order Bryobacterales; family Bryobacteraceae; genus Palsa-89. Next base: position 31,343 of record JBKQHJ010000264.1, read on the forward strand.
ATTCGCAAGATGGCGAATTGGTTGGACCGAGTGTCAGATCTCCAGCTTGCCAGTACTGTCGCCGTGGTGATCCGCTTGGACGCCGAGCTTGTCGAGCATGGTTAGCAGGAGGTTCGACATGGGCGTGTGCGCTGCGTACTGCATGTGACGCCCGCCTTTGAGCTGGCCGGAAGCGCCGCCCGCCAGCACAACGGGCAACGGGTCGTGATCATGCTGGTTGCCGTTGCTCATGCTGCTGCCGTAAAGCACCATCGAGTGATCCAGCAGGTTGCCTTCGCCGTCGGGCGTGGCGTGCAACTTATCCAGAAAGTAGGCCAGCATCTGCACGTGGTAGCGGTTGATCAGCGCATACTTATCCATGTTGGCGCGATTGTTGGCGTGATGCGACGCGACGTGGAAGCCTTCGCGCACGCCGCTCTGCGGATACACCGCGCCGCTGGTATCGCGGGCGAACATCATGGTGGCTACGCGCGTAATATTCGCGCGGAAGGCGAGCACCTCCAGGTCGAACATGATCTTGAAATGTTCGTCGAAGGACTCTGGGACGCCGGTGGGCGAATCGGGCAACTTCACGTCGGTCCGGGCCTGCTGCTCGGCCTTTTGGATGCGGCGCTCGATCTCGCGTATGTCATCCAAATACTCGGCCAACCGCGTGCGATCCGCCGGAGGCAAGTCGCGTTGGAGCGAAGCCGCTTCTTCCATTACCGAATCGAGCAAGCTGCGGCTCAATTGTTTTCGCGCTTGCCGGTCGGCATTGTTGCTGCCGTCGCCAAAAAGCTTTTCGAAGACCACCTGCGGATTGTTTTCCATGGGCAGGGGCGTGGTAGGCGTCTTCCAGGAAATGGTGTTCGAATACGCGCAGGCGTAGCCGGAACCGCAGCTCAGAGCCACATCTTCGATGGAAAGCTCGAGGGACGGAAGCGGCGTGTCCTGGCCCAGGCGTTCGGCGACAATTTGATCGATGGTTGGGCCTACACGGATGTTTTCCCGTTCCGGATGAACTCCGCTCAGGAACACCGCGGCCGATCGCGCGTGATCGGCGCCCGCGTCAGAACCCGCCCCGCCCGCGGCCGGATGCGCCAGGTTCGAGACCACGTTGACGCGATCGCGAAACTTCTCAATCGGCGCCAGGATTTCGGTAAACGCAAAACCGGAGCCCTCCGCCGCGGGAGTCCACTTGTACATGGTGGCGCCGTGCGGCACATAGATGCAGCTCAAGCGGCTGGCTGGATTGGCGGCCGTTCGCGCTAGCGGCGTTTGCGCGGGCACCATGGAATCGAGCAGCGGCAAGGCTACGGTAACGCCCACGCCGCGCAAAAACGTCCGGCGCGGAAGATGCTTTTTCGCGATAAAGCTCATTGCTCGCCTCCTGTGGAACGGGACTCGGATTGCTTCATTCTCATCTGAAATGGATCGCTTTTCACAATGCCTTGAATCAAGGCGGAGAAACGATTGTCGTTCTTGGCGGCATCGCGGACGATGGACCGCACCACGGGCATGTCGTAGTATTTGAGCGCGCGGCCAGTCGCGTAGGTCAGCAGTTTTTCGGTTGCGGTGCCGACGAATACGTCGGAGCGGCTCAATAGCGCATTTCGCAGACTCGCCGGACCGTCTAATTTGGTTCCGTCCACCAGTTGTCCCGTGGCATCGATCGGCTCGCCGCTGTCGGCGGTGCGCCAAGTTCCGATCAGATCGAAGTTGTCGAGCGAGAATCCGATGGGGTCCATGATCTTGTGGCAGGCCGCACAGGTCGGATTCTTGCGATGTGCCTCCATGCGCTGGCGCAGCGAGGTGGATTGCGGAGTGCCTTCGTCCCCTTTGAGCGGCGGCACATTCGGCGGAGGTAGCGGCGCGGGTGAATCGAGAATATTTTCCAAAATCCATTTGCCGCGCGCCACCGGCGACGTGCGATTGGCAACAGAGGTCACCAAAAGAAAGCTGGATTGTCCGAGCAGACCACGGCGCGCATCGTCTTCGATTGCGACGCGCCGGAATTGGCTGCCGTGAACTCCGTGCATCCCATAATGCGCCGCCAGGCGCTCGTCGACGAACGTATAATCGGCGTTCAGCAGATCCACTACATTGCGATCTTCCCGAACGATGCTTTCAAACAACAACTCGGTCTCGCGGTGGAAGGCCTCGCGCAGGTTCTCGTTGAACGCGGGCGAAAGCGGACGCTGATTTTTCAGTTCTCGCAAATACAACCATTGGTCGGCGAAGTTGGTCGCCAGCGTTTCTGAGCGCGAGTCCGCCAGCATGCGACGTGCCTGCCGTTCCAGCACCGCGGGCTCATGCAGCTTATTCTTGATCGCAAGATCGAGCAGTTCGTCGTCCGGAATGCTGCTCCAGAGAAAAAACGAAAGTCGCGAGGCGAGTTCCAGATCGCTGATTCGATAAACGGAGCCTGGGGGAATATTTTCCGGCTCGCGTTCGAAGCGGAAGACGAAGCGTGGATCGATGAGGACACGGGCCAAAGCTTGCTCGATACCGGCATCGAAACTCGCATCGCGCCGCCCGGATCGATAGAAGCCCATCAAAGTTTCGAGATCGGAGTCGGTAAGCGGACGCCGATAAGCCCGCTGCGCGAGCGTTGACAAAATCTTTTTCGCGCAGGCCAGCTCGTCTGGATCGGTAGACGTAGCCGGCCGGCAGACGAAAATGCGACGACGGCTCGGAGTGTCGCCCGCGCCGGTGGGATTAAAGGGGCCCGTGATGGCTACACTCTGCACGCCGGAATTGTTCGGGAAAACCTGCCAAATGTCGTCGGCGCCCGGAGGGTTCTTGTTAATGAACGCGACTCCCAGTTCTTGCGGACCGGCCTTAATCGGGAGGCGCAGATCGAGGGTGGCTGCGGCCTTCGCCAGCTTCACGCGCTCGCCGTTCAACGTCACTTCCAGTTCGTTGTCGAGGAATCCGGGCGACCCCAACCCGATGTTCGCGGCCTTGGCATGAATCTTGATTGCATATTCAGCGTCGAGAGGAAAGACATTGCGCACCAGAATTCCGCCGCGCGTGCCGAGGGGCAGCCCTTCGATATGATCGCTCTGCGACAAATCGGATGGAACGCGATAGGTGACTGTCGACGGAGTGGTGCCTGGATCGCCTACCGCCAGCCGGCTGAGTTTGGTAGCTGTGGCGACGTAGCGTTCCAGCAGCGCGGGCGAGATGGCCAGCGCATCGGCGATGTTGTCGAAGCCTTCACTCGAATCGTCCGCTGGGAGCAGCGTGGAGGGGTCGATTTCGAGATCGAGCAGATCGCGAATGGAATTAGCATATTCGGTGCGATTCAGGCGATGCAGCCCGGTGGTTCCTGGATCGGGCTTGGCCGCCGCCGCGTTATCCAGCGCCAGTTCCAACTTGGTTGTAAAATCGCCTAGAGTCGCGCGCTCGGGCCGCGGCATCCCGGCCGGTGGCATCATCCCGGCGCGAATCTTTCGAACCACTTTTTCCCAGGCCTCCGCGTTGTTGCCGGGATGCGCCAAATCCAATTTGTCGATCGCGAGGTTGCCGGCGCGGGTCTTGTCGTTGTGGCAGCCGACGCAGTAGCGATCCACCAGCGCGCGGTCCTGAGCGTGGGCCAGCGCTGCGAAAGCGAACAGGAGTGCGAGCAGCGTCTTCATTGCGACGTCAATTTTTGTATCAGCGCCATGGTGCTCGGTTTTTTCTCGGGCGGATTGGTGGCCAGGAACACGCCTTCGGCCCACACCAGCGGCGTGCGGCCTTGTTTATCCTTGACATCGAGCCTAGCGCCCTTCTTTACCAAAAGCTCCAGAATGTCGTCCGATCCGCGATTGGCCGCGCCGGTCACCGCGGTGATGCCCATGGAGTTCACAGCGTTTACATCCGCCCCTTTTTCAAGACAGAGCTCGACGGCCTCCAAGAACTGCTTCGATTCGCTGTAGGTTTGCCCTCCCACCCAATTGACACCTGCGGCCGCCATCAGGGGAGTTGTCCCAGCGAACGTCGCGATGTTGGGGTCCGCGCCTTTGTCCAAGAGCAGGTGCATCACGGCTAAATCGGCCGACAAGGCCGCGCGCAGGAATGGCGTCTGGCCGGTGAAATCCACCCAGGAAATGTCGCTGATCGGCATCAGCCAACGGCGCAGCGGCGGCACTTCTTTGGTTCGAGCGTTGACGTTGGCGCCATGATCGAGAAGCGCCTGAATCAGTTGCAATGCGGCTGGCCGGTCCACTCCGTTGTCGTCGGTCTTGTTCACTTCCAGATCGCGCAGGTCGACGGCGGTCCAAAGCGGCGTGCGGCCCCACCAATCCATCGCGTTCACGCCGGCGTCATGATCGAGCAGCAAACGCGCGACGTCGATGTGATTATTCGCGATGGCCTCGATCAGAGGGGAGACCCCGTTGGCCTCAGCCTGGTTCACATTGGCATTTGCGGCGATGAGCGTGCGCGCGATCTCGAGACGGCCGTCGCGAGCGGCATAAAGCAGCGCGGTCATTTCGCCGGGTGTGGGTTCCTGGTATCCGCGTTCCGGCCAGCCGCCCCGTACGATGCCCAATCCGTGCGATCCGCCGCCTGAATCTGGAGCCCGCCGCGCCGGAGGGTCGCCCTTGCGGGTGCGCGCGTTGATTTCGGCGTCGTGGTGGATGAGGAGATCCACCACTTCCGGATGGTTGCTCCGCACGACCCACATTAGCGCGCTCGATTGCACGGAGTCCCGCGCGTTTACATCGGCGCCGCGTTCCAGCAGCAGCTTTACGGCTTCTGTTCCGCCCTCGGTACGCGCCGCGATCATCAGCGCCGTGGTGCCTTGCGGGTCGGGCGAATTCGGATCTGCGCCGGTGTCTAACAGCCTCTTCAATATGACGGCATTGGCGTTCGAACAAGCGAGCGAGACTGGGGTGAGCCCATAGCGATCCTTCGCTTTGGCGTCGGCGCCGGCCGCGAGCAACGATTCCACCATTGCGAGATCGCCAGCCCGAACGGCCCAATGCAGCGCCGTCGTGCCGTCCGCGAGGGTGGCGTTGACGTCGACCTTTTGCTGGATCAACGCGCGCACCACGCTCGCATCGTCATTAACGGCGGCCTGGACCAGCCTTAGATCCCCCGCCTGCAATGCCACGTGCCAATAGCCAATTGCTGCAGCTACAATGATGATCCGGTGCCTCATGACGCGCTAGGCCTCGCCCTTCAATTCCATCACAATCCCGTTCGGATCGTGGAAACGGACGAATCCCTCGTCGGAAACCGTGCCCTCCAGGTCGCGGCGCTTGAGCTTTTCTATCGCCGATTTCTTGTCGAAACCAGCCACACGGACACAAATGTGGTGAATGCTGGGTTTTTCGCCGGCGGCGGCGAGTTCCAAGCCGAGCTTCGTCCTAGCCGCGCCAAACCAGACGCGTTCCGGCTTTTTTGTGCGCGACAATTCGGGTCCAAAGATCTTCTTATAGTGTTCGACGGATCGATCTAGATCGGAAACATGAAGCATCACGTGATCCGGAGCAATGGCTTCAAAAAGCGCGTCGTCCTGTGAGAGCCGATAGGCGGGGATAATGGTCTTCGCCAAGCCGCCCGGCACGCGAAGCAATTGCAGCCGCAGACCGTCGGGATCCAGCGCCATTCCAAACGGGCCAGGCGACATGGTCACACCCGCGGCTTCCAGGTTCTTGCGCATTTCCTGCGGCTGATAGTTCTCCACCAGGGCACAGAAATGATCGATATTTGGAGTCGCAGTCTGATTGCCGCCGAACGCCAGATAGCCCGCTCCGAGTTTGACGTAGAACCGGGGCGGCGGATCTTTTTCTTGAAAGAGCTGCTGATCGAAAAGGCCACCGTAGAATTTCGCGGTCGCCTCTGGATCTGGCACGGTGAATCCAAAATGTTCGATTCCGGTGGTGTGAAGCGGCAGATCGTCGGCGCGCGCAACGCCGGGAGCCAACCAAGGAATGGCGCAAGCTCCCAGCCATTGAATCGCTTGCCGCCGGCTCGTTCGATCCTGTTGCATCCTTCAACCCCCCTGAATCTTGGGTCGGTCGCCGCCCCTGTTTAAAATATCACTGTCGATATCCGCCCGATCTGGTCCGGAGGCGGTCCGCTCATTCCAGCATCAGTAATTCATGCCACACCGCGTGGCAGTAATGGACGTCCGGAAATTCCACTACTCGCGTGGCGAGATATAGGTCCATCGCCTCACTGGCACGCTCGCGTAGGGTTGCCGTGAAACGGTGACGCCGGAACTTGTCCCGTACCGTGAACCAGCCGCTGAAGGTATCCGCCTCGGTAAAATCGATCTCGCTGATTGCGGGCGCCGATGCCGATCTCACCCACACCGCAAACTGGACGGGATGGCCTTCGGCGTTGTCCACGGAGACGACGCTCCGAACTCGCTTCGTTCCGGGAGGAACCGCGCCTGGGATCCGCACCAGCGCGATTTTGCCGGGAAGGGGATGGACCAAGGTCGGATTTCCAGGAACGAAGATTGGAAAGGCGAACCCCGAATGGTCCGTCAGCAGTATCCCCTGATCGAGCAGTTGCATGGGAACTGGATTGGTTGGTTCGAGAGACTCCATGCCGCTACTGGAAATCGTGCCGTTCACCGAGATAGTGGCTGTTACGGCGCTCCAGGTTACTGTGCCCTGTGAGGCATCATCGCCGATGGTCTTGCACAAGAAATAGAGATCGAGTAGCCGTTCGACGGGTTCGCCAATCGGCACAGACAGTTCCAATTTGCTGTCTCGTTTATCGGCCGAAACCCATCCGGACCACCAGAAGGCTTGGTCCGAAACCAGGTTTTGCTCCGTGATGTGCACGTGAGCTTCGGGGGTTGAGGCGACCACCGCCAGAAACATGGAGCGCGGCCCGGCCACCTCAACCGAGGCCATCGCGCGGACGAATCTGGTCCCGGGCGGACAGATGGCCGCAGCCTTGAGAACCGTAATGCCGGGTTGAATAGATTGCGCCACTCCGTCGGTCGGCTGAACCAGTTCTTCCGGCGGGAGACCGGAGACGGACTGGATGCGCTGCTTGATATCGGCCGTTAGACCGACGTCGTGCGATAGATCCACGGTGTAACTACGGACGGCATCCAGGGCGAGGGTCTCGGCGACGAGCTTGGCAGTACCAACCACGTCCGAGAGGAGCGGTCGGCCGTTATGAAGGGCGAAATCGAATGCCTCCTCCACCTTATGACGTTCTACGCAAAATTGAACAAAGCCGCGCAGCGCGTCCGGGCTGGTTGGTTCAAGAGAGGTGGAGACGCGCAGAGCGATTTCCCGCGCGTCGCTGCTGACACCGGCCAGCACCTGCTGTAGCCGCTCCTGATTCGCGCGGTCGATATTCGCCATGGCTTCCAGCGAACGTTTGAACATCTGGACCTGCTGCCCACGGTAAGCATGCACGATGCGGCGATAGTTGTCGACGGTGTTCGAACGATTGAGTTCCACGGGTCGCGCCGTCTTGTGGTGGAAGAGCGGCTCTGGAACCACTTCGAGATGGAGTCCCGAGAGCACGGACGTGGCAAGGTAGAGCCATTCGTCGATGGCGCGGTCACAGCGCGCCTCAAAGCCGCCCGATCGCGCGAACGCTTGCTGGCTTACCAGAATCACGCCGCTGCCGAAACAGTTCTCGAACGCCCCAAGTTCCGCGCACGCTCCGATGGGAAAGTAACCTAAGAATCCGTCCCGCTGCCCAGCCCTGGGGCCGCTGCCCTCGAATTGCGAGGGGACGCCCGTTACTATGTCGGCGCCAGTACGAAGCGCCGCTGCGACCAAGGCGTCGACGCATTCCGGCATCGGAATCGCCATGTGTTCGTCGACGAACAACAGATACTGGCCATGGGCCTCAGCCGCGGCAGCGTTTCGCGCGGCTCCCCGATCGCAGAAAGCTCCGGCCGCGACACGCACCGCAATCCGCTCCGAGGCCGGCTCGAAGGCGGCCGGAAGGGAATCGCCGTCCGCACCGCCGCTCCTGTCGTGGGCCAAGATCACTTCGAGACGTGGATAGTTCTGCTGGAGCAGAGAATCGAGCAGGGTCTCCATCACCGGCGGCCAGCCCGAAGGCGTCAAACAAACCGATACCAGAGGCGGGACGGCGGCCCCATTTCCAGGCGTGTCCGTTGATGCAGCGGGTGGGCCAGCGATGGAGCCGTCACGGCATTCCGCCACACCGGATCTACTCAGCCGCAGCCATTTATCCAATGTGCCAGCGCTTGAAATCGACGGACGCCCGGACCGCTGGCCAGTTTCGAGAATCCGCTCCAGCTTCGCCGCCAGCTTTCGCGGGTCTGGCTCAATCAAACAACCATCTCGATCTTCCGCCGCCACCAGCTCGGGTGTTCCGCCACCATTGGTTGCGATAAAAGGCACGCCCAGCTCGAGGCATTCGGCGACGACACAAGGCGAATTCTCAGCAAGTGACGGGACAACCGCCAGCACACCGGCTCTCGTGAGATAAGCCAGCGCCTCCTCCTGTGCGTAAGTGGTAAGAAACCGTAGCGGCGATCGCCAGGAGCGCGCCCGTTCCACCACGTACATTCCAGAGTGCAGTCCGGCAACCAGGGAGAACTTCCCCAGGAAGGTAATCCGGATTTTTGCGAGTATGCTCTGGTCGAGCAGATCGACGGCATCGCAAAACAACTCCAGGCCTTTGCGCACCTCCATGCGGCCGAAAAAGACGATTTCGGTGATCGGGGCGGATTGCGTGGTCCGCGCCAGAGGCGCCACCGAGCGCGGAAGATTCACGATATTCGGCAGGACCATCACTTCGGCGGGCATGTCCCAGCCGTGCGAGATCATCCAATCGACCAGATACCGGCTCGGGCTGATCAGCGCGTCAGCCAGTACCGCGCTGCGCCGTTCCATGTATTCCAGGACCACAGGCCAGCGATCCCGATACGGAAGGGAGTTGATTTCCAGAACCCATTCATGCGGCCCGTGCGCGACCACATACATGAGTGGAGCGTTCGGAAACGCGCCGGTGTGTTTGGCCAGCAGGGAGAAATAACCATGGCCGCCGCAGTCGTTAAAATACACCACGTCAAATTCATGCTGCTTCAGGTACAGATAGACGCAGTAGCTGGCTGAGCGGGAATCCTCGAAAGGCCTTGCGATCCTTTGGCTGGCGGGCACAAAGTCCAACGTGATTCCCAACTGCCGATAGGATGCCTGGAGTTCCGGGAAATTGCCTTCGGTAAGCCGGGGGCCCTTTTCATCGCTATTGGCGAAGGCGACGGTTACGTCGAAGCCGGCCTGTGCGAGCGCGAGGGCCAAACCCGTGTTGGCGGTCCCAATGCCGCCATTCTTGAACAGGCCGTGAAATTCGGTGGTGATAAGGCAGATCCGCCGCGCGGACCCGGCCAAACGAACCGCGTCCCGGGCGGCAAGATCCGGTCTATTTGAGTGGTCAGGTGCCAGCATGGGTTCGATAATACAAGTCGGCTATAACATCATTTCGGAGGTACTCCGCCCACTTTTCATTCACTTCGTCGCCTATTTTGAGCAATCGTCGAGGCGCCGGTGTTTCAACCATCTGAATCCCGGTCTTGTCGAGCAATTCTTTCAGGTAGTGAGGATATCCTGGGACCGCTTCTTCGTAGCTGATCCTGATGGGTTTAATCTTATAGTGCCGGAAGAAAAGCTGCCATTGCTCTCTCTCCGCCAGAAATGTCCGCAGATATCTTAGAAGCTTCTCGGAATTATACCGGACTTCAAACGGGGGGGCGGACGCAGCTTCCTGCGCGCCACGATGTCTTTCCCAAATCTGCGTGGCCTCCGCCAAGTACATGGATACCGCCTGAGCGAACACATCCCGGCGATCGACGTATACCCAAATGGCATCCGCGAAGAACTTATAGAAGCTGTCGAATAGCTCCGGCTGAAATTTTATGCTGGTCTGCACCCCGGCGATAGAGTCGCGCTCTATAAATGCGGAGATCAGCGGCGTATAATGGAACATAATCTTGTCCATAAAATACCCCTGGAAGCCATTCACGGTGCAAATGTCAGTCCAAACGTCACTCCACGGCAACGCCGTTTTGCCGCGAATGATTCTGTTATAAAGTATTTCGCTAAATCCCGGCCTGGGAGTGCCGATGATATTACGAAAATCGTGGAAAATCATGGTCGATCCCGTGCGTTGAGTGGCGCAAAATATCAACGGCTTGAGCGCTAGCTTCCCAGCCTCCTTGTCTAGCTTCTCAGCCTCCTTCTTTGGTTGACGGTGCCGCGCCATGGGATCCAATCAGCCGCGGCTTCCTTTGAATCTGTCGTCCAACTGGCCCGGTGAGCCGTCAGGCGACCCTGCCGCCTTGGACTCTCGATCCGCCCAGCGTGGCTCCGCACGAACCCCGTCTAGCAAGCGAACGACATAACGTGAACTTCGGCTGTGGCGGCCAAAGTTCGGCTCTGCGCCTGAGTGCGCATGATGGTGGGAGACTATCATCGCCGATCGATTGGACTCCTTGACTTTAATCTAGAACTGTAACCTAGCCATGCTTGCTAAGCAAGGTCCCTTTCGGCCGGAGTACCGGTACTGGAACAGGCTATCGCCACGGCCAACGGAGAGTCTTCGGCTAACCAGCGCGCGCGGCGTGAACACCAAAGCGCTAACCCCGTTTTTTCAGTGCTTTCAAGGCTTGTGCGCGGATCGGCCTGTTGGCACATTTCCCGCCGCAGGTAGTCGCCAGCCTATTACCAAAACCGGCAAAATCATTTCGCGAATGTGCCGGCGGAGCGCGACGCGGACGGTACTTCGAAGAAAGACTGTGCGATGATAATGCGAGTATGCTGCAGTACAATCGCGCCACCGGAAGCTATTTAGGGAGGGGCTGATGGCCAGCAGTCCGTTACCCGATTTCGCCAACGAAAGCGCAGAGGTTGTGACGAGTATCGTGGTGAAAGCGCCCCGAGCGGATAACGCCGGCCTTTCTCGAATTGACTTCGCCCAGCTCGCCGACCGCCAGTTCCTGGTCTACGGCTGGGTCCTGGGTTTTGCGAATTCGGTGGAGAAAGCGTGGATCGACCTGGGGGGCGTCATCATTGATTTGTCTAAACAGACCATCCCCGTGCGTCGCCCTGACGTCGCCCAGCATTTTTCGCTGGAGACGGGGAATGACGAACATGGCTTTTACGCGCTGATCGATCTACCCGAAAAAATTGAAGCGATCGATCGTCTGGCCCTATTCGTCACTCTTTCTTCTGGCGAAACGGCTGAGACTTCCTGGCCGGTTACGCATTGTGATTCCGGGGTGGCCGAGGCCGTAGCGCCCCATGCGGCAGTGCTGCGAAGGCTATTGCCGAATTTGCCGAGACGAGAGGCGAAGCGTCTGGTAGTGTTAGCCGGGGCAGCGCTGGGGGAACAGGTGGAAGAGGAATTTTTGACAGTGCTTCCTCCGCCTGTCCGCTTTGAAATCGACCTCTGTACTATTCTTGAGAATCGAATCCTCGTTATCTCGGGCTTTGTCCTGGACCCTCTGAAGGAAGTTCGGCTGGCCCAGGTTCGTGTCGATGAGTCGGTGTTCGATTTTCTTGATGATTGTGTTTGGTTCCCACGTCCCGAGGTTGATACGGACGCCTCGCTGTATCGAAGCGGGGACGCGAGACGGCTGGCCGGATTCATCCTGGTACGGGCGATCCCGCCGAAGGACGCAGAACGTGCGCGGGCGAGATTCACCATTAGTACGGGAGCTGACAGCGCGCATGTGGCCCGCTCGGTTAGCCGCATCCCGGAAGACGCAAGGCGAGAGTTTCTGTCGCTAGTAGACGGGTTGAACGCCGATTCGGCGCTGGCGTTAAGTGAGCGCCTGGCCACGGTATTGGAAAGCTTCCCGGAAGAACGAAAGCTGATCGCGTTGCTGGAGCTGATTCGTCGCAATGCCATTGATCGTCTCCCGCTCTCTCTCCAGCATAGAAATCCCAGATACTCTTGTCACTTAGACCAAGCCATACCTATTGCCGACCAGGGCGTGTTCTTACAGGGCTGGTTTAACGTGGAAGCCAGCAGTTTGGTGCAGGTGGTATGCCACTGCGGCTCAGCACGCTTTCCAGTCAGCGATAATTGGGTCCGGCAGCCCAGGGCTGATGTGAGCGCTTATCTGATAAAGTCTGGAATCGCGGTCCGTGATCATGACCACGGATACACTTGCTTCGTGCCGCTTTACGAGCCTGAAACTCCATATTATCTTTCAGCCGTCTCGGCATGGGGCGAGGTGAGCAGGATGATGGTGCCCCTGGTGGAGAAACAGGAGTCCGACCTAGGGACAGTGCGCGCGTTACTCAGCTCCTTCAACTGGGCGAATACCGATCTGCGCTCTATGATGGACCGTCATATTGGACCGGCCGTAGGGGCGGTTTGGGCGGCTCGACGGAAGCCTGCGCGAGTGCCGGTGATTCGCAACTTCGGCGCCAGGCCCGCCAATCCCGCTGTGTCCGTCATTGTGCCGCTGTATGGGCGCCACGACTTTGCCGAGTTTCATATGGCGCTATTAGCCGACGACCCGGAATTCCAGAATGCCGAGCTCATCTATGTGGTTGACGATCCCGCGATTGTGAAAGAGTTCTTCGCCAGGTGCACGGACCTGTACGGCATTTATCAAATTCCCTTTGTAGTGGCGTACCCAGGCGCCAATCTCGGCTTCGCCGGCGCGAACAACTTTGGGGCTGAACTGGCGCGCGGAGAATATCTGCTGTTGATGAATTCGGATGTGCTGCCCAAGCGGCGCGGCTGGCTCGGCGAGCTGGTGCGGACTTATACTTCACTCCCGGCGCCGGGATTGCTCGGCGTTAAGCTCCTCTATGAGGATGGCACCGTACAACACGCCGGCATGGCCTTCCGGCGCCTTGCCGCGTGGGGCAACCTGTGGACCAATCATCATCCAGCGAAAGGATTGAGTCCGGTGGGACTGCATGGCGTGCGCCAGATGGTGGCCGTAACCGCCGCCTGCACCCTCATCCAAGCCGGGCTCTATCGCGAACTGGGAGGGTTTTCCGAAGACTATATCGTCGGAGATTTCGAAGATTCCGATCTCTGCTTGCGCGCAATTTCGGCCGGGCGCCAAAACTACGTTGCACTGGATATTGAGCTATATCACCTGGAGCGTCAATCCCAAGGCCGGGTAGGCGATGCCGAGTGGCGCACCAACATCACTCTCTACAACTGCTGGCTCCACGATCGCCGCTGGAACGATCTGATTGAGAGACTGAGCCCGGGGGCAGAATGAGCGAACAGCGTATTCTCATCATCTCTCACGGCCACCCGGATTTTAGCCTGGGGGGCGGCGAGATTGCCGCGCATGCCCACTGGTCCGAACTGCGCCGGCGCGGGATTGACGCCATGTTGGTCTCCCATGTGAGCCAATCCCCTGGACATCCGGGAACGATGTTCTTTTCGCGATCGGCCGATGGGCGAGAGGTTTTGTTTAGTCCTCCGCTAGTCAACCATTTTCGACACACCCAGACGCAGGGGCGCGTAGTCTACGAGGATTTTCGTGCGCTGCTCGATCAGTATCGCCCCACCGTCGTCCATTTTCAACACTACGCCTACGTGGGATTAGAGGTCATCCGCGAAGTCCGAAAGTACTCTCCCGATATTCCGATCATCGTGACCTTGCACGAATACCTCGGAATCTGCTATGCCCACGGCCAGATGGTCAAAACGAACGGGTCGCTCTGTGTGAAATCGGGGCCCCTCGATTGCCATCTGTGCTTCCCCGAAATTTCCACGCAAGACTTCTTCATGCGGGAGTTGTTCATCAAGTCATTTTTCGATCTGGTCGATCTGTTCGTCTGTCCCAGTCAGTTTTTGCGCGATCGCTACATTGCCTGGGGGCTGCCCCCCGAAAAAATGGTGGTACTCGAGAACGGACAGCCAAGAGAAAACGCCAACAGCGCTGAAGAGCCTTCCGACGACGCACGTCATAAGCGGTTTGTCGTGCTGGGCCAACTCTCACGCCGCAAGGGAACTCTTCTACTGCTGGATGCAATTCGCCTTATTCCGAAAATGGTGCGAGGTTTGATCCGCGTTGAAATCGACGGTTCGGTACAGTATGCGGAGGACGAGTTCAAGCTCGAGTTTGAAAAAGCCTTGAGCGACCTGAAGGAGACGGTTAGTTTTTGCGGCCCTTACCAGGCTTCGGACGTTGTCGGAATCCTGCGGCGCAACGGTTGGCTGATCGTGCCGTCCATTTGGTGGGAGAACTCACCACTAGTGATTCAAGAGGCTTTCGCCGCTCGGCGGCCGGTGATTTGCAGTAACATTGGCGGCATGGCGGAGAAGGTGAAGCACGGCGTCAGTGGAATTCATTTTCGTGTGAACAGCGCCGCCGATCTGGCGGCCCGCATTGAAGAATGCGCGACCAACCCCAGCCTCTGGAAGAAGCTTTGCGCGGGGGTCCCTCAGCCGCCAACCATCGACGTAACAGTGGACCGGCTATTGACGCTGTACAACAGAAGACCGATGCAGGCTTCCACGGACGGCGCTGCTAACGAGAACGACCACGCAAGTCCTTCCCTACTCTCGAAGGCCATTCCATCCGGGGACGCCATCGCGTGACGGGCGGGGTTCATCCTCAGCGCATTTCCGGTCAGGCCTAGCGGAGCGGCGGGTGATTCGGCGGAATTCTCCAGCATGGTCAGCGTGGGGCGCAACGCGAGATCACTTCGCGGGATTAGTTCATTCGCCGAGGGGGTGCCGTGGATCTCCGTCGTGCTGAAGAGGCGCTCTCCAAGGGCGGTGCACGCGGGGTTTGGAAAGAGCTGGCCGCGCTGCTTCCGAAAGAACGAAACAGCGCGTGGACGCGGCAACTTGTGCGGTTTGCTGTGTTGGATAGCGCCCCCCCACCGCCATCCACAATCGGGTCAGACCAATTTTTTCTTGAGAGCATTATAGAAGCGAAGCGAGTCTTGCAGGGTGGCTCCCCACGGATGTTGAAGCAAATATCCATAGGCCCCGAGTTCAACTTTCTTTGTGAGAAGGATCTGGTCGGCCGTTGGAGCATCCCGCAATGCTTAAACCATTTGCTCCTCAGCCGCATTCGCCCTCGCCGGCGGAGCGTTGTGGTCGGCACGATGCGTGACGATGGGATCTACATCATGGAGTGGGTCGCCCACTACCTGGCCTTGGGTTTCGATCACATCATCATCTACACCAATGACAATTCCGACGGATCGGAAGAACTCCTCCGCTTACTGGCCGAGCACGGCATCATCACCCTGATTGAAGACGTGGCCGTGGTGGCGGTCCCACCGGACGACAAAGCCTATGCACATGCCGTCCACTTGCTACCCGAACTGCGGGATTTCGAATGGGCTCTGTTCGTCGATTCCGATGAATTTTTCGTGCCGGGGCCGCAGTACAACAACTCCGTCGTAAACGTGCTGGCCGCCCTCCAGCAGCGGTTCCCGGATAAGCTCCCCTCCGGGATCTGCTACCACTGGTTGTGGTACATCAGCGGGATGGTCTATGAACGTACACCAGAGCTACTTCTGGAACGATTTCAGCACGCCAGGACGCACCACTTGACTAAATGCATAGCCCGAGTCCCCGATCTTCTGTCGATGTGTTGGAATCACTTTCCGTGGGTTAGAGATGATTGCACAATAGTCGACTCGGTTCTTAATCCCGTTGATGTAGATTCCAAGGCCTGGAGAATACCCAAATATGCGGGCGGCCGGATCAACCATTACTGGACGCGATCGTTTGAAGAATTTGCCGTCAAGAAGGCTCGCGGCGAGACACTAAAGCTCCCAGTGAACCTGTTTTATCGGCCGTACAAGAACTTTTTTCAATGGAACGGCCTTGAAACTCCCGAAAATCACTACCCTGTTGACCCCGTCCTGGTGGCAAATGTCAAACGAGAGATTAAGGAGTTGGAGATGCTGGAAGGCGTACAGAGCGCAGCCACTAAAATCAACCTCAATTTCCCCGACTTCTTGAGCCGTATCCGCAGCGGCGACGAGCTTCGCAAGATATACCGGGACTCGAAGGTGGGGCCCACTGACCTGTAAACCTGGGCGGTCGAAAAGATGGCGTCGAATTAACGGGGCAGCTATTCGTCCGAGATTAGTGCCAATAAATACTATAATTGAGAAGTTACTTGATGTCAGGCGACCATGCGGACCGGTTCGGAGTCCGTTGGCACAGTTACTCGCAGGCACGACGCGAGAAGACTTCGGGGCGGGATTAGTTCGTTCGTCAAGGGAGAACCGTGGATTTCCGTCGTGCTGAAAAGGCGTTCTCGGCACGCGATGCACGGGAACTTTGGAAGGCACTGGCCGCGCTGGCCGAGAACCAACGTAACACTCCGTGGACGCGGCAACTGGCGCGCTACGCTGTGTCGGATGCCGCCCCACCGCCGGCTGTAACCGGACCCGACCAATTGTTTCTCGACAGCATCGTAGAAACCAAGCGAGTCTTGCAAGGGGCGTCCCCACGGGTGCTGAAGCGCCGATTCATCGGTCCAGAGATGGACTTTCTTGCCGAGAAGGACGGAATCGGTCCTTGGAGCATTCCGCAGTGCTTGAACTATTTGTTGCTCAGCCACATTCGACCTCACCGGCGGAGCGCCGTGGTCGGCACTATGCGTGACGATGGAATCTACATCATGGAGTGGGTCGCGCATTACCTGGCCTTGGGGTTCGACCATGTCATTATCTACACCAATAACAATTCGGACGGATCGGAGGAGCTTCTCCGCCTGCTGGCCGAGCACGGTATCATCACCCTGATTGAAGACGCGGCATCGGAAACGGTTCCGCCGGACGACAAAGCGAATGGCCATGCCGTCCACTTACTGCCGGAACTGCGGGATTTTGAATGGGCCATGTTCGTCGATTCGGATGAATATTTCGTGCCGGGGCCGCAGTACAACCAGTCCGTGGTAAACATACTGGACGCCGTCCAGCAGCGGTTCCCGGACAAACCACCGTCCGGAATCTGCTACCACTGGTTGTGGTTCGTCAGCGGGATGGCCTATGCACGCAAGCCGCAGCCACTATTGGAACGCTTTCAGCACGCCAGGCCGCATCACTTGACGAAATGCATCGCTCGAATCCCCGATCTTTTGTCAATGCGTTTGAATCATGCGCCGTGGGTGAAGCCAGGCGGCACGCTGATCGACTCGGTTTTCGATCCGATCGATCTGGATGCTTCCTGTTCCGATGCTTGGTGGGAAGCGGTGGACGCCTGGAGAACACCCAGATATGGCGGAGGCCGGGTTAACCATTACTGGGCCCGATCGTTTGAGGAATTTGCAGTCAAGAAAGCCCGCGGCGCGTCGCTTAAGATGGAACAAAACATGTTTGATCGGCCTTACGCCAGCTTTTTTCAGTGGAACGGGTTTGAGACTCCCGAAAACTATTATCCAGTGGACCCCATCCTGCTGGCGAATGTGAAACGAAAGATCAAAGAATTGGAGACGCTCGAAGGCGTACGCAGCGTGGCCAGTAAAATTAGCCGAAACTTTCCTAGGTTCTTAAAGCGTATTCATACCGGCGCCGAGCTTCGCAAGATTTACGAGGAGTCCATGACGTCGCCGGCGGACCTGTAGCTCCCAACCCCAAAGTTTCAGGTTGCTTCTGTCTTCGCTATCATCATTTTCATGGTGTAATGAACGGCGACCGTACTGGCTGGAGGCACAAGTGATAAAAATAGTTGGTCACGTGGACAGGCATGATGAAGCCTTCATTGCAGGCTGGATAATGATTCCCGATGCGATTGAGACCAAACTCCATCTCGAATTTCTGCTCAATGGGAAGGTTATTGGCAGCTGCGTCGCCGACCAGTTCCGGCAAGACCTGAAGGATGCCAGCTTGGGAGACGGGTACTCCGCCTTCTCTTTCAATACGCCCCCGTTTCTCCCCAAAAGCGATATTGGCAGAATCATCGTGCGGCTGGAGAATTCTGATGTAATCTTGCCAATTGCAGCCGCGCCGCAAAAACAGGTGTCGACAGCCAATACAAATGAAACGCTCAGTAGATTTGGCGGACTGTGGATCGATCGTTACGACTGGCTGGACCGATTGGCACTGAAGCACCGCAAAGGTGTCGTCTCCGAAGAAATGTCGTTAGCAATTTTCCGTTTCGTCCGAGACGGTTACTTAGTAATAAAAGGCGCGGTGTCGCCGGGACTCGTCGACAGGGTTAACGCCGACATCGAGCGCGTCTGGAATTCGCCCCCGCCAGGCCTGATGGTGGAGACTTTCGAGCCGGATTCGGTATTGCATGTAATCCCGCCGCATGTTAGCGTGCGGGCTGGCCGTACCAAGATGCTGGATCTGTACGCGCATTCGAGCGCTGCCCGCCAGGCCAGCGCCGCGCCCCGGGTGATCGAGTTTCTAGCCGCGATTTTTGAAGATCAACCCAAGGCGTTTCAGGGCCTGACGTTCTGGAATGGCTCGCAGCAAGTGATCCACAAGGATACAGCCTATGTGAAGATCGACAGCAACCCCATGCATCTGGCGGCAACGTGGTTAGCGCTGGAGGATATTCAGCCGGGCACGGGCGAACTGGAGTATTACATTGGCAGCCATCGCGCTCCCGATTTCTTATTTGGCGGCTCCCACAAGTGGATGGAGAGTCATCCGGAAGAACACGATCAGTTTTTGCAGAGCTTGCATGACGACGCCAAAACGCTGGGCCACGTCAAAGGGTCGTTCCTGGGCAAGAAGGGCGATGTGCTGATATGGCACGCGGATCTCGCGCATGGCGGTTCGCCCATCACGCAACCATCCCTGACGCGCAAGAGTCTGGTGACGCACTTTACCGCGTCCGCGGATGAGCCGTTCTATCGCCGCACTGCATGTTATCAGGAGGCCGAACTGGGCGGAGCCCGCTTTGTCTCGCAGTTTTCCGACGTTGACGTAGTAGAACATTCAACCGCGCAGCGCGTGTTCAGCTAAAGCAGCGAGGTCAGGGCGGAATCGAGTAAGCCCACATCGACGTTGAAATTCGAAAAGCGCTCTTCTTCTTTGTTGCGCCGAGCCATTTCGCCGCAGCGCAATTCGTGCCAGCGCACACCGGCTGCAACGCTCAGCTCGAAGAAGAAGGCGTCCCCAAACCAATCCGGTGACAGCACCAGCACTCGCGTCCCGGGTCGCGCATAGACCATGTTTGTAAGATCGCTGCCGAGAGTTGCGATGAGGAAATCGTGGTTCTGCCATATTTCGACCTGCTGGCGCAAAGGGAGCTGCTGGGGCCCATAGGTGTCTATGCCGTGGCGCGCCAAGACCTCATCGACAGCCTTCTGATTGCCGATGGCTCGTTGTGAATCGGTCCTACGCTTTATAAAAGCGGCGCGGCTTCCGGATCGCGATTTGGCCCGGCGGAGCTCGAAGCCTCGGAGCAGCGGAAGTACTTTCGGATGCGGCGCGGCGACAGTAAAATTGAAAAGAAAATCCAGCAAGACCGCTCGCTTCAGCGGGTATATCGTCGCGTCGTCGATCGGAGCGAGATGTTTCTTGGGAATCTTGTAGAACTCCAGAGCCTCGCCGAAACCATTGGCGCCTTCGGCATGCCAGGCTGGAACCGCGATTTTCCCGAACGGAAAAGCTTCCAGAAAAAGCAGCATCCTGGGTATGCTCTGAACCAGATAATGCCCCCAGGTGCCACCGCCCTCATGGTGCGAGATCAGCACAGTATCGTCGCGGAATCGCTCATCGACTGGAGCATCCACACTTGCCGTTATTGCCTCGCCAAAGCGCTGCATGACCTCGGGCAAAGCAAGCTTTTCCGAGTATTCCAGTTCGATCGAGGTGTCCAGATACAACCGTTGCTCGTCAAACAAAATCATTTCTCGAGTCAGCAGCGGGCTCTCAATTATGCGGGCTGACGTAGCGGAGAATGGAATCCTGCGCGCTGAAAAGTCCCGCTTCGCCTTCTGGTCCGATGCTTTGTCATGCCAAAGGCGCCCGCGCTGCGGCTTTCGAAGCTGACTGGTAGGCGGAACTAAGACGACCCTTGGCGCGTAGTCCTCGTCGACCAACTTCGATATCGCTTCCAAACGCGACGGATCGAAATGATGAATCTGCTTCTTGCGACTCACTGGTTCAGCACCAAGCTGATTCCTTGCCGAAACAGAACGCGACCCTCCGGGGATTGATTGCTATCCATTCGCACATAGTAGAGATACGGGTGATCGCCCATGGTAGAGAAATTTAAATCCTTCGATGTCGGATCGAGCAACGAAAAATAAGCGTAGGACCAGCCCCCGGCCGGTTCTTTGGCCAGCATTTGGGCTCGCGTCACCACTAACCTGGGCTGGCTCCAATGGATCAGGTCGGTGGATGTGGAAAGATACAAACCTTCAGGCCCGAACCTCTTGTCCCCACTCCATAGCGTCGCGACGATTAATTGAGCGGGCTCATAAGTGTTAATACCGCTTACAGCATCCATGTACGGCACTGGCGTGTAGACGTGATCCTGAGGGTGCTCCACTGGACCCAGGTATGGATCGACGAAGGAAACCGAGAAATCCGTTCCGTTCCAGCCCCGCCAGGAGGAAGCATCCAAAAGGTTCGAGGTGCGAATGGGTGCGGCGCCATCTGGCACTAGACAATGTTGCGGTCCTTCTTCCGCGGTACAGTTCGGAGGCCAGGGCCAGGCCGTAGCCATGGCGTAGTACCATTCTCCGACCTTCACGATATTGGTGTCCACGCTGTAGCCCGAAGGCCCTCGGTCTATTTGATATTGATACGGAATTCCGAGATAATTCCCGGGCGTCTCGAACGGCTTGAAGTGGTAGCCGCCATCCTCGGAAAGGTAAAACGTATCGGCGTCGAACTCACACGTCATGACGTTTTTTGAATGGCACATGCCAGGGTGCTCCCCGCCGTGATACTCCATGTGCGCCAGGGCCACGATTTTCTTCCCGTCCTGGGTGTAGAACGAATCGAGCCAAGCCGAATCATCATGGTGCGCGGGATCTGGATCGTGAACGGAACGATAGACCACCTGGCAGCTATGTTTCGCGTTCAAAAGGGTGGACCCAAGGCTCTGACGCAGGACCGAGTGCGAGGCAACCAGGTGGACGGTTCCCTTGTAATCGCGAAACGCGCGGGCCATCACATCCGGGATGTCGGCCGGCTCGCAGGACTCTTTGGCTGTATCGAAGACTACCGCTCGTGAGCCGTCAAGCATGCCTGTGACCGTCGGGATCCGGACCGCGCGCTCCAGGCGATGCCCGGGAGGCTTGTGTGCCGGCCAAACATTGAACACGTATCCAAGGAACGCCAAAGTTAGCATCGCCAGTAAAACAGGAAGCCAGAAGACCTCGAAAATCTTGCGCAGCGTGCCGTTGTGGAGATCGTCGTTACGGAACGCCAAAAGCTTTTTGTCCTCCGAAAGTGCGAACGGATCGCGAAGATCTGGCCGGAACCTCACGGTGTCGCCGTGCAATGTACCGCCGCACGCTGCTCGGTTCAGGGCCGGTTACTAAATGCTAACAGTGAGTGCACCTCGGCCGCCATGCTGAGCGGTACCCTTTTGCCCGGCGTCAACCAAAGCCGTGATGCGTTCGATCAATTCCGCCGCGGCTTCCCTCCATTCGATGACTTGGGACGCGGCCTCCGCCATCCTGGATCGCAGGGTCGGCACCTCCACAAGAAAAGTAAGTAAACCAATCGTTTCTTCCACTGCGGTCTCGCGTTGTATCAAGAATCCCGTCGTACCCGAAGAGATGATTTCCGATAGTGCGCCGACGTCGGTGGCGATGACGATCACTCCCAGGCGTTGCGCTTCCAGAATCGACAGCGGGACGCCCTCATAGTCGGAGAGCAAGACCATCACGTCCGCCCAGGCGAAAAGCGAGGTCAACTCGCTGCTTTCAAAAACCGCGGGCTCCAGAAACTCTTTGAGAACGGGCGGCGTGGCGTAGTCGCCCGTCACACTGGATCCCACGATCCGCCAATCAATCGGCAGACCGAGTTCACGGGTCCGTTCCACCACGTCGGCCAACCTGTCGATCCCTTTCTGGCGATCGAGCCGGCCGATATAGAGAGCGTTAAGGCGCCGGCTCACCGCTGAACTGCGACGTGCCAGGATTTTTTCCCGTCTCGCCGGTTCCACCCGATAACCGGGCGCGTTGGGCACATGGACCAGCTTTTCATAGGGAATCCCAGCGCCGTGCATCCAGGACGTGAGCTGGCGTGAGTTGCTCACAATAAGATCGTATGCGTACTCATAAGCCAGGGCGATCATGGGGTGACCAACCGATCTCCCGTGCGGGCTCAAGTCCAGCAGGTGAATATGCGCGGCGGTTTTCACTCCCAGACGCCGCAAATTTGCAGCGGCCGTATTGAATTCGCCCGAGTGACAATTCACTACCGCATCCAGCCAAGCCAAGGCCGCTTCGATCCGATTGCTGGCGCGAGGATTATTGCGTGCGGCCGGAAGAGCCGTGCCTTGGTAGCAACTCCGCCCATCCCAGCCACCGAAGGCGGCGTCGTTGAGAAAATTTATCGAGGCGACGGCACTGGCGAATTCGCGCGGGATTTCTATCCGGGTTGGCCCAATCGCAAAAAGATGCACGCGCCAACCGGCTTCGTTGAATTCCTGAGCTAAGTTATAGGCCACCCGTTCGACGCCGCCGAAGCTCGCGATCGGAAGCACAAAGCCAATATTTCTGGCCGGCGTGGACGGCCACGGATATGCCACCTCGCCACCGAAAGCGGCCCGCACATTAAAGTACAGTGCGTGAGGCGGAGGAACGCTGAACTCGCGCCAAATCCAGTTCCGATCGGCCGCAGGGCGGTAAGGCGAAGCGCGCCAGGATAAGACTCTGACCAGAAGAGCGATTACTACGGTCCCGGCCTGGGGAGCAAAGCCGCTACGCCGAGGAACCGTCAGGGTTTTGGTCGACACTTTCATTTCCTCGGGCGGCGACATGATCTGCTCGATCCAGCTGGTGTCATGGCCGCGAATCGTCGCACATACCAGATCGCGCCCGAGCGCTACAACATCGCTATCACGCGGCCGGCCGCCGGTTTTCACTTCAATCGCCCGGCCAGGCGACCGATCGATTACCAAGCAGGCGATGTTCATTTCCTGCAGCGCTACTTCGCTGTCGTGCAACACCCAAAGAATCAGGCCCAATTGCGAAAGTTCGTCAAACGTCGCTCGCGTCATCAGAATGAAGAACGGCGGGATGTACTGTCCGCTAGGAAGAACGATATTCCGCCAGAACCGCTCGTCGAACTCGGCCTGTGAGATTGCCGTGGAAGGATCCGAGCTCCCCGTCGTCAACAGCACTTCATTTGTGTCGCTGAAAATTATGGCGTACCTCAAGGCTTCCATCGATTCCAGCCGCAAGAGGTTCCGTTTGCTCAGCAGGGATGAATGCTTTCTGAGCATGTAAGCCTGGATCTCCTCGTTGTCGCGGTGCGATTGGCTTAACATACTTTCCCCCCGGTTTCGATAACGGAACCCGAAGTGAGGATGTTGCGCGCCGCGAAATCCCGCCCCGGCCGCGGTCAGCCAGAAATCCCAGTCTTCGTAGCCCAGCTTCATGCCCTCATCAAAGCGGATGCCGGCATCGAATACCCGGCGATGCACCATGCTGCCAGCTTCACAGATGTTGTACTGGGTATGCTTCAGTACCGAATACGGACCGCTGTAATCGAAGTATCTATGGATTCCAAACATATCAATGTTGGGATATACCCAACTGGTTTCAGAATCCGCCAAAAGTTTTGTGTAGGCCGCTTCAATTGCTGTCGGGAGAATGGCATTATCGGCATCCATAAAATAGATGGCCCGTACCGTGGGGAAATTGGCTAGGGCGTAGTCGATGCCGGTGTTCCGCGCCGCGCTTAGGCCGGCGTTATTCTGGAGCACATAATGGATGAGATCCGGATAGACGCTACGAATAGACTTTATTTGCAGATCCGACTCTTGAAAGGGACAGCCGTCATTCACAACAATAATGATGAAAGGGTGCCGGCTGCTCTGTGCGATGGCCGACTCCAACGCATCCACCACCAAGACGCTGTGCTTGAAGAGCGGAACGACAACTGCAATTTCTGGAGAGTCAGCGGGACTCGGCATTTGGTTCCACTCCCAGGGCGGCGCTCTCCATTTCGCCGGGCACAGGCACCACTTCGGCGGAAGCGTTTGAGGAGCGCAAGACGAGGGGCAATGTGTCGGTCCCGGGAGCGGCAACCAACGAGGCAGCCAGAATATTGAACTCGAACCTGCTAAACCTGGCCCAGGCAAAGTCCGGATTGGAGTCTGGGGCCTGGCGCGTCAGAAGGTAGATGGATAGTCGCCTTTCCCCAGACGCAGCGATGAGCGCCGAGATGGTTTTCCTTTCCAGTGGCGGCAAAGTGTTCCAACCCGAGAAACCGGGCGAGGCGGCAGTCATTTGAGCCAGACGCTCCAACTCCCGATCCCCGTCGTGTGGTGCGCAAATCATCAACCCAAACTGGGTGGGACTGGCGGATTCATGCGCCAAGTGAATTTGCGCGGCGAGCCGCCAAGCATGTTGGGGCACGGGAACATCCAGCCGGCCGACGGTAATCAAGCCTCCTCTGCGCGGATGAACAGTGATGCAGCCAATGGAGGGGTCGTAAGACACTAGTGCGGGTTTGTCGCCGTCCACACGAGGGAAAATTTGTTCCACTGTTCCGTAGACTTCGTAGGGGATGAATTGTGTTAGGGCGTGCGGCGCGTCCATCGGCCGGATGGCGGTGGTGGTCGGCTGCACGCGTACGCCCGGTAGTCTGCTGAAGACCCGCAGTGCGAGAGGTGCTCCAAGATAGCGGCCCGCTTCGGTGCAGGCGCTAAATTCTTTGTAGGGATGCGGTGGTCCCAGCGCCAAGGCCCAACCGTCCGTATCCGGCGGCCATTCCACGATGATCGCCAAGGTCAGGGCTGGCTCGTCAATGGCATAGTCCAGCGCCAGTTCCATCCAGCCGGAGGGAGCATCGAGAGGGCCGGGGCACCAAACCCCGTATATACGCTCGATTTCGATCGCCTTGAGAGTGACGCGAAGCGGCCCGGCTGCCGTTGCTGGTTTTGCGCTGACATGGATCGAGAAACTGGAAAAGCCGAGCGAATCGACAGGCAAATATTGAGTTAGAGAGCCATTGGTTTGGGCCACGCCGTCAGGCTGACGGTGACCAATATCCTTGGTGACATTGACCGAATTCGGTGGATATTCAAAAATCTCTGTGGCTCTTTCTAGGGATTGCCGGCTAATATACCCCTCCAAGCGCGAGAAACTGCTCTGGAGGCGATCGAACTCGCGCCGGTAAGTTGCCAGCTCCAGAGCCGCGCGGCCACTGTGCCAGCGCTGCAATGTCAAGTCATCCGCCATGCATTCCACGGCCGCACGGAGGATCGCGGCACCGTCGAGATTAGATATTCGCTTGAAACTAATGGCCAGCGAAGGTACTTTGGAGGTCCAGGCGCTCCGGATGCTATCGAACGCATCGGCACTGCCCTTCACGATGATACCCAACAGATTGTGGAGGTCGAAACGGGCCTTTTCCAAGTTAATGGAAGCTACAAGTACCTCGCCCTGGTAGAATTCAAACCCGTATTCGCCGCTACGCTTGCACCGCAACCATTCGATGGACCCTATATCGATTAGCCCGTCTATTCGATCCGACGGTTCGGCCAGAATAGCAAACTGAAACTTGGTCTGGGGGGGCAGTTTCATATTCTTATGCGTTCTACCGCATTTGAAACCTGAAGCTTGATCCGCGCCACTTTTGCGCTGCAGCAACGAAAGGGGCCGCGCCGAAACCAGCGTTAAAATGCAACACCGCGCGCTGGCTTTTCTGGCCGGTTGCCATCCTTGCATCCCCGATAACGCAGGCCGCTTGGCGCGGGCTGCAGCGAAATCCCATACTGATCAGCATACCTCGACAGTGGCGAAACTTGTCAGGCTCATCGGCGGGGATTGGGTCGCGGTTGTCCTACTAGCATTAGCCGTACCAGTATGAATGCGGTTTGGCGTTGAAGCGGGCTGTGATAAACTACCGCAAAGCTATCATGCGTTTCAGACCGGCTTTATTTTCATTGGGCCTACTAGCAGTTCCTTTTCAGATGCTGATCGCCCAGGTCAACGTGCTGACATATCATAACGATACGGCGCGCACCGGGCAAAACTTGGCCGAAACCACATTGACCCCAAGCAACGTGAATTCGAGCGCCTTCGGCAAGCTGTTCCAGGCGACATTAGACGGTTTAGTGGACGCGCAACCGCTCTACGTTGCCAAGGTTGCAATCCCCAATCAGGGAACGCATAACTTGCTGATAGTGGCTACCGAGAACGATAGCCTGTACGCGCTGGATGCGGACACCGGATCGATTATCTGGAAAACCTCGCTACTACCCGCTGGCGAGAAGGTTTCCGACGAGCGGGGCTGCTCCGAGGTAGTCCCTCAGATCGGCATCACCTCTACGCCGGTCATCGCCCTCAAGCCCGGTACCACGGAAGGAATTATCTACGCGGTCGCGATGAGCAAGGACTCCTCGCTCAATTACCATCAACGCTTGTACCAAGTGGGTTTAGGAGGCAAGCAGCTCGGTGTCGTGGAAATAACCGGAAAATACCCCGGCACGGGCGCGAATAGCAGCGAAGGAATTACTCTGTTCGATCCCAAGCAATATAAAGAGCGTTCGGCATTGTTGTTGCTCAACGGTGTGGTGTATTTAGGCTGGTCGTCGCAGTGCGATATCTGGCCCTACGGCGGCTGGATCATGGGCTACAACGCCTCATCTCTGGCGCAGACCAGTGTGATTAACGTTACACCCAATGGCGAGCAGGGCGCTATCTGGGGCGCCGGCGCTGGTTTGGCGGCCGATCCCAACGGGTATATCTATTTTCTAGACGGCAACGGCACATTTGACACAACCCTCAATGCGCATGGGTTTCCGATTAACGGTGATTTCGGCAATTCCTTCATTAAACTTTCCGCCGCCGGCAACCAATTGAGCGTGGCGGATTATTTCGCCCAATACGACACGGACCGTGAGTCCGATGGGGATCGGGATCTAGGCTCGGGCGGCGCGCTCGTGCTGCCGGACATGACGGACGCCAACGGCAAAGTGCGGCATCTGGCAATTGGGGCCGGCAAAGATAGCAATATTTATTTAGTGGACCGCGACAATATGGGTAAGTTTAATCCGCAAAATAATGGTGCTATTTATCAGGTGCTATACGGCGCGGTGCCCGGTGGCATGTGGTCGACGCCGGCGTATTACAACGGCCTGGTATATTTCTGTTCGCAGTTCGCTCCGATTCGCGCGTTTCAGTTCACCAACGCGGTGCTCGGGGCCACTCCGGTTTCAACTACCAAAACCGTGTTTCCCTATCCCGGCGCCACGCCGAGTATCTCCGCGAAAGGATCGACGAATGCTATCCTATGGGCCGTGGAGAACAGCTCCCCCGCTGAGCTGCACGCCTATTCGGCCAGCAATATGAGGCAGGAGCTTTACAACAGCAGTCAGGCGTCGAACGGGCGCGACAACTTCGGCGCGGGCAATAAATTCATGGCGCCAACCATCGCCAATGGCAAGGTCTACGTGGGCACGCCCAATGGGGTGGCGGCATTCGGATTACTGAATCCGCAACCGTAGTCTGCTAGCTGCGCCGGCGCCTCAATCGCGTGGCGGCTATCCCCAGAAACCCAACACCGAGTGTCAGGATCGTTGAGGGCTCCGGCACCGGATTGGTCGCAGCCAGGATGCTGTGAGCCGTCTGGTGCGCGTTCTGGAAATACTCAAAAAACTCGGCCGAATCCACATATAAGTATGCAAAATTCGGAGCGAACGTGCCGGTAAGCATGGTCGGCGCGGACTCAGATCCCGAGTACATCTGCCGGCCGAGCTGGCCGATAAACACGAACCCGTCAATCGGGTTGTCAAAGAATGAACAAGCGGTAGTGAAACAAATCTCGAACCCCCCTAACTGGGACGCGTTAAAGAATCGGATATCAACCGGCGTGATGGTAACCGGTGAGCCATCCAGAGTATAAGTGAAATCCGAGAAATCCACATCGAAGTAATTGCCGGGGTCGACGTTGGAAACGCCTGGTGTCGTATTTACGACAAACGAAAAAGAATACGTTTCATCTGGCCCCGAGAACGCGGAACTGCCCGTTGTGCTGGAAAAGGTATCGCTGTCGCTGATGGTGATGGTAGATGCAGAAAGACTTGCCGCGATGAGCAGAACACCAAAGCGGAAGTTTCTGACAGAAAAGAAAAAAAGCGGCCAACCCCGTTTTCGCTTCTCGTTATGAAGCGGAGAATAATGGGAGCGGGTTCTATGATTGACTTCAGGAACGTCCATTGTTATCTCGAAACGCTAAAACAGTATAACAGCGGCGGCACGAATTCGGACTCTTTTTAGTAATGTAAACGATACTAGTACGGCACGAGTCTTCGCTTCGAGACCGTGCAATGGTTGCGACGGAGTGGCCGCTTGGTGCAAGATTCGGCTAGCCGTACCAGTATGAACGCGCTTAATCCGGCGGAGCACGCTATGGTAAACTACCGCCAAGCTTATGATGCGTTTCAAATCGAGCTTATTTTCATTTGGTCTGCTTTTAGCGTTGCTTCCGCCCCTGGCGGCGCAGCCGAGCGTGCTCACGTTTCACAACGACGTAGCGCGGACCGGCCAAAACCTGGCGGAGGCCACTCTGACCACGAGCAACGTGAAAGCCACGACGTTTGGAAAGCTCTTCCAGGTGACATTGGACGGGAAGGTGGACGCGCAACCGCTTTACGTTCCCAAGCTCCAGCTCCCGACCCTGGGGACGCATAACGTACTGATCGTGGCCACTGAAAACGATAGCCTGTACGCGCTGGATGCGGATAGCGGCGCCCAGCTTTGGAAAACGTCGCTGTTACCCGCCGGTGAAACGGCTTCCGACGACCGTGGCTGCGACGAAGTGGCCCCTAAGATCGGGATCACCTCTACACCGGTTATCGGGTACAAGACGGGTACCACGGAAGGCGTTATTTACGCGGTCGCGATGAGCTTGGACACCTCGTACAATCACCACCAACGGTTGTATCAAGTGGGTTTGGGGGGCAAGCAGCTCGGTGTCGTGGAAATCGCCGCAAA
The DNA here is from genome assembly GCA_052148835.1 of Bryobacteraceae bacterium. Taxonomy (GTDB): domain Bacteria; phylum Acidobacteriota; class Terriglobia; order Bryobacterales; family Bryobacteraceae; genus Palsa-89. Next base: position 60,360 of record JBKQHJ010000264.1, read on the forward strand.
GGTCCCGGCCACGGGCGGGTATAGCAGCGGCGGTTATGCGGTTTTCGATCCGGCAAAGTATAAAGAAAGATCCGCATTGTTACTGCTGAACGGTGAAGTGTATCTGGCCTGGGCGTCGCATTGCGATATTGGCCCGTACACGGGCTGGATCATGGGTTATAGCGCTACAACTCTGGCGCAAACCAGTTTAATTAATGTCACGCCCAACGGCGAAGCAGGCGCTATCTGGGGCGGCGGCGGGGGCTTGGCGGCCGATTCCAGCGGATACATCTATTTCTTGGACGCCAACGGCACCTTTGACACTACCCTCACTGCCGCGGGGTTTCCAATCAACGGCGACTTTGGCAATTCGTTCATCAAGCTTTCCGCCGCGGGCAAGCAATTAAAGGTAGTGGATTATTTCGCCATGTACGACACGGACCGTGAGTCCGATGCGGATAAAGACCTGGGTTCTGGCGGCGCGCTGGTTCTGCCCGATATGATCGACGCCAATGGCAAAGTGCGGCATCTGGCGATCGGAGCCGGCAAGGATAGCGACATGTATATAGTGGACCGCGACAATATGGGTAAGTTTAATTCGCAAAATGACAATACCATTTATCAGGAGCTCTACGGCGCGCTGCCTGGTGGCATCGTATCGACGCCGGCCTATTTCAGCGGCCGGGTGTATTTCGGTTCGGTCAATAGTCCCATTCGAGCGTTTCAGTTCAGCAAGGCGGTGCTCTCATCTACTCCGGTTTCGGCTACTAGTACCGTGTTTCCCTATCCGGGCGCCACGCCCAGTATCTCCGCAGATGGCTCCGCGAACGCTATCCTCTGGGCCGTGGAGAACAATAAAACAGCAGCCGTACTGCACGCCTATTCGGCCGACAATTTGAAGCAGGAGCTATACAACAGCAATCAGGTGGCGAACGGACGCGACAACTTCGGCGCGGGCAACAAGTTCATGGTCCCAACCATCGCTAACGGTAAGGTGTACGTGGGCACCCCCAATGGCGTGGCGGCATTCGGATTGTTGAATTAGTTGCGATTGACGCTTTAGGCTGGAGATCCTCGACCCGCTTTACGCTGATAAGACGTGTCTCTGCCTCCATCGCCTGGCTACTATCAAAAGTAGCCCCGCACCCAGCGCCAGAGTGGTTCGGGGTTCCGGCGTGTTCACCGCCTGGATTTTCTCTGGGGCCTGGAAAAACTCGGTCGTGTCTACATAGGCGTAGGCATAACTCGGCGTGAACGTTCCGGTCAGGATGGTCGGCTCGGACTCCAGCCCGGTGTACATCTGGGGACCAACGAATGCAAAGCCGTCGGTTGGGTTGTTAAAGAAGGAGCAGGAAACCGTGAAGCAGATCTCGAACATTCCGAATTGGGAAGCATTAAAAAATCGGATATCAGCCGGCGTGATGGCAACCGGGGAGCCGTCCAGAAAATAATGGAAATCCGAAAAGGCGACATCGAAATAATTACCCGGGTTGACGTTGGAAACGTGCGGTGCGCTGTCCACAACAAATGAAAGCGACCACGTTTCATCTGGCGCCGAGAACGTGGAACTGGCGGTCCTGCTGGAAAAGGTACCGCTATCGCTGATGGTGATGGTAGATGCCGAAAGACTTGCGGTGAGCAGCAGAACGCTGAATCGAGTGCTCTTAACGGCAAGCAGCAAGCGCGAAAAACCGCCGGCTGACCTCCCCTCCTTACAAATGATAGTTAAAAACTCCATTAAATCGCCCGCGATGTCCATTTTGACCTCGAAACGCAAAAACAGTATAACAGCGAAGCCTGCATGGCGGGCACGCTGATTAGTAATGAAAGTCATGTAGTACCTCATTCCATTTGGCATTCGTCGCGGCCCGAGTAGAGGGTTCGTACCATAAGAACTGGGCTGCTCAACGCGCTTTGCCGTGCCTGGAATCGGCGCGCTCCATGTTCCGTTCTCGGCTAGCCGTACTGGTATGAATGCGAATAGTGCCGTAACACTTGCCGTGCTACACTGTGCCGAAGCTAGTATGCATTTGAGGCTGAGTTCGTTTTTATTGTCCCTGGTTTTAGCTTCTGTTGGGCCACTGGCGGCACAGACCGTTGTTCCGATCTACCACGATGTGTTGACTTTTCATAACGACGTCGGGCGCACGGGGCAAAACCTTGCGGAAACCACTCTAACCAGAAGCAATGTGAATTCGGCCACCTTCGGCAAGCTATTCCAGCTGACATTGGATGGTTTGGTGGATGCGCAACCCCTGTACGTTTCTCAAGTCGTGATCCCCGATCATGCGATGAGTAACGTGCTCGTCGTCGCCACGGAGAACGACAGCCTTTACGCGCTAGATGCCGATACCGGCGCGGAAATCTGGAAGGCCTCGCTGCTGCCCACTGGCGAGACCGCTTCCGACGACCTCGGTTGTGGACTAGTGACTCCTCAGATCGGTATTACCTCGACGCCGGTCATTGCGTTCAAGGCTGGCACCAGGGACGGTGTGATCTTCGCCGTCGCCATGAGTAAGGATTTTTCGGGGGATTATCATCAAAGGCTGCACAGGGTCGATCTGAGCACCGGCCAGTCGCTCGGCGTTGTGGAAATCACCGCGAAATACCCCGGAACCGGCGACGATAGCGCCGGCGGTTACGTTATCTTCAACCCTAAACATTATGTGGAGCGATCGGCCTTATTGTTACTGAACGGCGTCGTGTACCTGGGATGGTCGTCTCACTGCGATAAGCGCCCGTATACCGGATGGATCATGGGCTACAACGCCACCACGCTGGCGCAAACGAGCGTCCTCAACCTCACTCCCAACGGCTACGCGGGGGCCATCTGGATGTCGGGCGCGGGCCCGGCTGCCGATTCCAGCGGGAATATTTATTTCATAGACGCCAACGGCACTTTCGACACGACTCTCACTCCGGCGGGCTTTCCGGTCGACGGCGACTTCGGCAACGCGTTCATCAAACTTTCGGCCACGGGGAGTCATTTAAGTGTGGCGGATTACTTTTCCGTAGACGACACTCACTACGAAACCCAAGTGGATCAGGACTTAGGTTCGGGCGGCGCGGTAGTGTTGCCCGATATGAAGGATTCCAGCGGCAGCCTGCGTCATCTGGTGATTGGAGCTGGCAAGGACACCAATCTCTATATGTTGGACCGCGGCAATATGGGAAAGTTTAATCCCCACACCGATAGCGATATTTATCAGGTGATTTATGGCGCGCTGCCCGGCGGCATGTGGTCCACGCCGGCTTATTACAACGGCCAGATGTATTTCGGGACCATTGGCTTTTTACGCGCTTTCAAGTTCAGTAACGCCCGTCTCCCGTCAACGCCAACCTCGATGACGAGTAACAAGTTCCATTATCCCGGCACCACGCCGAGTATTTCGGCGAATGGTCTCGCGAACGGCATCCTCTGGGCCGTGGAGAACAGTACGCCCGCCGTGCTCCACGCATACTCGACCGATAATCTGGCCCAGGAACTTTACAACAGCAACCAGGCGGCCGGCGGACGCGATCAGTTCGGAGCAGGTAACAAATTCATGGTGCCGACCGTTGTCAACGGCAAAGTATACGTGGGTACGCCGAATGGCGTCGCGGCGTTCTCGCTGCTGTGCCAATACCAGCTCCCGAACGGGACTTGTGCGGGACCGCACTAAGCCTAAACGCCAGATAGCCCGAACCGGAACCCTAAACGTCGAGCTTCCGCATCACTTGCTCCACACGCCTGATTACAGCCGGGATATCGGCCATCCATGACTTTTGCACCGGCTCGGGATCGTCGGCCATCGCCCCGCCTGTAACAAATCCATAATTATGCCCCATGCTGCCGAACATATTACAATGCAGCCAAATCCAATTTGGCAGCGGCTCAAGAGACAAAACTTCTGTCCCGGGCCGGCAAAACAGAGTATTAAACATGCCTGCTCCCGACGGCCCAACCACGAAGCGGGCGGATCGGAATATCGCAATCTGCTCTTTAACTTGGTATTTCTCCGGCTCTATCACCTTAAATCCGAATCGGAGCAAGGAATTTGCCAGCTCTTCTTCGTTGAGACACTTCCTGTAATTTGGGTGCTTTTTTCCGTGCGTAATTCTGGACACATACAGCCAGGGCGCTTCGGCTGTCGGGACGCTTGCGCTGATTTTGCACGCAACTTCATCAAACATCTGAACCACATCCTGATCGCAATAAAACGAGTGGGTCTTCTGACTCGGAACAATGAGCTTTGTTAAGTAATACGATTTATCCCGGTTGTGCTCCACAATCCTCTTTACACCGAAGATCTGCAACATCTCCTTGTGCCAGCGCGAACCAGGCGATAGAACAGGGAGTTCGGATAGGCCCAATTTCCGAAGAATCAAAAGCTTTGGGATTTGCCTGAGAAGAACCGCCCCATAATTCCAATGCTCCGTTGACGAGAGTAGACAAGCCGTTTCGTTGATTTCCACCTGCGGGTGGTCCACTCTATCAGATGTTAAGAATTCATCTGTTTCTACGGTGGGCTCCATCATCTCAAATTTGCGCACGCCCAGCGGAAACATCAACTGCGCCGGAGGCGACGAGCGATAGTCGGTTGTGAGGATGTCGTCGCGGGTTATAGCGGCCCGTTCTCCGAACAAAACGGCGTCCGGAATCTCAACGCAGAACTGGTCGGCTAAGTTGATGGGATGGGGTTTCGTAAAACCGTCATGGAAGTTCTGGCTAAAAGGATTGTCGATATATTGCGGCGCGGAACGCAGCTTTTGTTTTCCTTTCAAGGGGTCATGCAGCAAGACTTGGTAGCTTTGAGACGGCCCGGCAGCGGAAGAAAGGATATCGGCTTCTTTAAACTTTCGCATCGCGAAATTGCTCCGGATCCCTCTGTTCTATCTTCACTGGTTCGAGTATTCTAGCACCACAGGTTGCGTGAAGGCCTCTGGCTCCTTCCGGGCAAATGCTCCGCCAGGTTGGATCCGGATTACGCATCCATCCACTCGTCGAGCAGATCCAGCAACGCAGATCCGTTCTTGAGTGAGAATTTTCGCGCCAGAGGAGTGGGAGCGTTTTTTAGTTTTTCCAGATGCGCGGGATCGCAGAATTCGAGTGGATGGGCGCGTCCATCCCAGACGGTGTACACGGGCATCCCGGCTCCAATTCGGAATGGGCCGAAATTCTCGAGAATGGTCTGGAACACCGCTTCATCGGGCACCAGTGAATAGGTAAACCACCTCATCAACTCCGATTCGCGGCCAATAACCTCCAGGCACTTCTGCGCGGTTTCTCGCGTGAGACTCCACCATTGACCTCCCTTTGAATATTGCCAGGGAAAACCGCGCTGTTTCATCTTATAGGCCCGTTTTACCTGAAGGAACGTTGTTTTCGTCACACGCCGCCGAGCGGCGGAATTGGCGTCACCGTCAGGCACGAAGGGCACCGAGGTCTCGGGGAAGTATGTCTCCGTGATGCGTTTGTATAGTGGGCTCGTCTGTGGCACCACGCGATGTTCCATCTGCTCGAACGGGCGCATCACCAGTTGCCGGAATTGCTCCCGTGGTTTGATTGGGTAGCTGTCGCCTGAGACCAGAACAAGATGAGTGAAACGGGGATCCAATATCGCCGCCGAGAGCAGCGAGATGGTGGCCGCAACGAGTGAAAAACCGCCCCAAGCTACCTTCCTTCGAGACTTGACAAAGATCGGGGAACTCGAGGAGCAGGCCGCCTGGAACGGAACGATATCCACTTTTGCATCGATATGGATAAAACATTGTGCCCCATATGATTCCAGACGCCGCACCAGCCGGGCAAGCAATTCAGGAGAATGATGGGCCAGAATCAGGGCGGCGATCATCGGTTCAGTGCAATGGAGCGCATGGCTATCAGCCGACCACCTCAGGACGCAAGAACGCTCTTGAGATCGGCGGCGGCATGCTCGATCTCGGTCAAGCACTTCCGCTGTTCTTCGGTGACGTCACTGAGCTGGGTCAACCTGTTCACCGCTTCTACGAGTTTACCGTGGGCCACGGAAACGCGCTCTCGTTGCCTGCGCACGCCGTCAATGCGCTCAACCAGAAGTCGTTGAATATGGCGCGCGCCCTCCAGCCGCTGCTGGTCCGTCAGCGGATACGGTAGGGGGTCCTCTCGACCGGGGGCCGTGATGAACGATTTGATTCGGTCGATCAATCCCGCCGCCAGGTCGAAGTGACGATCGAGAGTTGGCGCCGGATGCTCCGGATCGAAAGGCGCGTTGCCCGCCAGGAAATCCTGGACTGAGCAATGGTGCAGCAATTCGTTCAATCCCTCAAAACGGTGCTGATCGCTCGCCACGTCCAGCAGCAGGGTGGGGGTTCCCATCGCCATGGAGGGAAGCGCGCAATGCAGCCGGGAGGTGACGACACAGCCAGCGCCGCGGTACACCTCGAGCAACTCGCGCGCGCGCTCCAGACGGCGATTCGGATCGCGCTGGTAGAACGCCGTATGGGAGGTCTCGACGATGCGCTTCTTGGTGCGTGCCTTAATCGCGGATACGACGGCCGGCGGCACGTCATTCAGCACCAGCAACTGCTGGTCGCGATCGTCGACGCTGCGCGGAAGGGTAAGCGTGGCGCACCCGGAGAAGTAGCAGTCGATATTCGCCCGCTTTAGAAGGCGCATCGTGCTCAGATCGCGCGCTCCAACGGGCCCGTAACGCCGCAGATATTCAGCCAAGGGCTCCGCCAGCATCACATCGACGGCGCGCAAGCCCGATCGATACGCGGGAGTCCCGGAGATGTGCATCGAAGTGAGTAGCGGCTCCAGATATTCCGAAGGCGGCCAGTTTTCCGGCCCGCCACTGTACCAGCCGTTGAGCACGATCCGGCGTTGAACGCGGTCCGCCGGCTCGAAGCAGGCCAGGTTATCGCGATCCACTTGAGTGTCGACATCGGTCAGCAAGCGCTGGACGGCAACGCTCTGAATTTCGTCGCCGAGATTGTTGGTGTCCGCGTACACCAGTAGAGCTTGCCGTGGCGGCCCCAACAGAGATTCGGCTGCCGGCTCGGTGACAGAGACGCCATCCGCTTTACGCGTCGCTCGCTTGCGGGCCTTCATGCGTCGCCGTTGGCTTTCCTAATTTTACACAATGATCCGATGTGATATTCTCGTTCCGAGACGGCCCAGCTCGCGCTCCGGCGCACTGACGGAGGTATTTCCACATCCCGAAGGATACTGCATCGCCCGCGCCGGAGGTGCATACGGCGATCGTCGTATTGTGCCACAACGCGCCGGAATACTGCCGCACGGCGATTACTTCCATAAAATCGCATACCAGCGAACCGCACTCGCTTATCGTTGTCGATAACGGGTCGCAACCTCCTACGCGGCGCGTATTACAAAATTTGTTTACTAAGAGAGCCATCGACAGGCTGGTGCTCTCACGCGAAAATCTGTTCTTCGCCGCGGGGAACAATCTTGGGGTCCGATGCTGTCCAACCCAAGCGACGCACATTCTATTACTGAACTCCGATATCGAGGTCCGGGCGGACTGCTGGCTTCAGGCCATGCTGAATGTTCATGAGACCGGTATCACCAGTCTTGGCTTCGCCAACGGTGTGTTGCCCCGAGCGGACGGATACTGTTTCCTGATCGATCGATTCCTCTACGAGCGCTTTTGGCTGGATGAATCGCTGCCCTGGTGGTGGGGCACCACGAGACTGCAGTCCCAGGTACTCAAGGCCGGCTACTCCGTTAAAGCTGTAAAGCGTCATGAGAAGCTGCTGCACCACGTCGGAGGAAGAAGCGGGCCCATTCAGAGATACTTAAGCGAGAGCGAAAGCGGCTTCCTGATTACTCTGCGCGAAGCCATAGGGTGGTTCGAAGGACACAGGGTTAAGTTGATTGGCGAAATCGAATGCCCATAGGAAGCGATTCTAATTCCAAGGAGAACCATTCACCGATGGCTTCCGATGTAGATTTAGTGGACCCGGCGAAATTCCCGCATCGCCCCATCGATAACGCCTGGTCGCTCTCCTCGGAAGCCAGATCGATGGACCTGATCGCCCGTTATCATCGGTCGATGCGCGATTCCGATGAAAGTATTGCGTCCGCTGATGAGATGTGGAACGGGTTAGGCAAGGGCCAACCTGAGTGGGCGAGACTGCACTACATGTATGGAGGACGTTCCGGGCTCAAATGCGTCATCGACGCGCTGATCACCGCCGACGTCCCGCTGCCGAAGGCCATCTTCGATTTCCCCTCCGCTCATGGCCGGGTCACTCGCTTTCTTAAGACGGCATTTCCCGAGAGCGAACTCTGGGCCGGCGATATCAATGTTGCGGGCGTCGACTTTTGCGTGGATCGTTTCGGCGCCCATCCGTTTTACTCGGCGCCCGACCTTGCCACCGTGTCTATACCGCGAAAATTCGATTTAATTTGGTGCGGCAGTCTAGCCTCTCATCTTCCTGAAGCACAATGCAAGGCCCTTTTCGCGCTGCTCTTGGGCAGTCTCGAGGACGATGGCATCCTGTGCATTACAACCTGCGGGCGAGGCATGCAATATGCGCACGAGAACCTCTTCAAGACCATTCATGAGCCGGCTTATGAAAAGATCTGCGCCGATCTAAAAGAACATTCTTTCGGGTTTGCGCCTTACAGCTATCATTACGCGGGATACGATTCCGTCGATAAGTATGGAATGGCGTTTATCTATCCGGCCTGGATCGAGAAGAATATTTTGAACCCCGACATCCAGGTGCTGCAGTTCCGCGAGAAAGCGTGGCATGGCGCTCAGGACGTCTGGTGTCTGATCAACCGCCCCACCTCGTCCTGGTACAACTGGGCTCGATCCTAGACGGGCGGATTCGGCAGTCGGTAGAATCGGGGACAGGAGACTCTTGCCATGGCTCGAACATTATCTCCTGCGCGCCCTCCGTATATCACACATCGCTCGTTTCTGATACGCGTTGGCTTACTGCTTTGTGCTTCCACAATCGTGGGACAGTCGGGAAATTCCCAAACGCCACCCCTCACCCAGCCGGCCAACGGTGCTTCCTGCCATGAGTGCCTGATCATCCGCGTGGGTCTACCCCGCGTTGTGGGCGGACCCGCGCCGAGCCTCTACGACAACACGTTCTCCGAGATCAAGCTTCCCGACGGCCGTTTTCGCGGCTTTACCGCAAGCGCCACCACCTATGCCATGGATGGCGACCACCCCTGGTCCATGGATGGCAAACTGACTCCTGTCCTGCGGCCCGGCGCCCCGGGTGACTTCGATTCCTGTGGCCGGTGGATTCAGCACGCCGAAGTGTTCGGACCTGTGGTGTTGGCCCTGGTGCATAATGAGACCGGCTGCCGCACCAATGAGGGTCGCAAATCCATGTCGCTGGCCACTTCGCGTGACTATGGCCTCACTTGGAACAGTGCCGGCTTGATACTTACTGCTCCGGACACTGCTACGTACGGTAGAGTCACGGGCGAAGGCGACTGCACAGCGGTGGATGGCGGAGATGGTTTCTGGTACGCCTACTGCAAACGTCCGGGGATTTACGCTACCGTCGTCGCGCGTGCCCCTATAAACAATCCCACACCCGGCCAGTGGAAGCATTTCTTCAACGGCCAATGGAACGAGCCCGGACTGGGAGGTCAGGCCACGCCTCTGAAAAGCGTGTCCAACAGCGCCGCACGCTTGAAAGCCACGGGCGAAGCAATGCTACTCGGCGGTGTGCATGGCGGTATAGGACTCTATTTTTCCACCGACCATACCACATTCACCCATCTTCGCGACCCGTTTTTTCCGTTGGAAGGCGGTAGCTGGAAGCGTCCCGATCCAAGTGAATTAATCGCGTACCCCGTCCTAATAGACGCGAGCGATGGCTCAAACCAGCTCGGGCTCTCTTGGTACCTGGTTTATATGTACGTGCAGCCTAACGAAACCATGGGGCAGCGATACCTGGTCTTTCGCCCCGTAGAAGTATCGATTGCGTCGCAGCCTGTGACGCCGCAAAGTGGAATCCTGCTGGCTCGATGGTATAACCCAAAGCTCCACGACCGGTGGGCCACTACAGCCGCCGTGCCGGGCAACTACAAGAGCTACCAGCTCGATGGAAAACTAGGATACCTTATGACTGCGGCCGATCCTGCGAAATCGTCGGTGCCGCTGGAAGATTGTTTCAGCCAAGAGCCGGGGCATCCCGATCATATCCTGGAAGAGAAGAAGTTTTGTACCGACAATTATCAACGGCTGCGCACGGCTGGCTGGGTTTATAGCCAGCCGCAGGAAAATACCGTTCCGCTCTACCGTTGTTACAACGCTGGAGAGCATTCCCATTTTGCTTCCAACCAGCCAGACTGCGAACGATTGGGCGACTCGGAGCGGTTGCTCGGGTATGCCCTTAGCCAGTAAGCTATGCACCGAGCCGATGCTCGAACGGAGACGGCCGTTAGGCCTCCAGCCGTCCCGCGGTTTCCCCCCTAGCGAGCGGGTCTATCTTTGACGTAGGATTGCTTGCGCGTCCGGCTGCGGATTTCCGCCTTGATCCGTCAAGCCTTTGCCTCCCGCCCAGTCATAACCGAAGTAGAAAAGCGGGCCAAAGGAGACATGGAGGCTGTCGAGCGTGCGATAGAACTCGGAGGCCGCCTGTACACGGGTCGCGACTTCCTTGTTGGGGAAGCTCTTGCTGTTGAGGCCCCATTCCGTGATCCAGTACGGCCGGTCGTGCCCGAGAATCCCGATGTCCTCGCGCATTTTGTCCTGGGTGTCCTTCGCAATGTAATTGGGCTTAGGGTAGATGTGCTCGCCGTAAGCATCCACACGGTACGCGGGGTTGTCCAGATAGTTAACGCCATCCAGGTTCCGCAACGCCGCAATGATGCGTGCCGGACGACTGACGTGATGCGGCGGGGTGTCATTGTCGCTGATGTGCGCAATTCCGAAAGTGATAATCTTCGCAGCGGGAAATTGAGAGTGAATCAACCCTCCGGTGGCCTTGAGAAACTTGGCATATCCGTGCACGATCGTCATCAACTCGGCCTGCGATGCATCATGGCCCTCCGGGATATCGCCGTCGAAGCAGATCCAGTCCACTTCCGTGCCGATCTCAAACGCGTCTATCGTCAGCCCGGCTGCCTTCAGTGCATCGAACTGGGAGCTCAAACGGGCTGCTAGTTTGTCGGGGTTCAGCGCGCTATATTTAGCTGAGCCGGTGCTGAATCCGCAGCGACGCTTGAATTCGTCTCCGCCGCCGTTTCCCGCCACCACTCCCTCGTCGTAATCGGTGTGGCTCGGCTCCACTATTTCCATGATCTTCAGGTTCTGCTGCTTAACCTGGCGAACCAGGTCGACAAAATCCTCAGGCTTCGCACGGGTGTTGTAGGTGGTGGAAAACCAGCTCGCACCCAACGCGCGGATGGCCGGCAGGACAGTGGTCCGCTCTCTGGGGCTCAGATTATAACGGCAGATCCCGAACTCCGGATCCAAATCGAACGCCGAAAGCGTTACGAGTGTCGTCAGGAAGGCAATTACATACCAGCTTGTGCGTTTCATTTGTTCCTCGAACTTGGTCAAGTTTCATTTGGGAGGCCCATGTCGGCTACCCGTACCAGGCAGTATAAACTGGCCTAGCTCTTTTTTAGCCACTTGAGATCAACCTTTTTTTGAACCTTTGTAATCTCCAGACGCCGAAGACACATTTCGGGCTACCAGTCTTAGTGGCGAAGATCCCTGCAGGAATTTTGTGGGTGGTATTTGTAAGCTGGCATATATTTCGAATCGATGGTGAGTACTGGTACCAACATGCTTCCGAAAGCTGTATCTGCCGGAAAGCTGGAAGCGGGCCCACTATCCTCTTGCGCCTGGACGTGGTAAAAATACTATGACCGCAGTAGCTAACGTCAAGCCGCTCGTTCAGGAGTCCCATTATGAACGGTGAAATGTTCGCGCAGTATGACCGAACCAGAGACTTGTCAAAAAAGGCCGTGCGGTCTCTTTGCTATGCCCCCTTCGGCAACCTCTATTTTGACTATGCCGGCCGGGTTCGAGTTTGCTGTCATAATTCGACTTATGTACTGGGCAATGCTCAGCGCGACAGTATCGACGAAATGTGGCGGGGTGCGAAGCTAAAGCTTCTTCGCGATGCCCTAGTCGACTACCAGTTTGGGCCGGGATGCCAGTTTTGCGAAAACCAGACTAAAGGCGGCTGGTTTACGAATGCATCCATGCGGCGGTTCGACGAATTTCATGTTCCGTCGCCGGCGCCGGAATGGCCCCAGCAGATGGAATTCTCCATCAGCAATGCTTGCAACCTGGAGTGCGTCATGTGCCGAGGCGAACATTCCTCGGCGATTCGGGCGCACCGGGAAAAGAAGCCGCCAATGCCGAGACTGTATTCGGACGAATTCCTGGATTCTCTTCAGCCCTATCTGCCACATCTGAGGCGCGCGAAATTCCTGGGCGGCGAACCTTTCCTGGTGGTCGAGTACTTTCGTCTTTGGGACTCCATGATCGCTGCCGGATTGGCCACGCCGTGTCATATCACCACCAACGGCACGCAGTACAATTCGAGAATCGAGCGCATCATGGAAGCCCTGCCGATGAGCTTCGCGGTCTCGCTCGATGGCGCCACCAAGGAAACCGTCGAAAGCATTCGCGTCAATGCCAACTACGACGAACAGCTTCTAATCCTGAAGCGGTTCCGGGACTACACTCGCGAACGAGGGACGGATCTTTCGCTGACCTTCTGTTTCATGCGCCAGAACTGGCACGAGTTTGGCGACTATTGCTTGTTCGGCGACGAATGGAAATGTACCGTCGGTGTCAATACGGTTTTGAATCCGCCTGAGTTCGGCGTCTATACTCTCCCGCCCGAAGAACTGCGGAAAGTTTACAAGGGGATGGAGGCGCAAGCGGCACGGCTCGACTCGCTGTTGAAGCGCAATCGGGGAGTGTGGTTCGCGGAATTCGACCGCGTCCGAGTCAAGTGTGAGGAACAGGAACGCGCCGCGGGCGGCGCCCAAGCGCCTGTATTAGCCGGCCATGCAACCGAGGGCGTTTTGCTTCGCGAAATTCGACCGGTTGCGCCGCAAGCGTCTGCAAAATAGGCGCCGCGTCCCCAGTAAGGCAACCCGATCAGAAGAGCGGGTAGACAAAGTCAGTGAAGGGTGGCTCTTGGCCATCGCTCGATGGCGCCGCACCACTCAATTCCTGGCGCAACTCTTCGAGGCGTGGCAGGAGTTTTGGCAAGCTTGGCTCCTTCGTCCGCGCCCAGTAATCGCCCAGCGACGCGAGAATCGAACCCGCATCGCATGCCGACGGGTTTAATTGCGCCAGCCCGCCGGTTCGTGAAACGACGCCGCTCCAGTAGCTCTGCCGCCTGGGGCCACGGTCCAAATAAGCGATGCCTCGCCTCCGATTGGCATGCCCGAGCGGCAGCAGCATGTCGGCGAATAGGGCCGCGGCGCGTGTGTCCTCAGTCGGCATCGTGCGCCACCTCTCCCTCGCGCGATCGAATCCCTTCGGTTTGCTCCTGCTTAAAAACCAAGAACCGTCCAATCGCCAACACATCAATTCCGGTATTCACAAAGCATTGCGCGGCATCCGCCGGCGTGCAGACAATCGGCTCGCCGCGAACGTTGAACGATGTATTGATGAGAACCGGGCAACCCGTGATCTCGAAAAACCGCTGCAACAGCCGATGGAACGCCGGATTCCGCTGCTGGTCCACAGTCTGTACCCGGGCGCTGTAGTCGACGTGGGTTACGGCCGGAATCGAAGAGCGCTTCTGGTTTACTAAATTCATCAGATTGTGATCGCCGCCCAGGAAACCGGACCAGTCCGCCGGCTCTCGCAATTCCTCGCGCACGTTGCCAATTAACAGCATATATGGGCTTTCTTGTCGTAGGTCGAAATATGAGTCGGCGTGGTCGGCCAGAACGGCGGGCGCGAACGGCCGCCAGCTTTCGCGAAACTTAATACGCAAGTTGATGTGGTGTTGCCCATCCGGCCGCCGCGCGTCGGCCAGAATCGAGCGGTTGCCCAGGGCGCGTGGACCGAATTCCATGGCGCCGTCGAAACGCCCGACGATCAGGCCGTCGGCTAAGGCCCGAGCCACCGACGCCGTGTGCACGTCCGGATCTTCCTCGAAATGCCAGGAGAGTCCGCCTTCTTCGAGCGCCCGTTGAATCTCGGAGTCCGAAAACGCGGGTCCGAGCAAACTTCCTTTCTGCGCGTCCGCCCGTCCCACGCCGGCATGCCGATCGCAACCGAAGTGACGATGCGCTACGTGCAAGGCCGCCCCCAGAGCGCCACCCGCGTCTCCGGCAGCCGGTTGAATCCAAATTCCCTCCAAGCCCGCCACGTCCCGCATGAGCCTGCCGTTGGTGGCGCAGTTCAACGCCACCCCGCCGGCGAGGCAAAGATTGCTCCGCCCCGTCAGGGTGAGTGCTCGCCGCGCAATGCCGAGCATCGCCTGGTCGAGAACGGCCTGCGCCGACGCCGCTAAATCCATATACATCGGCGTCAGCGGGCTCTCGGGCTCGCGCCGCGGACTGCCAACCAGTTCCTCAAATAGAGCGTTGGTGGCCCGATCACTCGTCAGAAACCCGAAATACGCCGTGTTCAGGAAAAACGAGCCATCGTCGCGCAGGTCGATCAGATGATCCAAAATCAGATTTACGTAGCGGGGCGTGCCATACGGAGCGAGCCCCATCAGCTTGTATTCGCCCGAGTTCACCTTCAGCCCGCAATGATACGTGAAGGCGCTGTAGAACAATCCGAGCGAATGTGGATAGTGTATCTGCGCGATCGGGGTCATTTCGGTGCCGGCCCCATCGGCGATGGTGGTGGATGCCCACTCGCCAACTCCGTCGACGATCACGATCGCCGCATCGTGGAACGGCGAAGGGTAGAAAGCCGACGCCATGTGCGACACATGATGGTCGACGATAAAGACCTCCGGCGCCGCTCCTGCCGGGAAGACGCGCTGCAATCGTTCTAGTACCGCCAGCTTTTGGCCGAGCTGGGACCGGGCGATGGCCGGCCATGCCTGCTCGGTTTCCGGCGCCAGATCGATGGTATTGCGCAGCACCCGGTCGAACGCCAGCGCCGGATCTTCGTAGAAAGCTAGCGCATCTATTTTCTCGGGCCCGCCCACCTGCCCAATGCAGTAATCCAGGGCGGAATTCGGAAACCGCGGATCGTGTTTGCGGCGGCTGAAGCGCTCTTCCTGTGCGGCCGCGACAATCTCGCTGCCAATCACCGCCGCGGCGGCCGCGTCGTGATACAACGCCGACACACCAATGACGGTAGGCATGCGGTTAAGCAGGCTGCTGGCCCGCGTATTTCAGAAGATAGTCGCGGATTCGTTCGGCGTAAAGCCGGTTGGCGAGTGCATTCGGATGGCCGTCGTCCGGCAAACAGAGATACTCATTGCCTGTGAGGCTCGCATCCACCACCGGAATCCCAGCGTCCGCCAGGCGCCCGGCCAGCGCATCGGATAACTGCCCCTGCAGGGTGGTGACGAAGAAATGCCCGCCGTACCCGGTCACGATCGAGTTGGCGCGCTCGAACAGGCGGAAGCACACCTGCATAGCATGATAAGGGTCCGTTGCATAGTCGGAGAAATCGATTTCGAGAAACTCCCTCCTTGGTACCCGGACCGATCGCATTTGGAGTACCCCGTTGACGTCCAGAACCGCGCGCGGCATGCGTTGCTCCGGTACTTCGCGGGTCGCCCGGAGCGAAGTCTCGCTGATCGACTTGATCCAGTTGATATCGGCAACGTTGCGCTCCAGATGATTTGGGATCCAGCAGAACGTCACTAAGTCTGGTTTGTTCCACTGCGTCTCCCGCTCCAACTGGATTAAATTCCGCGACTGGCTATAGGCGGGAACGCCATGGTTCTCCACCCGCCAGGCCGGAAACATGCCTTGCAACACGGAGCAAAAAGTCTCTTCGGCCGCGATCGCGATCCCATAAGTGAACGAACAGCCGAAAGCCGCCAGAGTCTTTTCGCCGGTAGCCGGCTGTCCGATGACGGGACGGCAACCGGTCGCGTCGACGTTCATGATTACTCGCCGGCCGAGCACCTTCATCTCCGCCGATCCGTTCGCCTTCAGGCGTCCCATCAACACCGGATCTATTTCCCAGATCGCGCCGAGCCGGCCCGGGATCGGCCTCTCTCGCGGCTTAACCGCGACGGCTGGCGCCGGAGATCTCACCTGCACCTGAGAGCCCGGGGGTCCCGTAGCCGCGTCAGCGCTCGGGCTGCGCTTCGGAACGGCGCGTGGCCGGACATGCGAAGCATCGCAGGGAGCATAGCCGAAGGCCGTCAGCACATCGGCAAACCGCGCCTGCATCTCGGCGATCTCCTTCCAGTCCAGAACACAGGTGGCGTTGGGCAGCGCGGGGTAGGGTGGACGATCGTGTTCCGGGAGCGAGTCGCCGATGGGCGGAGCGTCGGCGGCAATGGATGCCGCGATCGACGAATCGATCGGCAAATTGAGTGCGGCAACAATATCCGCGGCTAACTGATGCCAGCCGGAACTGGCGTGCTCGTATCGCAACAAGCTCACGTTGCGGCCTCGCCGGTACATCTCGGCCAAGCGGCGGTAGCGCCCGGCCACGCCTTCGACAGCCGGCGATTCCAGGAACTCGGTGAACGGCGACGGTGCGGGATTAACCGCTGCGGACACCGGCCCACCCACACCGGAGCCCGGCGCTGCTTCCGCCTGCTTCATCCGATGGCGATACCAAGCCACTAGCATGTTACGGGGATCGCGAAGAAACAGCAGTTTGTGCCGTTCCGAGACGGACATATCACGGGACTTAGGATCGACATCGAAGAGAATTCCGAACCCATAGCCGCGCAGGCTCAACAACTGTTGCCTGCTGGATGGTCTGAGTTGGCTCGCGTTTAACCCTTGCTCATGCAGAGCTTTGTGAATGTTGTATAGCGGCCGCCCTGCCGCAGCCATAAGGCGCTCCAGAAGCTTCCAAAACTGAACGTTTCCCGAGTATTCCATCGAGAACACGTAGAAACTATCGAAATCCCCTGCTTCGGGAAGCGTTAATTTGGCAGGGCTGCCCGAAACAAGCTCCAATTCGATGTCCATCTGCCTCTCCGAGTGACGGTGCGCTCACCGGCGTAAGAGGATATTTTACAACGTCACACCAACCGTCTTGGACTCTCTCGGTGGCGGCGCGAGTTTTCTGCAGCGGGGGGATTAGCCGATTCCCGGGTTGCGGCCCTGGTTCGACTTTCTTTGGACGGGGGCTGCTCCGCCGTATATCGCTGGACGTAATCCCGAATCCGTTCCGCGTAAATACGGTTGGCGAGTGCGTTGGGATGCGGGTCATCCGGCCAGCAACGGTATTCCTCGCCGGAGAGGCTCGCATCTACTACCGGGATCCCGGCATCCGCGAGCCGCCTGGCCAGTGGGCCGGGGAACTGCCCCTGTAACGTAGTAATAAAGAAATGCCCGCCGTACCCGGTTACGATCGAGTTGGCGCGCTCGAACAGACGAAAACAAACCTGGTCGACATAATGGGGGTCTACTACGAAGTCGGAGAGATCGATCCCTATCAGATCCTTCCTCGGTACTCGCACCGATCCCATGTGCAGACCCCCGTTACTATCGAGCATGGCGCGTGGAAGCCGCTGTTTCTCAGGCCATGCCATATTTTGGCTAGTCAACTGGACGAAACTGAGATCGGCCACGTTGCGAAAGAGATGATTTTCAATCCAGCAGAACGTCACCAGGTCTGGTTTGTTCGATCGGGTTTCGCGCTCCAACTGGATTAAATTTCGCGACTGGCTATAGGCGGAGACCCCGTGGTTCTCCACCCGCCAGGCCGGAAACATGCCTTGCAACAGCGAACAAAAAGTCTCGTCGGCCGCGATCGCGATTCCGTAGGTGAATGAACAGCCGAACACCGCCAGAGTCTTTTCGCCCTTGGCTGGCTGGCCGATCACGGGACGGTGACCGGTGGCATCGACATCCATGATTAGCCGCCGGCCTAGCACCTGCATCTCCGCTGATCCGTTCGGTTTCAAGCGCGTTAGCAGCACCGGGTCTCGCTCGTTGAGATCGCCTCGAATAGGCGCCGGGGCCGCGTCCGCGCCAGGTCTCTTTTTCGGCGCAACGGGCGGCCGGTCAATCGACGCTTCGCAAGGAACATAGCCGAAGTCCGCCAGTACATCGCCCAATCGCATCTCCATCTCGGCGATTTCGTTCCGGCTCAAAACACTGGCGGCGTTCGGCACACGGGGATACGGTGGCCGATCGTGTTCCGGGAGCGAGTCTCCAATCGGCGTGTCGTCGGCGGCGATGGACGCGGCAACTAGCGGCTCGATCGGCAGCTTGAGTGCCGCAACAATATCCGCGGCAATCTGATGCCAGCCCGCAGCGGCGTGCTCGTAGCGCAACAAGCTTACGTTCCGCCCTTGCCGGTACAACTCGGCAAAACGGCGGTAGCGGCTCGCCACACCTTCAACTGCCGGCGATTGTAGGAACTCGGTAAAGGACGCCGGCGCAGGCTCCATCGTTTCGCCGTCCAGCCTATGCCTCCCGTGCCCCGGCGTTGTTCCCGGCTGCCTCATGTAATTGTGATACCAAGCCACGAGCACGCTGCGAGGATCGCGGAGAAACAGCAATTTGTGCCGGTCCCTGAGAGGAGGGTTCTGAGGTTCAGAATTGAAATCGAAATAGTCCCGAATCCATAGCCGTGCAGGTTCAACAATTGTCGCAAGGCGGATGGCTTCACTTGGCCCACCTCCAACCCTTGCTCGCGCAGGGCTTCGTGGATATCGTAGACCGGTCGCCCCGCCGCGGCCATAAGGCGCAATAGCAGCTTCCAAAACTGAATGTTTCCCGAGTATTCCATCGAGAAGACATAGAAGCTCTCGAAATCGCCCGCTTCGGGAAGCGTCAATTTGATTGGAGTGCCCGAAACAAGCTCCAATTCAATGTCCATCTACGGCTCCGATGACTGCCTTACGTCAGCGTTAGAGGATATTTTACACCGTTGAAGTCGCGGCCTTGGAACTTTGAAGGTAGTCGCGGAGCCGTTCCGCGTAGAGACGGTGAGCGAGTGCGTTGGGGTGGGTATCGTCGGGCAGGCACAGGTACTCATCGCCAGATAGGCTTGCATCCAGCACGGGTATCCCCGTTTCCGCCAACCGTCCGGCCAGCCATTCAGACAACTGCGGGCGCAATACGGTGACAAAGAAATTTCCGCCATACCCGGTCACGATTGAGTTGGCGCGCTCGAACAGCCGGAAGCAGACCTGGTCGGCATAGTGCTGATCGGTTGCGAAATCGGAGAAGTCGATGCCTAGGAGTTCCTTCCTCGGTACCCGCACCGATCGCATTTGCAGGGCCCCGTTAGTATCCAGCGTCGCGCGCGGAAGCCGGAGTTCCGGGAACTCGCCGGTGCTGGACCACATCATGTTTTCGGTGGTCAACTTGACCAAGTTGATATCGGCCACGTTACGAAAGAGATGATGGCGAATCCAGCAGAACGTCACCAACTCTGGTTTGTTCCATTGGGTATAGCGCTCCAACTGGATCAAATTCCGCGACTGGCCATAACCAGGGACGCCATGGTTCTCCACTCGCCAAGTTGGAAACATACCCTGCAAGAGGGAACAAAAAGTCTCCCCATCTTCGACCGCGATCCCGTAGGTGAACGAACAGCCAAAGGCTGCCAGGGTCTTTTCGCCCGTGGCCGGCTGGCCGATCACTGGACGGCAACCGGTCCCGTCGACATTCATGATTACCCGCCGGCCCAGCACCTGCATCTCCGCCGATCCGTTCGGCCTCAAGCGCCCTAGCAACACCGGGTCTGGTTCGTAGAGCGTGCCCAGATGAGCAGCAATTGGGGCATTGCGCGGGCTACCGGCGGCTGCTAGCATCCCAGACACGCCCAGGGGGATCGGCGACGTGTCCTCGCCAGGGTTGTTCTTTGGCGCCGCGAGCGGCCGGACATTGGAAGCTTCGCTGGGCAGATAGCCGAAGGCCGCCAGTACATCGTTCAACCGATTCTCCATCTCGGCGATTTCTTTCCGGCTCAGAAGACTGGCGACGTCCGGCAAACTGGGGTACGGTGGACGATCCTGATCCGGCAGCCGGTCGCCGATCGGCGGGACGTCGGCCGCGATCGACGCCGCAATCAGGGGATCGAGCGGCAGGCTGAGTGCTGCAACAATATCCGCTGCTATCTGATGCCAGCCAGGAAGGGCGTTCTCGTATCGCAGCAAGCTTACGTTTTGCCCCCACCGATACATGTCGGCGAAACGGCGATAGCGGCCTACCAAACCTTCGACAGCCGCTGATTGCAAGAACTCGGTGAACGACGACGGCGCGGGTTCAACAGCTTCACCGGCCGCGCTGGCGGACCGGGAATCCGGCGCTTTTCTCGCATCCGCGATCCAATGGCGATACGAAGCCACCACTGCGTCGCGGGGATCGCGAAGAAATAGCAGCTTCTGCTTCCTCGCAGTAGAATCATCCCGGAATTCTGGATTGACCTGGAAGAAAATTCCAAACCCATACCCACGCCGCCGCAATAGTTGTTGCAGGGAGGAACGCTGGATCTCCTGCCGTTTCAATCCCAGGTCACGAAGACGTTCGTGCACTGCGTACAGCGGCCGCCCGGCCGCAGTCATAAGGCGCTCCAGCAGCCACCAAAATTGAGCGCTTCCCGAGTATTCCATCGAGAAGACGTAGAAACCCTCGAAATTCCCCGCTTCGGGAAGCGTCAATCTGACTGGGCTCCCCGAAACCAGCTCCAATTCAACAACCATTGGGCATTTGCCTCTCCGAGCGACCGTCGCACACTCGCGTTAGAGGATATTCTACACTGTCAAGCGAACGGCTTCGCCGGCTTGTCCCAGCCAGTATTTTATTGCGTGATGCGGATGGTCTCGGCGTTTTGCGCCAAATGATGGCGCCAGGAGCGTTCGAGTTCCACTCCCATCGACCGAGCGCGCGGGTCCTCGATCAGGTTGTGCTGTTCATCCGGGTCTGCTGCGTGGTCGAAGAGGAGAGTGGGCCGTTTCTCGGGGTCGAATTCGGCCTTCCCCCATTGGTTTGCAATCATGGTGTGCCCGGCGAACTCCGCCACGACGTAGGAGCGGTGGGTGGCGCCGCGGCCTTCCATCAGAGGACGCAAACTACGCGCGCCGGACCACAGCGGCAACCGGAGGCCGGCGTAATCCAGGACCGTAGGTCCGACATCGATCAGTTCCACCAGCGCGGTGGACGCAGTGGATCGCGCAAGCGCCCTTCGCTGCGGCGGACGCACGATGAGGGGGATCTCAACCGCGGCCGACAGGAAGTTGTGCTTATAGATCAACCCGTGATCGCCGTTCATTTCGCCGTGGTCCGAGGTGAAAATCACGAGCGTGTTGTCATAAACGCCCTGGGCTTTCACGGTATCGATGATCGACCGGATCTGGTCGTCGATGAGACGAACATTGCCGGCGTAGTTCGCCCGCATGCCGGCCACCTCATCAGGCGTCAAGGGCGGCGACTGCGCTGATTGGAAGAGGCGGGAAAGCAATCCGCCGGCCTTCCCGTAGTTGCTCATGCGTGCTACTGGCTTCGGCATGCCCGTCGCTTCATACATGACGTCGTATGGAGCGGGCGCATCCCAGGGCTCGTGCGGGCCTCCGAAGCTGACAAAGCAAAACCACGGTTCCCTCTGCCCACAGCCCGATAGAAACTCCGTCGCGCGTTGTCCGACGTAGGTGTCGTAGTAGTGTTTCTGGCCGAGCGGCGAGGAGCGCACCAGATAGGGCTTGGTTTCGAAACGTTCCTGGAAATCGCGCCGATAGGGCTCCCAGAGTCCCATATCGCGCCAGCGTTCGGTCATGTTCGACAGGGTATGCATGTTTCCGCGTGGCCCGGCGATTTCATCCACGTCCTCAAAGCCGTATTCGTGCATCAGATCGAGCCCTTCCCGCAAGTCGCCGCTGGGTTGAGCGCTCCCGTGAAAATGGGTTTTCCCGAATACGCTGGTTCGATAGCCGGAGTCGCGCAGCGCCTTCATCCAGTTCCAGGCCGTGGGAGCCAGCGTTAGCTTTGCGTTACGCCAGATTCCCGTCTGACGAGGGTAAAGCCCGGTGGCGAGGGCGAAACGTGCCGGCATGCAGTCGGGCGAATTCGTTACCGCACGCGGGAACACCACGCCGTCGGCGGCAAGTGCGTCCAAAGCCGGACTCCAACCATGGCCTCCCATGCAGCCCAGCGCATCGCGGCGGAACTGGTCCGCCATTATGAACAAGATATTGCATCGCTCTGGCACGTGCTATCTATCTCTTATTTTCAACGGAGGCATTTTCAACAGAGCGACTGGGTCTCAGCGGGAGCCGCTTCGAGTCCGGACCCTCTCAATGCCATGGCCTGCAACTCGCACGATCAGCGGAACCGTAAAAGTCATGTCGTGGCTAATACCATGCTCCCAAAGCCCGTTCTCGCCCCAACAATCTCCGTGATCGGCGCACAGAACGATTGTAGCCGCCGAGAACATGGACAAAAGTTCGCCCAGCATGTGATCGACAAATTCAATACAAGCAGTTTGCCGGATGCGGCAATCGGCGGAGCGATCTATGGTCTGGAACGGCACACACGGGTTGTCGGCCTTACTCCACGGAGCGCCCTCGAAGTAATACGGAACGTGAGTCTCACCGACATTGAGAAACAAAAAGACGGGTTTGCTGGCGGCGGCATCCAGAGCGTCGGCGATCCACTGGAGTTGTTTGGCCAGGGAGTAAGTGTTGCCGGAATAATAAAACTGTTCGAAAGGACTCGAAAGCAGTTGGCCCGTCTCATTGTCCGGATTAAACCATGGAACCGCGCCCGTGCCGATCGTAACGTAGCCCAGACGGTTGAATCCTGTGATTATATTAGGTCCTGAAAGCATGAAGAGCCCCGCACGCTGGCCCGGAAAGCCGGCGTGCTCCAAGCGAAATAGTTTGCCAAACTTCGGATTGAGGAACTGCTGTCGGGCGGCAGCCACGCCTGGAGTAAAACCGACGAACATCGCGGCATGGGAGCCAAATGTGAAGTAGGAGGGGGCCATCGCTTTGTGCAACGGTCCGACGCTGCTCATGTTAGGCGTCTTGGCGTTTTTAAAAGCATCATAGCGGCAAGAATCCAAGGTTACGAATAGTACCGAGGAGTCGTGGATCGGCATACAGATATTGTCTCTGACGGCCGGTCTCGCCGCTCGGCAAAACCTCCTAACCGTGGGCGCGGCTCCAGAATCCAGCCGCGGTTCTCGGTTCGTTCGAAAAAGGTGGAAGCCGGTACGCTAGCGAACTCGCCAACTGTAAATCAATCGCCCCGGCTTCCATCACGGAGGTGATGACTCTCCGATTGGATGCGAACGGAGCGCGCTTGTTACGGCAACTTACCGTATCTGTGCTAAATTTTCTTGAATTCTGCTGGACAGCTCTTTGGGCGGGTGTTCCGTTAGCGCTGCAAGTAACTCATGTTTAGCCTCGCTGGCCTGATTATCGTGTAAAAGAGCAACTGCCAGGTGATAGTGGTATGTAGATTCGTTCGGATACTTCTTTTCCAGCGTGCGGAGGATCTGGATGGCGCTTTGATACAAGCCGCGTTTGACGTACACCCACGCAAGAGTATCCATAACGCCGGGTTCAGCAGGTATCTTTCTGGCGGCGGTCTCGGCCAGATTGAGTGCCCGATCGAGGTCCTGTCCGGTCTCAGCCAAATCGAAGGCGAGATTGTTCATTGCCTCGGCGTTGTTGGGGTCGAGCGCCAGTTGTTTGTTTAACGTGGCGATGGCCTGCTTCGCTTGGCCGCTATTGCTTTGCAGAACCGCAAGTATGTTCAAAATACTTTTATCCTTCGGGGCCAGTTCGCTGGCTTTTTCGTAGTTCGCTAGAGCATCCTGAATGGAACCTTCACGTTGATACAAATCGCCGAGGGCCGCGTAGGTTTGCGGCGATTTCGGATCCTTGGCTTGCAGCCAGCGATATTGTTCCGTCGCGATATCGAATTTACCCTGCCGGGTAGCAACAGAAGCCAGCAACATGCGGACGGGGCGCGAGTCGGGCTCCTGCTTGAGCTCAGCCTGTAAAAGAGCTTGCCCCTTATCCGATTGCCGCTCCGAATCGTAAACCTGAAGCAGACCTTGGAGCGGGCGCAGATCGGAAGAACCCGGCCGGTAGTAGCGTCGATACAAAACCTCGGCCTTGGGGTAATCTTTCTCGGCCACGGCCAGCGCGGCGAACTCCAGATCGACGACCTCTGAATTGGGTTGCAGCTTCGAGAGAGCGTTCAGCTCGGTTTCGGCTCGCCGGAATGACTTGGTCTCCACCAAGGCCGCAACTTTGAGCAGCCGCGCGTCGGCGTTACTGGGATCCAGCGCCAGCGCTTCTTGCGCCGCCTCCAGCGCGAGTGCATAGTTGTGCTCGGTCTGCGCGATTTCCGCTGCCAGCAGCCGCGGTGCGACATAGTCCTTGCTGAGGTTGGAACTCTTCTGGGATTCCTGCCACGCGGAAGCGACGTCGCCGTTGGTCAGGTACGACAGCGCAAGATTGTAATGCACCGCCGCGTTTTCCGGATATTGGCCGGCCAGCGCTTTAAGTTCCGCGATTCCCGAATCCCGCTCCTTGGCGTCCCGGCTTTGGCGTAACATAAGGGCGCGCATCAACCTCATTTCCGGATCCTGCGGATCTATTTTCAATACTGCGTTTACTTCGTCCAGTGCCTCCTTCCGTTTTCCAAGAGCCTCTAACGCCTGTGCCATCCTCTTGTCGTACATGATCCGATCGGAGTTCGACGCACGCGCCAGGCCTGCCCGATATTGGTTAAGAGCCTCGTCCCACTTTCGGTCCTGTGCATAGAAGTCGCCCACCATGGCAGGACCGGAGGGAAAGTCCGCGCGATCCGCCACGATCTTTTGGAGCGCCTGCGACATCTCGCGCTCGCGGTTTTCGGTCCGATACAGCCGCGCCAACCGCAGCAGCGGTTGAGCGCTCGTCGGGATAGCGGCAACCTCGGCCTGAAGAAGGTTTTCCGCGTCGGCGGTCCTTTGGTTTTGGATGTAGTGCGCTTCCAGAATGTCGTATATGGGCGGATAATCTTTCCGCAGCGTGAGGAATTGCCGAGCTATCTCCTCGCCTTCCCGGTCGTGGTTTTCGGCAAACAAAACCTGCGCCATGGCTAACACAACGTTCGGGTCGTTCGGCTTAATAGCATTGGCCCTTCGAAAGTCCGACAACGCTTCGTCGTATTTCCGATCGATCACAAACACGTCGCCGCGCAGCCGCAGGCCATCGAACGAGTTGGGATTCTTCTTCAGCAGAACATCGGCCTCATGCGAAGCCTGGTCGTAGAGACTCTTATTACTTGGGAACGCCTGGTAGATTTCAATCGCCAGTCCCGCCAGTTCGGCTCCGTAGCGGTCGTTCGCCGGATCCAAGCTCGTCGCTCGCTGAAGATCCTGCAGCGCATCAGCCGAACGCCGTAAGTGATGTTCAACCAGACCAAGCCTGTAATAACCTTCTGCGAGGTTGGGTGCTTTTGCGACGCTCTTGCGATATTGAATCTCGGCATCCGCATACTTGCCGGCGGACACTAACGAGTTTCCGCGGTCCACGTAGGATTGCGGCGATTTACTGCAAGCGAATTGTAGGAACACCAGGGTTGCGACGCACGCGAGACGTTTCATGCTTGCAATTAGACCAACCAGCAACCGCAATTGTTTCGCGATAAGTCATCGAAATAGATTTTTGTAGCTGCCAGTACGTGTTACGTCACGCTGTCACTTCATGGACGATTTGTTTCGGGATATTATCCTCACAGAGCCACGAAGCTCGCGATGGCGACTTAGTGGTTCTGCGAAACGTCGCCGGAAGTGAGTTAGCCGAAGTTAGATAACTGGTAGTAACCCTTACGGGAATACTCCGTAAGAAAATACTTGTGTCACTGGACTGCGTAAGCAGGAGGAACCAATGAAATCTATCGCGCGATTGAGTTTGATGGGGTCTGGTTTAGGCCTCATTTTTTTGACAGCGGTGCCGTCGTTTGCTGCTGTTGTGTTCAACCCTAATACGTTGGAGGATCCGGCCACATCCCAGATTCTGAATCTGGGTGGCGACGGTAACGTGGTCGTCACACCGACGAACATCACTTTCAGCAATAGTGATACTCATACCGGTACCTCGACTGAAGTTGGCGCTGGGACGACCCTGACGTTTTCCGGCGGTACGGTAACCCCTGGCGACCCCGTTGAGGTAAACGGAGGCGCGCCCATCAGCCCGACCGGCCCGCCCGATATGTCTGGCGCCTACCCGGTTGACGTGCCCGTGACCTTTCCTTCTTCCCCCGCCCTAAGCTTGGTGCTCACGAGCTTTGGCCCCGGTACTGGGAACACCTGCGCTTCGTCGCCGAACTATTGTTCGCCCTTGGGCGGGACTTCCCCCATCATCCTGTCAGCATCCGGAGACAATACCACCGCTAGTTTGCCGGTGAATGGTACCGAGTATGACAACGGTAGGCCAATCGGCAGTGTTTCGGGTTCGTTCAGCGCCAACATTGCTGGAATGACGCCCACAGAGCTTGCGTCGGTTGCTAGCTTTTCGACAACCAGCTCGGCGCAGCTTACCATCACCGGGACGAGTGCCGTTCCAGAACCGCGTACCGTTTCACTCGTCGTACTCGCGGGAATGTTGCTCGGTATCGCGGTGACCAAGCGTCGGAGGAGCGAGGCCGGCAAGAACGAAGCCTAGGCCCAGTTCCCCCACCGTTTCAGTAAGCGTAGTTCAAGGCCGGACCGGAATGGGTTCGGCCTTTTTCGTTGTGTGCCGAGCATCCAATCCCGCCCCCGCGATTCTCTCCTCGTTGCCCTATAGTACTGCTATCACATTCAACTAACATCCAGCTAACAGTCAGTCAGCAAAACGAGATAAATCGGATTTGAATGGTAGAAAAACTGCTGCCAGCGGTTTTTTCCTTGCGACCGCCTAGTATGGATGGTACTATCGCGCTTAAAGTTTTTTTAGTTACTTTCGTTGGCCCGGTTCAATGAAAGGAGTCGCGGTATGCCACTGAGGAGTGGTATTCCGTGACTTCGTACTGCCGCCCTCCGGGCGGGCCCCATTCGGCACATCTCACGGTCCTTCGGCACGGAGGACGCCCGTTGATTCTTAGAGGTTTTATCAGGATGAGACTGTTTTCATTTGACACAGACTGCATACGACGAAGAAGTGTATTGTTGGCACCGGGTTCGGTTGATCCCGGCGAATTTACGGATATAGTCGTCGATTTTGTCAGCCATGAGAGCCGGCTAGCTGAAGCGCAGAAGCTAAGAGGGCGAATTGCCGTCCAAGAGGGAGCCATCGATCCAACCGAGCTCGTCGCGGATGGCCGTCACGTGCAGGAAGCCGACCAGCATAGCTGGCATTTGTTAACGCTGGACGCTAACGGCTGCGTTGCCGCGTGCTTGCGGTATCACCATCATCACGAGGGCGCCGCATTCAGAGATTTAGCAATTGCGCGTTCTCCGCTGGCGCGATCGAAAACCTGGGGCGGTCGCTTGCAAGCGGCTGTGGAGGCGGATCTGTGCATTGCCAGGCAGCGACGTTGTGCCTACGTAGAATTGGGTGGCTGGGTGATCTCGGAGGCCTTGCGCTGCACCACCGAGGCTCTCCGGATGATCGCGACGGCCTACGCTTTCGCCCAATTGTGCGGTGGCGCTTTAGGGATCAGCACAGCCAGCACGCAGCGCTGTTCGTCGGCGATCTTGAAACGCATCGGCGGACAACAACTGCGCTCGCGCGGCGTTGACATACCTTCGTTCTATGACTCGCAATATCGCTGCCATATGGAGATCCTGCGATTCGATTCTTCCCGGTCGAGCCCACGCTATTCCAGATGGATGGATGCCTGCCGTTCGCGCCTGAGGGATGTTCCCGTCATATGCCGTGCGGCAGGAGATGCCTCGGCTATGGTGAACCATGTCGCATCCTCTAACATCCGCCTGACGGCAGTAACCGAGATGGCGAGATGATGGCGCAGGGATGGCAGTGGATTTCGGCCACTCTTCTGATCGCTTGCCTGGCCTGCTTCGGTTGGGCCATGGGTAGATTCTTCGTTCAGCCTGCTGGTTTGACCACAGGCATGAAAGTGGTCAAGGCCTTCGGCGTCGTCTTCGGATTGCTTCATCTCGCGGCGATCGCGGACACACCAGGCGTGCCCGACCTACGAGGCGCCAGCGGAGCGGGATTGTATTTGTGCGCTCTGGGATTGTTCTGGTGGGCGATCACGGCTAGCTGGCGTAAACCACTTTCGGCGGCTTTCTCTCCGGATCTGCCAGCTCACCTGGTGGCGCACGGTCCTTATAAGATGATCCGGCACCCCTTGTATTGCTCCTATCTTCTATGCTGGCTTGCCGGTTGGGTGACTACCGGCCGGCTTTGGCTCGCGCCCACCCTCGCGGTCATGCTCGTCATTTACGTGTTGGCGGCGGCCGAGGAAGAAAAGAAATTCGCGCGAAGTCCGTTCGCTCAGGCCTACCAGCGATATCGCGCTCGCACCGGCCTCTTTCTGCCCAATCCTTTTAAGTTGTACCTCGGCAGCCGAAAGAAATTCTGGCAGACCGCCGCCTAGCCCTGCCTGCCGCAGTTTTTAGCTTCTTGACAGTACCGAGGACGCCTGTCGGTTAGAATGAAGAAGGCGGTCCAAGACCTTATGTGTCGGCCAATTGGGTTGTGCTCGCTTCTTCTCCCCACCGTTCTGCTGCTCGCACAGAACCAACCTGCGCCCCAGGATCCTGCTTGGCAACAAAAGCCGATATCGCGCTGGACCCAGGACGACGCGAAACAGTTGCTCACGGATTCGCCGTGGGTTAAACAGATCACGCCGCAGATCGTGCGCGACTTGAGTCCCGACGAACGGCGAGCAGGCGGCGACATGCAGGCCGACATAGGCAAGGGTGTCGGTTTGGCCATCTTCGAAATCTGGAACCCCCAGGCACAGGCCGACGCCATAGCACGCGCCCACTACAAACCCAAGCCCGACGCTGTGACGATCCGCTGGGAAAGCGCCATGCCGGTCCGGGCCGCCGAACAGAAAGCCGGCGAAACTAGCGCTCCGGAAATGGACGACGATCATTACGCCATCGTCGTTTATGACATTCTGATTCCCAAGCAATACAACCTGGCACGCGAGCTGCGCGGCATCTCTTATATCAAGCGCGAGAGTGCCAAGACCATCAAACCGTCCAGAGTGGAAATCTTGCGCCAGCCGGACGGGAAAGCCACCTTGGTCTATTTCTTCCCGCGCAGCGTGGAAATTACCAAGAAAGACGGAAGGCTCGAATTCGTGGCACAAGTCGGCCGGCTTTTCATTTCTCAGTTCTTCTACACCTTCCAAATGCAGTTCCAGGGACAATTGGAACTCTAGCGGCGAACCAAATACGTTACACTGTTGCCCATGGTCACGCTCCTAAGCGTGTTTTTGGCAATTGCCGCTTCGTCCATTCACGGGTTGCCCGAAGGTACACCACTTCATATTCGACTAACCACCGCGGTGGGTTCCTATGCAAGCGTTCGCGGATCGGCGGTCAACGCGGTTTTAATCGCGCCAGCGATCCTGGATGGCGAAACGATCTTACCGGCGGGAAGCACTTTGGCCGGCCGAGTGAAATCGGTCACCCGCGTAGGTTTGGGAGTGCGCCACGAAACAGCCGGGCTCGATCTGGAATTCGACCGGGTCACACCGCCGGGCGGCGAGCCGATTCCTCTATTCGCTCACGTTTCTGAGGTGGACAATAGCCGCGAGCGCGTCACTCGGGATGGCCGCATTCACGGTGTCCGTTCCACCGGCAGTATGTGCTACCGGGTGAGCGGTTACATCAGAACGATGCTGGAGTGGGAGGTGCACGCCGAACTGGCCGAGTGGGCCATCCGCTCGCTTCTTATGGAACTTCCTGAACCGGAGATTTATTACCCCGCCGGCGTTGAATTGACACTGAACTTAACCCAGCCGCTGGTGCTAAACCCGCCCGTTCACTCTGTCGCGGACGCTGCTCGAAAGCTCACAGACGACCAGCGAGAGGAACTGGCCCGCATCGTCGCGTTGATGCCCGATCGGACCGCGGCCCCTATCTCCGGCCGGACTTCCGACCTTACCAACGTTCTGTTGATCGGCTCTCGCAATCAGATCGCTACTGCGTTCGAAGCCGCCGGTTGGGCGCAACCTGGTCCGCCATCACTTCGCGATCGCATTCATTGGATCCGCGCGGTCGCCGAGCTTCGGGGCGATCGGGCCGCACCCATGTCCCTGTTGTTGTTAAATGGCGCCGGGCCGGCCATGTCGTGGGAGAAAGGCTTGAATGATGTTTCCAAGCGTCACCATCTGCGGCTGTGGAAAGCAGCCGGCACATGGCGCGGCCAGGAGATCTGGATCGGAGCCGCGACTCGCGACATCGACTTTGCGTATATGCGGCCCGGCAGCAAGCTCTCGCACAAAATCGAGGCGGACGTTGACCAGGAGCGCGACAAAGTCGCTTATGATTTGGCGTTCTCAACCTGCGGCAACATCTTGGACTGGATGGACCGGCCGGACCTTCCGCGATTCGCGCACAATGCCACGGGCGATCCCATCGTCACAGATGGACGAATGGTGACGGTGGAGCTGAATAACTGCGATTCGCCGCGGCTCTCTACCGAGACGGCCGATGTGGCGACGGTTCCCGAACACGGCGACCTGCTGCAACGCTTCGCGCGCCGCGAAGTTCTGGGCGCACGAAACGATTTATTGCGCACCAATCCATACTGGCGCACCTTTGAGGCCTGCCGTTGGGCGGTAGAGTATTTTCGCGGCCGCGCTTTGGAGGCTAAACGCGTTCGTCCAGACGCTGGAGCAGCACCAGCAACTCTTCTTGCTCAGCACTCGCGAGCGGACCCATCAGTGCCTTGACCAGCCGCGTATGGTCGGGAAGCGCGGAGCGCACCAGCTGGCGTCCCGCGGCCGTCAGACGAATCACGTTGGCGCGCCGCCCTTTTCGTGAAGGAACTCGTCTTACGAAGCCGCGCCGGCTTAGCCGATTCACCAAGCCCACCATGTTCCCCTTCGTTACGGCCAATTTCTTTGCCAGCTCCTGCTGATTTAAATCCTCGAGCCCGAGTAGCATCGCCATCAGATCGAATTGGGCGAGTGTGAGTTTGTGCTTTTTGAGCGAATCCTCGACCTTCGACTGCAGTGTCCAGAACGTGCGGATCATCTGCAGCCAGGTTTCTAATTCAAGGGGAAGCTGCCTCCCGATTAACGCGCCGTGCACGGCTCAGGATCCCAGCCGGAGGCGTCGGCGATTCTCTTGAAGTGGCTCGTCGTAACAAAGGGAACCGCGAGATACGCGGGGTCGTCCACGATGGTTGTCACCATAAACCAGGTGTCGGCATTCGGTTCACTGAACAGGTCGTAATATTCCTTGAGTACTGTCTTATCGCTATAAGGAACGCCGTTCTTGCGCAGATAACCGGCGCGTAAATTGGTTGTCGTGACTTCTAAAGAACGGGATCGAGCACCCAGCCGCGGCGCCAATCCGAGCCCGAATACAACTGGTGGATTCACTGTCGGCGCGGGGCCTTCCCACTTCGCTGACGAATGTCCCTGCCACGATGGCGCGGCTTCGCGCGGGGGGTTCCCGTCAAAATGGAGCAAACGCGTCTGCTGCCCCGCGTCTGTTTCGATCTTCAGAGTCAAGTCGTCTTGCCAAGTGATGTGAAGCCGTCCCGGAACACGCATGATGGCCGGCGCGCCATAGGATTTGCATTGAAGGCCGGCGGCTTCGTCCTTGGCCGGATCCCAAGCAGCGATCACCTTGCGCGCTTCGGCATT
Organism: Bryobacteraceae bacterium; assembly: GCA_052148835.1. Taxonomy (GTDB): domain Bacteria; phylum Acidobacteriota; class Terriglobia; order Bryobacterales; family Bryobacteraceae; genus Palsa-89. Next base: position 92,167 of record JBKQHJ010000264.1, read on the forward strand.
GGTCGGAACGCTCGCGGCGTCGCCCTTGAGCGGCGTCACCATGCGCCATCGCCAGTCTTCAGTCACGAACGCGACCCAGTATCCCGTGAGATCGATGGGTGCGCCCGCTTTTCCTGGCGCCGGTGCGGGCGGTGGACCTGGAGGACCGAATTGAGCGCAGAGTCCGCACGCAGTGGCGAGTATTAGGGCCGGCAATTTGATTTTCATTGCGAAAGACTCTTGTAGACCGCCTCGACAAAACGGTCGGCTGTAACGAAGCTGTTACTTGTTATGTATTCAGTGTCGTAGTCGCGTGTAGGCCGGGCGTCTTTCACTTGATCGAGCGTCATGCCTTTATGAATCATGTCGCGCACGCGGTCGCGAACGATGACCAGCATGTCGCGAAACTCCACCACGTCGGCGTCGTCACAGATTCGGCCGTGACCCGGAATGATGTACGTTCCGCCTTCCTGCGTCTTGGCGGGGACTGCGAGCTGCAAGATATGGTTCAAAGCCGCGATCTCGCCTGGCACGCTGCCGCCGCGTTCGACGTCGATGAAAGGATACGCGTCGGGCGTGA